>CAINOB010000098.1 GCA_903851365.1 uncultured Bacteroidota bacterium
TGTCTTTCGTTTGCTTATCATTACATTTGATTTGTTGCTTGAAGGTAAGAATAATGTATTTAATTACCTAACAATCAACGCATTAATGTTGTTTCTGTCGCAAATTTATATCGATTCTAAATAACATTTTGTCCCAGCCCCCTATTAATAGGAGAATCCAATGGCTCACTGCCACAATCTCTACAGCAAGCTGTCAAACTTCTTCCGGGTAGCCTTATCCGAAGGACGCGTCATTTTAACAGTAACAATTTTACCCTGCTGATCAAAAAGCATGAAGGTAGGAACGCCCATGATTTTATACTTTAAACACAGGTCAGATTGCCATGCTTTTTCCCCAATGATCTGAACACCCTGTAATTTCTTTTCAGGTACGAATTTCATCCAGGCAGCATGATCTTCATCGATTGAAAAACTGATAAAAACGATATTTTTCCCATGATAATCCGACTCGAGTGTATCCAGGAAAGGTATTTCATAATTACACGGGCCGCACCAGGTTGCCCAAACGTCTACATATACCAGTTTTCCTTTGAAATCAGACAGTTTTACAGTATTGCCCTGCATATCCTTACCAGCAAATTCGAAGGCCGGTTGGCCTGCTGCAAGCCTTTTCCAGTCGGCTATGGTTGAATTCAGCTTATTGGTCAGGGAGGTGTCTTTGCAACGGCCCAGGAAGAAATCGATATTTTCCTGCATGTCCTTATCGATGTCCTTCCACTGAACATCTGAGGAGATTGCATCAAAAAGATAATTATCCAGAACAGCATCGTTTTTCAAAATTTCCTGAGCTGTTTCTGCCCTTAACTTTCCAGTATTGATGGCTTTTGTGGAATCGGCTTTCTTCAGTGCGTCAACCTTCTTTGAAACGCTTTTCTGAACCATCATGGAAAGATATTGCTTAAATGCATTTGACCCCAGGAAGGCCGATTGAGTCAGATCCAGATCCTTTTGGAATGCATAAAATTCCTCGGGCACCTTGTATCCCTCATTTTTAGTAAAATAGACGTGATAACTTTCAAACATCATCAGGTTATTAGCCCAGCTGTAAAGGACTTCAGCTTCCTCAGCTTTCCATAAAGGCGAATTCGCATCGTCTTTTTTTGCAGCTGCCAAAACCGATTTTTCGGCATTGAGGATTGAATCCTGTTTGGTTTTGAACTGAGCGGGCTCAAGTTTGTAATCATCATAATTCATCTGACCGGCCTTATTGGCCTTAGCAATCAGATAATTATTGATATCAGAACCAGGTCCTTCAAACTTTAATGAGGTTTTAAACGCGGCAGCATCGAAACTGATATTCAGTTTCATACCGGGACCAACTTTGAATGGGGCATAATCTTTTCCTCCGGATAACAGATAATAATTCGACACCTTGGTCAGGTCCTTGATGGGAAAAGTAAACTTTCCGGTGGCATCAAGATGAATAGAATCCTTGGCACCGCCCGGGCCGCCAAGTACAAAGATCCCGGACGTCAGGTTTTTTACCGTGCCGGATAGTTCAGCACCCTTTTTAACGGTTGGGGTGCAACCGAAAAGAAATGGGATCAGGATAAAGGATAGAAACAACTTTTTCATTTGCGATTTTATATTTAGGTAAATTTCTTAATGCCTACTGCTTAATAAACCGTTCAGTCAAATTCTGCTTACCGGCCCAAACTCGGATAAAGTACATTCCGGGAGCCAGGTTCGGGTGCAATTGTTTCTGAATGGTCCCGTTTGATACCGGTATTACTTCTTCAAACACTCGCTCACCAGTCACAGAGATCATCTCCACCCTTGCCTCACCAGTCTGGATTCCATTAACTTGCAGATTAACCACTCCATTCGTTGGATTTGGATACACCAACATTTTACTGCTCAGAAATCCGGTTGGCTCGGTTCCTGATGTTCCCTGAACGAGGTTAGCCATCCAAATTCCCCTTCCGAAGGTAGCCGCATAAATTTTCCGGGAAGGGTAATGAATCTCCAGTTCATCAACAACCACGTTGGGCAGCAAATTACTGTAAATGGTCCATTTACCGGATTCCTCAGTATAATAATAAACTCCCGCATCTGTGCCGATATACACAACACCGTTGCCGTAACCCGTCTGGTAAACCACTGTATTGACCGGAATATTCGGGAGGTCCATCGACATATTCTGCCAGGTGACCCCGCCATCTTTTGTGCGGTAAACATGTTGCCCGGGGAGAAATCCACCGTAGGTAACCCATAATTCCAGAGAGTCACTTCCACTCACTGCCAGGGACGTAATATAAAGCGAATCAGGAATTCCGTCGATGATATTCACCCATCGGGTTCCACCGTCCTGTGTGGCCCATAGTCTTGTTTTTACCGGGTAATCAAACCTGATCTTGGTTGATGCATAAAGCGTTTTATTATTTCCGGGATACATCGCCAGGGCAGTAATCTCAGGAGGTGCATTATACCCACTGAGAATAGGGAAATTTGAGATCTTGTTATAGGTATCCCCTTTATTGGTGGATTTATAAACATTCCCATAACCGGTAAAAATGATATTGGGATTATTCATATCCTGGATTATCGGGGTGGTCCATTCACCTTTTTCACTACCTATATTAGGCTGGATGCCTTTAAATGCATTTCCTCCATTATCTGAGCGGGAGATGCTTCCATATTGTGACGAACTGTAAACGATATCCGGATTATCCGGATTAATCATGCAATCCATCCCGTCTTCGCCATTAATGCTGACCCAGTTTCCGTTCTTGTCGTAGAAACTCGAATTATCCTGTGCACCGCCGACGATATAGCCGGGGAACATCTCGCATAAACCGATGCGGTAAAACGAAGTAATAATCATGCCATTAGAACGTTCCTGCCAGGTAGTGGCCCATTTGCCACCGGTCTTGGTTCCGGGAATGATAGTATCCGTGCGGGTGACTCCACCATCATGAGTAGCATAGTACTTTTTATCGGCGGGGTTATATTTGTACTGATGCTGATCGGCGTGAAGGGTAAAGTTATCGGCCGAAAAAACCCAGTTTGAAACTGCTGTCCAGGTGAGACCACCATCGGAAGAAGCCATCATGTCCAGGCCACCGGCGTATACCCTGTCCTTATTTTTCGGGTCAACAAGATGAGCAAGGTCATACCATCCTTGACTGGCTTCAAGGATATTAATCCCGTTGATAGCCATCGTATTTCGGGCGGTCCAGGTTTCACCACCGTCGGTTGACCGGTAATAGCCATAAAATCCTCCGGCTGTATTGGTGGCCAGGATGTAAATATAGTCGGATGACTGAGGCGTCAGGCCGATATCAGTACGTCCAATACTCAGATCATTGGGCCAGTTGGTGTTCTTTTCCAGCCAGGTTTGGCCAAAATCGGTTGATTTCAACAATTTGGCAGGACCGCCGAAACCGGTGATATGCCCCGTTGTGGCATAAACAACGGATCCGATATTAAAGTCCTGTTCAAAATCCCAGATCATGTTGGTATTGACCTTGATCCAGTTATCGCCGTTGTCAGTCGACCTAAAGATACCGTTAACTCCGGCAGCCAGTAAGGTTCCTGCTTGTGTCGGATGAAAAAGGATCCTTCGGATAAGGGAGCCATCCATTTCGGTTTCACTGAATTTCAAGCCTGTAGCCTTCCAGGTGATACCTCCGTCATTGGTCTGATAAACGCCCAGTCCATAATGGGTATTGCGCTTGCGGTTGTCGATCTGAAGTGAGATATTGATATAAGCGTAGTCGCAAACGGATATGAAAATATTATCCGGATTTTTTGGATTAACAGCGATATCTGACACCCGGAGAATCGGCAGGTCATCGGTCAGCGGCAGGTATGTATTACCACCGTCAACCGTTTTCCATACCCCGCCCTGAGCCACTCCAACCCAGTAAATCAGCGGATCTGTCGGGTGAAAGGCGATACAGTTGATTCTTCCAACACCATTCGAGGCCATTGTTTGCACGCTTGGTGGCCGGTGATCGGGGCCCACGGGTGACCAACCATTACCGGTTTTCATGCGGGCTTCCATCTGCTTTTGAACCTGCACTTTTGCTACTTCGTTCAGGAAAATACCGGGGTCAGCCGGATTTCCGTCCGGATCAAGCCGGCTGCGGTTGAACTCCATGAAACGGCCATAAGCCTTCCATCCTTTGGTCTGGAGGTTTGCGGGCACAGAAGCCCACTTGTCATAGGCATTCAAAGCATCCTTAAAAGAATACTTTCCATCAGTCGACTGACCCTGCGGTATAACAAACTGTCCCATCAGGCTGGCACCTGTCAGCATCAGGATAACACTGAAACCTAATAACCTCAGCTTAATTGAATAATCCTTCATCGCGTATTAGCATTAGTATAAATGAATGTGAAATAATCATAATCAGAAAAATAACATACAAATATAGAATAATAGACCTTTTGTTAATGATTGTTAATCAAAAGCGCTGATTAGCTCACTTGTGTGTAATTTGGCTTCGTGAACAGGAACCTGCGATATATTATTATTACCATGCTGATTGCGTTGGTAGGTATTATTATTTTCCAGATATACTGGATCAGCAATTCCTATGACCTGCATAACAAAACCTTCAGAAATGAGGTAAACACGGCTCTGGAAGAGGTACTTAACCTCGAAACCGAGGAAACCATTATCGGGCACATTCTCGATATGCAGGATAGTTCTAAAGAACCCATTGTAATTGAAACCTACCGTATTACCCAGCAGGCAGACAGCCTATCGACCGAATCCAATGCGGGAATCCTTAAAGATTCCATGTTTATCAAGCAGGCTGACCTTAACCGGATTGTCGGCAAAGTTTTCCAAAGCCTTGCCACCATTCATCCTGAATTGCCGGCCATCAGCAAAAAGTACGAGAAAGTTCTGAAGGAACGCAACATTACCACACCATTTTTGCTGGGGTTCAGCAAGAATGACACTGTGTTTGACCTTACCGGAGGCACACCGAAGCAATTTGAATCGGCACAGGCTATCCAAAAGCTTCCAGGCATCAACCGACATAATGAAAAAGTGCTGGCTTTTTTCCCGGAAACCCGATCATTCCTCCTCAAGAGAATGTGGATAACACTTTTCGCCTCAGTATTTTTTGTCTTGCTCATCGCAGGAAGTTTCTTTTATATGCTGGCAATGCTCGTCCGGCAGAAAAAACTATCAGAAATAAAAAATGATTTTGTCAACAATATGACTCATGAGCTCAAGACTCCAATTGCCACAGTATCAGCTGCAATGGAAGCCCTGGTGCAATTCGACGCATTGGACGACCGGACCAAAAGCCTGAAATACATCGATCTTTCACGTCGCGAGCTTAATCGTTTGTCGGGTATGGTAGAAAATGTTTTACGCATAAGTACGTTTGAGAAGCAACGACTCGTTCTATTTAAGGAAACATTTAATATCAGCCAGGTTTTGGAAGAAACAGCGCAGAAATTCATCCTGCAGTATCCCGGACGTGTGGAATTTCAGTTTAATCTGAAGGGTCCCGGGTATATCCATGCCGACAAGTTTCACATACAGAATATCATTAACAATCTGTATGACAATGCTGTAAAATACTCAGGAGCTTCGGCACAACTGGAGGTCGGCTGTTTCCGCGAGAATGAATTTGTTGTGATCGTGGTTCGCGATCACGGGATCGGTATATCTAAAGAACAACAAAAACATATTTTCGATAAATTTTACCGGGTACCAACCGGCGACCTCCATGCTGTCAAGGGTTTCGGTCTTGGCCTGGCTTATGTCAGGCAGATTGCCGAAGCTCATGGCGGAACTGTTGGGGTTAAAAGCCAGCTAGGTGCCGGTTCAGAATTTACTGTTGCATTACCAGAAATCCAATGAAAAAGACTAAAGTACTGTTTGTTGAAGATGAGCAATCGCTCGGGTTGATTGTTCAGGAGAGCCTCGAATCCAGGGGCTTCGAGGTTCGCTATTGCCAGGATGGAAAGACCGGTATGCAGGTCTTCTCTGAATTTAAGCCTGATATCTGCCTGTTAGACATTATGATGCCGGTAAAGGACGGCTTCACTATGGCACAGGAAATTCGAAAAACCGATTCCGTAACACCGATTATTTTCCTCACCGCACGTTCGCAAACAACAGATGTGGTTAAAGGGTTTGAGGTCGGAGCCAACGACTATATTAAGAAGCCTTTCAGCATGGAAGAGCTCATTGTCAGGATCAAAGCCAGGCTGACAGATCCAGGACAATCCTTGAAATCGGATGATGAGGTAATTATTCACCAGTTAGGTGAATACCGTTTTGATCACCGGAAACAAACACTGGAATTCCGGAATCAGATCACAAAACTCACTCACCGCGAAGCCGAGATTTTAAGATTGCTCTGCGTCAATCGCAGTCAGGTGGTGGAACGGAGCTTTGTTCTAAAGAAAGTATGGGGCGACGACAACTTTTTCAATGCCAGGAGCATGGACGTTTTTATCACCAAGCTTCGCAAACATCTTCAGTACGACAGCAATGTGGAGATTCTCAATGTCAGGGGAATTGGGTATAAGATGATATATTAGATTCAAAGACCAATCCCGAATTCTGAAGTTGGAGTTTCAAGTGTGCACCGAAGTTACTGCCTACTGCTGACTGCCGACTGCCTTAAAATCCCAGCACCTCTCTGAGCTTCTTCAGCCCCGCTTTACTGGTATGAATCTTCTTACCCGACTTCATCACTAATACCTTGGTTTCTTTATCGTAAGGCTCGAGCTGCACGATCTGACTTAACCTGACAATATGTGATCGGTGTACCCTGATGAATTCCGCCGGATCCAGATGTTCTTCCAGATACCCCATGGTCATTTGTTTCAGGTATCTGCCATCGCTCACATAAACCATGACATAATCATCCTCAGCTTCGATATATTCGATTTGGTCAATGGCAATGACCTTAATTTTCTGACCGCTTCTCACCACGATACGGTCGAGGTACATCCCCGGGGTAAGCATTCCGCTGGCAAGTTTCGACAGTCCCGGAGCCGGTCCGGTTTTCTGATTGATCCTTTCGATTGCTTTATTGACTGATTGTGCAAAACGATCGCGGGAGTAAGGTTTCAATAAATAATCCACTGCATTGAACTCGAAAGCTTTAATTGCAAACTCATCGAAAGCTGTTGAAAAAATCACCTGAGGATATTCATCAAGCAACTCCAGCATTTCAAATCCCGAAATTTTAGGCATTTGAATATCCAGAAAAATCAGGTCGGGTTTATCTGACTGTATAGCTTTCATGCCTTCAAAACCATTGGCACATTCGCCTATAATGCTGATGTCAGGAAAGGATTCAAGATAAGACCGGATCAGGATTCTGGCCGGTTCCTCATCGTCAATGATCAGTGCTTTGAGCTGGGGTTTCATGATTTGGGTTTTGCGGAATAGTCAGTTTAATGGTAAAGCGATTTTCCGTTCGCTGCACTTCCAGGCAATTTTCGCAATTATATGCCAAAAATAGGCGGTTCTGCGTATTGATCAAACCGATTCCCTTGCCCTTTCGCGGAGGCGCTTCCGGATCAAAATCGTTCGTAAGCTCTATCAGCAGATTTTCACTTTGATTACAGGAAGCTCTAAGTTCAATTTTCACTGGTTCAGTACTTTCGTAAACTCCATGTTTTATTGAATTCTCGACCAGCGGCTGAAGTATCATGTGGGGAATTGTCATCGTCAGACACTCTTCGGGTACAATAAAATCAAACTGAAGTCTTTTGCCAAACCTTACTTTTTCAATTTCCAGATAGTACCTAATATTTTCGATTTCCGCGGAAAGGGAAGTCAGGTTGTTGTGTCGATTTTCCAGTGCATATCTCAGGAAACCCGAAAGCCTCACCAGCATTTCCCGAGCCTGCTCAGGCTGCGATGTTATCAGAGAGGATACTGAATTCAGGCTATTAAAGAGGAAATGAGGATTGATTTGTGCCTTGAGCCGGTCGATTTCCGCTTCCTTAACCTGGAGACGCAAGGTAGATTCCTTACTTATCCTGGTTTTGCGGTCCTCGCTGTTGATATAAAGGTAGTAGATCATGATAATCAGCGAGTAGTAGAAAAAACCCGCTATGCCTCGCCATGGCAATGAACTGACAAGGAACTTCTGATACAGGGTCTGGTCGGTCCAGAGGTTATTTAGGATGATGAAACCCAGGCCGAGCCATACTCCCAGCACGAACATGGAAATCAGCAGATGGTTTAAAAGTCGGTCGAGCATCCCGGCCTTATTCAGATCATAATAACGGATTGAATACCAGAGGCCAAGTGCTATTCCGGCAAACAGGATATTGAATGTCGCGCTATCTGAAACAGCCATCCTGAGTTCCAATCCACCAGCCAGCCATAAAACAACTGCATGGATACCGGCAATCAGCATCCATGCAGTAATATAGGTTAAAGTATACGTCCGGTTGATCAGGAACGGATTTTTCATTTTAGATACCGTATGATTTTACTTCGCCGCCACCAAAGATAGCCACACCCTTTATGATAAGCATTGTATTCTGATCATAAACAAGGTTTGGCATCCTTTCGCGTTTATCGCTGAATCCACCAAAAATGGCCATGACTTCAACTTTAACGGTCCAGCCTGCCGGAACAATAACGGTAGATCCTCCGAAGATACTGAGTGTATCGAGTATTTGCTGACCTTCAGCCAGCTTGGCATTCATCAGATTAATCTTTGACCCGCCAAAAACGCTTAAAATACGGCCACCTTTAAAACTCTGTGAGGTGATGATCCTGTCGCCGCCGCTGAATACAGCCACCTCATCTATAAAATCCCGGTTGTCTCCATTCTGCTGAGGGTTCCTCCAATGACGGAGATAACGGGGTGGAGCAGCAATCAGGTAGATACCAAACAACAGAAGCATAGCTGGCCAGAAAGCATGGCGCCAATACTCCGGGAAATCATAAAAATGATTGACGAGTGAAATACCCCCGATGGCAATCAGGAAGATTCCCGGAAAAGCATTTCGATTGTTGATCAGTGAAATAACTCCTATAGCGATCAGAAACATTTGCCAGGATATTACAATCCTCCTAACATCGTAAGGGATAATATCAAATACGTTGCCTAAAGCTATCAGGCCAACAAGAATAAGCAAAACACCCCATCCTCGGCGGCTATTGAGGTGCCTGCGCTGGTCGAAAACCGGACGATCGTGCCGGTGACCCCTTGTGAAATCTCTGTCCATTCGTTCCATTTTGCTAATTATTAGTTGATTACCAATATTATTTTTCTAATCACGACCCAAAGATATCACCGTAAAAAAGGGGTATTCAACGCAGTTTCGGTGAAGGAGTGATTTTTTACCGGCGAATAGCGAAAAAAAGTTAGAATTGCTTTAGGGGGAGCAACACCCAATATGCCCGTATTGTTTTATAAGTGAGCCTCTTTTTTTTTTAAAAATTAGGTATTTCAGTTTTGTTGATATTATATTTGCATGCTTGGCAAATAATGATGAAAAAAGCAGAAGAGCTGTGTAGGAAATGCCCAGTCGGTTAAACTCTTACGATGAGAACATTTTAATAACAATGCATAATCAATTAACAATTAATTAATTAACTACTCAATGAAAAAGGCTAGAAAAAAAAGTAAGATCCAGGTTGCGTCGCTGGTCATCCCGGCTGCATTTGTAATCGCTGAATTGATCTTCGCATTTGTTTTTGGATCAGGAGATAACTTTATTGGTGGCAATCACGACAATATGCCGATTGTCGGTAATTTTATGGGAACGATTTACAAAGGAGGTTTTATCGTACCTATCCTGATGACTCTTTTGCTCACCGTTATCACTTTTTGTATTGAGCGTTTTGTTGCCATCCGCAGGGCAAAAGGCAAAAATCAGGCAGGTCAGCTGATTGCTGATGTTAAAGAAAAGCTGAATACCCATAAAGTTGCTGAAGCAATTGTTTTATGCGACAACCATAAAGGCTCATTAGCCAATGTTATCAAATCTGGCTTGCTGAAATATCAGGAAGTTGAGAAAGATGATACTTTGAGTAAAGAACAAAAAACTCTGGCTATTCAGAAAGATGTTGAAGAATCAACTTCACTTGAATTGCCTTCATTGGAGCAAAACCTCGTTATCCTGGCAACTATTTCTTCAGTTTCAACCCTTATGGGTCTGTTAGGAACAGTTCTTGGTATGATCCGGTCATTTGCCGCTATGTCAAGTGCTGGTGCTCCTGACTCCACCAAGCTTGCAACTGGTATTTCTGAAGCTCTGATCAACACAGCTTTTGGTATCGGTACTGCAGCTCTGGCTGTTATCATGTATAACTTTTTTACATCCAGTATTGATAAAATCACCTATAGCATCGACGAAGCCGGCTATAGCATTGTTCAGTCATTTGGTGCGACCCATAAATAGTCCTGGTTTATGCCAAAAATTAAAATTCCGAGGAAAAGTACCTGGCAGGATATGACTGCGATGTGCGATGTGGCATTCTTGTTATTGACATTCTTCATCCTTACATCGAACATGGTCCAAGTCGAAGCTGTCAAGGTAGCGATACCCTCTTCGATTTCCGAGATAAAAATCTTGGAAACTAATATTGTCAAAATCCTGATCGATCCGCAAGGAAAGATTTTCTACGAGATTGACGGACAAGAGCATCGCATGAACTTGCTTAAAAAGATGGGCGAGCAGTACAACGTCACTTTTACTGACAAAGAATTAAGAGAATTCAGTATTGTCCCAAGCTTTGGCGTACCCATGTCGGCCATGAAATCCTATCTCGCAATCAAAGCGGAGGATAGGTCCAACAAAGAAAACCTGCTGGGCATACCCTGCGATTCTACCGACAACCAGCTTAAATACTGGATCGGGATGTCGTTAGCCGTTAACCCGAAGATCCTAATTTCCATCAAAGCTGACCAGAGCACTCCGTTTCCGGTTATTAAAAAAGTTTTCGGGACCTTACAGGACCTGAAACAAAACCGGTTCAACCTGATCACCAGCCTTGAGGAAAATCCAATCCGCTAAATAAACTGAAAAATGGCAGAAATAAATACAGATAAGGGTGGCGGTAAGAAGCATTCCAAGAAGCCCAAAGGGAAAAAGATGTCGACTCGAATCGACCTTACCCCTATGGTCGACCTTGGCTTCCTGCTGATCACTTTTTTTATGCTGGCTACTACACTGATCAAACCTCAAACAATGGAGATCAGTATGCCTTCGAAAGATAAAGTTCCCGAAGAGGAGCAAAGCAAGATTAAGGCATCCAAGGCTATAACAATTATTCTCGCCAAGGATGACAGTATCTACTATTATTTCGGAACCCGCGAAAATGATATCGACCCTGAAGTGATAGTTTCAAACTTCGGACCTACTGGAATCAGACAGGTCTTACTCGACAGGAATGCCTCTGTTATGGCAAAAGTCGCTCAATTGAGAAAGGAAAAATCGGCAAAGAATCTTACTGATGAAGATTTCTCAAAGCAGCTTTCTTTAATAAAGGCTGATGATCAAGCTCCTATTGTTGTAATTAAGTCAACTGACAATGGCACTTATAAAAATATGGTAGATATTCTTGATGAGATGAATATTTGCAATATCGGCAGATATGCCATTGTTGACATTACGGCTTTTGACAAAGAATTAATTCAAAACCGTAAAAAATGATGCTATGAAAACAGGAACAAACATTTTTTCCGATGATTGGATTGCACTCGTATTTGAAGGCAGAAACCAGGAATACGGAGCATTCGATCTCAGGCATCTCTCTAACAAAAGGCACCGCCGGGCTATCATAATAGCATTTGTCCTCTTTACCATAGGTATTTGCTCGCCGACGATTATTAAAAAGGTAATGCCAAAAGGAAGAGAACGTAACGTCGAGGTTACTACTCTTGCCAACCTTAAGTTGGAAGATGCAGCGCCCGAAAAGCCAAAGGAAATTTACATTCCACCGCCACCCGTAAGGTCGACAATCAAGTTCACTGCTCCGGTAATCAAGCCTGATGAAGAGATCCCTGCTGAAGAACAGATGAAAACACAGGATGAGCTGAATAAAACCGATATTACGATTGGTGCAGCTGACGTGAAAGGTGTTGACACCCTCCCGCCTGATTTGTCCGGTCTTGAGGCAGATGCCCAGGGCCAGCAGATTGTTGAAGTTGAAACATTGCCTTTTGCATTGGTTGAGGAACAGCCGATTTTTCCTGGTGGTGAAGATGCCTTGATGGCATTTATTCAAAAGACCACGCGTTATCCTGATGAAGCCATTGAAGCAGGCGTTTCGGGCCGTGTTTTTATTGGTTTCGTTATCGATACAAACGGTAAAGTTACGAACGTGAAACTTCTGAGGGGTATATCAAGGGCTCTTGATGAGGAAGCCTTACGTGTTATCAGGTTAATGCCAGACTGGATGCCAGGCAGGCAAAATGGTCACACCGTAAGAGTATCCTATTCAGTACCTGTCAATTTTGTACTCCACTGATGAAGACTGTTCCCGTTAAAGCGATCAGGTACTTTCGTTTGATTATGCCGGCGTTCTATATTCTTGTGGGAATCCTTCTTTTGTTCACCGAGTTTCTGGTTGAACAGGTTGGTAAGTACGGGCGTGCTGCCGGAGGCCTGATGGTTATTTACGGGATATTCCGGATTTACCGGGCTATTAGCGATAATTCAAATAAGGAAAGTGATGAAACAGCCAATTAGCATATTTATTGTGCCTTTGGCTGTTTTATTGCTGACCTGTGTTTCCTGTCAGAATAATAAAACAAAGGAGCTCAGCACTCCTACCTCCGGGACTGTGACCATTTACTCCGACGAGTCATTCAAACCAGTCATTGACCCTTTGCTGAGCGTATTTAATGCAATTTATCCGTATGCCACGGTTAGCTGCATTTACCTTTCAGAAACGGATGGAATGAACCTATTTCTGAAAGGCAGAAATTCGATGATTTTTGCCACGCGCAAACTAACCTCAGCTGAAAAAGAATATTTCAATTCTTACCAACTGTTTCCAGTTGAAATTCATTTTGCCAGTGACGCTATTGCATTAATTGTTCATCCAACCCATACCGACTCTCTGATCTCGGTAAAACAAATCCGCGAAATTCTCACCGGCAAGATATCTAAATGGAACCAGCTTGGGTCTCGGAGCAGTTCCGATAGCATCAAGCTGGTTTTCGATAATACAGGTTCAGGTACTGTGCGCTTCATGATTGATTCAGTTTGTCAGGGTGAAGCTCTTGGAAAACATCTCAATGCACTTAAAAGCAACAGCGAAGTTATCCAATATGTATCTAACCACCCCAGTTCTATTGGTATCATTGGTGTTGGCTGGATCAGTAACGGACGCGATTCAACTAGCATGTCATTTCTTAAGAAAATCAAAGTATTGCGGGTTAGCCGTTCCGACAACCCAACCCTGGCCAATTCATACTATCCTTACCAGGCAAATCTTTTTCCCGGATTGTATCCGCTGGTCCGGTCCATTTTTCTTATAAATGCCGAACCTCATAAAGGTTTGGCAAGTGGCATGGCATCGTTCGTTTGTAGCGACCGTGGCCAACGCATCCTCCTGAAGACCGGAATTTTGCCGGTCTATGAAACTGTTCGAAAAGTTAAAATTAAAGAATAACCTGTTATGAAGAAAATCCTTATCTCACTGGCTACCCTTGCCGCTGTTGTAATTATCCCGGTTTTATCAGGTTTTGCCCAGGATCCGGCTAAACGCATGGAAATGGGACAATATGCCAAAGCCAAACTTGCCTACCTCGACAAGTACAATAAAAAGCAAACTACAGATCCCAACCTCTTTTTCAATCTGGGAAATATCTACCTGAAAGCTAATCAGGTTGATTCTGCAGCATTCTTTTTCAAGCAGGGAATTCTGATTGCTAAATCCAATCCTCTGAATTATGTCGGTCTGGCCAATTGCTATTATCAGACTGGTGATACCGTTCAGGCTAAATCAAACCTGAAATATTCTTCGTCATTAGCCCGCAGTAATCCTGACTATTATCTGGCCCTTGCTGAAATGTACATGCAGCCTAATCCGGGAAACGCAGTTTTGGCCGAGAAAAACCTTGACAAAGCGCTGGAAATTAAACCCGGATATGCAAAAGCACACATTTTAAAAGGTGACTTCTACCTTACCCAGAACAAAGCCGGGGATGCTGCAAACTCCTACAAACAGGCAATTTATTATGATAAAAACAATCCTCTCACCCACTACAAAGCCGCACAGGTTTACCGTAGGGGAGGAATTTATCAGGATGCCATCAATGAAATGAAGAAGGCAATTGCCATCGACAGCAACTATGTTCCCGCTTACAGGGACATGGGTGAAATCTATCTGTTGTATGATCAGTATCCATTTGCCCGCAAAAGTTACGACAGCTACATCCGTAAAATTGATCCGGAACCAAACGACCTGATTCGCTATGCTTCGATTCTGGTTTTGGATAAAGATTTCGCCAAAGCCTCCGAAGTTCTCGCCCAGTTGAAAGCAAAAAATGTTCAGGACAAAAATATTTTGAGGCTCCAGGCTTACACAGATTATGAAACCGGCAAATATCCTGAAGGTCTGGCTTCTATTCAAAACTTCTTTCAGAATCCACAAAATGTAAATCCGATAGCATCAGATTATGAATATTATGGGAATTTGCTGAAGAAAAATAATCTTGATTCACTCGCAATTCCGCAATACCTGAAAGTCATTGAACTTGATACAACGCGCTTTTCGCTAAATGAAGAGATTGCAAGGATTTATGAGAAAAATAAAAAATTCCCTGAAGCAGCTCATTATTATGAACTTATGATGACTAAAAAAACTCCTACTCAGGTTGAATATTTCAAAGTCGGCAGGTTATATTATTTGACAGCTACAGCAAAACCAGCCACTGATTCCGTTCAAAAACTTGCCGATTCGCTGGCAAAACCAGAACGCATCAAAAAGGCATCAGCAAATTTCGCCAAGGTTTGTGAGTTATCTCCTAACAACTATTTAGGTTGGCTCTTCCAGGCTCGTACACAAACACTCCTTGATCCTGAAACAGAGCAGGGACTTGCCAAACCATATTATGAAAAAGCATTAACAATCTTGAATGCCACTCCTGATAAATTCAAGAAAGAAATTACCGAATGCTTAAAGTTTATGGGATACTACTATTATGTCCGTTTTGACAATGCCACGAAAGCCGCAAAAAAAGCAGACATTCCACTTTACCGGGATTCATCACTGGTCTATTGGAACAATATTGTCACGCTCGATCCTAACGATAAACAGGCTTTAGATGCTATAGGTGCTTTGAAGCAAAAACCAATTGTCAACAAATAATCTTAAAAAGGCATCTTAGCGGATGCCTTTTTTAATATTGGCTTTATCTAACAATTTATTACCATTGTAATCGTTTTTCAAATAAAACGGGAGACCTACTAATATGTCAGCAATTTCTGATCAGGTTATAGCCAAAGCACCAGCCGGTATTTCAGTTTTCGACCTCTTGCTCAACGGGGGTTACGTTATGATACCGATCTTCCTTCTCTCCATAATCGCCGTTTATGTATTTATCAACAAATTCGCTTACATAAGGCGCCTTGCCCTGGTGGACCAGAATTATGTCATTAACATTCTGAATAGCCTTGATGGCACCGATGTTGGCCGCGCGATCTCGATGTCGAAAATGAATACTACTGCCATTGGCCGGATATTTGAAACAGGGCTTCACTACATAGGAAGGCCTGTTAAGGATATCGAAGCATTCATTGAGACAGCAACCAACCTCGAGATCGGTAAAATGGAAAGGAATCTCAGCTACCTGGGTATCATCGCAGGTATAGCTCCAATGCTAGGTTTTATCGGAACAATTTCAGGGGTTATAAAAATATTTTACAGCATATCTATGACCGATAATATCAGCATCGGGATTATCGCCGGAGGACTTTATCAGAAGATGGTCTGTAGCGGCGCAGGTCTTATTGTTGGTGTTATGGCCTATTCTTTTTACCATTACCTGCAGATGATGATCGACCGGTTTACTCTGTCGGTTCAGGATTCCGCATTTGATTTTATGAAAAGAATTACCCAGCCGTGAAACTCCGTAGAAACAAACCATTTCAGGCTGAGGTAAGCACCACCTCCCTGAATGACATCATGTTCTTCCTGCTGCTGTTTTTCCTCATTGTTTCAACAATGGCTAATCCTAATGTCATCAGGCTTCTTCTACCAAAAGCAGGTTCAACTCAAACGGTCAGCAAACTTCAGATTACGGTTTCAGTAACTGAAGACAAACGTATTTACCTGGATAATAAAGAGATAACCTTTGATCAATACGTTGCAGAACTAAAGAAGGTTGCAACAACCATGGATGAGCCAACCATTATTCTACGGATGGCGCAAAACCTGATAATACAGGATCTGGTAGATTATCTTGAGGTTGGGGCCAAGGAAAAGGTAAAAATAGTGCTGGCGACAGAAAAAAAGAAATAGTTTTCGTCGCAACTCCCTCATGCATAGCTCTATATGCATATCTGTTATTTGCTGCACAATATCACTTTCAATTATCCCTGAAAAGATTAATTTTAGGGCTTTGAAAAGTAAAATTGAACTTGAAAACAGGTAAACACTGCTGATATGTCAAGCGCTTCAAATCATGAAATCCATGTGGATAATTCATTATCCGGGTTAATCTTAAAGCATACTGAAGTACCGGTCCAAAAATGCTATCAATGCGGAAAATGTTCCGCAGGATGTCCGGTGGTTTCTGAGATGGATTATCCTCCAAGCCTGATTTTAAGAATGTTACAAACCGGTCTTCCGGAAATGGAAGAAAAGGTTTTGCGTTCTTATTCCATCTGGCTCTGCCTAAGCTGCGAACAGTGCATCTCGCGTTGCCCGATGGAGATAGATATCCCGAAAATGATGGACTATCTGAGGCAGGTATCCTACAAAAAGAAAATGGTTAATCCCAGGGCAAAAAACATTGTACGCTTTCATAAGGCTTTTCTCGATTCCATCCGGACTACCGGCAGGTTATCTGAGTTCGGACTGACCGTTGATTATAAGCTTCGCTCATTAAAGATGATGCAGGATCTGACCCTGGTTCCATCCATGATTTCCAGGGGGAAACTAGGATTTATCCCGGAAATGATCAAAGGCACTAAAGAGATGGCCAAAATATTCGCGAAAACTACCGGATTAAAATCGGAGGAAGAAAAATGAAGTTAGGAATTTATCCAGGATGCTCATTAACCGGTTCAGCCAGGGATTATAATGAATCGGTTTTTGCAATAGCAAAAGCTTGCGATATTCAGCTTGAACAGGTTCCCGACTGGAATTGCTGCGGAGCAACTGCTGCGCATAATATGAATAAGGAACTATCTCTGTCACTTCCGGCACGTATACTTGCCCAGGCAGAAAAGGCCGGCCTGACAGATATTGTTATTCCGTGCGCTGCATGCTATAGCCGCCTGATGGTAACGCAGCACGAACTGAATAACGATCCGGTGTTAAAGAACAGGATTTCCGAAATCATAGAAATGGATTTTAAGGGAACAACCAATATTCTGAATGTTGTTCAGATGATTGACCTTTATGTATCACCGGTACTTAAAGAAAAAATCGTTAAAAACTTCAGCCATAAGGTTGCCTGTTATTATGGTTGCCTGATGGTTCGTCCGTATAAAGTTTTGCAGTATGATCAGCATGAGGATCCGCAGGGGATGGATAATGTTATACGCCTTCTCGGCGGGACTGCCATTGACTGGGGTTACAAAGTTGAATGCTGTGGTGCAGGGCTTACCATGTCGAAAACTGAAATCGTAGGTATGCTTTCCGGCAAAATTGTTAAGGATGCCGCCCGTCGTGGTGCACAGGCAATTGTTGTTGCCTGCCCGATGTGCCATTCAAACCTCGACATGCGTCGGCCAGCTATCAATGAATATATCGGGGAAAAGATGGATATCCCGGTTATCTATATTACACAAGCCATAGGGCTGGCATTAGGTATCGATGAGAAGACTCTTGGTTTGCAGCGCCATTTTGTACCCGTAAAAATGGCTGAGTATATTCCCCCGGTACCAGAATCAAAGAAACAGAAAGCTAAAGAACCAACTAACACAATATAAAGATGTCCCGAATAGGTGTTTTTGTTTGTCATTGTGGTGAAAATATTAGTGCAACCGTAGATGTTGCTAAAGTTGCCGAAGAAGCCTCCAAATTACCCGGAGTGGTTCACAGTGTTGATTATAAATATATGTGCTCCGACCCAGGTCAGACGCTGGTTAAGGAAGCCATCAAGGAACATAATCTGACTGGTGTTGTGGTAGCTGCCTGTTCACCGCGCATGCATGAGCCAACTTTCCGTAAAGCCTGCGCTCAGGCCGGGCTTAACCCTTACCTGAGTGAAATGGCCAATGTGCGTGAGCATTGCTCGTGGGTGCACGAAAAGAGCGAACAGACCACTCAGAAAGCCTTTGATGTTGTCAGGACCATGGTTTCCAAGGCTTCCAATAATGCTGCCCTGGAGCCTATCAAGGTGCCTGTAACAAAAAGGGCCCTCGTAGTTGGCGGCGGTGTTGCCGGGATCCAGGCTGCATTGGATATTGCCAATACCGGACATAAAGTTATACTGGTGGAGCGCTCTCCTTCGATTGGCGGTCATATGGCCCAGCTTTCCGAGACCTTCCCCACCCTTGACTGTTCCCAGTGTATTCTCACCCCGAGAATGGTGGAAGTGGCCCAGCATCCCAATATCACGCTTTATACCCATAGTGAAGTGGAGAGTGTTGACGGGTTCATCGGTAACTTTCATGTAAAAATCAGAAAGAAGGCCCGTAGTCTCGATGAAGATTTGTGTACAGGCTGTGGTTTATGTACTACAAAATGTCCGCAAAAGAAGATTCCGAGCGAATTCGAACAACTACTCGGCACCCGTCCTGCCATCTATACGCCATTTCCGCAAGCGGTGCCAAATAAGCCGGTTATCGACCGCGATAACTGCACTTTCTATAAAACGGGAAAATGCAAGATTTGTGAGATAGTATGCCCGACAAAAGCTATTCGGTTTGATCAGGAAGATACCATCCTTGAGGTGGAAATCGGCGCCATTGTTCTGGCAACCGGATTCGATGTCAAGCATTCCGATTTCTTCCCCGAATATGGAAAAGGAAAATACAAGGATGTTATTGATGGATTGCAGTTTGAACGTCTCGCATCCGCTTCAGGCCCCACACAGGGAATGATTCGCAGGCCTTCTGACGGACAGATACCGAAAAAAATAGTCTTTATTGCCTGTGCGGGTTCGCGTGATCCGGCCAAAGGAATTGAATATTGTTCAAAGATATGCTGCATGTATACTGCCAAGCATGCCATGCTTTATAAACATAAAGTACATGATGGTGAAGCACATGTATTCTATATGGATATACGTGCCGGTGGCAAGATGTATGAAGAATTTGTCCGCCGTGCAATTGTTGAGGATCATGTAAATTACACCAGGGGACGGGTATCAACCATTTATGAACTTGACGGCAAACTGATTGTTAAGGGAGCCGATACCCTGTTAGGCGCCCAGTCCGTTGAAATTGAAGCCGACATGGTAGTTCTGGCTACAGCTGGTGTTGCCAGCGAAGGTTCAGAAGATCTGGCTCAGAAGATGCATGTTTCATACGATCAGCATAAATTCTTTGCCGAGGCTCATCCAAAACTAAAGCCTGTTGAAACAAATACCGGCGGAATTTTCCTGGCCGGAGCCTGCCAAACCACCCGGGATATCCCCGACAGTGTTGCCATGGCTTCAGGTGCAGCAGTCAAAGTGGCTGCATTATTCTCGTCCGACCTGCTTACCCGTGAACCTATTGTTGCCAGAGTAAACCGAATTCCAGGACCATCGCATTCAACCTGCGTGGGATGCTTCCTGTGTCAGCCGGTTTGCCCGTATCAGGCCATCGAGCGTGAAGATATCAAGGACCGCGCCGGTAACATCATTAAATCCCTGGCCAGAATCAACGAAGGGCTTTGTCAGGGTTGTGGTACCTGTGTAGCATTGTGCCGTTCGAAATCGATCGATCTGTTGGGCTATACCGATAATCAGATGCACGGTGAAGTTTTGTCAGTACTGGAAGAAGCCTTTGTTTAATAACTCTAACTCAATAAATAACACCCGGATATGGAGCAGTTTGAGCCTAAATTAGTAGCGTTCGTCTGTAACTGGTGTACCTATGCCGGCGCGGATCTTACGGGAACCAGCCGCATAAAATATGCAACCAACGTCAGGATAATCCGCTTTCCCTGTACCGGAAGGATAGATTTCATGCTTATCAGCAAAGCATTTGCCAATGGTGCCGACGGGGTAATTGTTTCGGGGTGTCATCCCAATGACTGCCACTATACATCGGGCAACTTTCATGCCCGCCGGAGATGGATGTCATTCAATGCCATGCTCACCTTCATGGGAATAGATCCCGACAGGATCATTTTCTCCTGGGTTTCAGCAGCTGAAGGAGCAAAATGGGCAGACGTTGTAAATCAAAGCGTTGAACAGATCCGAAAGCTCGGACCTTTCACCGAATATCAAAAATTGGTACAATCAGGTATCGAGGAGGAAAATTTCAATGGATAACTTGCGTCAGAAAGCCAAAGAATTACTTGAAAGTAAAACCGTTAACCTGGTTATAGGCTACGAGAATGGCACTAATGGTAAGGCCCGCGCTGTTTTCATCACGGATCCGGAAAAAACCGGCAAGTTGATTTATGATGAGCGCTGCAAGCAGAATTTAGCCGTTTACCTTAATAAGCACGAGGTAAAGCACTACGGTAAAATTGCCATTGTCGCACCACTCATGGTTATGCGGTCGATCCTGGTGCTGGTCTCGGAGTGCCAGGTAAAAAAAGAAAATATTGTTGCCCTGGGCATCGGTGAGGATGGCAGTCTGCTTGATTTCCCCTCACTGGAAGTAGTGGAAAAATATGTTGCAAAGATTCCACTTGGCAATCCCCAGTCAGATCAGGAAATACTGGATAAACTAAATGCCATGACGATGGAGCAGCGCAGGGCATTCTGGCAAAATGAGCTGGAGCGCTGTTTTAAATGTTATGCCTGCCGGGCTGCCTGTCCGATGTGTTATTGTTTGCGCTGCACCGTAGAATGCAACCAGCCGCAATGGATATCGGCACCCGCACATCCGCTGGGAAACCTCGAGTGGCACATGCTTCGTACTATGCACCTGACCGGCCGTTGCGTAAGCTGCGGTGACTGTGGCAGAGCCTGTCCGTTGAATATCCCGATTCATTTGCTAACCATGCAGCAGGCTGAAGAAGCCTTCCATATGTTCGGCGTTCGCGCGGGCACTTCCATGAAGGCTGAATCAGCACTTTCGACATACAAACCAGATGATAAAGAAAACTTTATCCTTTAACCATACTTAATAAGATGGCGGTTATGACACCTGAAAAGAAAATTATTGACAGGGTTGCGTTAGACAAACTATACGAAAGTTTGAAGGCAGCAGGAAATAAGATGTTTGCTCCTGTTTTCCGTAACGAACAAACTGACTTTGAATACAATCCGAATGCCAGTGAAATTTCGTACAATCATATTCAAACCACTCAATCGGTTAAGAACACTGTTTTTCCGAAAATCGAAAACCTCTTCAGATTTGAGTCGAGCCAAAAAGGCGTTGATCTTTTGAATATCGATTTTACAAAAGTTCCCAGGGTGGTTGTCTGGAATGCCCATCCCTGCGATGCAGCAGCGTTCTCGGCACTCGATTCTGTTTTCAACTGGGATTTCAAGGATGAAATATATAACTCCAGGCGTGAAAAGCTGGCAGTCATTGGCATGAGTTGCATTAAAGCGGATGAAAACTGTTTTTGCACCTCGGTCGACCTGAATCCCGGATCCGTGAAAGGGAGTGATATACTTCTCACTCCTTTGGCAAACGGGACCTACCTTGCTGAAATTCTTACTGAACAGGGTAAAGCCATTGCCGATGCGAACGCATCACTTTTTACGGCCTCAAATGGGGAAAATAAAGAAGAGGTTCTGGCAAAAGTTGAAAAGCAATTTGACCATTCGAAAGTCACAGAAAATCTTGCCAATGGATTTGAAAATCCTTTCTGGCATGAGTTTTCTCTACGGTGCATCGGTTGCGGCGCCTGTGCCTATGTATGCCCTATATGCACCTGCTTCGATATCCAGGATGAATCCAAGGCAGGAAATGGCCGCAGGCTGAGATGCTGGGATTCCTGCGGGTTCGGTTTGTTCACCCTGCATACTTCCGGTCATAACCCTCGGGAGATTCAAAGCCAGCGTTGGCGCCAGAGAGTCATGCACAAGTTTTCCTATCAGCCCGACAGGAATGAATTCATCGGATGCGTAGGTTGCGGACGATGTTCCAGGGCTTGCCCGGTCGACATGAATATTCTGGAGCAACTGGTTGCCCTGGAAAAACTTGAGGTCGCTAAATAGAATTGTATTACCGAAATCAACAATAAACCATGAGCCTATCCAATATCTACGTACCTTATCTGATGGAAATCGAAAGCATCACTGAAGAGGCTCCCGAGGTACGTACCTTTCGATTGAAATTTAAAAACCAGGAAGAAGGGGAAAATTTCAATTTTAAAGCCGGCCAGTTCGCTGAATATTCTGTTATGGGCGGAGGCGAATCAACCTTTTGTATTGCTTCTCCCCCAACCCGCGCCGGTTATCTTGAATGCACATTCCGCCGTACCGGCAGGGTGACCAATGCATTATCAAAACTTGAAGTCGGTGACACAGTTGGTTTACGCGGACCTTACGGCAATATATTTCCAATCGAAGAGTGGGAAGGTAAAAACCTGCTGTACATCGCCGGTGGAATCGCTTTGCCACCCATGCGGTGCGTAATCTGGAACACCATTGACAAACGCGAAAAATATAAGGACATCACCATAGTTTATGGTGCCCGTACCGTTAATGATCTGGTCTATAAAAATGAATTAAAGGAATGGGAAGAGCGCCCGGATATTAACCTGATAACCACGGTGGATCCAGGGGGCGAAACCCCTGAATGGAAAGGTGAAGTCGGATTTGTACCAACCATTGTTGACAAAGTGGCACCAAAAGCCGAAAATACTATTGCCATAGTTTGCGGCCCGCCGATCATGATTAAGTTTACTTTCCCCGTTTTAAAGAAGCTTGGATTCGCGGACGAAAATATATTTACGACACTGGAAAACAGGATGAAATGCGGCTTTGGCAAATGCGGCCGCTGTAATGTCGGAAAATATTACGTATGCAAGGATGGCCCGGTATTTACGCTGAGCCAGCTGAATAATATGCCAGCAGAGTACTAGTATTATTCGATCTTCGAGTACAGCTTCATGAATTGAACCCGCTCATAAGCAGCCGGGTTCTCTATATTTTGCTGGCTCAGTTTACCCCTGAAATCGCTTATCCGTTCAAAATTATTCTCGTCCATCCAACCATTCAGTCCAGTCACCAGTTGTTTGACCTGATCGATTCCATGGAGATAGATAGCGGACGCTACCTGAACAACAGTGGCTCCTGCCAAAAGTTGTTTAACTACAGGCTCAAAACTATGAATGCCGGATGATGCTGCTATGTCGCATTTCAGCTTTCCTGATAAAATAGCTACCCAACGCAAGGTTCTCGCATATTCCTCAGGATTGCTCAGCAGGTAATTTGAGGTGAGTTTTAAGTTATGAATGTCAATATCGGGATTGTAAGGCCGGTTAAACATCACCAGAGCTGAAACGCCTGTCTCGCTTAACTTTTGCACCGTATTTACCAGGCTGGAAAAATAGTATCCAATTTTTAGGGAAATAGGGATTGTTACCTGTTTTTTAACTTCTTCAATAACATCAAAATAAACCTGCTCGTTTTCAGTGCCCGTGCGGTTAAAATCCGAAGGCAGAACATAAACATTCAGCTCCAGGGCATCAGCGCCTGCATCCTGAATGCGCCGGGCAAAATAGCTCCAGTCATACTTTGAAACACAGTGAATACTGGCAATAACCGGGATGCGGAGGTTTTTCTTGGCTTCTTTAATGAAGGCTAGATATTGGTCGAGGGTATGTTCCTTGGCGAAATTATTGATATAATCCAGAGCCTCTTCATAGTAATGCGACTGGCTATCAACTATTCCCTTGAAGGTATTGTTCCATTGCTTAGCGTTTTCGTCGCCCGAATTAATGAATTTTTGAGTTTCCAGGAGGATCTGTTCCTCAAAAATTGATTTCAGCACGACCGCACCGGCGCCGGCATTTTCAAATTGTTTAAGGTTTTCAAGGCTGTTCATTAAGCCCGAACTTCCGGCAATGATCGGGCTTTTTAATTTCAAGCCCATGTAAGTGGTTGATAGGTCTGCCATATTATGATCTGTTTAATGCTATAAAACTACAAAATCTAGCAATACCGCTGCAAAGAACGCACGTCAAACTTTATTTTTATAATTAGGTACGGAAAAATTATCTTTGGGTTAGACAGAATAAAAATGACAATCAATTACAGGACCTGTTTTCGCACCGGAATTATTCTCGTTTGCCTTCTGATATTTCCCGGATGTGCTAAAAATTCGGAAATAACAGATCCTGCCACCGGGCATCCCCATGGTATCATTCCCCTGCCCCTGCGCGTTGACCTGACGGCCGGACAACTAATTATAGACGGTAATGCGATACTGGTAAACAATTCAAAATACCAGGAGGCAATAGATATTATTTATAATGCTATTAATCTGTCGATTAAATCACCGGTAAAGAAAAACAGCACTCCAGCAGGAGCAGTAAATATCCAATTTCTGAATGACAGCACCCTCGACTCCGAAGGTTATCAGATGGAGGTTGCAGCCAAAGGAATTACGGTAAAAGCCAGCAATCCGGCCGGTGCTTTTTATGCCGCCCAGTCTATCCGTCAGATGATCTGGAATATCACCTCCGGTGTACAGAAGGATTCGGTCAGCTTACGATGCATGACGATCAGTGACAAACCAAAATATCCCTGGAGAGGATTTCACCTTGATGTTTCGCGGCATTTCTTCAGCAAGGAATACATTTATAAAATCATCGACTGGCTCTCCTACTATAAACTCAACAAACTCCACCTCCACCTTACCGATGACCAGGGGTGGAGAGTTGAATCGGAAAAATTCCCGCAACTCACTGAAATTGGCGCCTGGCGTTCATTTAACAGCATGGATTCAGCCTGTATGGAACTGGCTAAAAAGGATATTAATTACACCATCGATACGCGTTTTGTCAGAGAGGTCAACGGCAAAAAAGTTTACGGTGGGTTTTATTCAAAACAGGACATCAGGGATATCATCGCCTATGCCAGTGCCAGGTATATTGATATTATTCCTGAACTCGATATGCCCGGTCACATGTCGGCAGCAATCAGGGCCTTTCCCTGGCTTTCCTGCGCCGATTCTGCCGGATGGGGGAAAGAATTTTCGTTCCCTATTTGTCCCTGTAAAGATGAAGTAATGGAATTTTGTTACCAGGTATGGGATGAAATCGCCAACATTTTTCCATCGAAATTCATCCACATTGGCTGCGATGAGGTGGAAAAAGATACCTGGGCAAAGTCAGAGCAATGCAAGGCATTTATGGAAAAGAACAACATTAAGGACCTTAATGGGATTCAAAACTTTTTCGTTAAAAAGATGCAGGAACACCTCGAAGCCCGGGGTAAAACTGTCATTGCATGGGACGATGTGATAGAAGGGGAAATCGATGGGAATATCACCATGATGTATTGGCGCGATTGGGTAAAAGATTCACCGGCCCGCAGTGCAGCAAATGGAAATCCGATTATCCTGACTCCATGGGTGCCCTTTTACCTCGCCAGTGCCAACACCGATGAGGCGCTGCAAAAGTTGTATGATTATAATCCTGCAACAATTTATTCAGCCGACATTCTGGGAAAAGTTGCCGGACTTCAGACCTGTGTCTGGACCGAGCAGGTACCCTCAGAAGAAATTTTTGAACAGATCGTTTTTCCCAGGATGCAAGCGCTGGCCGAGATCTGCTGGACACCAGGCCGAAACTGGTATTCTTTTCAGATAAGAATGAAATCACACTTCAACTATCTGAACTTCAATAAGGTAAATTACAGAAGGCCCGGCTGGTCGAACTGATTTTTCATCAAGGTTCATCTAGTTTATAAAGCGGTTCCAATAAAAAAATCCCCCGTCTCCGGTTGCCAGAAGCAGTCGGAGCCGGGGGAAAAATCATCTCATCCTGCGATGAAGTTCCTTATGGTAATTGCCTAGTATCCGGGATTCTGTGTCAGGTTCGGATTGGCGTCTCTTTCAGGTTGTGGAATCGGCATCAGCCAATGGTTCTGATCGCAGTTGTAAGGAATCCTGATCGGTGAACTTGGCAGTCCGTTGTTGCAGGTATATTTATATTCCAGGAGGGCTGTCATGATATTCGTGGCTTCTCCCGACCTCACCAGGTCATCCCAACGCTGGGCCTCGAATGCAAGCTCCAGCCGTCTCTCATTCAGAATTTTCATCTTCATGTCAGCCTGAGAAAGCCCGGCACTCACCGGGGCCAGTTTTACCCGTGCCCTGACAAGGTTCAGCGTTGCAGCTGCATCAGACGTACTTCCCAGGGCATTTTGGGCTTCGGCCTTCAGAAGCAGGATATCGCCCAGGCGCAGCAAGTAAAGATTATCACCGCTTGCCCAGCCTGCTGTGTGTTTCTGTTTGTAATTAAAGGGAACGGAATCCGTTGCATTTCCGCACGGGCTCCAGTTCTCATCGGCCCATACCAGGTTTTTGTAAAAAATGATGTTCGAGTTCATACGAACATTATCCTTTTCTTTAACATAGGCTGCAACCAGGTCTTTGGAAGGCACGCAATATTTCTGCCAGCCATCCTCCGGTGCGAGAAACAATTCAACACCCCAGTTTGAGGTGGGACTGCCCTCGATGAAAGGAACCAGTAAAATGGATTCTGAATTCAGGTAATTCGATCCGTCAAACAGTTCAGAATAGGTTGGGGCAAGTGCATATCCGGCCGGACTATTCAAAACGGCGTTACAATATTCCAGTACCTTACTGTAATCCCTATCGCTCCGTTGGGCCCAGATCTTGGCCAGCAGGGCATTTGCGGCTCCTTTGGTGGCCCGTACTTTATCAATGGAAGGGTCTCCGTAAGAATCAGGAAGATCATTCAATGCGGTTTGCAGGTCAGCGGCTATCTGATTATATACTTCGGCTTCGGTAGCCCGTGGCTTTCTGGTAACTGCCGGATCGGCTGTGTTAGACTTGAGCTCAAGCGGCACTCCCCCAAACAGCTTGACTAGCTGATAATAGTGGAAAGCACGTAAGAAGGAGGCTTCACCGATGATTTGGTTCCGCCGGTTGTTTTCGTCAAGTTTGGGGTCTGTTACCGCCCCGATTTTATCGAGCAGGATGTTGACCCGACCGATGCCCTGGTAAGGCTGTCCCCACCAGAAATTATAATTGTGACTGTTCGACGGGGGCACATTGAACTGATCAATAACCACAAACGTTTCCTCGCCTCCACCACCGGGATAGGCATTGTCGGAGCGATTATCGCTAAGCATCACATTTTCCCACTGATAATAATCAGTATAGAAAATACTATAGCAACCAGCCAGTGCATTCTCTATATCACTCGCTGAACTGTAAGCGTTTCCGGTAGTCAGGCTCGACAGAGGAGCATCATTCAGGAATTTCTGACAGGAAAAAGTTACCAATGATATGAATATCAGGAGGTAAACAGGATATAATGGTTTTCGTTTCATGTTTTTATTCATTTTGAAATCATTAGAAGGTAATATTCACACCGAATAAAATGTCGCGGGATTGCGGATAGGTTCCATAATCCACTCCTGCAGAGGTGTTCTTGCTGGTATTGTCCTGATAAGAGGCACTGAAAGCGCTAACTTCCGGATCAAACCCGGAATATTTGGTGAAAGTGAGAAGGTTTTCTGCAGTGACAAATAACATAAACCGACTGATCCTTAATTTATTAACAATCGATTTCGGCAAATTATAACCAAGAGTGACTGATTTCACACGCAGGTATGAACCATTCTCAATGTACCTTGATGAAATCTCAGAGTTCGTTACATCATCCTTGATTGCACGGGGAATAGAGGTAACATCGCCCACTTTCTGCCAGCGGTTAACCACATCAGCCGACTGGTTCATACCCAAACGCATCGATTCGGAAAGAATCTTTGTGGCATTGAAAATATCGTTCCCCTGCACCCCCTGCAGGAATAAATCAAGGGTAAAATTCTTATAAGTTAACGAGTTGCTTAAGCCATAGGTAAACTTGGGACTGGCATTTCCGATAATGGTTTTATCGCTGTCGTCAATTTTACCATCCGGTTTGCCGGTCAGTACTCCATTGGCATCCACCCCGTTGATATCGCGGTACTTGATGTTCCCGGTTGCAGGATCCACTCCGTCGGATATATACCCATAGAAAGCACCAAGCGGCTGACCAGCCTGCACAATAGTCAGGTTATAGGTAGTGCCTGCGGGGTTGACAGGGCCTGAATGAATGGTGGTTCCAACAATATCAAGAACCTTGCTGCGGTTAAAATTGATATTAAAATCGGTATTCCATGTAAAATCAGGCTTAACGATATTTTTTGAGCTGACCTGAAATTCGACTCCTCTGTTTTCCAGACTGCCGACGTTTTGGAGGGCCACATTGCCCGGGATCCCGACGCTGGCAGGTATTGGCACATAAAGCAAGAGATCAGAGGTTTTCTTGATATAATAATCGGCACTGAATGTTACCCTGTTCTCCAGGATTCCTGCGTCCACCCCAACGTTGAACTGAGCAGTTTTTTCCCAGCGCAAAGCCGAGTTCTCCAGCGAATTGGGTACATAGGCATTGACTGCATGACCACCAATAACGTATGCTGCAGGATTGACCAGGCCAAACCATGCATAGGGATTTGCGTTGTCGTTACCCACTAATCCCCAGCCGGCACGAAGTTTCAAGTCGCTGACAGCCTTTATGCTTTTAAAGAATTCTTCCTTGGAAATACGCCATCCGGCGGAGAACGATGGAAAGTAACCCCACCTGTTGGAGGCGGAAAACTGACCCGAGCCGTCAGCCCTGAAATTGGATGTCAGCAGGTATTTATCCTTATATCCATAGTTCAGCCTGGCAATGAAAGCAGCGTGTGACTTTTCGTAAATCGATACCTGTGGAACATTCTGGACCGTACCGGCCGTAACTGTAGTGATGGCCGTACTCCCACCGAATCCATGCGAACCAATGCTCACCGACCGGGCACCCTCTTTGGAGGCGATAAAACCGGCCAGCACCGAAAAAGCATGATCCTTCACTTTTCGGGTATAGTTCAGCGTATTCTCCGATACCCAGTAATTGAATTCATTATCGCTTTCGGAAGCCAGTCCGTCCATCGAGCGGCCAAAACTGGTTTGGGTAGGATTCTGGAATGAAGTATATATACCGTTGCTGTGCTCAAATCCTAACAGACTCTTGAATTTAAGGTTTGGCAAAAGACTGGCTTCACCAAAGACATTTCCATGAAACCGGTTGTGAGAAAACTTTTGCTGGGGCTGATATACAGTCGAATAGGGGTTCTCAAGATCAGGAATAAACGGATTTACCGCATACTGATCCGGATACTGTTGATCCCAGATTCCGATGATCGGGACGCCGGTAAGGAGACGGGTAATAATACCGTTGCGGTCATTTTCCGGGACCGAAACATCAGTCCATTTATCGTAGGAAAGACTGGTACCAACATTAAAAAAGTCACTGACACGATGATCCAGATTGACCTTAAATGTGGCACGTTCTAAACTGTTATTCAATATGATACCTTGCTGGTTGATGGTTGAACCGGAGATATAGTACTTGGTATCTGCGTTTCCACCCGTCACCGATAACTGGTAATTCTGGGTCAGAGCATGTCTGAAAAGCTGATCCTGCCAGTTGGTGTTGGCATTATACAGCGTCCAGTCGATGGATGGAAGTCCCAGTTCGGTCGCCAGGTCCTTGAACTGGCTGCTGTTTAACACAGCCATTCTTTTCCAGGCACTTGAGGTCATGAGCGTGGTGTTGAATTCCACCTTGGCCAGCTGGTTTTTACCCCGTTTGGTAGTGATCAGAACGACTCCGTTGGAACCGCTGCTACCATAAATAGCTGCCGAAGAAGCATCCTTCAGGATGGTGAAACTTTCAATATCGGCAGGGTTGATCTCGTTGGTATTGTAGGTCTGCACTCCATCAACAATATAGAGGGGCTCGCTTCCCGAAGTGATCGAGGAAGTTCCGCGGACCCTGATAGAGAATCCGGCCTGAGGCTGTCCTGACGAGCGTATCACCTGCACACCCGCCGCCTTACCTTCGATTGAATAACCGAACTGGGTATTGGGGCGTGCTTCCATTTCCTTGGATGAGATCACCGAAACGGCACCGGTTACATCCCTTTTCTGTTGTGTACCGTAACCCACAACAACCACTTCGCTGATGTTACTCACTGACTCCCTGATGGTGATATCCACCTGGGTTCTTCCGGCAATCGGAACCTCGATATTCTCGTAGCCTATCGACGAAAAGACCAATGTGCCCGCGGAAGGCGCGTTTATTGCATACCTGCCGTCAGAGCCCGTAACCGAAACGGTTTTAGTGCCCTTTACGGTTATGTTTATTCCGGGTACAGAAGCACCATCGGCCGATCTGACCGTTCCTTTCACATTTATCATCTGTGCAAAAAGTCCGGCTTGCGCGGCAAAAAGCAAAAACGCTGTAATTAGCAGCATTTTAACCTTTTGCGATCGCATGGATTGAAATAGTCGCTTTTCTTTCATAAGTTTTGGTTTAGTTAACAAGTTATGAAGTTAAAGAAAGTTTTCTAGCAAGCCCAAACGGTCAGGAAATCGTATTGAGCCATCAGGCCGTCAGGTATGAATTATAAAACATAATCACAGAATTGTGTAACACTTTACCATAAAAAGTATTGCACCTTTGGCCCTTCGCTTAAGGAAAAGAAAATGGAAAGAACACAAACACATGATTCTCAATACGCCAGCAGTCTGATTGAAGCCATTCTCGACCCGCTGATCACCATAAACACAGATGGCAAGATAACCGACCTAAATCAGGCCAAAGTTACAATTACCGGGGTCGAACGTCACGATTTGATTGGTACAAATTTCATTGACTATTTTACTAATCCTCAAAAAGCCAAGGAAGTATATGAGGAAATATTTGAAAAAGGAACAATCATCGATTGCCCTCTGACTTTCAAGCATATCAATGGAAAACTGACAGACGTACTATTTAATGGATCGATTTACAAGAATGTTCAGGGAGAGGTACTCGGAGCTGTTGTCGTTGCGCGAAATATCACGGAGCAAAAATGGGCAATTGAGTTACGAAGGGCCAATAAGGAACTTGCCTTTCAAAACAATGAGAAGGAAAAGCGGGCCGCTGAACTGATCCTGGCAAACAAGGAGCTTGTTTTTCAAAACAACGAGAAGGAGAAACGAAGAATTGAAAACAGAGAGCTTGAGGAATTCAGCTATTCTCTAAAGCTCGCTTCGCAATATTCCCTGAGTCTCATTGAGGCCAGCCTTGACCCACTAGTCACCATAAGCCCAGAAGGTAAGATAACCGATATGAATGAGGCTTTGGCAAATATTACTGGTATAGCAAGGGAAAACCTAACCGGCACTCACTTTTTCGATTATTTCACTGAACCTGATAAGGCCCGTGAGGTGTACGAGGAAGTATTTGCCAAGGGATCCGTCGCCGACTCGCCGCTTACCCTTCGTCATAAAGACGGTAAGCTGACTGATGTTTTGTTCAATGGATCAGTTTATAAGGATGATAAGGGCAATGTGCTCGGTGTTGTCATTGTTGCAAGGGATATTACCGACCAAAAGAGGATCGCAACAGAATTAACAGAGGCTATTGTTTTTGCGGGATTGGCCGTAGAAATTGCCGAAGAAGCAAAATTAAAAGCCGAAAGTGCCACCTTAATTGCAGAATCTGCAGTCAAGGCAAAACAGCAGTTTCTGTCGAACATGAGCCACGAAATCCGGACTCCGATGAATGCGATAATCGGATTTACGAAGGTTTTATTAAAAACGGATATTACAGCCAAGCAAATAGAATACCTGCGGGCCATAAAAATCAGTGGCGATGCCCTGATCGTGCTAATTAATGACATACTCGACCTGGCAAAAGTTGATGCCGGAAAAATGAGCTTTGAGCAAACGCCTTTCAAAATGTCCATTTCCATATCGGCAATGCTTCATTTATTTGAACCGAAAATCCATGAAAAGAATTTAAGTCTGGTTAAAGATTATGATAAATCCATACCGGACATGTTGGTGGGTGACCCGGTACGATTACACCAAATCATCTTAAACCTGGTGAGTAATGCAGTGAAATTTACCAACCGAGGGTCAATCACCATCAGCGTTATGTTGCTCGGACAAGACGACAACAGCGTGACCATTGAATTTAAAGTTAAGGATACCGGAATTGGAATATCTGCGAGTAAAATGGACAGCATTTTTGAAAACTTCCAACAGGCATCAAGCGGTACGTCAAGGTTGTATGGCGGAACAGGGTTGGGCCTTGCCATTGTCAAGCAATTGGTGGAAGCCCAGGGCGGAAGCATAAAAGTTGAAAGTAAAATTGATCATGGATCCACTTTCAGCTTTATTCTGAATTTTCAAAAGACCAAAATTCAGACTGAATCAGAAACAGATTTATTAAAACTTGAAGCGGACGTTAAAAATATTAAAGTTCTGGTAGCTGAAGATATCAAGCTTAATCAACTTCTGATGAGGACACTGTTGGATGATTTCGGATTTGAATGCGAGATTGCCGGAAATGGAAAAATAGCTATCGAAATGCTTAAAACAAAATCGTTTGACATCATTCTCATGGATTTGCAGATGCCTGAAATGAATGGATTTGAGGCAACGGAATACATCCGTCACCAATTGAAATCAGATATTCCGATCATTGCCCTGACGGCGGATGTCACTACTGTTGATCTGGAAAAATGCAAAGCTGTAGGTATGAATGACTATATTTCCAAGCCTGTGGATGAAAAATTGCTGTACAGTAAGATTATCGGATCGGTGAAAAAGTCGCAATAGCTTCCGACCCCTGATTTATTTGCATTTACTTTGGCTGGGGAATTGTAAAATAAAAAGTTGAGCCAGCATTTTCCTCACTCTCTGCCCATATTTTACCACCATGGTGTTCAACATATTCCTTGCATAGAATCATCCCTAGCCCTGTGCTTGACTCACGCTCTGTGCCTTTGCGCTTAATGTCAGCATCGAGGCTGAACATTTTACCTATCATTTCCTCATTCATACCGATTCCGTTGTCCTGTACCGAAATCTTCACAGAATTGTCCGTCGTTACTATGGAAGCTAATTTAATATTCCCTCCCCTCGGTGTAAATTTAATAGCGTTATAGATCAGATTTTGCATCAAGCTTGCAAACATCTGTTCATCAACCACTATCCTCAAATCTTCCAAAAAATCATTGCTGATCCTGATCATTTTCTTATCAGCAGTTTCACGTACCGACTTCAAAATTGGCACCATAAGATTTATTAAAAGGAAAGATCTGGGGTTAAAGGCATGCAGGTTTCTTTGTAGCATTGACCATTCCAATAGGTTTTGAAGGAGGTTATACAGATTGGTTGCAGAAATTTTCATACTTAAAGCAATTGGCTTTATTTCGTCCAATGTTAAGTTTGGCAATTCTTCAACCAAAAGATTGGTAAAACCCAGAAGCGTGCTAAATGGATTTCGTAGATCGTGAGCGATAATCGAAAAGAATTTGTCCTTCGTGGCATTTAGAGTATGAAGCTCCTCATTTTGATGCCGGATCTCTTCATCGACTTGCTTCCGATCTGAGATATCCCTAAACATCATGCTGGTTCTCCCTCCACCTGAGGAATCTTTAAAAATGGTCGAAGAAATCTCGATCGGAAAAACAGTTCCATCTCCTCTAACCATTCTTAATTCACCCTTAAACAGACCTGTTCTTTTTCTTTCCTCCAGAGCTAATGCAAAAAGAGGATCGGTTGCATCCATGATTCCTGATCTTCCAATGGAAATTATTTCAGCTTCGCTGCGACCTAATAACTTGCATGCCTCCGGATTTGCCGAGTAAATAGTTCCATCGGGGTTGGTGAAAAGAATTGCTTCCCCGCTATTCTCGAAAAGGAGTCGATTTAATTCTTCACTCTGTTTTAACGTTTTCTCCGCATTACTGCGATCTGTGATATTTACAGAAGTGGACATCACAGCAAATATTTCTCCATGGTCGTCTTTAACAGGCAGTACCTGATAAGAATACAAAAAGGCACCTTAAGGCATCTCAAAGTACGAGGGGTCGCCTTTTAATGCCTTATTATAGAGTGGTTCAAAAATTTCAACAATGTCATTGGGAAATGCTTCCTTAAGTAACTTCCCTTCGATTTGGGATTTATCAAAATTATTCTTTTCAACTTCACCTCCACCGATGGCAATGTAGCGTAATTCCTTATTTAATAGATGAATAGAGGTATCCGGAATGGAATTTATCAGATAACTATACAAGTTCCTGCCTTTTGTAAGAGCTTCTTGGATTTTTTGGTGTTCGACTAAATCTTTCTCGTAGGTCAACTTTAAAGAAGCGTGTTCATGTTGAAGGCTTTGGAGAGCTTCAAACAGCTCTTCCCTCGACAAGTGTTTTATATCCATAGCTTTTAACGCTTCCTTATTTTTCTTACAAGTTATGGAAATTCAGGCACAAAAAAAACACCTACCCGGTTAAGCCTTGTAAGTGTTTGTTTTTCAGTAGCGAGAGCCGGGGATGATCCGGCGACCTCATGATTATGAATCATGCGCTCTAACCAGCTGAGCTACCTCGCCATTTTTAGAGGACGCAAATATAATAGTTTTTACCAACCTAAAAAGTCCGCATGCCAGTAAATATTGCTTGGTCCCTAAAAATTTCATATATTGCCGAAATTGAACTAAAAGAATAAAAATGCCGGGAAAACAAAAATATGAACTTGAATATGTGATCAATGCTTCTCCAAAGGTGCTGTTCACCAGGCTAAGTACCCCGGGTGGCCTTTCGGAATGGTTTGCCGATGATGTTAATATCGAAGGATCTGTGCTCACCTTCATGTGGGAAAAATCGATTCAGAAAGCCGAACTAGTCCTCCTCAAGGAAAATCGTGCCGTTCGATACAAATGGTTGGATGATCCTGACCCCAAAGCTTATTTTGAATTCCGGATAACCCAGGACGCTCTCACCAGCGACGTTTCCCTTACCATTACTGACTTTGCAGAAGAAAGCGACCTGGAAGACGCCAAAGGATTATGGGATAAACAAATTTCGCAATTATTCAGCCAATTGGGATCTGCCTGATCCACCTCCCACCCTTGAAAAGATTACACCGCTATATGATCCGATCGTATATCGGACCTCTGGTAATGACGGTTTGCCTTGCCATGATCATCCTGATCCTGCAATTCGTTTGGAAATATATCGATGAACTGGTAGGAAAGGGACTCTCCTGGTCGGTAATCGTTGAGTTGCTGTCATACGTTTCCGCCAGCCTGATACCTATGGCCCTGATTCTCGGCGTATTACTCGCTTCCATCATGACCTTTGGAAATCTCGGGGAACATTCAGAACTCAATGCATTGAAATCCTCCGGCATATCACTTACCCGAATCATGGCGCCACTGTTTTATATGGCGATTGCCATTGTAATCGGGGCCTTCCTCTTATCGAACTACACGATACCGAAAACCAACATGAAGTTTTATACCCTTCTGCTGGATATCCGAAACGCGCGACCGGAATTTGATATCAAGGAGGGACAGTTCTATAATGGTTTGGAAGGTTATAGCATGAAAATCGGACGGCGATCAAAAAATAGCCAGATGTTGTACGACCTGATGATATACGACCATACCGCCAAGGTCGGCAATGCCTCGGTAACTATTGCCGACTCAGGCTATCTCGTCCAAACGGAAGATAAGCGAAACCTGATGCTTACCCTTTACAACGGTTACGGATATTCCGAACAGCTCGACGATAATTTGCGAATCAAGAAAAACAAGCCTTTCCGCCGCGATCAATTCGCGATGCAGCAATTCCTATTCAAAATACCTTCCAGCGAATTAAACCGGACCAAGGAAGACCTGTTTAAGGACAACTACAAGAGACTGAATATGGCTGAAATCTCGAAGTATGTTTCTGATTTTAAGGTTACCATGACCAAAAAGCGCGACCGGGTAACCAAGGAACTGCTCCGTAACCAGTATTTCAAGATGGCTGACAAAAAGGACACCATCACCCCGCTTAACGATCATCAGAAAAAGCTGGCTACTTTACGAATCAATACCCAGAATGTATACGATTCCCTGCCGTTGTCCGAAAAATCAAAAATTCTTGATGTAGCCCTCGGTTTGGCAAGGACCTCACAAACCATGATCAAGACGGCTGCTGAAATTTACTCCAATGATCAGGCCTTTATGTACAGGTATCAGATTGAATGGCACCGCAAACTTACGCTCTCACTGGCCTGCCTGATATTTTTCATGATCGGCGCACCCTTAGGCGCTATTATCCGAAAAGGAGGGTTGGGCACGCCGGTGGTCGTTTCCACCATGTTCTTCATTTTCTACCATATCGTTTCACTGGCCGGCGAAAAATATGCCAAGGCAGGAATGTTGCCGGTCTGGCTGGGAATGTGGGGTTCAACCTTTATCCTGCTGATCATTGGGATTTACCTAACGATTAAATCAACCCGCGATTCTGCCATATTATCAGTAGACACCTATCTGGTGGCCATCAGGAAATTTTTCAGAATCGGCCCATAAAACGAATTTACCAGAAATGAAAATCCTTCAACTTACCAATAAAGTCCCCTACCCGCCACGCGACGGCGGGGCCATAGCCAGCCTGACGCTGGCCAGGGAACTGACCAAAGCCGGCCATGAGGTGATTGTTCTGGCGATGAATACCTCCAAACATTTTATGGATGAGGATCAGTTTCCGACCGTCCAGATTGCTGGGCTGAGAGTGGATGTCATTCCAGTGGATACGCGAACCAGATGGAGCAAAGCACTGCTAAACCTTTTCTTCTCAAGATTGCCTTATAATGCTGTCCGGTTTATTTCTGATGATTACCGGGTGCGATTAAGAATTCTGCTGGCCGAAAACGATTTCGATTTTGTTATCCTCGACCAGATTTACACTGGGCTCTATCTTAAAGACATAAGATCATGCACCTCGGTGCCAGTCATACTCCGGGCTCATAATATTGAATATGAGATTTGGGACCGGACTGCGAAATCTTCCGTTGGATTAAAAAGATTTTACCTTACCATTCTGGCCAACCGGATCCGCCGGTTCGAACTTTCGCTGATTAACCGGTATGATGCATTGGTTCCGATTACAGACCGCGATGCAGCTCACTTTGCCAAATTCGGCAATACCCGGCCCTGCCATGTTTTACCCACCGGAATGGAACTCCATGAAGAACGGCAGGAGAGTAAACCTGTCGCCAGTGTTACGGTGGCACATCTTGGAGCCCTCGATTGGCTGCCAAATGAGAACGGAATTAAATGGTTCATCAGCCAGGTCTGGCCAATTATCAGGCGCCACCGGCCCGGGATCGAATTCCATCTTGCCGGGCGAAATGCACCAGAAAAATTCGAGGCACATATATCGGCACCCGGAGTGGTTTACCATGGAGAGGTAGCAGATGCAAAAGACTTTATCAGCAAACATGACATATTCATTGTCCCTCTTTTCTCCGGTAGCGGCATGCGGATAAAACTGCTCGATTATATGGCAGCCGGCAAATCTATTGTTACCACCACTATTGGCGCCGAGGGCATCCCAATTGTCGGAGGCCACGAAGCCTTCATTGCTGATCAGCCGGAAGAATTTGCCAACCATGTAATTACTCTGGCCCAAAGCCCCGGGTTGAGGCAAACCATTGGACAAAACGCCAGGGAATTCGTTAAAACCAATTTTGATAATCAGGTGCTTATCCGGCAATTCACCGATTTTTTAAAGACCATTGATCACCGCAGCTAATATATTATTCTGGCTTTGTGCACTGGCAATATTCCACAGCTATGTGCTATTTCCCCTTATTCTGCAGCTGCTTGGTGCGATCCGCCGTCGGAAGTTGGTTTCTCCGGTCGAAGTGCAGGCTCCCCCGTTCATAAGCATTCTTTTATCTGCTTATAACGAAGAAGATGTTATTGAAGAGAAAATCCGCTCGGTTTTTAATACCAGTTTCCCAGTATCGCAATTCGAACTGATCCTTGGATCGGATAATTCTTCGGACCGTACGCCGGAAATCATTGAAAAGCTGGCCCTTGAATTTCCAACCATCCGATTTTTCCGTTTTAATGAGAGGCAGGGCAAGCCAAATGTGATTAATAAACTGGCAGAGGCAGCGAATGGAGATATTCTTGTCCTGACAGATGCTAATGTTATTTTCGACCAGGATACGCTCACGCAGATCACTCTTCCCTTTGGTGACCAGAAAATTGGATTAGTTGATACACAGATGATTAATCTGGGAATGAAACGCGAGGGGATATCTTTCCAGGAGAAAGCATATATCTCCCGGGAGGTAAAAATCAAACATCTGGAAAGCATACTCTGGGGAGTGATGATGGGTCCGTTCGGAGGGTGTTTTGCGATCAGAAAAAGATTATTTGTTCCCATTCCACAGAACTTTCTCGTGGATGATTTCTTCCTGAACATGCAGGTTTTTAAGTCCGGATATCAGGCTGTCAATAATCCCGATGCCCGGGTTTATGAAGATGTGTCGAACGACTTATCCATCGAATTTAATCGAAAGATCCGCATTGCCACTGGAAACTTCCAAAACCTCAGCCATTTCGTCAAGCTTCTTTCCCCTGCCCGGCCAGCTCTGGCATTTTGTTTTTTGAGCCATAAAGTTCTTCGCTGGCTCGGTCCTGTCTTTCTTCTTCTGTCTTTCGTCTCTCTTGTCTATCTGTCTACTGTCTCTCCAGTCTATCTGTCTTTCTTAATTGTCTTTCTGGGGGCTCTCCTGATTCCGGCCGTAGATTATCTGCTAAAAAAGCTAAATTTGCACTTTCGAATTTTAAGGTTCGTCACCCATTTTCTTGGAATGAACCTTGCATTAATTTTAGGAATGGCGCGATATCTGAAAGGGGTAAAAACGAATGTCTGGCAACCGACCAAACGTCATCAATAAAGGCCTTGATAGTATAGAGGATGCCATAGAGGCAATCAAAAAAGGCGAGATAATTATAGTGGTGGATGATGAGGACCGCGAAAATGAGGGCGACTTTATCGCCTCTGCACAACTAGCCACTCCCAAAACCATCAATTTCATGGCACGGTTCGGCCGTGGGCTGATTTGCGCTCCACTGCCAAAGGAACGCTGCCAGGAGCTCGATCTTCCTCCGATGGTTGGGAAAAATACGTCATTTCACGAAACAGCATTTACCGTTTCGGTGGATCTGCTCGGTCAGGGCTGCACTTCCGGAATCTCGGCACAGGACAGGTCCAAAACAGTTCAAGCGCTGGTGGATCCGCGGTCGAAACCTGAAGATTTTGGGCGCCCGGGGCATATCTTTCCACTGATCAGCCAGGAAAAAGGGGTAATTCGCAGAGCCGGTCATACCGAAGCCGTGGTGGACCTCACACGGTTGGCAGGATTAAGGCCAGGCGGCGTACTGGTTGAGATCATGAACGAAGATGGCACGATGGCCAGATTGCCGGAATTGTTGAAAATAGCTCAGGAATTTGAGCTGAAAATTGTCACCATCAAGGACCTGATCGCTTACCGGCTGAAACAGGAAAGCCTGATCGACCGGGGAGTAAGGGTTAGCCTGCCCACTGATCACGGAAATTTTGATCTGATTCCTTACCGTCAGAAATCAAACGGACAGGAACATATTGCACTGGTAAAAGGAACATGGACCGATAACGATTCTGTATTGGTCAGAGTGCATTCATCCTGCGTTACCGGCGACATTTTTGGTTCGTACCGGTGTGATTGCGGTCCTCAGCTTCACAAGGCAATGGAGATGATCGACCGCGAAGGCAAAGGCGCCGTGATATACATGAATCAAGAAGGCCGTGGCATTGGCTTGTTCAATAAAATGGCAGCCTATAAACTCCAGGAGGAGGGTCAGGATACCGTTGAAGCCAATATCAATTTAGGTTTTGACGAAGATGAACGGGATTATGGCGTTGGGGCTCAGATTCTGCGAGATCTGGGAATTAAGAAAATCAGGCTGATCACCAATAATCCGAAAAAACGAGCCGGCCTTGAAGGCTATGGAATTCAAATTGTTGAAAATGTTGCACTTGAGATATCGCCAAACCCGCACAACGCTTTTTATCTGCAAACCAAGCGTGATAAAATGGGGCATTTTCTACATTTGCATTTAGATTTTCCAGACCCTGAGCTGACCTAATCTAAAATATGAGCAATAACCTTCCTCGCATAGTCTTCATGGGAACGCCCGAATTTGCGGTTCCATCACTTGATGCCCTGTATCAGGCCGGATATCCGATTGCCGGTGTGGTTACAGCGCCTGACAAGCCTGCAGGCAGGGGATTGCAGCTCACATTGTCGCCGGTTAAAAGATATGCGGAAGATCACGATCTGATGGTTTTGCAACCCGACAGTCTGAAGGAAGATTATTTCATCGAGGACCTTCAGGCATTGAACGGCGAACTGTTTGTTGTGGTAGCCTTCAGAATGCTGCCCGAGGTTGTATGGGCCATGCCCCGCCTGGGCACCGTCAACCTGCATGCATCCCTGCTTCCTCAATATCGTGGGGCAGCGCCGATTAACCGCGTGTTGATCAATGGCGATCTGGAAACCGGAGTGACCACATTTTTTATCGAAAAGGATATCGATACGGGTAATATACTAAAGCAGACCCGGGTGACTTTAACAGAAAACACTTTAGCCGGGGAATTGCATGACCAGCTTATGGTTACCGGTGCAGGACTATTACTGGATACCATAAAGGAGATTGCTGAAGGAACGATAAAGCCTATTCCTCAGGATGAGATCATCAAGCCGGGCATGGTTCTCCAGAAAGCGCCAAAACTCAGCCGCGAGGATGGGCATATTATCTGGACCGATCCGGCTCAGAAGATACACAACCAGGTACGCGGGTTATCGCCGGTCCCAGGCGCATGGACCCAATTTCTGACAGATACCGGTTATAGTTTCGGCATTAAAATCATTGAAACAGAGATTGATCCTCACGGACAGTGGGGGTATCCGGGTGAAGTTTTGTTCGAAAAGCCCAATAAATTGTGGATACAAACAGGGTCCGGTGCCCTTCGGATAAAGAAACTTCAGCAGGCCGGTAAAAAAGTGATGGTTATTGCTGAATTCCTTCGCGGCTTTCGTGAGCAGATTCTCAGTGCTGGCTAGTAGGTTTCATCCCTCTTAACCATATTTGCTGCCCCACTTTTGGCTGAGTGCCAATTTTCATCCCATTACGTTTGTAGAGCCATTTCATCTGAATTCCATAATTCTGAGAAATGCTGTACATGGTTTCCCCTTTTTCCACGGTATGAAGAGTATAGCCTGGTTCTGCCTGTCGGCGTTTAGGCTGCAAAAAAACCACTTGGCCGGGCTTGATATCTTTGTTCCTTGGGATCTCATTGTACCTTCGGATCTGCCAACCGAGCAAGTCGAGCTTTTTGGTGAGTGATTCAACATTGTCGCCACGCTGAGCGACCACATATTTTATCCGGTTGCGATGGCCTGCTCTTAATTCCGGCGCTGTTCCATTCGGGATATTATTCGGTATCTGAACATCCGAAATTGAATTCATGGGCTCAACCACCGTTCGCTTGTTATCAAGCTGATACAATTTATAATCTTCCACCAGCTTGATCAGGATGCTTGCATAATTGGGATTCGTTGCATATCCTGCCTGCTTAAGACCCTTGGCCCATCCGACATAATCATTTGGATCGAGCTGAAAAAGAGCCGCATAGCGGGGCCTTGTCAGCAGAAAATCCGAATGGTCGCGGTATGACTGGGCCACCGAATCATATAATCGAAAGCAATTATTAGCATCGTCGTCCTGGTATTTATAGGTCTTGCCTGACCAGCCGGTCTGGCATTTAATACCAAAATGATTGTTTGCCTTAACAGCCAGCTCGCTGGTTCCGAATCTCGATTCATGAAGTGCCTGAGCCATGATAATGCTTGCCGGGATTTTGCTGTAATTCATTTCGGAAACCGCTGCATCCGACCATTTCCGGATATAGCTAAGATAGGCGGTATCGGTTTGGGCGATAACCGCAACAGATTGAAATACAAATATCAGCGGGAAAAATAATCGAATGAATTTACGAAAGATCATCAGTGGGGTTCCTTAGAATTTTGGTTGCCAAGATAGCCAAACTATTTATTTCTTACATTTGAACAAAACACAAAGCATGCAATCCAAGGAAATCCGCCTACCCTATATTGAATTCAGTCCTTCAGAGATCATGGATGCGGGAATTACCTCATTAGTGGAAAAGGCCCTCGCTTCGGCTGACCTTGCCTATGCGCCATTCTCGGGTTTTCACGTGGGGGTTGCAATAGAACTAATTGATGGACAGATTTTTACATCGAATAATCAGGAAAACAAAGCGTACCCTTCGGGATTATGCGCTGAACGAGTCGGTTTGTTTTTTGTTCAGGCAAATTATCCTGACATCCCGATAAAGAGAATGGTTTTGGTTGCCAAACAGAATGACAGGCAAACCGATGAGCCGGTATATCCTTGCGGGGCCTGCAGGCAGGTGATGGTCGAATCGGCCGAGCGACAGGAAATCCCCTTTGAAGTATGGATGGCCGGTAAAAACAGAATGGTAAAAGTTGATACGCCGGATTACCTGCTGCCTCTCAAATTCTTACTCTGACGGAACGGCGACGAAGTTTGTTCCATAAACTCCAGCCACAGCTGATCATTCTGCGGAGGATCGGCTATAATCTCCACCGGTTCTTTTGTTACGGGATGCGTAAAACAGATTTTACGTGCATGCAGGTGAATTCCACCCTCAGGGTTCGACCGTGCAAATCCATATTTCAGGTCGCCCTTTATAGGGCAGCCGATTTTTGCCAGCTGGCAGCGGATCTGATGGTGACGGCCGGTTTGAAGATCAACTTCCAATAGATAAAAGTTATTTGTGGTGCCAATCAACCGGTAGGTCAGCCGGGCTTCTTTGGCTTTACCTTTAGGTTTCGGATAGGCATAACTTTTATTGTGCTCTTCATCTTTCAGTAAATAATGGACCAGTTCGCCCTCTTCATTTTCAGGTCGGTTTTTAACCACCGCCCAGTAGGTTTTTTTTACCTCATGGTCCTTGAACATCTGATTCATACGAGTGAGGGCCTTGCTGGTACGGGCAAAAATCACTGCTCCCGTAACAGGCCTGTCGAGCCGGTGAACAATTCCTAAAAACACATCACCGGGTTTCTTGTATTTCCTCTTGATATATGCCTTAACCCGATCGCCCAAAACCTCATCACCAGTGGCATCAGACTGCACCAGGTCAGACGATTCCTTATTAATTACAATTAAATGATTATCCTCGTATATTATCTCCATAACCTATTTTCCTATTAACTCCTCACCTATTAAACTCCTCACCTTCCTCAGTATTGTTCTTTTTCGTTAGGGAAGTTCATTTCCTTAACATCGGTGATATATCTTGCCATCGCTCCTTTAATCTCTTCAAAAAGATTGTGATATCTGCGGAGAAAACGAGGCGAAAAGTCCTGTGTAATACCCAGCATGTCATGCAATACCAGCACCTGGCCGTCGCAAGGTGAGCCGGCACCGATACCAATAGTCGGGATTCTGATGGAAGCAGTGACCTGGGCAGCCAAAGCGGCTGGAATTTTTTCCAGAACTATGGCAAAACAGCCTGTTTCTTCGAGGAGTTTGGCATCATACAGCAGTTTTTCAGCTTCGGCTTCCTCTTTGGCACGAACTACATAAGTTCCAAATTTATGTATCGACTGCGGTGTCAAACCAAGATGGCCCATAACAGGTATCCCGGCAGAAAGGATTCGTTCAACCGATTCAACGATTTCCGCGCCACCTTCCAATTTCACTCCTCCTGCACCTGTTTCCTTCATGATGCGAATGGCCGATTGAAGCGCTTCCTTGGAGTTTCCCTGATAAGTGCCGAAGGGCATATCCACAATAACAAGAGCCCTTGAAATACCTCGTACCACTGATGCCCCGTGATAGATCATCTGATCAAGAGTAATCGGCAGTGTCGTTTCGAAACCGGCCATCACGTTTGAGGCTGAATCTCCCACCAAAACCACATCAATTTCGGTGCTGTCCAGAATCCTTGCAATGGAATAGTCGTAAGCAGTGATCATAGCGATCTTATCGCCCCTCGACTTCATTTCCTGAAGAACATGAGTAGTAACTCTTTTTATCTGCTGATGAACTGACATGATATGCTTCTTTACAATACGGTTAATTCACTAATTTTATACTTTGCAAAGGTATGATTATTTTGAGCATACGCCGGTTTATATTGCTTATCCTGATTTCTGCATCACTGTTATCGTGCCGTGATAACCTTGTTGTTATGGCTCCATATAATGTGGTACCGGTGGTTTATTGTGTGATCAATCCCAAGGACTCAACCCAGTATCTGAGGCTCGAAAAGTCATTCCTGGGCGAAGGGAGCGCCTACGACATGGCTCAGCAAACAGATTCCATCTATTATAAAGATGCCACAGTGGTTATCGAAAGATGGGCCGATGGCCAGATGAAGGAACGTTTTCCGATGGAACTGGTTACAGCTCCCGTGAGGGATATCGGCATATTCTCGAATGATCCCAATTACTTATACCGGTTGCAATCCCCGATACTGGGAAATCAGGAGTATCGCCTGAATATCAGGATACCATCCACTGGAACCGAAATCACAGCATCAACTCATACTGTCAGCGATTTCAAGGTTGTTAAGCCGGAAGGGTTCAAGAAAAACCTGCCTTTTTCGAGTTATGATAATTATCAGACGGTTCAGTGGATATCAGCTCCATTTACACGGATTTACCATCTGATGATCCGGTTTCACTATCTTGAAGTGGTTAACCGGGATACCAGTTTCCTGCATGCGGATTGGAATATCGGTCAGTATACCACAGAATCCGGGGTCGGCGGTGAACTGATGACCTCCGAGGTGTTACAACGCAATTTCTATAAATGGATCGGGAATAAAATTCTTGCACCGGCGCCGGATGTTCAGCGCCTGGCGGATAAAAAAGCCATCGACTTTATTTTCACCGTTGGCGCAGAGGAACTGTATACTTATATGGAGATATACAAAGTTGACAACGGCCTTCCGAAAGAAAAACCGGTGTTTACCAATATCGCTAATGGCATTGGATTGTTTTCCGCACGGTTTGTACAGTCTGTATTGGGAAAATCGCTGTCGGAACATTCCATCGATTCCCTAGCCTATGGGATCTACACCAAACATTTAAGGTTTGCTGACAGTCAGAACGACTATTATTATACCGGGTTCTAATCACGCTCTGTCGTTTTGTCACAATTATCCGATTGGCACAATGCTTGAATGGTTGGGATAACTAATAATTGATATCCCGAAATCATGGGCAAAATAATAGGTATAGATCTCGGAACCACGAATTCGTGTGTGGCCGTAATGGAAGGGAATGAACCTGTAGTAATTCCTAACAGCGAAGGAAAAAGAACGACTCCTTCAGTCGTAGGTTTCATCGAAAACGGCGAACGTAAAGTTGGTGATCCAGCTAAAAGGCAGGCAATTACCAATCCAACAAAAACCGTTTCATCGATAAAAAGATTTATGGGTGAGCGGTACAGCAATCTTAACAAAGAAATTAAACGCGTTCCCTTTACAGTTTTTCAGGGTGAGAATGACACTCCGCGTGTTGTGATCGAAGACCGCAAGTATTCACCGCAAGAGATATCCGCAATGGTGCTTCAGAAAATGAAGAAGACCGCAGAAGATTATCTCGGACAGGAAGTTACTGATGCCGTAATTACCGTTCCGGCTTACTTTAACGACTCGCAGCGCCAGGCAACCAAAGAAGCCGGCGAAATTGCAGGTTTGAAAGTTCGCAGGATCATCAATGAACCTACTGCAGCAGCATTGGCTTATGGTCTGGACAAAAAAGGCAAAGACATGACGGTTGCCGTTTTCGACCTTGGTGGTGGAACATTCGATATCTCGATACTGGATTTGGGCGACGGTGTTTTCGAAGTAAAATCAACCAACGGCGACACCCACCTCGGTGGTGACGATTTCGACCAGATGGTGATCGACTGGCTGGCCGAAGATTTTCTGAAAGATGAAGGCATTGATCTGCGCAAAGATCCTATGGCTCTGCAGAGATTAAAAGAAGCCGCTGAAAAAGCTAAAATCGAACTTTCGAGTTCCACATCAACGGAAATCAACCTTCCGTATATCATGCCGGTCAACGGTATTCCAAAACACCTTGTCAAGACATTGACACGTGCAAAATTTGAACAACTCTGCGACAAACTGATTCAGTCGACCATTGAACCTTGTCGTAAAGCCATGAAAGATGCAGGAATTACTAACGCCAAAATCGACGAGGTGATTCTCGTTGGTGGTTCGACCAGGATTCCGGCAATTCAGAAAATAGTGGAAGAATTCTTTGGAAGAACTCCTTCAAAAGGGGTTAACCCGGATGAGGTTGTGGCTATCGGAGCAGCTATTCAGGGTGGTGTTCTCAGCGGAGAAGTTCATGATGTTCTTCTGCTTGATGTTACTCCTCTTTCCTTGGGTATCGAAACTCTTGGCGGCGTTTTCACGAAACTTATCGAGTCGAACACGACCATCCCAACCAAGAAAGCAGAAACTTTTACCACCGCGGCTGATAGTCAGCCTTCGGTTGAGATACATATTTTACAGGGCGAACGCTCGATGGCTGCACAAAACCGCACCATCGGCAGGTTCCACCTCGACGGACTGCCACCAGCTCCGCGCGGTATTCCACAGATCGAAGTAACTTTTGATATCGATGCAAACGGAATTCTCCATGTTTCAGCTAAAGATAAAGGCACGGGCCGTGAACAGAAAATCCGTATCGAAGCTTCTTCCGGTCTGACTGATGCCGAAATCAAAAGAATGAGAGACGAAGCCCAGCAATTTGCTGATGAAGACCGCATTCAGCGCGAAAAAATCGACAAGCTTAATCATGCCGACACCTTGATTTTCCAGACAGAAAAGCAGCTTAAGGAGTTTGGTGACAAACTGCCGGCTGATAAAAGGCCTCAAATTGAAGATGCTCTGGCAAAATTGAAAGAAGCTCACAAAAATCAGGATATTGACGGTATCGATAAGGCAACCGCTGAGCTCAATATGGTATTCCAGGCCGCCTCTGAAGAAATGTACAAACAAGGAAACCAGGCCGGACCGCAGCCGGGTGAAGGTCAGCATGGACCAGGACCGGGAGCCGGACAGGGTGCAGGACCAGGCAAAGATTCTGAAGTTACCGATGTTGATTTTGAAGAAGTAAAATAAATTAACCGGTCGCGGAACTTTTAACTGACAAGGATGTTTAAGAAACAAATCAAAAAATAATAAAAATTTATGGAGACTTTAATAGGCAAAAAAGCACCGGCATTCACTGCAAATGCAGTAGTTAACGGCAATGATATTGTTGAAGGATTTTCACTTGAGCAGTATCTCGGAAAGAAAGATGTTGTATTCTTTTTCTATCCGCTTGATTTCACTTTTGTTTGTCCGACTGAGCTTTTGGCTTTTCAGGAAAAACTCGCTGAATTCGAAAAACGCGGTGTAGCTGTTGTTGCCTGCTCGGTAGATTCAGAATTCTCCCACTGGGCATGGTTAAATACCGAGCTGAAGAATGGAGGTATCAAGAGTGTAAAATACCCGATCGTATCAGACCTGACAAAAACCATTGCATACAACTTTGGTGTTTTGGCCGGCGATTATGATTATGATGATAATGGCAACCTGGCATTCACCGGTGGAGCCGTGGCTTTCCGCGGTCTCTTCCTGATTGATAAAAATGGCGTTGTCCGTCACAGCGTTGTCAACGACCTGCCACTTGGTCGCAGTGTTGATGAAGCTTTGCGTATGGTTGATGCCCTGCATCATTTCGAAAAATACGGTGAAGTTTGTCCTGCCAACTGGCATGAAGGCGATAAGGCAATGAAAGCTACCGCAGCCGGTGTTGCAGAATATCTTGGCTCGAAATAGTCAGATATTCAGGGTCATAAAATAAACTGACAAAGGGTTGCGTTCAATTGAGCGCAACCCTTTGTATTTTTGCATAGAAACAAATGTTATGTGGCGACTGATTATTATACTACTACTCGGATTCACCCTTCAGGTAAATGGCCAGCAAGATACCGTGAATCAGTTAGATAGTAAAGGAAAGAAAACCGGATACTGGGTTTCTAAGGATCCTTCGGGCGTGAAAGTTTATGAAGGATATTTTCGCGATGGACACCCGGTTGGCCGTTTTTTCCGCTTTCATCCGAATGGAAAAATCCGCGCTGAAATGAATTATCAACCCGACGGAATGAGGGTTGCAGCCAGGCTTTATGACACGGAAGCAATATTAAGGGCCGAAGGAGTATACCTGAATCAGGTGAAAGATGGTTTGTGGTCTTTTTATTCCGGACAAGGCAAACCGATTTACCGCATCAATTATAACAAGGGGAAAGTCCACGGGGAGGCGCTCCGGTACGACAGCAACGGAACTCTCCTGGAACAAACTCACTGGACAAACAACCAGCTGAATGGCCTTCAGATAATTTTTTATCCCGACAACAAACCACAGGCAAAAATCAATTACCGCGTCGGGAATATTCACGGGCCTTACCAGTTACTTTTCCCGGATGGCCTTCCTGAAGTTCAGGGAATCTACGACACAGGTTTAAAAACGGGGAAATGGGACTATTTCAAGCCCGGGGGCGATAAAGATTATGTTCTGAATTACAAAAATGGAAAGTTGCTGAATCCTGAGATTCTGAATGCAAGGCAGCGGGAAACATTTGAGCGGTACGAAAAGAACAAAACACTTTTGAAGGATCCGCAGGATTTTCTGAATAATCCGGAGGGTTTGCTGGTCAGATAATGATATATTCACATATTGATAAATGGATCGGATATGAAAAAGGCAGGAATCTTATTGGTAATAGTGCTTTTATCCTTAAAAGCAGTACCGCAGACGGCACCCGGTAAATACTGGGTACAATTCAGCAATAAGGCACATACTCCTTTTGTTATCAGCCAGCCAAAAGATTTTTTATCCGACCGTGCCCTGGAACGGAGGGCCCGTTACCATGTTTCCATTACAGACGATGATTTACCGATTGATCCGGCCTATCCTGATTCACTACAGAAATTGGGCGTTACTGTTTTGAACCGGTCGAAGTGGTTTAATGCAGTCACCATAGCTACAACGGATACGCAACTTCTTGAAAAAATCCGCCACCTGGGATTTGTCAAGCAGCTTAAGTCAGTTAGTGCTTTAAAGTCGGCCCGGACTAACGAAAACAAATTCGCTTCTGAATTCTTTTCCACTTCTTTTGGAGGGAGTTTAACTGATACCACCGTCCTTCAATATGGCCAGGGAACACGTCAGATTGGCATGTTAAATGGACATATACTTCACAATCAGGGATTTCAGGGACAAGGGATGATCATTGCCATACTGGACGCAGGGTTTCGAAATGTCAACGTAAACCATGCCTTTGATTCCCTCTGGATGAAGAATAAAATTCTTGGGAACTGGGATTTCGTAAATCACAGACCTGTTGCTTTTGACGGAGAGCAGCATGGAGCCCAGGTTTTATCGATCATGGGCAGCAACCTGCCAAGGCAAATGGTAGGCAGTGCCCCAAAAGCATCCTTCTATCTGCTGATTACTGAAGATGCCAACAGTGAATATCCCATTGAAGAAGATAATTGGGTTTCCGGCGCTGAATATGCAGATAGCGTTGGCGCTGATCTGATTAATTCATCCCTCGGATATTCCGAATTCGACAATCCGGCGATGAATCATAAATATTCAGACATGAACGGAAGAACCACCCGTATTTCGCTGGCCGCTACTATCGCCAGCCGTAAAGGCATTCTGGTTTGCTCGAGTGCCGCCAATGAGGGGAATAAGGCGTGGCATTATATTACGGCACCTGCAGATGCCGACAGCATTCTCACCGTCGGGGCAGTAGACTCTCTTGGAAAATACGCCTATTTCAGCTCCACGGGGCCAACTTACGATAAGCGGATCAAACCAAATATTTCAGGACAAGGATCTTATACGGCGCTGGTCAGCACCAGCGGTACAATCATCCGGGGCAGCGGTACTTCCTTCAGCTCGCCTCTGGTTTGCGGACTGACCGCTTGTTTATGGCAGGCCAATCGTACCCTCAGCCCGGTTCAGATTATTAATGCCATCCAGGCAAGCGCATCGCAGTCAACCTCTCCGGATTCACTGCTTGGCTACGGCCTTCCCGATTATGGCAAGGCATGGTTCCTGATCCAGGGCATTGATCCGGTAAAATTGGGTAATGAGTCGCTGTTTGGCGTTTTTCCAAACCCATTTGCCGATAAACTCACCGTCGAATTTTATTCCCACGACGCGCAAGGCATTACGATAGAATTAATCAGCTCCACCGGAGAATTGCTTTATTCAAAACCGGTGGTTGTCGGATATACTTCGATAAACCATATCGAAATAAATGATTTTCAGCATCTTCCGACCGGAGTTTATTTCCTTCGTATCATTACAAAAACATCGCACCATCAGCAGCGGGTAATCAAGGTTTCGCAATAATCTTCACATCCTCAAGCATGACGGAGCAGGAACCCCTGGGGCTTTTTGAATTAAACCGGCAAATACGCCTGATAGTGCAGGCGGGATTTCCCGGACCCGTTTGGGTGGTGGCTGAAATCAGTGATTTCTCTGTCAACCGCAATGGTCATTGTTATCTCGAGCTGATCGAAAAAGAACCCGACGGGAACAAGATACTTGCCCGGTCGAGGGCCACCATCTGGTCGTCGGCCTACCGTATGCTGCGTCCATTTTTTGAATCCGCAACCGGTCAGGAATTAATGCCAGGAATTAAGATTCTCGTAAAAGCGGATATTGAATTCCATGAAATATATTCTATCAGTCTTAATATCAGAGATATCGAGCCCAGCTTTACGGTGGGTGACCTAGCCCGTAAACGCCAGATGATCATTCGGAAACTCCAGGAAGCCGGAATTTTTGAAATGAATAAAGAGCTGGAACTTGCCCTCGTTCCGCAGAAAATTGCCGTTATTTCCTCCCCAACTGCAGCCGGATATGGCGACTTCAATGATCAACTGCATAATAATCAGCACGGTTTTGTATTCTATACCCACCTTTTCCCAGCTGTTATGCAGGGAGAAGAAACCAGCAGCTCCATCATTGCAGCACTGGATACCGTTGCTGCACACGGACAGTTTTTCGATGCAGTGGTGATTATACGCGGTGGCGGATCGAAACTCGACCTGAGCAGTTTTGATGATTATGAATTAGGTTTGAATGTGGCCCAATTCCCCATGCCGGTGGTTACCGGGATCGGTCATGAGCAGGACGACTCCATCATCGACATGGTGGCTCATACCCGATGTAAAACACCAACGGCAGTTGCTGAATTCCTGATCAGCCGTGTCGGGGAGTTTGAGGCACGTCTTGACGACTCAGTTCAATCGACCATCGATCAGGTTGAATCCTATCTTGCCGATGAAAAAAACGCTCTGTCGGGCATTATGGAAGGCATGCGGCTTCGGATCAGAGGATACCGGGATTATAAGCAGCTGGCCTTATCGCAGCTGCTTATGCGATCGAAGAGCTCTGTGGCTCATTGTTTCAGGATTCAGCAAGATAAGCTTGCACGCTATGAGCAGATTGCAACATTGAAAGATCCTGTCAATATCCTGAAAATGGGCTACTCGATAACACTGAAAGACGGCAAACCAGTAAAATCTGTTAAGCAGGTAGATATTGGTGATTTGATCTACACACGGTTAAGCGATGGACTTATCAATTCTAAAATAAGTTAAAATGAACTTAAGACCGAGAATGCTATCGAAAATGGATGAGATGGAGAAGATCATCCATGAAGCGCAGGTTTGTTATCTGGGAATGGCAGAAGACAATAATCCCTATGTACTCCCGATGAACTTCGCCTATGAGCCCGGAGTATTTTACCTGCATGCTGCACCCGAAGGGCATAAGCTTGAAGTTTTGAAAAGCAACCCGGCAGTGTGCATCAATATTAATACCGGCAATGAACTTTTTCACAGGCATAAGGAAGTGGGCTGTTCCTGGGGCATGAAATTTAAAAGTTTGAATGTCTTTGGGAAAGCTGAATTTATCGACGACTATGATGAGAAGTATCGTATCATGCAGCTGTTTATGGTCAAGTTCTCAGGCGAAATCTACGAATTCTCTGAGCCCTCGATTCGTAATGTGTTAATTTTCAAGGTGTCTGCTGAGAAGATGACAGGGAAGGTATACGGATATTAGATCGGGAGACGAGGAAGAAGATCGGTGGACGAAGGACGAAAGACGGAAGACAAAAAAAAAGAGACAAGATGGAAGAGAAAGTGGTGAGTTATAAGCAGGCGATTGAGGAGATCGAAGCTATCCTTAAGAAGATTGAGAGCCAGGATCTCGATGTTGATGATCTGGGTAACAAGTTGAAAAGAGTGAACGAATTAGTTCGAATATGTAAAAAGAAGCTCCACACCGCTGAGAAAGAGGTTGAGAAGATTCTGGGAGAAATGGAATGAGAAAGAAACTGATTTCGATATTATTTTTTTGTATGCTGGGCACAGTCGTTTTGTATGCCCAGCAAGTGGTTAAAATTGCCTGTGTAGGAAATTCAATAACCTATGGATCAGGCATTGCCAACCGGGAAAAACTATCATACCCCGCACAGTTGCAAGCCTGGCTGGGATCAAGGTATGACGTTAAAAATTTTGGAGTATCAGGAGCTACGATGCTTCGCAAAGGAGATCGACCTTATTGGAATCAACCTGAATATCAGGCTGTGATGAATTTCAATCCCGATATTATCATTATTAAGCTGGGCACAAATGATTCGAAACCCCAGAACTGGAAATTTGCTGACGAATTTGAGAAGGATTATACTGATATGATCGTGGCCTTTAAAGACCTGGAATCAAAACCTCGTATCCTGCTGGCCCTACCGGTACCGGTTTTTGTACCTGACAAATGGGGCATTCGCGATTCCATCGTCAGGGACCGGATTATTCCGATGATCAAAGATATAGCCAAAGACACCAAGTGCTCATACATTGATCTTTACACACCTCTGCTTCCCTTTAAGTGGGCCTTCCCAGATGATGTTCATCCCAATTCTTTAGGTGCTGCCGAAATGGTGGAACAAATTTACCGGTCATTATTCCAGCGCGATAAACTGCATAGCTCCGGATACCTTAACACAGCGGTATTACCTGCTCCGGGAGCAGAATGCCGCGGAGCTTTAGCCGGTTGGGGTGAAGGAAAGGATTGGTATTCCGAGTTTGATGAAATAAACAAGATCGGGCTGGATCGCAAGGTTGACCTGGTATTGCTTGGTAATTCGGTCACCCAGGGATGGGGCGGTGAAGGCAGGTCGGTTTTGTCGCCGGTTCCGGAAATCTGGGATTCCCTTTTTAAACCGCTGAATGCCGGGAATTTCGGGATCTCCGGTGACCGCACCCAAAATGTTTTATGGCGTGTGCTGAATGGTGAGTTCGATAAGGTAAAACCCAAAGTCGTTGCGTTGGAAATCGGGGTAAATAATTTTCAGGAAAACAGCGCCAAAGAAATTGCCGATGGGATTCAATCCATTGTCAGGGCCCTGCAGAAAAAGGCGCCTTCAACAAAGATTATCCTTTTTGGGCCACTCCCGGCAGGCATCAACAGTAAGGATCCGAACCGGCAGAAATACAGGCAGGTACATGAAATCATCCATGGGTTAAGCAATGGGAAAAATGTTTTTTACCAGAACATGGATAAAAAGTTTATCAATCCCGATGGATCACTGGTTGAGGGGCTAATGTCGGATGATGCTATCCACCTGACAGCTGCAGGTTATCGGGTTTGGGCCAGTGTGTTGGTACCGGAGGCACGGAAGTTGTTAGGAAAGTAAGATGGTTGAAATTCGAATTTAGAATTTCGAATTCCGAGGTTGGAGATTCAGGTATTTTGAAGTGGAGCATTGCACAGTAGTAAATTTATTTTTTTCGATTTTATTTATAAGTCTATGAAATACAAAGCATTATTCCTTACGACCGGACTTTTACTGGCATCATTTTCGGTTAAGGCACAAGAAGTAAATAAACCTGCTGAAAATCAGGTTCGTTATTATATCGGTCTGCAACCGGGATTAAAGTTGGATTCTGTTAATTACGCCCCCATGTACAGGATCAACATCTTGCCTTTAACCCTGGAATATTCAATCGACAGGCATTGGGACCTCAGAGTCCACTCAATATGGGAATTAGCTGTAAGTACCGAAAACCTGCCTACCGAATTCACTTCTGTTGGTGTCGAACTATCAGGTCTGTATCATTTTGTTTCAAAAAATAACCAGGAAGGTCCGCGAGGATTTTATATTGCTCCAGTACTTACGCCTTCCTTTCATTACCAGAAATTAAGTCCCTATTATTCACTTGGTGTGGGCGGTGAATTGGGATTCTCCTTCCTCATCGGAAACCGATGGAGTTTCACCCTTGGTGCACAGGCTGGTTATCTGTTGCAATTAGACCCGTCGATTCAAACTTTACGTTTTTACCCTTACGCAAGTCCCGTCATAGGATTCGGAATCTGGTTATAGCTTGACTCTGAGTCCTGCCATGAAATTGATCCCTGCCTGAGGAAAATATCCGTCCATTTTATTACGCTGCCCTTCATAATAATAGCTATAAACCCAGGCATTGGTTTCGTATTGATGGTTAAGCAGATTATTTACCTGGAGAAACAACATGAGTTCCTTGACTTTCGGCGGCTTAATGGTCCACGAGAAGGAGAGGTTATTTATCCAGTAAGGATCTAGGGACCGGCTTATATCTGAGGTGTTATCGATAAATTGCCGCCCGACAAAATGGCTATCAAAGGTAAAGCGCAAATCGCTCAAAATCAACCATGTTAATCGGCCTCCTGTAATAATTTCAGGCGAAAATGCCAGGTCGGTGGTTCCCAGGTTGGTCACCTTTTGAATGCCGGTATCCCAATCATCAACATATTCGGTAAAATTCCTGATTTTATTTTTGCTCAGAGTAAGGTTGAGTTCCAGCTGAACAGATTTTACAGGATTGATGCGGAGGGAAGATTCCAGCCCGGCCCGATAACTCGATGGAATGTTAACCATAATCGGGGCCCCGACATCATTGATCTGACCGGTCAGGATAAGCTGGTCGGTATAATCCATCCAATAAAAAGTGAAATTGGCAGAAACAGGGCGCTGATCGATTTTATATCCCACTTCAAGATCGCGGAGCATTTCCGGCCTGATATCCTGATTAGCCGGTGCATCAATAAAGTTGCTCCTGGTGGGTTCGCGATGGGCAATCGAATAGCTGATAAAGGCTTTTTGTATATCGGTAATATCATAGGTAAACCCGATTTTGGGATTGAGAAAATGATATTGATGGTCCTGCGTAATCGTACTCAGGTCGTCGTTGGTACCTGAAATCTGATAATTGATATAACGGTATTGAATGTCGCCGTATAAACCAAATCGTGGAAGCAGTTGGTAATTGACCTTGACAAATTGACTTGCCTCCTTCTTTAATCCCCTGCTCAGATAATATTCGTGGTCGGGAGCAGCATTTGAAGCAAATTCCGACCAGATCACCCGGCCATAATGATCCCCGGCATATTGATTTACGCCACCTCCGGCGGTTAAGGAAAAGGCCTTTTTGTGATAGTTCAGAGAATATACCCCTCCGTAGAAATTGTTATTGAGCCATAGCCTGCGTACCAGATTACTTTGAGTGATCGTATCAGTACCTATAATAACCGGATTGATCAGGTAGTTAGCCAGAGTTTCATTTTCACGATATTGCTCATAATATCCTGAGCCTCCGGTATAATGAAAGGCCAGGGAAAAATCGAGATGCTGATTAACCTTGCGCGACCAATGAAGCTGAGCATTGTTTTGGAGATAATCATCTACCTCATCTTTATAGGTATACGGGTTATAGGTCCGGTCGGTCAGAAGCAATTCCGAGGGTACCCCGTCCCAGGCCTGATAGGTTCTTTCCTTGCCGGTGAAGAAAGTCACTTTGATAATATTCTTATCCGAAAAATACCCGCCTGAAATATAGGCCGAAGCCAAATTTGTAAAAGCACGGTCGATAAATCCATCCGAGTGTATTTTCGACAGGCGAACATCCATGCTGAAATGATCGTTTATCAATCCGGTACCAGCGCTCAGAGTGGTTTTCCAGGTATTGAATGACCCTGCTGATGAATTAATTTCAGCGCCTGGCAATGGGTTCAACGCGAGAGTCTGAAAGTTGATATTAGCACCGAAGGCAGCCGCTCCCTGCGTTGAAGATCCCACCCCTCTTTGTATCTGGATATTTTCAGTGGATGAAACGATATCCGGAATATCCACCCAATAGACTTCATGGGACTCAGGATCATTAAAAGGCACTCCATTGATAGTTACATTAATACGCGAAGGATCGGTACCCCTGATCCTAAGCGCTGAATACCCTACCCCGGTTCCAGCGTCAGAGGTTGCTACAACCGACGGCGTATTCAGAAGGAGGAATGGAATATCACGGATCTGATTTTCTGCTTTCAGATCAGATCTCGATAGGTTGGTGAAGCTGACCGGATCTTTCTGCCCTGCTCTTGTGCCGTGGATGATCACCTCATCGGCCATTAAATCTTCAGGCTGCATTTTTATCCTTATGTTCTCAGGGTCCTTGAGATCCAGCTGGTACTCCTGTTTGCGATAACCCAGATAGGTAACAGAGATTGTAAACTTTCCCGGAACCAGGTTTTTCAGTCTGAAGGTTCCGTCAACATTCGACATCACACCCAGGAGGGTATGATCCACCACTACATTTGCCCCTGCGAGGGGCTGATCCTGCTCGTTAGTAATTGTCCCGGTAATCGTTAGCTGTGCGGAAGCCGACAGAACAACGAAGCAGGATGCTGCAATAAGCATAATCCTTTTAATCATCGTTTTAACAATTATAGCCAGGCCATAAGTCCCCGTGGCCGTTCTCCCTTCGCCGGCATTATCCGGATCAGGTTCTAAGGGTATGATCTCAGCCCGTAATATTAAGGCACCCCCTTAGAGGACGATACAAAATTAGAAAAAAAAGCCGGTCGGAATAAATCCCGGCCGGCTAAACCCAAACCAAACAAACCAAAATCACAAATTTACTCTATCTCAATTTTTAAAACATCTGAAAAAGCTTGTTTAAAAGATTCCTTTGGCATCGCGCCTTTAGCCATTGCCGGCTGGCCATCCATCGGAATAAACAGAATAGAAGGGATGCTCTGAATCGCAAACATGCTTGCCAATTCTCTTTCTGCTTCAGTATCTACCTTGAAAATGTCAATTTTCCCCTGGTAGTCCACAGCCAGTTCTTCAAGAACCGGAGCAACCATTTTGCATGGCCCGCACCAATCTGCATAAAAATCAACTACTGCCGGACGGGTTCCTTCGAACTTCCATTCGGTGTTTTTTTCGAAATCGAAAACCTTCGTCTTAAATGTTTCTAATGTCAAATGTTCGAGTGCCATTTTTTACCCTTCCTCATTCTTAGTTGTTATACAAATCCCTTTTCTTTTTGTTTAGAACAATGTAAAAAATTATCTGTTAATCTAATTATTCATATACTTGCATATATCAATATTTGTGCCTTTTTCGCTGACACCTAAAATTTGGTAATTTTGTCAGTTTTAATGAAAGATATGTCATTCCCACTGCTGAAAGAGCTCAATCATCCAGTCTTTAAAATTGTTTCAGACGAAGCTGCCGTGGAAGGCATTGATGTATATGTAATTGGAGGGTATGTTCGGGATCTGCTCCTGCACCGTCCATCCAAGGATATTGACATCATGGCGGTAGGCAACGCCATGGACCTGGCCGGTAAAGTCGCAAAGAAACTTGGAAGCTCCAAGGTTCAGGTTTTCAAGAATTTCGGGACAGCGATGATAAGGTATAAAGATCTCGATATTGAATTTGTAGGTGCCAGGCGCGAATCTTATATACCGGAATCCAGAAAACCCGAAGTGGAGACCGGCACGCTGGAGGATGACCAGAAGCGAAGGGATTTCACGATTAATGCACTGGCTATCAGTCTGAACAAAGCTAATTATGGTGAGCTGATCGATCCTTTTGAAGGGGTGAAAGATTTGGAGGATGGGATTATCCGCACACCGTTGGATCCTGATATCACATTTTCAGACGATCCCCTCAGAATGATGAGGGCTGTAAGATTTGCCGCACAATTAAAGTTTCATATCGCTGAGGAAACCATTGAATCGATTACCAGAAACAGGCACCGGATTGAAATTGTATCGGCGGAAAGGATCTCCGATGAATTGAATAAAATCATTTTATCCTCCAAACCCTCGATTGGATTTAAGCTTTTGGATGGCACCGGCCTGCTTGAAATTGTATTTCCCGAGCTGTTTGCGTTGAAGGGAGTGGAAGAACGAAAATTAATCCGTCATAAGGACAACTTTCTGCATACCATACGTGTGCTGGATAATATATCAAGGAATACCGATGACCTCTGGTTGAGATGGGCTACCCTACTGCATGATATTGCCAAGCCTCTGACCAAACGATTTGATTCTGAGGCAGGATGGACATTTCATGGCCATAATCATTACGGAGCACGAATGGTTCCCGAAATTTTCAGAAGGATGAAGCTTCCGATGAATGAAAAAATGAAATTTGTCGAGAAGATGGTTAACCTGCACATGCGTCCGGTCGTTCTGTCGCAGGAAATTGTAACGGACTCTGCCGTGCGGAGATTATTGTTTGAAGCGGGCGATGATATTGATGACCTGATGACGCTTTGCGAAGCTGACATAACTTCAGGTATCAAGGATAAAGTGGAACGTTACCTGAGGAATTTTCAATTAGTTCGTCAGAAACTCACTGAGATAGAAGAAAAGGACAGGGTTAGAAACTGGCAACCTCCTATCAGCGGTGAAGAAATCATGGCAACTTTTGGTATTCCCCCGTGCAGGGCTGTGGGTGATATTAAAAATGCCATTAAGGATGCTATCCTTGATGGCGTTATCCATAATAACAGAGAGGAAGCTTGGGCCCTCATGATGGAGAATGGAATTAAACTCGGGCTGAAACCAATAAATGAACAATCATGAAAACTGATTTCAAACCCGGAACGATGGTCTATCCGTTACCTGCAGTTTTAGTTAGCTGCGGTGAGACTGAAAGCGAATACAATATGGTAACGATAGCCTGGACAGGCACTATCTGCACCAATCCGCCCATGTGCTATATCTCAGTCAGGCCCGAACGACACTCCTACCCGATTATTAAACGTACAGGAGAATTTGTCATCAACCTCACCACGATCGAAATGACCAAGAAGGTTGACTGGTGCGGTGTGCGATCAGGAAGGGATTTTAATAAATTCGAGGAAACGAATCTCACCCCGGGGCCATCAAAGCTGATCAAGGCGCCGATAGTGATGGAATCGCCGGTAAATATTGAATGTAAAGTATTTGATATCAAGGAGCTGGGCACGCATCACATGTTCATGGCCGAAGTGGTTAATATCCAGGTTAATGAAAAACTGATTAATGCCGACACCGGAAAGCTCAACATACTTGATTCAGGCTTAATCGCCTATGTACATGGAAGCTATTGCGTGATGGGCAAAAGAATCGGGACTTTTGGTTATAGTGTTGCCCGTTCAGGTGGTGTGGGTAAAAGCCGCCACCAATAATTTAAATCACTTCCGGTACCGGATATCCAGATATACCGGCAGATGATCGGAATAACCGCCCTGATAGAAATTTCCCATATAAGTTCGAAGCGGCCGCTCACCCAGATTTTCCTTATCTGCTTCCAGCAGATATGAAGCCTGAAAAACATGCAGATCCGCCGGTTTTGAATAGAGTATGCGAGTGGTATCAAGGAGAGAGCCTGAAACCACCATGTGGTCGAGTGTACTCCAGGTTCCCTTATATTTATAGGAGCCACCGGGCTTGCCTTTTTTCAACTGGTTCGTCAGGTCATACAATTTCGAAGGAGATGGATTAACATAAGTCAGCATGGCTTTCAGTCCGGATACCACACTCAGGTCCATCGGTTCATCGTTAAAATCGCCGGTGATCACTATTTGGGCGGATGGACTCTTCAAAAGAATTGAATCGACTTTTGATTTTACAGTTTCTGCCACAAAAACACGGAGTGGCCGAGTTTGGACTTCTCCTGATGACCTTGATGGCCAATGATTTACAAACACATGTATAGTATCCTTCCCTCCAAGAATTCCATGAGCATAAAGGATCTCCCTCGTTTTAAATGTTGTATCAACTGGATAATGAATCTTGATAAAATGTGAATCCAGCAATTGAAAATACCGTGAGCGATAAAGCAGGGCTACATCAATACCACGGGAATCAGGTGATTCGTGATGAATTACCTTATAATCCGATCCATTCAGGAAGGTTTTACCGATCAGATCATCGACTGTCTTCCGGTTCTCTACTTCACAAAGGCCCACCATGATTGGAAGGGTGTCGTTGCCGAGGTCACGGATCACTTTGGCAATATGATCCAGTTTCTCCTGATATCTTTTCTCTGTCCATTTTTTCGTACTCGTTGGCAGGAACTCCTCATCATTGATTAGCGGATCGTTGACTGCATCAAAGAGGTTTTCCGTATTATAGAACATTATACGATAATACGGGTTGGGATCAGAAACAACAGAGGTCTGCTGCTTTTCACAGGACGCAGCAAGGAGAAGAGACGCTAGAACAATAACGATGAAATATTTCATTTTTCGATTCTTTCATATGCTCCGATATCCGGTCCGGCATCTGAAAGCCGGTTGTTTCCTTTTATGTCCAGGGGAAAGTATTTTGCGAAAAACAGGTTCCCTTTATCCTTTGCCGGTGAGAGTGTATCCAGGCTATAATCTCGGTGAGTGTATGTTAATGAATCAAAGCGGGGATTCAGATTCTTGATGACATTAATCCATTTCGTCGCATCGCTGGTATTCATGGTATCAACGGTTACAAGGCAATGGTCAAAGACATAATTGAATTGCCCGGGTACCGGCTTTTTGTCGATCGTATTCAGGAATTCAATTTCCATTTGCCGGCTGCCCGTGATTATACAATTAGCAAACACGGCGTTATACAAATTATAAACATAGGCAGTTCCGTTGAATACCAGGAAGTTATTCAGCATCAGTGTGGGTTCCGTACGGTTACCAACGCCAAAGTTGTTGGACAGGGTACAATGATAGAACTCGTACGATCCGCCTAAGGTAAGCGCAACACACCAGGACCCACAATTCGCTATCAAACAATTACTTGCAACGATTGTTGAACTTTGTGCATAGATCCCGGCAATCGACATATTTTCGATCCGGGTATCGGAAATGGTTAGAGTGGGCTTTTTAACATTGGCCAGGGTATCCACCTGGATTCCTTTCATGGCATTTTTGATGATACCATATTTAATGACATTATCCTTGCTGCCCATCGCGAAATGTATGCCGCCATAAATATATTTTGATCCGTCGGGATATTCCTTCCAGCTACCCCATTGCCCAGGATATTCATCATATTGATGCTCCAGCCGGTCGCCCAGAAAACTCACAGGCTCCTCTAAGGTTCCGTTAACCAGCAAGGTCCCTTTAACCAACAGGCTCGAGTGTTTATGAAAATATATGCGGGTACCCGGATCGATGGTGAGGGTTTGCAAACTGTCGACAAGCATTGAATTATAAACGAGGTAAGGTTTATCATTCACCCACTTCTGAGTTTTGAGAATCTTCCCGTTTATCAGGTGGACATCCTGGCCAAAGGCTATCACCTTAACATCCTGGGTATTTCCGCTGGTCAGAAAAACAACCGAATCCTGCACCACCAGAGGATTATTCAGATTATTTGGATTCAATGTAACGGCCACGAAAATGTATATACTATCATTGGCAGGGATTTCAATATTGTTGATTTCATTTACCTGCCTGCCATTGATATTCAAACGGAAACTGGAGCCCGCATTACCAGCCAGCCCAATGTGGTCAATAGTAACTGCATGGTTCTGCTTATTATAAATCCTGAAGTTTTTTGTCGTGGAACCTATAGTAGTGAAGATGGTATCAAACAATACTGTATCCGCCGAAAACTGCAGTTTAGCAGCCGGATTGATGACAGGATCTTTTCGGCAGGAAAAAAATAGCACCAGCAAAAGGGAGCCGGCAAAAACCAAGTATTTAAACTTCATTGAATAATAATTCCGGGTTCGGTGTTATAACGCGGTTAAATCAAATTTATGTTTGGCAAAGTTAGTTTTTAACGCATCTTATGGAAAAACCGTACCCTTTGTCATACCAATCGCGGCCCGCCTGTATTTTGTCCTTATGGAGCGCTCTGTATATTGCCTTGCCATCGGTATTTCCGGTGGAGGACCAGAATCCAGCATGGGTATTAATCCCTCCGAAGAGTCCGCCAGGAGTCCGGTAACCTCCCGGACGTGCAGTAAACCCGGAAATATTTGTTGCCCCGGCATTTGGTGATGCCCAGTATAACATTCCCTCTTCTTTTAGCATCCCACCTTCCGCTTCTCCCCGGTACCATTCTAAGAGCGATGATGCTTCGCTCATGCCCAGGAACACTTCCAGCTGTCGCCATTCTGCATCAGTTGGTAAGTGCCACCCTGACGGGCAGGCAGAAAGAGCAGTATTCCAATCATATAATCTTCCATAAACAGATGCTGAATTGCCACTGTTTTCGTAAGCATAGCTACCCGCAATCGAATAATTCAAGTTTTCCGACATCCAGTATTGCGTACCCAATTTGATGGCCGTATAACTTTTCCCATCGCGTGAATCATCAAGTCTGAAACTGGAAACAAAGGATATTAACACCAGATCGGAATTTTCGATGCAGGCTCCTGAAAGTGTCCATTTCAACATATAAAGCTGACCATTGACTCCGGTAAAATTCGATTGTGGGTTGCCCGGATTTTCTAAGGAACCACCTGTCCCGGAAATAATGGACCAGGTACCCGAGGTCCCGGCTTTTGGGGCATTGCCCTGCAATTTTACTGTCAGCACACCATCGGATATTCTCATATCCTGACCAGCATCGGCCTTAATATCAACCTGATTAATAGTCACTGTAACCTCATCGAATGAAGAACTGCAGGCAGTTGATACAGTCCATCTGAGGATATAACTATGGCATTGCAGACCGTAAAAGATTGCATTCGGGTTACTTGGATCCGAGAGGCTGCCCCCACCGCCTGAAAGGATGGTCCAAAGTCCGTTCCCGTTCAGTGGCGGAATAGCATTCAGTTGGGCAAAAGTGCTGCCATCGGTAATATATAGATCTGCGCCGGCATTTGGTGTCGATGGCAGGTTGGTAAAGCTTAATGTCATTTCGTCGGAAGAGCTTTCGCAGGCAGTTGCGATTGTCCATCTGAGCACATACGACTGGCAGGGCAACCCGGTAAAGGTACTGGCCTGACTATTAGGCTTATCGATTATTCCTCCGGTACCTGAAACAATTGACCAGGTTCCGGTACCCACGCCAGGGGCATTGGCAGCAAGTGTAGCAGTGAGGCCCCCGTTGGTGAAGGTTTGGTCGGGACCGGCATTTGCCTTATTGAGGAAGGGTTTAAAGAGGATCCCCACTGTATCGGCTGATGTAGCACAGGGAGTTGATACACTCCAGATAAGTTTATAATCACCGCAAGCCTGGCCGGTGAATAATGCGTTAGGCTGCGAAGGATCACTGAAAGATCCTGAACCGCCCGACAAAATACGCCATAACCCGGTGCCTTTTTCAGGAACTGCAGCAGTCAGAAGAGCAGCGGTACTTCCATTGAATATCCACTGGTCGCTGCCGGCATTTGCTTTGGATGGCTGATAAGAAAACCGGATTGTAACGTCAGATGCCACCTGCCCGGCACCATTGCTCACGGTCCATCTCAAGGTATATGCCTGGCATGGAAGTCCGGTAAGCGTGGCATTTTTATCGTGAATATCAGATATCTGTCCACCTGTTCCGGAGATTATTGTCCAGGTACCCTTGCTAAGTGGCTGCAATAAGCCCTGCAAAACATAGGTGGTGCGGGAATCAGTAAAAGTAGTGTCCTTGCCAGCACTCACCGTAAGCACTTCCACCAGTCGCACCGGAGCCTGAATTACATACGGTTCACCTTTGTTATCAATTGCACTGATTTCGATTTTGAAATCTCCGGTAACGTAACTGCTGGTTAACCACTGAAATTCATAAGGTTCGGAAGTATCAATATGCTCAATGCCATTAGGTTCCTTGAAAACCACTTTAGCTATTGTTCCATCAACGTCATAAGCAGTAACCTTGAAATTAACGGGATCACCAATAGTAAATGCCGCACTGTCGGCTGGCAAAGTTTTAAGAACATATGGCGGTTTATTCGGCAGAAAATAATCGCAACCGCTGATAATCAGGATCAGGAAAAAAGGAACAGAAAGCAGTTTGATCCATCTGAACGAAAGTCGCGATTCTACTGTACTCATAGATATTATTTGGCTTAATAATATAAAATTAACGCATCTTCAAAGAAAAAATGATGCTTTGCCTGATTTTTCTATTTTTGTTAACAACTACAAGTATTCCTAAAAATGAAAATCCTACCAGTTATGGCTCTTCTATTGGCATCTGTGGCCAACCAATCCTGCCAAAAGGCTGAAATCGCTGATTTTATTGTTAAAAACTCTATAGTCTATTCCGTTGACAGTAATTTCCGGATCGCGGAGAGTTTTGCTGTCAGGGAGGGCAAGTTTTTAGCTGTCGGCACCAACAAGGAGATCGAGAAAAAATACCATTCTGATAAAATCATTGACATGGGCGGCAAGCCGGTTTATCCGGGATTTTATGATGCCCATTGCCATTTCGATGGCTATGCCGGTAACCTCAGGAAAGCCGACTTGACCGGAACAGCCAGTTTTGCCGAAGTGTGCGATCGCTTGGTTGAAAACCAAAAAATCAATCCTTCGGCATGGGTTCAGGGACGCGGATGGGACCAGAATGACTGGCCGGTCAAAAAGTTCCCGGATCGGGCCGACCTCGATAGAATCTTTCCCGACAAGCCGGTTTATCTTACCCGGGTCGATGGCCATGCCGCGGCTGTTAACAGCGTGGCTCTCAAATTGGCTGGAATTGACCAAAACACTGTCATCAAAGGAGGAGAAATAATTAAGGAGGGCAGCCGTGTTACCGGAGTCCTGGTCGATAATGCCATGGACCTGGTTTACAGGCTAATTCCTGAGATGAATGAAACTGAAGAAGCTGCAGCGCTTTTGCAGGCACAGAAAAACTGCTTTGCTGTCGGGCTAACCAGTGTCGCAGATGCGGGTTTAGGCACTGCTTCGGTAAAATTGATGGATAAGCTTCAGAAAGAGGGCCAGCTGAAGATGAGGATCTTCGCCATGTTGTCAGCAACTGAAAGCAACTTCAAGGAATTCCTTGCTAAAGGGATCTACAAAACCGACCGTTTAAATGTAAGGTCAGTTAAACTGTATTCCGACGGAGCACTGGGATCTCGCGGGGCGCTTATGCTGAAACCATATAGCGATGCTCCGGAAAAATCAGGACTGCAGGTAAATGAAACGAGTTACCTCCAGGACATCTGCCAAAAGTGTTACGATGCCGGGTATCAGGTTGAAACCCATTGCATTGGAGATAGCGCCAACCGGTTGATGCTCAATATTTATAAGAATATCCTCAAGACTAAAAACGACAGGCGCTGGAGAATTGAACATGCCCAGGTCATTAATCCCGAAGATTTCAAACTGTTTGGTGAGTACAACATAATTCCCTCTGTCCAGACAACTCATGCTACCTCCGATATGTATTGGGCGGTTGATCGAGTGGGACCAGAACGGATCAAGGGGGCCTATGCGTACAAACAGCTGATGGAACAGAACGGCTGGATCCCCAACGGATCAGATTTTCCAGTGGAGAAAATCAATCCACTGTTCGGGTTTTTTGCCGGATTTGCACGGATGGATCAAACAGGTTACCCGAAAGGCGGATGGATGATGGGGAATGCCCTGTCACGCGAGGAGTGTTTGAAAGCGATGACTATTTGGGCTGCGAAGTCGTGCTTTGAAGAAAAGGAAAGAGGGAGCATAGAACCCGGGAAAATGGCTGATTTCGTCGTTCTCGATGAAGATATTATGAAATCAGAAACTCTTAAAGTGCCGAAAACCAAAGTACTGGAAACATGGATTGGCGGCGAAAAGGTATTTGCAGCAGATAAATGATAATCAGAATATGAAAATAGTCTTGCTCCTGACCGGTGGCGCTATCGGAACTCTTGCCCGATATGCACTGGCTGGCTTCACGCACAAGGTTTACACCGGCTCTTTTCCAATGGGAACGCTGGTCGTCAACCTTTTAGGGTCATTCGTTATCGGATTTTTATGGGGGATTTCCGAGAGTAGGAATATTTCGCCAAATTACCGGTCGTTCGCCTTTATTGGCGTACTGGGGGGATTTACCACTTTTTCAACCTATGCACTCGAAACCATGAACCTGATCAGGGAGAATGAGATCCGTCAGGCAATAACCAACCTGTTAGCTACCAATGTATTTGGACTGATCCTGGTGTTCGCCGGGTTTTTTATAGCAAAGGAATTAATCAACCTAATCAAATAGATTATGAAACTGCCGGAAGAGGGTAAATTGCTAAGGATATTTATCGGTGAAGGCGACAATTATAAGGGAAAGCCGCTATATGAAGCGATAGTTCTTAAAGCGCGGGAGCTCAATCTCGCCGGAGCCACCGTTTTAAAAGGGGTAATGGGTTTTGGGGCCAACAGCCGTTTGCATACTTCAAAGGTCCTGCGTTTATCTGAAGATATGCCCTTAATTGTTGAGATAGTTGATACGGAAGAAAAGCTTGCACTTCTCATGCCCTTCCTGGAAGAAACAGTCAGTGAGGGGCTTATAACCATCGAGAATGTCCGGGTTATCATTTATCGTCATAAGTAAATCTTTCTGAAATGAGATCATTGAAACTATTTTATGGCTTATTCCTGTTGATATTGATGAGCTTTACTGCTCCGGGTGATCCTCCGGGATTTAAGATATCGATGTTTGATGAGCTTGCTCCTCTTTATCCGGATACAAAAATTGAAAAACCGGTTACTTCATACGCTGTGGATGCATGCCTGGGCAGCGTTGCCGGGGTAGATATCCTGCTTACGGACATGGTGCCGGGCGAAGCTATCAGATTCACTTTAGCATCAAAAGGAATTCTGGATAAGTTTTATGCCAATTGGTATTTCATGATTGATGTTCCGGTCACTGAAAATACGGGTCTCGACAGCCGGACTGAGAAATTTAGCGGACAAACCAATCCTTATGTTATCCGCAAAGCCCCCTTCAGAATTTACGAAGCCCTGGATCCTGTTCAATCCGGATATATTCCCGGACGGTCGACGCAAGCGCTTCGAATGGAAATTCCGGTTGGAAAAAACTTTCCCACTGGCAAACACCTATTCAGCATCCATATCACCCAAAAAGGGATCGTAAAAAAACTCGAGTTTACGATAAATGTATATCCAGTAGAGATCCCGCCTGTTAACCAATCTCATCTTAATTATGTTAACTGGATAAACCTGGGCAATCTTTGTAAGGATCATGAGGTGGAGATGTGGTCGGAACCATTCTGGGGAATGCTTCGAAAATATGCCCAGATCATGGCCAGTGGCAGGCAAAACACATTTTGGTTCATCTGGAGTGATTTTTTCAGGTTCAATCCTGACGGTACGGTTGCAGAATTTTATGAGCAGCGTCTGAATCGATATATCAGTACATTTTTATCCGAAGGGCTCACCACCATTCAGGGTGCACCTTTCGCCAGCAGGCGCAACTGGGAATCTGACGCCTTTCTGGTAGCGGTGCCAGCTGCTGATAAAAAGGAGATCCCGGCGGTATCCGATGAGGGGCGAAAAATCATCAGGTCAATGGCTGAACCGATCATCGCAATGATGAAGAAAAATGTATGGGAAAGCAAATGGGTTCAGGGTGTTTTTGATGAACCCACTGACGAGTATGTCGACCGGTATAAATCTACGGTTGCCTTTCTGAAATCGATGAAACCGGACCTGAAAGTTCTGGAAGCTACCATGACGGTTAGCCTGGCAGGAGTGGTTGACTGCTGGTGTCCACAGGTACAGGAATATCAGAAAAACGCTGAGTTTTTCGAAAAACGGCAGGCAGCAGGTGATCAGGTTTGGGTGTATACCTGCCTGATACCCGGCGGACCCTGGATTAACCGTCTGGTTGATCAGGAACGCCTTCGCCAGGTATATGTTGGATGGGCCTGCTCCAAATATAACCTACAGGGATTCCTCCACTGGGGATTAAATATGCATAGCGGCAAGCCTTATGAAGAATTGGTGAGAATGCACGGAGGACCAACAAATTACCTGCCTGCCGGTGATTCACACATTATTTACCCCGGAAAAACAGGCCCGATATCGAGTCAGCGATTTGAGGCACACCGGATAGGCATGGAAGATTTTGAGTTACTCTATCTGCTGAAAAAACAAAATCCGGATATGGCTAAAAAACTGATCGACAAGCTATTTCAGGCGTTTGACCAGTACGATAAAGACATTTCCGATTATCGCAAAGTTAAACAGGAATTACTCAGCACATTAACAGGATCAACTATCTGATTATGGCAAAGTCCATATTTTCACCCGATTACCACCATATTCTTGATGTTCTGAATAATCGCAGGCCCGATCGGCTACCCCTCTACGAACATGCTATCGATCCGCCATTTATCAGCAAGGTGATCAATCGCGACCTTCATATCCAGGGAAGCAGCGCCAAGGATTATGAAGATTACTACCGGACAATCAGTCAATTCTGGCTGGATATGACTTATGACTCATTTGCGTATGAAGCAGCGATATGCGAAATATTACCAGGCCATGGTGCCATCAACGGAGGTATGGCAGGGCCAATACAAAACAGGGCCGATTTTGAAAGCTATCCCTTTGATGAATTTCCGGAATTATTCTGGAGAACCTATACTCCTCATCTCGAGGCAATACGGGCGATAATGCCCCCTGGCATGAAAGCCTGGGGCGGTTGCGGATATGGAATTTTTGAAACGAGCGAGGACCTGGTCGGTTTTGAAAATCTCGCAGTGATGCAATATCTCGATCCTGACCTGTTTGCCGATCTGTACCGGAAAATAGGAGATCTTTTTGCCACTCTTTGGTCAGAGATGGTGAAGAGGTATTCCGACATTTTTGTGTTTTTCAGGATGGGCGATGATATCGGATTTAAGACATCCACCTTTTTTGAGCCCGATGTGATCAGGCAACATCTTATCCCTCAATATCAAAGGGTGATTAATATCGTTCATGGGGCAGGCAAAAAATTTCTTTTACACAGCTGCGGAAATATTTTTCCTGTTATGGACGACCTGATCAAAGCAGGCATTGATGCCAAACATTCGAACGAAGATCAGATTGCCGCCTTTGATGAATGGATAAACCTGTATTCCAATCGCATAGGACTTATGGGCGGCATCGATGTCAATGATCTGTGCCTGCACTCTTATGAGGAAATTTTTGAAATGGTGGTCGAAAAAGGGAAACGTTTCCGCAACAATGCCGGCGGATTCGGACTGGGTTCGGGAAACTCCATCGCCGGATATATCCCGGTTGATGGTTTTATGGCCATGGTGGATGCCGCAAAAGCCATCAGAAGAGAGGAAGAAATGTGCTAATGTGATAATGTGCAAATGTGACAATTGAAGGCAAAAAAATGAAATCTGTAATTTATAGGGTATTTCTGCTTGCGTGTAGTATGGTCGGGTTATCCGGAGTGTCGGCGCAGGAAAATGACATCCTGACAAAGACAGCCGCCTATAATGTTGTCTGGTTAACACCAAGTATAAATTCACTGGGATCGATGCCATTGGGGAATGGTGATATCGGCATGAATGTATGGGTGGAAGGCAATGGCGACCTGTACCTGTATCTCTCAAAAACCGATTCATGGAGCGAGAACGGACAATTGCTCAAGCTTGGTAAAATCAGGATAAGTTTAGATTCGAATCCTTTTGCAACCGGAAAGCCATTTCGGCAGGAGCTGAAACTGACTGATGGGGAGATAGTAATCCGTGCAGGAAAGGCTATGGAAGAAGTCACGATAACCATCAGGGTAGATGCCAATCATCCGGAGGGTATCATTCACCTCTCAGCTATGAAGCCTGTTAAGATGAAAGTTGAGCTTCAACCCTGGCGAACCGTGCGCAGGCCGATGGCGAAATCCGACGAATTGGTGAGTGTTTATGGCATTGAGGGCGCCAACGGAAATCCTGTGTATCAGGAAGCCGATCATTTTATTACTGCAGCGAATAACAGGATAACCTGGTATCATAAAAACGACCGGTCGGTATGGAAAGACAATTTACAGAGGCAGGCGCTTGACGAATATGCCAGCCGGGAGAATGATCCTCTTTTTTACCGGACTTTCGGTGCCTGCATCGAAGGAACAGGATTAAAATCAGAATCAAGTCTAGTATTGACCAGTCAGGGTAAAATTTCGGATTGCACCGTTACCATTTTTCCTTTAACCACCACTGCCATCACGGAAAGCGATTTTATTAATCAGCTGAATTATGGCATTGAACGAATTAAGCCAATCTCGCTTGCCACTCTTGAGGCGGCTCATCATGCCTGGTGGGCCGGTTTCTGGAAAAGGAGCTACATTTTCATCTCGTCAGCCGATACCAAAGCCAACGAGGACGCCAACATCATTACCCGCGGATATATTCTCCAGCGTTACATCAATGCATGCGGTGGCCGCGGTCATTCACCAATCAAGTTTAACGGATCGATTTTCACCGTTGATACCTATGCACGAAAAGAATCGACCGGTTTCGATGCGGATTTTCGAAAGTGGGGAGGTCCATTCTGGTTTCAGAATACCCGCCTGCCCTACTGGTCGATGCTCGAATCCGGAGATTTTGAAATGATGAAACCGTTGTTCGATATGTATGTGAAAGACCTGCCGATCAGGCAGCTTGCCACAAAAAAATATTACAATCATACCGGAGCATTTTTCCCGGAAACGATGAATTTCTGGGGAACTTACACTGATGTTAATTATGGATCAAAAAGAGAGGGCATGCCAAACGGGCTGACCGAAAACACTTATATCCGATATTACTGGACCAGCGGATTGGAATTGTCGGCGATGATGCTTGATTATTATGATTTCACCCATTCTGCTGCATTTGCCAAAGATACACTCGTACCTTTTGTCACCCAGATACTGGAGTTTTACGACAAACACTGGCGCAAGGATATTGAAGGAAAAATTCTTTTTACCCCGGCACAGGCCCTCGAGACCTATCAGACTACAGTTAATCCTACACCGGATGTTGCAGGATTGCGGTTTGTTACAGCCAAAATGTTGGAATTAAAAACTGTGGACATCAGCCCGGCTATCAGAAAACAATGGGAAAAACTTTTAGCGGCAGTACCGGATATACCTGTCCGCCTGATTAACGGTGAAAAAGTCATAGCTCCGGCCGCAATGTCGGCCCAGGAAGCTAACATTGAGAATCCGGGTTTATATGCGGTTTTTCCATTTCGTATATATGGCGTGCAAAAGCCAGATATCGATTTGGCCATCAGCACTTTTGTAACGCGAAAATTCAGGTCGAACATCGGCTGGCAGCACAGTTCAATACAGGCTGCCTATCTTGGTCTGGCCAAAGAAGCCTCTACCCTCCTCCTCGACAAATTCTCCAACAGTGACAAAGAGTGCCGCTTTCCGGCTTTCTGGGGACCAAACTACGACTGGAGTCCGGATCAGGATCACGGCTCAGTTGCCATGATTGCCTTGCAGCGAATGCTTTTGCAGTATGAAGGGGACAAACTGATCACCTTTCCGGCATGGCCCGAAGAGTGGGATGTTGAGTTCAGGCTATTTGCAACCGGAAACCGGATTATTGAGGGGACCTCAAAAAATGGCAAGCGCGAAGACAAGATTCTATAATTTCTATCTTTAACGCCGATTTAATTGAAAAAAAATGGGCGTTGGCTTCAGGAAATATCTGACTGTTATGTTTTTGGCTGTGTCCGGGAGCTTTGCCATGGCGCAGGATTACGACAGCGTCAGAATGGCCCGTTTACCCAGGCTGACCATGCCCATCGGGTTAAAGTCATCTTCTTTGCCCTATAAGGTTGATAATTCCCGGACAAAATATTTTCCGCCGATCTTCACTCAATACGGATACAGCTGTAATCAGGCTGCCTCAATAAGTGTTTGTTTTACTTATGAATTAAATGCGCTGCGCGATAAGGACGCCCTTTATCAGGAGAACAGGCTTCCCGTATTCTTTACCTGGAACATGATGAACAGAGGCAACACCGATACCGGTGTTTCCTATTTTGAAAGCTGGGATATGGTCAAGGCGATCGGCAACCCGAACTGGGCCGATTTTGGCACTGACAACATCAACGCCACCCGATGGATGAGCGGGTATGACAGATATTACCGGGGAATGCAAAACCGCGTGGAAAATGTTTATTCGATAGATGTCAGTGACGAAGCAGGCCTGTTGACATTGAAACATTGGCTATATGACCATTTGGGAGATCACCTGCCAGGTGGGTTGGCTACCTTTCAGCTTGCCACCCTCGATCTGAAATTCCTTCCGTTACCCGAGGGTACGGAGGATGCAGGAAAAATCATGATTCCCAATTTCGGATATGCGGTAGGACACGCCATGACCTTCGTTGGCTACAATGATTCAGTGAGATACGACTTTAACAAGGATGGCAAATACACCAATGATATCGATACCAATGGCGACGGTATCGTAAACATGGCCGACTGGGAGATTGGCGCACTGATCTGCGTTAACACCTATGGAACAGAATGGGGCTCTGAAGGACGGGCTTATGTACCTTACCGGATATTGCCGTTACAACCCGAAAAGGGTGGTATATGGATGAAGTCGGTGGTCGTGGCAAAAGCGATTAAAAGTTATACGCCTCAGCTGACTTTAAAAACCCGCGTTAGGTATCCCGATCGTTCGAAACTATGGATTACGGCAGGAGTTTCTCAGAATCCGGATGCCACAAAGCCTCAGTTTATTCTCGATCAACCCGTATTTCACTATCAGGGAGGTTCATTGCCGATGCAAGGGCAAGGGCCGGCAGATCCCAGCCTCATTGAAATCGGAATCGATGCCACTCCCCTGCTTGGCCATATCGAAAGTGGTAAACCTGCGGCCTTCTTTCTTGTAGTTTGCGAACAGGACCCGGCATCTGTCAGTAGTGGAAATATAGAATATTACTCAATTAATGAATATGGTGGCACCGCGACTGAACATCCCGGTGGCCAGCAAAATGTGCCTATCGATCAGCTGTTTATGGCTTTGCCCGTGGTTCTGACACCGACCTTCGATGGGCCATCGATTGGAACCACTCAGCTGCCTGGAGCAACTGCCGGTCAGGACTATCAGATTGATCTGGAAGCAACTGGCGGTGTGGCACCTTACAAGTGGCAGTGTTTGTCCGATACCTACACCGAGGAGCGATTCGAGGCTCAATTTCCCACGACATTTGAGAATAAAGTATCGGATGGGGCGAATTTTGAAAAGAAAACCGTGACCCTGCCATTCGATTTTCCCTATCACGGAAAAATTTATCGCGAAATGACCCTTACAGCAAAGGGCGGGATCCTATTTGTCCAGAACGATCTTTTTGTACCCTATGGCATGGATCTGAGGGAAATGCAAGGTCTGCACACCGCTATTTTCCCCTTTTACAGTACAGAATTGCATTATACTGATTACCTCAATGGCATTTATTATGACCCCGACGCTTCGGGCGTCACTGTTTATTGGAATGCATCGCTGGGGAGCAACGGCCTGCTTTCGGATGCGAATTTTGCCGTTAAACTGTATCCCAACGGAATAATAGAATTCTATTATGGCAATTTTCAGAATAAGTCCACAACACCCTGGCTGATAGGTCTGACTGCAGGCAGCAGGGAGCAATCGTATTTTCCAGAAATCAACGCAACGGGCATAACTCCCGGTTTGAATATTCGGTTTCAAACACAAGTGCTTCCCGAAGATCTGAAAATCAGTGAGAATGGCAAGCTGACCTGCCGGCCACTGCAGCCGGGAAGAGTATGGAACATACCTGTTTCAGTGCAAGATTACCAGGGCATATCATCCTATCGGGAGCTGACTCTTGCAACAGCAGCGGAGAATACCGGTGGGAATGGCCTTTACACACCTGAAATCATTATCTATCCCAATCCTGTTGCTGAACGGGCATTTGTGCAGATAGAAAGTACAAAATCCGGAGACATCGACCTGGAAATATTCGATTTAACAGGGAGAGCAGTATTAACCAAGGCTTATGCTATAAGGGCAGGAAGAACCACTTTTTCGGTTGATATGAACAGTAAGATGAGTCCCGGGATCTATATTCTTCAGATAACAGGATTAACCACCTTTCGGTCAAAACTTTATTTAAGTAAACCTGCCGGATAAAGCCGGTTATTCAAAACCCAGCCTTTGCCGGCCATCACACCGTAAATATCAGTTCCCGCCTTGCGGATCAGCAAATCATCAATTGTAATATCCTTTTTAATCTTACCCGGAAACATTGACAGAGCCACTGATTCACCCGCGGCCACAGGTATGTTAAATTCTATCAAACCCCAGCTACCATCCAGTTGCTTGAGCCACCGGCTAAGAATACTCCTATCATAACGGGTGACCTTTTGGTTAGCATCAAGGTTTAAAACCTCTAATTCCATCCTGGGCATATTATCATCCTTAATATTTTTTACCCAGAAAGAGATGGTAACGTCACCAGGAGCAATGTTTTCAGGCATTTTTTCACTAAAAAACCGGGTATGAGTTTTCCAGGTCATCACCTTGGTTCCCGGGTTCAGATATCCCGAATCAGCACTCATTCCGGAATAGTTCAGATATAAATAATTCGCTGTCGAATCAGGCATAGTGAATTTTTTGCCATCGAAAACCGCCGAATGGTCCTTCGATGCGTATAGTGCCCTCGCATGCTCCCCGGCCAGCATACGAAGGGTATCTGGAGATATCTCGCCAAGATTATACCATTGTGCGGGAGAAGTAATGTGGCGGGTATGCTGAAGGATCAGCTTTTCGCCCGGCCCCAGCTGATCACAGGTGGCTGAAAGCACCAGGATCGGTTTTGAAGAATGCAGGTCATTCAGAATTGCCGGCACCCGGTAAGGCTCCCAAATCAGCTCAAGGGCTTTATAGGTTTGAGAAAGTGAAGTACGGCCCATCAGTACTGCATGAGTGGGCAGGCCGGTTTTTAATGAAACATTGAATACCTCCGCATCAATACCACAGGCTGCTTCCAGCCATATATTCTCAGATCCGATATGAAAATAGGGCAATGTAAGTATCGATTGGTATTTCGATGATTCAATTTGCTTGACCCAGTCATCGGATGGCAGGGTATTTTTGAAATCAATAAATTCCGGATTCTTTTTGTTGAGAAACGGATAGATGAATTTCATATTTAAATGGGCTTCGGTCAGCAGGATCAGGAACGTGAACGACAGGAGCAACAATTGCATGATTTTCTTTTTCCTGGTCCGGGAATAATTCCAGATAGAATAAACGGCCAGAATATTCATACCGTAATAGAAAACCCAGGCAAAGCGGCCGAGTCCGCGAATTTGTCGAATCGGCCCGATATAATCAACGATACCTTCCAGCCCAAAGATAAAAGGGACACCAAATGAATAGAGCAGAATCAGGAAAGTTCCCCAGAAAAGATAGGTCAGGAATAAGTTATTATCGTACATCCAACCCGTACGAAATCTTCCTTTCACCAGCCGTGGAATCACCCTGCCGAAAAAGATGGCGCAGCCTATGGTTGCAACAGCGCCGATGTAGGCAAACCCTTCCCAGTTGATATAATTATAATGGATAATCTTATGCAGAAAGGCGCCGTAATGGCGGTCGGCCGGAAGAAAAACACTTTCGGCGTAGGCACGGTAATAAAGAAAACCATAGGGATATTGTCCCCGGTCCAAGGCATTTGAAGAAATATGCGCCAACCACTGGATAATAATTACCGGCACAATTAACTGGATAAGAAGGTGAGGCAGCCACGTTTTCCACTTACCGAAAGTTTCCGGCCTGGTAAAAGCAAAAAACAACCAGAAAAGGAAAATCAGCATACCCAGAAAAGCGATAAAATACATGTGCGTGGCACCTGACCACAAAATCAGGCAGCCCATGACGATGCTGTATTTATATTCCGGTTTCCGCGAAAATTTCAGCAACAGATATATGGCCATCGGAATGACAAAAATGTAGGAAAGCGAGAAATGCGCTCCCATCCTTCCGATCTGCGGCGAGAGCATGGAAATCCCGATTCCGGCAAGTATGCTAACTACCACTGGCAGCCCGAGCTCAACCAGTATGAGGTATAAGAATAATGCTGCCAGAATTATCGATAAAAGCAGGGCACCGTTCCAAACACCGATCGTATAATCATAAAGTCGTGGAAAGGCCTTGCATGCGACGCGCATGGTTTCACTCAGGAAGGGCTGATTATCAGTAAAAAAGATCGATTCCCCATAAGGATAATTCATCCCTTGGAAACGCAATTCCGTTGAGTCCTCCTTAATATGGTACAGATAACAATAATAGGATTTCAGGCCATCGCCACCGCTTGCGAACAAGGTAGTATTCAGGTTTTTTACAACCGGTGCGAAATAGAGAAAAATTAATATTCCACTGATCAGAACAGTGGCAATCCATCCGATTTTTACTGACAGCTTACGGTCCATATTAACTTTGAGGCTCCCGGGTATTATCTTTTATGAAAAACAACGGCCGGTTTTTGGATTCATTATAGATCCGGGCAATATATTCGCCGATAATCCCCATGCAAAGTAACTGAACACCGCCAAGAAGCACCACCACTGCAATCAGAGAGGTCCAACCTGGAGAAGTATGGCCTGTGATGAACGCAACCAGTGCATACGCCACATACAGCAGGCCCAATAAAGTTGTCAGAATTCCGAGGTAGGCTGATATTCGCAGTGGCTTGCTCGAGAAAGCAGTAATCCCGTCGAGACCAAGTCTCATCATCCTTTTCAGTGTGTAATTGGTTTTCCCCTGTGTGCGCGGAGGAGCCACATAAGAAAGGATTCCCTGTTTAAAACCCATCCAAACCACCAGTCCTCGGTTAAAACGATCCTTCTCGGGAAAAGCAAGGAACGCATCCAGTGCACGGCGCGTGAAAAGACGGAAATCTGCAGATCCGGGCTCCAGCTTTACATCGCTCAACCGATTAAGTAAAGCATAGAAAGTGGAGGACGACCATCTCTTAAATCGTCCTGTTCCCTGATGCTCCATTCGTTTTGTATTGACAATATCGTAGCCTTCAGCCTGCATTTCCAGTAATTTCGGTATCAGTTCGGGCGGGTGCTGAAGGTCAGCATCGAGAGTGATAACTAATTCCCCCTGTGCTTCATTTAATCCGGCGATCAGGGCAATCTGCTGCCCGAAATTCCTCGACAGGGAAATGCCAATTATTCTAGTATCCTGACTGGCAAAAGTCTTTATTATCTGGAAAGTACTGTCCAGGCTGCCATCATCAACAAGAATAATTTCCCAGGATTTACCGAGACTTTCAAGGGTAGCTTTTAGCCTGACAAGCAACTCATTTATGTTGCCTTCTTCATTCAATAAAGGAATGACCAATGAGATTTCGGTTGATTTCATGAGGCGTTAGTGTTGGACCAAAGGTACCTTTTCGGCCCAAAATTCCATAAGGTCCCGAAAAAAATGGTGCATTGCGGATAATTTGTGAAATAAGTGGTAATTTTATGCATCCCCCATGCACTTAGGTCGCAATTCGAAGAAGAAGATCGGTAGACGAAGAAGAAGATCGAAAAATGAAACTTTCTTATATTTTAATTCTGGTGGGATTGCTCCTGTTCGGCTGTGGCAAGGATGATATACCTGGTACGGGAGACATAAAGGCAACTCCAACAGGTACATTAAGGGTGATATTTAAAATTTCGCATCCCTGGATCCCGGTCGACCGCATTGTCAGGTCGGAGCTTCATGTGGCGAAGGATGGGATGGAGATCTACCGGGGACACTACATCCAGTCGGCTAATGTTACCAGCTTTCAGGATGTTTACTTCTTTTACCTCGAGCCCGGCACCTATTATTATGAAGCAGCGATTGCCTGCATCTGCGGCGGCGACAGCTGCTCGGCCGGTGGTTTCCCCGGCAACCAATGGGGTGGCAAACATACCATGGGAAAGTTCACGATCGTTGAAGATGAAGTAACGCAGGTAACACCGACTTTCCAATGAGAAATTCGCTCTTTGCGGCACTCATCCTGACAATCATTTTCACCGGTTGTGAAACGGAAATTAATGTAATTGCTCCTGCCGATCCCACTCCTGTTGTGTATTGTATCCTTAATCAGGACAGCACGATGCAATATCTCCGGCTATCAAAATCCTATATTGTTGACGATGCCACAATCCCTCCCGGCAGCTCCGACAGTCTTCTTTTTGCCCGTGCAACAAAGGTGGCTGTTGAAGAAGTGATCAATGGAAAAGTTACTCGAAGAGCCTATTTTACGCCGATGGATATTCGCAAGGACAGCGGATTCTTTCCCCGGGAAAATTGGGTTTATCGCGCTGAATTTACGGTCAAGCCCGAAACCGATTACAGGCTGGTGATCTATCTGGATAATACCGATAAGATAATTTATTCAACCTGCTATACCGTTGGCGATTTCCAGATTGTCAATCCGGTTTATCCGGAGGTCAGGTACATACATATGCTGCCCGACCATAACCTGACTTTCTATTGGACAAAAAGTCTAAACGCAGCGATTTACCAACTGGGATTCGTCATGCATTATATGGAAATAAGTGAATCTGAGGCCGTTGAAAAGGAAATCCTGATTCCCTTACGGTCGATCTTTTATCTGCAACCTAACGATAACCTATTCTCCTATCCTATTAACAGCGTGAATTTTTATAGTTACCTGGCTCAAAAAATGACTGTTAATCCAGGGTTGTTGCGCCAGTGTCTGAAAATTGATGCCGTGATTATCAGCGGTGGTGAGGAGCTTGGATATTTTATGCAGATCCAGCAAAACGGCCAAACTTTCAGCCTGATGGATTATACAAATATTCAAAACGGAATTGGAATTTTTTCATCACAGGTAGTCAGAAGAATTAATGGATTCAGCCTGACTGAACAGTCAGTTGATACACTGGCGTATGGACAGTTTACAAACAGCTTGAATTTCGTGGACCGGACCGGAACCAGGAGAGGAGGCCCACATTGATGAAATTGTTACGATATATTTTTTTTATTGTTGTGCTGGTTGTATGCAGCTGCGATAAGACAAAAGAGCCATCAGATATACAGCCTGTTGCCTCCTTTAAAATAATTCCGGCGACCGGTAATACAACAACTGTTTACCGGTTTAATGCTGATTCCGTAACCGGTCAGGGAACCCGCAATAACCCGGTAATGGTTCGCTGGGACTGGGAATCCGATGGAAACTGGGACTGGATGTACTCCACCGGAGGGGAAATTACACACCGGTTTTTTAAACCAGGAAGTTACCGGATCCTGATGGAGGCATCGACCCTCACCGGGAAGCACGATACCATTTCTTACCGCATCATTGTACCCCGGGGCTATTCGGCTCCCAGAGCCGCATTCAGCATGAGCCCTGATTCAGCAAACATTACGAATGAATTCACTTTTGATGCCAGCCTCTCAAAGGACGACGAGGATTCCCTTGATCAGCTCGAATTCCGATGGGATATTGATGGTGATCTGAATTGGGACACTGAGTTTTCGAAAAATCCTGTGATTAAATCCCGTTACAAGAACGATCGCCGTTATCCGGTAAGACTCGAAGTCCGTGATCCTCAGAAAATGACCTCAGTCACTTCGAATACCCTGATTGTTACGCGTCTGAACGACAGGATAGTCCCCGTTGTTACACATCAATGCTGGCCCTGCACCCTCGACGACACTATCAGGTACGATGCCAGTGGCAGTTATTATAAAGACAGTCCGGGGGCAAAGTTGCTCTATTCATGGGATCTGCTCGACGATAATCTTTGGGAGGTTCTGCTGAAACAAAGTCCCTATTTTCAAAAGGTTCTCCATCTGCAAGGAAAGAAGGCTATGCGACTGCGGGTAACGGATGAACAGGGACTTTACATGGATATCATCGACTCAGTGGAACTGTTCCCGTTTAATTCAGCACCTGTCACCGTGTTGACCGTTGGCAACCGGATAGGAAATACAGGATCAACCTTTTACCTGCATGTGAGGGCAACAACCGACCGCGACGACAGCTATATGGATCTCAGGGCACGATGGGATGTCAATAATGATGGGATCTGGGATCCGGAATATGATGGGATGAATGAAATAAACATTCATTTTCCAGCTCCGGGCAAGTATCCTGTAACAGCCATGATGACCGATCCGAAAAATAAGTTCAGTACCGATACGGACACAGTCTGGGTGGTTGCCGGAAATCATGAAACCGGCTTGCTCGAAGACAAGCGAGGAACCTTTTTACCGAGATATTATGGCACCGTGAAAATCGGCAATCGATGGTGGATGCAGTCGAACCTGAGATATGCCCCAACGGGCAAAAGCGATTGGATAGCTGATTCATATGTCAACAACCCTGCATATAGCGACAGATACGGGCGACTATACCCACACGCTGCAACAACCTCTTCTGATCCCCAGGCTTGCCCTAAAGGATGGCATGTGCCCACATTAGCCGAGTGGAGGCAGATGATGACTGATCTGGGACAGGATGCCACAGTGGAGAGACTGATGGAAGGCGGACTCAGCGAGTTTCATGCGGTGCTGGCGGGTCAGGAATATTTCCATGCTGAATTCCCAAATGAGACCAGCAAATTTTCGGGTCTCGGAAAGTTAACCAACATCTGGACCTCAACAGATAACCTCACCGGCCAGGCCTTTGCATGGTATATTGATCCTATCCGAAAAGAAAACAAGGAAGTTATCGTCGGTAAAAACTACTGGTTTCCGATCCGCTGTATCAAGGATGAATAAGAAAATCAGGATTTGGTAACCTGATCTACGATCTCAAAAGATTCATTGGAAGCTCTGGTCACCGCGGAAACAACTGCATCCGGCATGCCATCTGCCATCCCCGTCATATTTAAAAGTGCAATGTATGTTTTTCCATCCTCTTTCTCATAAATCGATATGCGGCATGGCATCAGGATAGAAACGATGCGTTCATTGCTTCCTTCAAGCATCTTTCCCGAAAATTCAGGTTTACAGATTTCCACAACCTGAACCGGCCTCACGTTTTTTCCTGATTTGGCCAACGATTGCTGAAGGTTATGAGTGGCAGGGTTTTGCCATCCCCTATCAGCAGCTACTTTAATAATCTTCTCAACGGTAGTTCCAACATCAAAAGGACTTACGCGCTCTACGATAAATTGATTTGCGTTCATGGTTATGTAGGTTTTCTGGTTAGTCAAGTTCTTTTGCAATCACAATGGCAGCGATCGTTCCATCGGCAACGGCGGTAGTAATCTGGCGGTATTTCTTACTTCCGACATCCCCTACTGCAAATACGCCAGGCATGCTTGTCCGCATATCTTCATCCGTTTTAATATAGCCCCATTGATCGAGCTTGAGCTTGTCGTGAAACAGGCTGATGTTTGGTTTCATGCCTATAAAGACAAATACGCCATCACTCACCAGCTCTGATTTTTTACCCGTTTTGACATTCTCAATCTCGGTAATCATCTTCTCTCCGTCGCGTTTAAAGGCGCGGGGTTCATTCTCAAAAAGGACATTGATCTTTGGATTTGCAAACAGTTTTTCCTGAGCCTGCTTGTTGGCATTCAGCTTATCAAACTGATGCACCATGGTAATTTTATTGGCAAATTTGCTAATGAAATCTGCTTCCTCCACCGCCGAATTTCCTCCGCCGATAACGACAACTTCTTTGTCGCCATAATATTTAGCATCGCAAGTGGCACAATAGGAAATCCCCCTGCCCTTCAGTTCGCGTTCGCCCGGAATTCCCATGAGATTTGGTGAGGTGCCTGTTGCTATGATGATTTTCCTTGCCCGGATAGTCTCAAATTCGTCGATCACTACTTCCTTTCTTTCCAGATCAACCTTGGTTACATCCACTGCAACTTTATACACTGTTCCGCACAATTTAGTCTGTTCCGACATGTTATGCGACAACAGATATCCGGGCTGTGGATCAATAAAACCAGGGTAATTCGATACTTCGTGAGTGGTTGATACATGTCCGCCGGGAAGTGCAATATCTATCAGTACCGTATTCACTTTCGACTGGCAAAGGTATAATCCGGCAGTCAGACCTCCCGGTCCGGCTCCGAGGATCAGTACATCAAAGTCAGTCACTGATGGTTCGATTTTCGCTTTTATTTCCTTCACCTGATCCGGTTCAAGCATCCTGTCAAGATGATGAATGATTTCGCTCCTTTTTATACCACCCGACAGCATGCCTGGCATCTGCACCCCATTATCGAAAAACAATAATGTCGGCGATGATTTCACCCCAAGTTTCTCAGCCAGTGGTTTGTTTTCCTGACGAAACATTTTTACGAACTTTACCTGATGGCCATATAATCCTGCCAGTCCCTCAAATTTCGGGGCCAGGGCTTCACAGGGCGGGCACTCGGTAGAATAAAAATCGAGAACGACTTTCCCTCCGGATAAAACTTCATTTTCGAATTCAGCTGATGTTATTTCTTTCATATGAGTTTCGTCTTTCTTGTCTTTTGTCTTTTGTCTCGTGTCTTTTGTCTCGTGTCTCAGGTATTGAGGTAAGTGGCGAAGCCAAGTTCGAGCAGTTCTTTTACAGGGCGGCAGTCGGTTGAACAAACCTGGCCCGTCCTGTTTTTTGCCACCGAACCGCATCCTCCGCCGCAGGCAAGCTGCAAACTGCAGGAGGAGCATCCATCGATGGAGGTCACATCGCGATTTTCCCATTCATTGATGCGACTAATATTCCGGCTTAATTCTGGATAAAAGGTACCCAGTGATTCATCGGCCTTACCCACGGTAGCCGTGCAAGGGAAAATATGCCCGGTATAGTCGAATGCCCATTCCGTTTTACAAGCCGGACATCCATCAAACAGAGGATCGGGCAAATTCCCATTCTCGGCGAGGAATTTTGATATTGAAAAAGCAGGCTTAAAAAATTCCAAAATGTATGGGTGGTCCTGCAATAGATCAAAAATCGCCTCATAGAGGCTGATCCTGGAGAAAAGATTATTCGGAGTTGCCTGGCAGTGATGAAGTTCATAGTTTCGGCCGAGCTGTGTTTTAAACAAAGGATTAAGTGTCCACCTCCGGTCGATCGCGAACTTTGCCAATCCTGGCAGGTCACTGATATTTTCACGATCCGCAACCATCCTCAGGTTAACCGGCAGGTTATTTGCGAGACAGGCATCGACCCCTTTAACGATTTTATCGAATGTGGGGCCTCCGCCTTTCAGAAACCGCCTCTGGTTGTGCACGGCAGCGGTACCATCAAGCGTAACCTGAATTTCACGTATAAGTCCGGTTTTGAGAATATCGATATATTCTTCCAGCGAGTAACCGTTTGTAACCACACAAACCTCAAGTCCTGCCTCATTCGATTTCTCGAGCAGGTACCTGATCTGCTCCTTTTGCGAGGCGGAATTCAGCAGTGGTTCTCCCCCAAAAATCGTGATATACTTTTTTCTGCCCGCAAATTCAACTCCGATATAGTTGAAAAAAGCATCGACAACTTCTCGGCCAGTATGTTCCCTGGGATTGGCATATTCATCCTGATAACAGTAGGTGCAGGCAAAGTTGCAGCTGTAGTTAGGTACGAAGAACAGCTGGACCTCATCTTTTTCCCTGGCATCAATAAAATCCAGGTATTTTGCGCGATACAGGCGTTTCTCATCTTCCTCCGGCATTATATATCCTTTTGCTTCCAGCTCCTTCTGCAAAGCAGGATTGTTGATGCTGCCCTTTAAGAATTCGCTGAGTTGATTTCCTTCGTCAGCAGACAGAATATCAGCATTACCAGTGAGCAGGTTAACTATAAAATAGTTGTCTGATCCGGCGATCTTCGAAAAGATATTATGTTTGGAGAAATTCACTTTGGTTGACGGATTAGTGCGGGTCAATCGTGGCATCCAGCCACAACTTTTGAGGTTTTAGCACAACACTGAGCCGGTTTTTTCTCTACCGCTTTTTGAACTTTCTTTTTAATCAGGGTCTTCATAATCATTCTATTTTAATATTTACTTTTTCGAAGTTCAGCAGCAACCGCAGCAGGCGGCCTTTTTCCCTGCAATCGTAAAGCTCGCCACTTCTGCCTTGCCTTTTGCATAGGGGGCCGATTCTTCAATGATCTCGACCGAAGCAAATCCGGCATTAGTCAGATGTTGCATATATTCCTGGCGCGTAACAGCACCGGCCCAGCATTCGGCGATAGCAACGGGATCGTTCCTGTACTCATCTGGTATAGGACTTGTTGCATAGATGTCGCTCACCACAAAACGCCCGCCCTTTTTCATTATCCTGAAAATTTCGTTCCAGACCGTCTGCTTGTCCGATGCATGATTCAGTGTACAATTTGAAATCACCAGGTCAGCAGTTTTATCAGCCAACTCAAGTTTCTCTAATTCACATTTAATGAACTGAACATTTACCACTTCAAGTTTTTCGGCATTTTTCCGCGCCTTTTCCAGCATTCCTTCTGCGATATCAATGCCGATACGAATCCCGTTGATCCAACCCTGTCGGCCATTCTTAGAGCGTCGGTTCCGCGCCCGCTGCCCAGGTCGACGCATACTTCACCAGGCATTGGAACCGCATAATTAATGGCCCCTCCACACGACAAACAGCAATCAGATTCTGCCAGTTCACTGTATCGGTTATCTATTTCTTTTATTTCCATGATTCTAAATTCTTTTAATAATTAACAGGAACTGCATGGCCGGTTGACAAAGAACCTTTCAGTGTTTTCGCACGAGGTTCAACTTCGCAGGTATTTTTCATGCTTCTGTTTTTTCAGTGCGACAAAGATATTAAATTGATTCGATTAAATCGCTTTAATATCACCTAAATCTTTTTAGTATCACTTATTTTATTAATTTCGCCCTCTACAATCCTGATTATGAGCGGAATTTTCCATGATGAGCTGACAGCCGAAGAGCTTGAATCATTGTTTACCAACGATGATGCCTGTCTGGAGTTTCTGGCAACTTTAAAATGGTCTGGTGGATTTACCTGTCGGAAATGCGGCAACACCAACTATTGTCAGGGTAAGGCGCCTCATTCGCGTCGGTGCACGAAATGCAAGTCAGAAGAATCTGCCACAACAGGCACCATATTTCATCACTGCAAATTCCCTGTCAGCAAAGCATTTTATATTGCATGGCACGTATGTAAAGGGAAAGAGGAAATCTCCACTTATGAATTTGCCAGGCGGCTTTCGCTCAGGCAAATGACCTGTTGGAATTTCAAAACCCGGATTGTACAGGCTTTGGAACAGATGCCCAATCTGACCAGGAATGAAGGGGCTGCCATTAAGAGGATGTTGGGAGAAAAATAAAGAAAGCTGGTAACCGTTCAAAGTTGCCAGCTTTTCTCTAACCTAAAACTACCAAAAAAAACCTAACCAAACCAAACACTGAATAATCTATCCTTTCGTCTATCGTCAATGCAAACATAAATGTTGAACATGAAGCGAACATGAAGGAAACATTATTCAATCGTTTGTCCGGATCAATATTACGGTGGATTCATATGGAAACAGCACTATAAAAGTTGCTTTGATCTGCTCATCAGCTCTTCGATGAGTAGAAATTAAAATGCAACCATCCAATTCATCTTTCAAATGGATGTGCCTCTGCCTGTTTGAAAAGTTCAATATTATCAGGATCTTTTCTTCCAGTGTATAACGATAATAAGCCAGAACGTTTTTCCCATCAATAATACAGGCGTTCCATTCACCATACAGTAAACAAAGACTTGATTTCCGCAGAGCCAGCAATTTATGGTAGAACAACAGAATGCTGTTATTATAATTCATCTGGTTCAATACGTTTCTTTCCGTATTATCGGAATAAACAGGCAGCCAGGGTTCACCAGTGCTGAAACCCTCATTTTTGCTGTTATTCCATCGCATTGGCGTTCGTGAACAATCCCTGCCTTGATATATGGGCCAAAACCTTTTACCCAATGGATCCTTTATCTTTCGTTTCGGTATCCAGGCATTCCTCATCGCAATTTCCTCTCCATAATAAATAAAAGGGGTGCCTTTAAGGGTCAGCAGAAGAGTTGCCATCACTTTGGCTTTGTCATCTGAAGAGGATTTAAGCCAGTCTGAACCGATGGACCTGTTAAGATCATGATTGGACAGCACATTGCAAGGCCATGCCTCCACAGGAATGCTATCCATCCACTTCCCTATTATTGAGCTGAATCGTTTAGCGCTCCACCTGCTGAAGATCAAGGAAAAATTAAATGCCAGGTGAAGGAGATTAACGGTATTTGTTAAATAGCTAGCCACAAGCCGGTGGTTGCCAGGTGGCAAAGTGTAAATCTCCCCGACAAGCATAATTCCCTTATATTCATCCGCCACCTCCCGTAACTCCAGAATAATCTGGTAAGTTTCAGGTTGATTGCGTGTCACATAATTTTCCTTTCCCAGGAGCTGAGCCAATAGAGAGGGTTGAGCATCACGGAATTCAGGATCCTTTACTAAAACATTGATAGCATCAAGTCTGAACCCATCGATTCCAAGATCCAGCCAGAATCTCATTACGGAGAAAAAATAACTGCGTAGCTCCGGATTTCTCCAGTTCAGATCAGGTTGTTGTCTGAAAAAAGTATGAAAATAATACTGCCGCGTTGCCTTGTCATAAGTCCAACCACTTCCTCCATACAGCGATTTCCAATTGTTTGGTTTTCGCAATGTTGGTCCGTTGCGCCAGATATACCAGTCTCTTTTTGGATTATTTTCAGATAATCTCGACTCCTGAAACCAGGGATGTTCAATGGATGTATGATTCAGAACCAGATCGAGGATTATCCGGATTTTTCTTTTATGTGCTTCCGAGACGAGTTCTTTAAAATCTTCAAGATTGCCAAATGAAGGATGGATAGCGAGATAGTCAGAAACATCATAACCCATGTCGAACATTGGCGATTGAAATATAGGGGAGAGCCAGATTGCATCAACCCCAAGCCAGGTCAGGTAATCGAGTTTCTGTACTATGCCTCTCAGATCACCGAAACCATCTCCGTCAGAATCATTAAAACTCGCTGGGTAAATCTGATAGATTACTGCCGATTTCCACCAATCTTCACCTTCAGTTGGGTTGCTCATCATATAATATCTGACTTTTCAGATTAGTCCGGTATTCACCAACAGATCATAAATGATGGGATCAGGAAGATAATCTTTTGATCTTTTTATAGCGGCAGAAGGCATTTCTTTTTGAGCGAACGGATTATTGAAGTAATTATTGATAGCATTTATCATCGATTCCCGATCAGGAACCAGGTATCCGTTGACCCCATTTTGTACGATATCTTTCGGACCTTTTGAATTATAGGCCACAACCGGCAAGCCACATGCAAGTGCTTCAATGACAGCACAGCTGAAAGTATCAAATCGCGAAGGAAGGACCAAAAGATCTGCCGAAGAATAAATCGCAGGTAAAGCTGACGGGTCGATCCATCCAAGAAAAACTGCATCGGGCATTTTCCTTTTTAGAGATGCTTCAGCCGGTCCGGTGCCTGCTACGACCATTTTTATATCAGGGTTAACTTCCTTAACTGCTCTATAAATTTCGGGTAGGTCCATTACCCCTTTTTCCTTGCTTATTCTACCCGCAAACAAAATGATCCGATCTTCCTTGTTTACTTTAAACAAAAGTTCTTTGTCCGGAGTTTGTGGGTTAAAATGGCTATCCGGCCAATGAGCCGTAACGAAAACAGAGGCTGGGTTAAGCGCCATTTTCTTATTTGTCAGCCAATTGTAATGATCACTATTCAGAACAAAAACTGAATTAAATTCTTTATAAAATGCCCTGATAATCCTGACGAATCTATTTTGATTCTCCCGATCGAAACCTAAGACCTTTTTTGTGAAGGTTTTCCAATCGGTGTGCATATAAAAACTGGCCGGCACCGAATAAGCGTTTTTCAAATATAAGGCCGCTAATCCCATGGCACCTTCGGTGGAACACATGATACGGTCGTACTCGCCTTTTAGAAACTCGTGATGGATTTCCAGCAAGTTAGGAATCCTGATTTTCTGGTCCTTATAAAAAGGGATATTCAGCTCCGACTGAGGCTTAATCACAATCAGATGATCCTCACATTTTTCGGACTCACTGGTAACCATAATATCGATGGGCAAATTTCTGATCTGAATCTCGCGAAGCATAGATTTCAGAAACACTGACACTCCGTTTTTATCGTTCCAGGTATCACTTAGCCAGAGCATTCGTTTAGGTTGATCAGGACATCCCAATTCCTTTGAAAATTCGGCAACCATGGCTCTGGAATTATACATCACTCTGGCACTTGTAAAATGAGCACTGAGGATTACCGAGGAGGCAAGAAAAGGAAATGACAGCCCATCCAGAAAGCCAGAAACATCAGGCGATTGTGCCGATTTTTTATTTCTTGATGTTTTCCCGGATGAACCACCAAGATATGCTCTGAATAAAGCCGGGACCTCAAAATTTGAAATGATGCGGTTCAGATCAAGCTCCTTGGCTTTACCGGCTTTATTTATTACCTCGATTTTTTCAGATATTCGTTTGTCCAGGATTTCTCCGAGCATTCGGTAGATAGTTCCGATGGAATCAGTATAGACTTCGACAGAAGCTCCGGGATTGCTTTGAAAGACTTGCGCGATTTTTGAAGTCTCATCAAAAATTGGCTTATAAACTTGTGGAAGGAGCCATCTTTTGGCAAAATGCGGTTTGGTACCCGTAAGACTTTCATGGAATAGTTTAATGAAATTCATGGTCACTTTATGCTGACGCAATTCAGCAAACCCATTAGCAGCCAGCAATGCAGTAATTTTTTGTCCGGGTTCTCCCTTATGCAATAGAATGCGCATTAGCCCCGGGTCCTTGCTTTGAAGGGCAATCTGACAGAAATAGTCAAGAAATGTAATCATCATCTTTTCACTATCGTTATGTCCACCGAAGGCAGCCATTCTGCATTCACGAATAGCATCAAGCGCTAAAACAGATAGTGGTTCGGTTTTCCGCCGTTCCTGCAGACCGGGAACGTGCAGACGAACTCCTGTGAGGCCGCTGAAAATCCCCATGTGGCTGTCTGATCCGCCTGTCATAGTTTTCCTGTATGGATCGACACAGAATCTTGCCGGGTCTATTTTCAAATGATCAGAAATTCTCCCGATCTTATTTGAATCCAGACTTTCAACCCATCTTTTGACAAGCATATTTTGTTTGGAATCCCGCTGACCATTGAGGACTTCAAACCGCTCAAATATCAACGCCATTTTATTGAAAAAATCCATTGGCGGAGAACCACTCTTTTTGTAATGATAGAGAGGATGAGCCCAAATTACCGGAAGATTGTTCGCAATAGTATAATCAAGAAATGCATAAAGGTTCTTTCTGTACCTGTTTAAGTGTGTTTCCTGCCCGGGATCAAATCCATAAGTTAATACATGAATACCAACCTGAAAATCCGGAACAGTACAGCTGAATTCCCCACCAACTAAAACATCAACGCCCTTGTCAAGCAAATCATAACATGACCTGGCGTTATTATGATTGGTAATTGTGATGGCATCCATTCCATGGTTGCTCAATGTTCGCAGCAATTTTTTGGTTGGCAGCCAGGTTTCCGGTACATTAAGAATACGTCCAAGGATTTCATCAGGCACATTACTATTGTAATCATGACAATGCAGATCCATTCGAAGCACATCTTCTTCGTTGTACAGCAATGAGTTCCGATCAACAAATTCCTGAACCTGTGATTGAATAATCTGATTAAATGTTCCTCCGTCGCTATTTGCCATATCACTAAGTTTTTATAAAAAAAAATAGCCCTGAATGTTCCAGAGCCATTTTTCAACCTAAATACTAAACCTAAAAGCGAGACTATGTTTCATAATTTCCTATGCAAACATAATCCACCAATGTGAAGTCATTATGAAGCGATCGTTAATTAATTGTTAGCAATCTGGATTTAATTAATGATTTCTTAATCGTTCAAAAACAAACACTTAACATCAGCACTCTACTTTTGTTCGTGTAAATAAAAGCTATGATTAACAAGACCAACCCCAAAGCTGCCATCGCGGCAAGAATTATTATCTGGGCGATCATCATAAGTATTTATACCTCCGAATCATTCGCACCCGAAATAATTCCACAAGCCAACGAGAGTGCATCGAATAAAATAAATGAATTCCAGGTTAAGATATTATCCTGGAATATCGCCATGCTTCCAATATTTGATTTTGTCCATTCAGGAAGGGATCGAGCAACAACCATTGGCAGGGCCTTACAAAACAGTGATTACGATATAATAGTATTTCAGGAAGCCTTTTCGCCGATCGCCCGGCATGCAATATATAATAAGCTCCGTAAATACTTTCCGTTTAACTATGGACCTGCGAATGCAAGTCCGGCTCTTAAAATCAACAGTGGATTGTGGATACTGAGCAGGCTTCCATTATCTATAGTAAAGGAATATAAATTCAGCGGTTGCCAGGGCTTTGATTGCCTTTCCAGAAAGGGAGCGATCATCCTCGAGGGCAAATGCAAGGACCAACCTTTCCAGCTGATTGGTACGCACCTGGAATCAGATGCCAGCGACGTCGCCGTTCGGATGACACAACTCCATGAACTGTATGACAGTGTTATCAGCCCATTTTCAAATCCTGAAATTCCGCAGATAATCTGTGGAGACTTCAACACTGACAAGGAATTAACGTCCCAATACGTCAATATGCTAAAGATCCTCAAATGTGAGGATGGCAGTCTCTCTGGTGATGAAAAAATAACCTTCGGATTTCCTTTAAATCAAGAGGCAACAGAATCCCACCAAAAGCCAAGGCAGCTTGATTACATCTTAACAAAAAACTCTCAGCTATTGGACCTCATAAAAAGAAAAATAACCGTAATCCACGAGGAAATGACCAATAGATATGTCTGTCTTTCTGATCATTACGGGATAGAAGCTACCATCCAATTTAAACCGGTTATATCCATTTCCGGTGGTTCCCAGTAAGTTGATTTACCATACAATCGATCGCAACTTAACAATTTGGTAACTTATGGTTAACCCCCAGTTTATATTCATGAGGTTGTTTTGTATCGGAATAAAAGAAAAACGTACACAAATTAAATTGACTATGAAATCGATTAAATCTCTACTCCTTCTGATCGTGCTCCTGACAGCCCCTTTTGCTGCAGCCAGGATTAGTGCACAAGTTACAGAATCTAAGGCGGATACCGTTTATCCGATTCTTGAAAAGGCTCAATCAGACCTGGCCATCCTTAACCGTTTGAAAATCACCGGTTATATTCAGGCACAGTTCCAAAAGGCTGACACTGCAGGAATTGAATCATTTGCTGGCGGAAACTTTCCAGCTAATATCGACAACCGTTTTGCAGTTCGTCGTGGACGTGTTAAATTGACTTATGATTACGCTTTCTCACAGTTTGTAATGCAGGTGGATGTCACTGAAAAAGGTGTTGCCATTAAAGATGCTTATGTCAGTTTTACAGATCCATGGTTGAATTGCTTCGCCGTTACTGCCGGTGTTATGGATCGTCCGTTCGGTTATGAAATCTCCTACTCATCGAGTTCGAGGGAGAGTCCGGAGCGCACCAGGTTGTTCCAGACCCTTTTCCCTGGCGAACGTGACCTCGGTGCAAAACTTACCTTCCAGCCCCCGAAAACTTCCAGATTTAACTTCCTGAAAATTGATGCAGGTCTTTATAATGGCATTGGTCCAAACGCAATTGACTTCGATGGTTTTAAAGATTTCATCGGTCACGCAATGATTAATAAATCAAGTGCAAACGAGAAAATTAAATTCGGTCTAGGCGTTTCCTATTACAACGGAGGTTGGAGACAAGGAACCAAATACCTTTACAACATGAGCGACCTCGCCCTTTCAACCGGTAACGTTATGGCATTTGCTGTTGACTCAACCAGTTCAAAAGTCGGAACCGAACTTCGCAGGAAGTATTACGGTGCTGATGCTCAGGTTTCATTCGACTTCCCGTTTGGTATGACCACCCTGCGCGGTGAATATATTCAGGGAACACAGCCGGGAACATCTGCCACGACAGTAAGTCCTTCAACCCAGCCTGGAGATGCTTACCTCAGGAATTTTAACGGTGGATATTTCTACTGGATTCAGAATATCATGCAATCAAAATTCCAGACTGTTGTAAAGTATGATTTCTATGATCCGAACACGGATGTTGCAGGTAATAATATCGGAGTTAAAATTTCCGGAAAAAATAAAGCAACTAACGCCACTGATATTAAGTACTCAACTCTTGGTTTAGGTTTGGTTTACAAATGGAACAGTCAGGTTAAAATCACTGCCTACTACGATATGGTGACCAATGAAACAACCACTGCCCTTCCGAATGCAAGCACATTGAAAGATCTGGCTAAAGATCGTAAAGACAACGTGTTTACACTTCGCGTGCAATACAAATTCTAATCTGACCATACTTAACGTTAACTTAACATTCCCGGAAACGGGGCTCCAATTATCGAAGTTATATTTGCAAAATATTTAGAAAGATGAAAAACAAGAATTTAAAACTTATGGCTCTGGCTCTTTTACTGCCAGCCATGATCAGTGCTCAGTCCTTTAAAATCAAGGGTAGCGACACTTGCCTTCCATTGTCACAGGCCGAAGCTGAATCGTATATGAAAAAAGACCCTAACGCATCTATCGCAGTAACCGGTGGTGGATCAGGAGTTGGGTTGGCAGCTTTGATTTCGGGCACAACTGACATTGCACATTCCTCACGTGCAATGAAGATGGATGAAAAGCTGAAAATGCAGGAAGCCGGAAAAGCTTTCAAGGAAGTTATCGTTGCTTATGATGCTCTTGCAGTTATCGTTAACCCGTCAAACAAGGTTAGCCAACTGACGCGTGAGCAGCTCGAAGGTATTTTCACGGGAAAGATTGCCAACTGGAAAGAAGTCGGCGGTGATGATCTTAAAATCATTGTTTACTCAAGGGAAACCAGCTCAGGAACTTATGAATTTTTCAAAACCAATGTTCTGAACCTGAAGAACTTTGCCGCAAATGCATTACTGATGCCTGCAACCGGTGCAATCGTTCAGTCAGTTGGTCAGACAAAAGGCGCAATTGGATATGTTGGACTGGCCTATGTTGAAAAAGATGTTAAGGCTCTTAAAGTTTCCTATGACAAAGGCAAAACATTTATTGCTCCTTCAGTAGCAACAGCAATGGATAAAACTTATCCTGTTACCCGTCCTTTGTACTACTATTTTCTCACTAAAATTGAAAAAACAGTATCTCCTTTTGTAAACTACATCCTTTCTCCAGAAGGTCAGGCTATAGTTTTAAAAGTTGGATATGTTCCTTTGAAGAAGTAACCTGGTTAAGAAAACAATATGAATCCGTTAAAACGGTTTATTGAGAAAATAACTAGGGGAGTTCTATTTACCAGCAGCATGGTCACCAGTGTGACCGTGCTGTTGGTCGTTTTATTCCTTTTCAAGGAAGGGATAGGATTATTTAACCAGAATTCCGTAGAGAAGCATCTGGTTATAGCAGTAAATTCAGAGAACCCAGTAAGTGCTATTTCATCTACTGATGTCAAAAGCATTTTCAATCAGGACATCACGAACTGGAAGCAGGTCGGCGGTAAAGATTTGGAAATTCTACCCAGGTCAATTGATGAGTTAGCTGCCCAATTTACTGAAGAACAATTAGGTGAAGGATTCAAGAACCTTTCTTCATTGATTGAAACTTACATTCTGGAAACTCCAGGCGTTATTGCATCCATACCTGATAGTTACCTTAAGAATGATTTTAAAGGTAAATTGATTCCACTAAAAAAAATCTCACTTAAGGAATTTCTTACCGGAACCGAATGGATTCCGACGGCTCACCCTGCAGCTGTTTTCGGAGCCTGGCCATTAATTTTAGGGACCCTCTGGGTCAGCCTGGGAGCAATTCTTCTTGCACTACCCATTGGTTTGATTACTGCCATATATATGTCGGAAGTTGCCGGCCAGCGCTTCAGAAATATTTTAAAGCCGGTAATTGAACTTCTATCGGGTATCCCATCAGTTGTTTATGGATTTTTTGGATTGGTTGTCCTCGTTCCTCTGATTCAGAAATTATTTAAACTGGGTGTTGGTGAAACAGCACTTGCAGGTAGCATTGTATTAGCTATCATGTCATTGCCAACGATTATTACCATAGCTGAAGATGCATTGCGTACCACTCCCCGCGCTTTGAAAGAAGCAAGCCTTGCTCTGGGAGCATCGCATTGGCAAACCTTGGTAAGGGTTATCATTCCTTACGCTAAATCGGGGATTATTGCTGCGGTTATTCTGGGTATTGGTCGTGCCGTTGGTGAAACTATGGCTGTACTGATGGTAACAGGTAATGCCTCGGTAATTCCTCATACTTTCCTTGAACCCGTCAGGACCATTCCAGCGACAATTGCAGCGGAACTCGGCGAGGCCCCGTTTGGAGGGACCCATTTCAAGGCTCTTTTTGCATTGGGAATTATTCTTTTCATTATGACTTTTGTTTTTAACACACTGGTGGAAACCGTTAAAACCAAAAAGATATGACCGGTAAACAATTAAAACAGTCACTGGTATTTAATATTTTCAGACTGATCAGTTTATCAGTTGTTGCCATTCTTTTTGTAATTCTTGGCTTTATCGTTACGCGGGGAATCAAAGTGGTTAATTGGGAATTTCTTACTTCCATGCCGAAAGACCAGATGACCCATGGAGGTATTTATCCCGCCATTATCGGAACACTTTGCCTGATTGCAGGAAGCATGGTCTTTGCCTTCCCGATCGGAGTGATGTCCGCTATTTATATGAATGAATACCTTAAGGAATCATTTCTTAAAAAGTTCATCAGAACGATGACGAACAACCTCGCCGGTATTCCTTCGATTGTTTTTGGTTTATTCGGGATGGCACTGTTCGTAAATACCATGAAGTTTGGTGATTCCATCATTGCCGGCTCACTGACCTTGGGATTAATGGCGCTGCCAGTTATTATAAGGACCACTGAGGAGGCATTAAAATCCGTTGATGATTCTTTACGGATAGGCAGTTATGCTCTGGGCGCCACCAGGCTTCAAACCATCCGAAGGGTTGTTCTTCCTGTCGCGTTCCCAAATATACTTACCGGTCTGATATTATCAATAGGTCGTGTTTCAGGGGAAACAGCACCTATCTTGTTCACTGTTGCTGCCTACTTCCTGCCTAAACTGCCATCCAGCATTTTTGACTCGGTAATGGCTCTCCCCTATCATCTATATGTATTAACAACAAGCGGTACCAACGTCACCGAATCCAGGCCGATGGCTTACGGAACGGCGTTTGTACTTATCATGATCGTACTCATTCTGAACCTCCTGGCCAACCTGGTTCGCCGAATTGCCGGGAAAAAAACCAAGATGAACTGATATGCCTGAATATAAAGTAGAAGTCAAAAATCTGGACCTCTTTTATGGTGATTTCCAGGCGCTCAAGAAGATAAACTTTACGGCTGAACCAAATACCGTATCAGCATTTATCGGACCCTCGGGTTGTGGAAAATCGACGCTGCTGCGCATGTTCAACCGCATGAATGATTTGATAGATGGAGTGCGCTTTACCGGTGAAATATATATTGATGGCAAAGATGTTTTTGCCAAAAGCGTTGACGTCGACGGGCTGAGAAAAAGTGTAGGAATGGTGTTCCAGAAACCTAACCCTTTTCCAAAAACCATATTTGAAAACGTGGCTTACGGACTTCGGGTAAACGGAGTCAACGATAAGCATTTCATTGAAAAACAAGTAATCGAAGCAATCAAGAAAGCTGCCCTTTGGGACGAGGTTAAAGATAAGCTCAAGAAATCTGCCATGGAACTTTCAGGAGGCCAGCAGCAACGGTTGTGCATTGCCAGGACCCTTGCCGTTGAACCAGCACTTATCCTGATGGATGAGCCGGCATCAGCACTCGACCCGATTTCGACCGGCAAAATTGAAGATCTTATTTTTGAATTAAAGAACCAATACACTATTATAATTGTTACACATAATCTTCAGCAAGCTGGGAGAATCAGTGATTACACTGCTTTCTTTTATCTCGGTGAGTTGGTAGAATGGAATAAAACCAAGATTATATTTACTAATCCGTCAGATATCCGGACACAGAATTATATTACCGGACGTTTCGGATGATAAATAAATAAAAATGACACACATTCCCAATGAATTAAATGCCCTGAAATTAAGCCTTCTGGAAATGGGCAACCTAGTTATAAATCAGTTGGTTAAAACCAAATCTGCCCTGGAAAGTTTCGATCAGGAGCTTGTCGAAGAGATTTCAAGAAATGAACGCAGGGTTGATGCATATGAGCTGAAAATCAATTTGGATTGCGAAAATATCCTTGCCCTGATGAGTCCTGTCGCTAATGACCTCAGGTTTGTACTTTCGGCGCTGAGAACCAATTACAACCTGGAGAGGATAGGAGATTATGCTTATAATATCTCCATACTGGTCCGTGAAATTGAAAAACCCATAGATGCAGAATGCCTGATGGAGATGCGGATTCCGGAGATGTTCAACATTTCTTTGAAAATGCTTCAGATTATGTACGCGGCAATGGAAAATGATGATGCAGTGCAAGCTCGCCAGGTATTTAAGAAAGACAATAAACTGGATGAAATAAAAATGGTTTCTAATCGCACCGCAGCTGATTTAATTAAACGTAAACCAGATGAGGTTCTTACCATCCTTAGCCTGCTATCTGTTATCAGAAAACTTGAACGGGTTGGCGATCAAACAAAAAACATGGCTGAAGAACTGATATTTCATCTGGAAGCCAAGGTGCTCAGACACGCAAAAAGGAAAACCTAAGAATATTCGGGTCCTTTCTGTGTCTGGATTTAACAATTGATCGATTATCCTTTAATTGATTTTATTCACTGAACGAGGTATGAAAGGACTAAAAAAATATTTCCATAGCAGGATAAATGCCATTACCCTGTTACTGGAAAAACCGGCCATTTCTTTTACCACGGCCACTTTTCATACTATTCGACTAGAGATTAAAAAATTAAATTCATTTTTTGAATTGGTCGAGTATTGCTCAAAAGATTTCAACCGGAATAAAGCTTCAAAACCCTTCAGAAAAATCTTTCACCAAGCCGGAAAAATCAGGGAGATTCAGATTGAGGAATTGTTACTGAAAAAATATATCAACAATACATTTTTGGTTGGGTATTTGAAAAATCTTAGGATTGAGAAAAATAAAGAACGAGCAATATTTTCTAAGCTTCTATCAGAATCTGTCACTGAACAGATAAAAAAATCAAGCATTCATACTTTACAAGTTCTATCAGCAATTGATAAAAAGAAGGTGTCCCATTATTTAAAGGAAAAAAGGAAAAAGATACTAAGTCATACCGGTACTTCTGATATACAACCAGAGCAGGTTCACCAACTTCGCAAGCTTTTAAAATGCTATTATTATAACAAAAAACTCATCGAAAAGGGAATACAAAACACTATTTCGGATAAACAGTCTCAGCTATCCGATCTACTTGGTAAATGGCATGATTTACAAATAACATACCTGCATTTAAACAAAGCAATAAAAGCTGAGGGTATTGATCCGGTTGATATCACTCAAATTGAGACTGTTGAGGCCCTGATTTCTTCAGAAATTCAAATAAAATTAAGCCAAATAAAAACTGTGCTTTCCGGGTTCAGGTTCATCGAAGTGAACTAAAACAGGTTTTATCCTCCCCCGCAAAGCCAGCTTTATCAGAACTCGCTAACAAAAATTAATATCCTCTTAACATAACGTGGGATTTTTAGCGATAATAAAATGATAACTTAATGTTAATCAGAGTTATTATGGCTTTTTTTGATATTGGTTTGATCATTATATTTATTGAAAACGGGAAGGCTTCATTCATTGTATGGCTGCAGTAGGTGTATTACTTAGTAATGTCATTCGTCAAGGGAGTGAAAATTTGAAGCGCAGTCAAAAGACTGGCCAGGATGCGCAGCGCAAAACTCTCGTAAAATTACTTAATCGTGCCCGGAAAACAGAATTTGGCAAGACTTATGGTTTTAGCAAGATTCTGGACGCCAATAATCCAGTAACTAGGTTCCAGCATAAGGTTCCCATATATAATTATGAAACTATTTATAATGAATGGTGGCACAAACTTCTGAATGGGAAGCATAAAGATGTATGCTGGCCCGGAAAAGTGAAATATTTCGGTCTGACCTCCGGAACCTCTAACAATTCATCCAAACGAATCCCCATAACGAAGGACATGATACGGGCAATCCGTAGAATCGGAATCAGGCAATTGCTTGCACTTTCTGATTATGATCTTCCGCCGAGGTTTTATGAAAAATCAGTTTTGATGGTTGGAGGTTCAACTTCATTGAAAAAAATGCAAAGCTATTTCGAAGGTGATCTTAGCGGCATAATGGCTGGAAGATTACCTTTCTGGTTCGATAATTTCTACAAACCGGGTAAACCAATTGCCAAAGAGAAGGACTGGACTACAAAGATCAACAGAATGGTGGCCAAGGCACCCGACTGGGATATTGGTGGAATATCGGGAGTACCAGCATGGGTGCAAATACTAATTGAGAAAATAATTGAGAGGTACCAGCTAAAGGATATTCACGAGATATGGCCGAATTTTAAAGTGTTTGCACACGGTGGAGTTTGTTTTGAACCTTATAAAAAAAGTTTTGGTCAACTCCTTGGCAAAGAGGTTGTTTACCTCGAAACCTACCTGGCTTCTGAAGGATTTCTCGCATTTCAGAATGAAAAGGATTCGGATATGGAACTGGTGCTCGACAATGGGATATTCTTTGAATTCATTCCATTTGATAACCGGAATTTCGACTCTGAAGGCAAGTTATCGGAAAATCCGCAAGTCCTAACTATTGGTGAAATAGAGGTAGGATGCGAATATGCGTTGCTTATTTCTACCTGCGCTGGTGCGTGGAGGTACCTGATCGGCGATACTATCCGCTTCACAGACAAATCGAAAGCTCAAATAGTGATAACCGGCCGCACTAAACATTTTTTAAGCCTCTGTGGAGAACACCTGTCAGTGGACAATATGAACCGGGCCGTTAAGGAGGTGTCAGAACAGATGGGCATTGATATTAAAGAATTTACTGTTACAGGAATAACCTATGAAGGCCTGTTTGCCCATAAATGGTATCTCGGAACGGATAATTTTGGATTCGACAAAAAGGAAGTTAAGGAAAAATTAGATTATACCCTTAAGCTGCTGAATGATGACTATGCCGTAGAACGCAGGGCGGCATTAAAAGAAATTTTTGTGGAATTGTTGCCCAATCAGGTGTTTAACGATTTTCTCAAATTTAAGGGAAAAGAGGGCGGCCAGCATAAGTTTCCGAGAGTCATGAAAGGGTTATCAAAAGATTGGGAACACTTTACAGCGCAATGGACCGGTACAAATGATAAATATAATTAGCAATGGAACTAACTAGCATGCATAAAGGATATAATGTTCACAAATTTGGCTTCTATACCACAATTATTACTTCATTCATTGCATTGATAACATTTGTAATCGCAATATTCACCCCTCCTCTTTCCGGTCCATTTTGCAAGGTTTCATGCTTCGAATATCCGTTCACGAATATTGCAGGCCGGTTTCCGAGGGACTATTTCTGGATGTATCCGGCGATTATTTTGATCATTTGTTTTGTCGTGTTTATGGTCATGATTCAAAACCTGGCATCAAAAAAAATGAAACTATTCAGCCAGATAGGATTGTCGTTCACCATGATGTCAGCATCAATTCTTATTCTGGATTACTTCGTTCAATTAGCTGTAATTCAGCCCAGCATTTTGAGTGGTGAAAATCAAGGAATTGCACTCCTTTCGCAATATAATCCGCACGGCATATTTATTGCCATGGAGGAGATCGGTTACATTTTTATGAGCCTGGCTTTTCTTTTCATGGTTCCTGTATTCTCAAAATTTAAAAAGTTAAACAATGCCGTTCGATGGACCTTTATTTTCAATTTTGCTTTTACGATTATTTCACTGATAATTATTTCATTGCTTTTTGGAATTCACCGGGAATATAGATTTGAGGTGGCAGCAATAACAATTAACTGGCTAACATTAATAATTGCAGGGATTTTGATGAGTCTGATTTTTCGTAAACGATTAAGCAAAGATCAGTCGGACTAATATTTTGACGGCAGTAAATCTTAATGATTTCTTAATATCCACCGCTAATAATACAGTATAATATGCTGTATTATTGATACATGGAAAAAATTAAAGTCTTATTCGTTTGTGTGCATAATTCTGCACGCAGCCAAATGGCCGAAGCCTTTCTGAACCAATTGGGCGGAGACCAGTTCATTGCAGAGAGCGCAGGTCTTGAACCCGGAGTTCTCAATCCGCTTGTTCTTGAAGTGATGAGTGAAATCTGTATGGATCTGTCGGAGAACCAGACAAAAAGTGTCTTTGATTTTTTTATTCAGGGGCGTATCTTCCATTTTGTAATTGCCGTTTGTGATGGTGCAAATGCTGAGCGTTGTCCGATTTTTCCTGGTATTACAAAAAGGCTGGGCTGGTCATTTGAGGATCCATCTTCATTTGAAGGAACCCATGAAGAAAAATTGGCCAGAACAAGGGTTGTTCGCGACAGCATCAAAAACGAGGTTGAAGATTTTATTAGGACCCACCAGCTTGTCAGCTTTTAAAGTATAAACTTTCCTATTCCCTGATTGTTATATTTCTTAATAAAATAAGAATGAAGACTATTTGTAAAGGGGATTGCAAAAAGGGAAAATGCAATGGTGATTGCAAAAGGAAAAAGCCCAAGAAGAAATCAAAGGGAAAATCTAAAAATTGATTTGTTTCCTGATTAAGAAACTTTTATCTTTGATAGTTATTAAAATCACCAAGTTAAATAATTATCAAAATGGACGAAGAAGTTGTAAAAGCCGATAGTGCAAAGAACACACAGGAACCAGCTGCCAAGCCAGTTTCCAAGCCAATCGCAAAACCAGCTGCCAAGCCAGCTGTAAAACCGGTTGCAAAACCAGTTGTAAAACCAGTTGTAAAACCAGTTAGTAAGCCAATTGCTAAGCCAGTGATTACCCCTGCTGCCAAACCAGTTTCCAATTCAGCTGTTAAATCACCTGACAAGAAAAGTGCAAAAAAAGCAGCCAAAGTAAAAGCTCCCAAAATAAAAGCTCCTAAAGCGGAAGTTCTCAAGGTAAAAAAGCCTAAGCGTGAAAAAATCGATTACGAATTGCGGATTGACCTGTTGGGTAAAGCAATTAAGAAAGCACGAAAAGATCGCAAGCTGACACAGAAAGAACTCGGGCAGCTCGTCGGTGTAAAAAAAGCACAGATCTCAAAACTCGAAAACAGTCTGACAGACGCACGTTTCGAGACGATCATCAAAGTATTTAAGGCATTAAATGTGAAAGTTAATTTCAGCGTGCAGTTGCTGGATCAGATAGTATCACTGAAGTGATTGTTTACCTTTTTTAAAATATAAAATGGACATCAGCCGATACAAAATTCAGAGCCATTCTGATCTGAAGCTTGCTGAAATTAAAACTAATGACAGCGGATCGTATGGCTCGAGGGAGGATGCCGAAAAACGATTGGTGGACAATATTCAGAAAATGGCTGAATATCAAAGCAAACTATACGCTCAGGATAAATATGCTTTGCTTATCATAATTCAAGCCATGGATACTGCCGGCAAGGACGGAACCATCAAACACGTGATGTCGGGTTTGAATCCTCAAAGCACCCACGTGCACAGTTTCAAGCAGCCTTCCGCAGAGGAATTGAATCACGATTATCTCTGGCGGGCAATAAAACGCCTGCCTGAAAGGGGATCCATCGGTATTTTCAACAGGTCATATTACGAGGACGTCCTGGTTGTCCGCGTTCACGATCTGATAAAAAAGCAGCAGATTCCTGCAAAACTGATTACAGAAAATATATGGAAGGAGCGCTTCCGCCAAATCACTGATTTTGAAAAGTACCTGTTCGAGAATGGTATTCTTGTGGTCAAATTATTTCTGCATATTTCGAAAGAGGAACAAAAAGACCGGTTAATTGGTCGCATCGACGATAAAGCCAAGAACTGGAAATTCTCTGCTGCTGATATCGCGGAACGTCAATTCTGGGAAGAATACCAGCATTGTTACCAGGAAGCCATCAGCGAAACCAGTACGAATCATGCACCCTGGTATGTTATACCTGCTGATAAAAAGTGGTTTGCCAGATTATTAGTTTCGGAAATTATTACCCAGACGATGGAATCTTTAAAACTTGAGTATCCTGTGATCGACAAAGCACAGTCCGATGTTTTAAAGGAGTTCAGGCAAAAACTAGCAGAAGGATTGATTTAATCAGGTTACACAAGCTCTTCCTGTTTGCTGATCAGATATTCATAAAATCCGGATTGAGCGCTGAAAGGCATTTTATCGGATTGTTTGCGGTATGGGTTGGTCAAGCCGTTGTCGAGAATGCGTGATTTAACATTGTCTCTCCATTGAATATCAAAAAAATCATGCAGCTCTTTTTTCAACTCGGGATCTATGATAGGACACGTAACCTCCATCCTGTGATCGAGATTTCGTCGCATCAGGTCAGCAGAACTGATGTAACACAGCTCTTCTCCCTTGTTTCCAAACATATAGAGACGCGAATGTTCCAAATAGCGATCAATAATTCCAATTGATTCAATATTCCTGGTCTCAGGTTTACCGGTATCTGTTACCAGGCAAAACATACCCCTGACATTGAGGCGTACCTCAACACCTGCACGACTCGCGGCATACAATGCTTTTATAATATCCTGGTCCACCAGATTATTCAGCTTGAAATGGATATATGCCTTATGGCCTTCATTTGCCCAGCGTATCTCCTTTTTAATGAGCTGCGTAATCGTTTTTCGCATTTTAAACGGAGATAAGAGAAGGTGCTTATATACGCCGATTTCAAAATTCTGATTGATAAAATTAAAAACCTGATCCACTTCTTTGGTAATTTCCGGGTGAGCGGTCATCAGTGTCACATCACTAAAAACTTTTGAGGAATCTTCATTGAAATTGCCGGTTCCGATAGCTGCATATTTTACATCCTTGTTTTTTTCACGCCGTGTAATCAAACAAAGCTTGGCGTGAACTTTTAATCCTGGAACACCGAAAACCACTCTGGCGCCTTCCTCATGGAGGAGTGATGAATAATCAATATTTGATTTCTCGTTGAACCTCGCCTGCAACTCAATCACTGCAGTCACCTTTTTACCATTTCGAATAGCGTTAATGAGGGCATTAATGACATTTGAATCTTTGGCTAACCGGTAAAGAGTGATTTTAATCGATTTTACTTTGGAATCGATTGAGGCTTCCCGGAGAAGATCAATGAAATTATTAAAGGAATGGTATGGAAAATGTATCAGCAGGTCCTTTTCTCTAATAATGGGAAATAATCGGGCAAAGGCTTTTATCCTGGGATGAGGTAGTGCGGGCATTGGAGCATACACCAATTGTGAGGAGCCCAGGTTTGGAAGGCTGATCAAATCTTTCAGATTATGGTAGCGGCTCCCGGGAATAAAAGCATCATAATTACGAAGGCGTATCCCCTTTTTCAAAAAGTTTATAAAAAAGTCAGGCATTTTTGAATCATAAACAAATCTGACTGGCTGACCTTCCTCCCGCCTTTTTAAACCACGGGAAATTTTTTTCAAATAGCTTTCACTGAGATCATCATCGATATCAAGATCAGCATCTTTTGTAAGCTTGATGGTGTACCCCTGAACCGAATCAAAATCAAAAGGATAAAATAAGCTGTCGAGGCCTAACCGGATTACATCATCCAAAAACATCAGATATTTTTTCCTGCCTATCTGAGGAAGAATAAGAAAACGGGATAAAGTATCTGTTGGAATCCGGGTCAGTGCATAACGATTATTTTTCGGATCCTGGCTCTGCAGAATAACGACCATATAAAGGGCATCATCCTCCAGATCAGGGAAACTGGCAGTTGGATCTAACATGATTGGCATCAAGCCCGGTCGAACCTTCTGAACAAAATATTTATGGGCGAATTCATATTGCTTTATTGACAAATGATTCTCATCCACAAAAAAGATGTTCTCCTTTTCAAGCTCACTCACTAACAGGTCCTGAACGCTTTCATATTCTAATCGTTGCTTTAAAACGATATCATTCAATTTCTTCAGCGTTTTCCGTGGGTCGGCACCCGTAATCTCACGAGTTGGGTCCGATTTCATTTCGCTGAGCCTTTTAAGGGTGGCAACTCTCACTCGAAAAAATTCATCGAGATTATTCGAATAAATGCCAAGGAAACGAAAGCGTTCGATCAGGGGAACTCTGGAATCCTGCGCCTCCTGAAGTACACGGTAGTTAAATGCCAGCCAGGATATTTCCATTGGCCGGTAAGTTTGCTTATTTAAAGGGAGTAAACTCATATAACAAAAAGGTTATAACCCATTTTATCTCAACTCACTGGGGACAAACAATTTTCGTAAAGTTCCTTTTTTTTCTGTGAGCTCGCTCCACCTTTCAATCTCAAAATCGAGAACTAATGTTGCCAGTGTCGGAAAGCTTTCCAGAATCACACCCGACAAATACTCAATTAAAATTAGCAACGAAGGATTATGGCCAACCACCATTACAACTTTTTCATTTGAACAGATGGTATCCATGAAACCAAACAATTCATTGGAGAAATTACCATAAAGCGAGTCCCTGGTAATAACAACCGACTTTGAAATATCGAGACATCCGGCAAGATGCCGTGCTGTTTCCACCGAACGAACAGCCGGGCTCGACAAAATCAATCCTGGGATAAGATTCTTTTTCGATAACTCCCTACCGATTATTTTAATGTCTTTCAAACCACGTGATGACAATCCACGCAACATGTCAGATTGGCTTTCCATTGCCTCAGCGGCCTTACCATGACGAGTAATAATCAGTGTTCTCATATCTTAATCTCCGAATGATGTTCCGATAAATCTTGCATGATTGATAAGTAGGGCATCAGGATCCACGAGCTTTGTCTGGGTGCCTGCCTCTGATAGTGAAATTGTGGCGAGCTCGTTACCCTGAATAGCCACCATCGATCCGAAATTGTGCTCTGAAATCAACTGTGCAGCATAGGCGCCAAACCGGGTAGCCAGGATTCGGTCATAAGGACTAGGCGTTCCGCCCCTCTGGACATATCCGAGGATAGTTTCACGGGTTTCGAATCCGGTACCCTCCTTAATGATATCAGCAATATGCGTGGCCGCCGTTTTTTTTGGATCATGCCTGATACCTTCAGCAACGACAACAATTGAATAAGGTTTTTTATGGGCATATCTCGATTTAATACAATCAATAACTTTCTCTTCAGAATAAGGGATTTCTGGTATCAGGATAATATCTCCACCTCCGGCTAATCCGGCATAAAGGGTTAACCAACCTGTATTATGACCCATAACCTCAATCACCATTATTCTGCGATGTGAGTTTGCCGTAGAATGCAGCCTGTCGATGGCATCGGTTGCGCTCTGCAAAGCTGAATCAAATCCGAAGGTCATATCTGTACCCCAAACATCATTGTCGATAGTTTTAGGGATACCCACAATATTCAGTCCCTCCTGGCTTAATAAATTGGCTGTTTTCATGGTACCGTTACCACCGATACAAACGAGACAATCCAAACCAAGATTTCTGTAATTATCCTTGATTCGATCGGGTTTTGTGAAAACGCCATTACCTCCGTTCTTTTCCTCTTTCTTAAAAGGTTTTTCACGCGAAGTTCCAAGAATTGTTCCCCCATGGGTTAGAATTCCCGACAGTTGATTCTCGGTAAGTTCCTGATAATCATTATCTATAAGTCCAGAGAACCCATATGAGAACCCAAACACCCGCATCCCATACTCCAGCATGGCAGTCTTACCCACTCCCCTGATTGCTGCATTCAAACCGGGACAGTCGCCGCCGGCAGTAAGAATTCCAATTTTCATCCCACTCATTTGCATATACAAATATTTGAAGTTGAATCGAATAAACCTCGAGATTCACACAAAGGTAACTATAACATAACGTTTGATTAACACTGGAGGGGTCACGCGTTACTCGTCACTCGTCATTAGTCTTCGGAATTACCACCGACAGTAAAATGGATATTGCGAGTATCAATAACAGGACACCCAAAGAAATCCAGGTTGGAATTATATAATATCCTGATATGAGCATCTTTATCCCAACAAAAGCCAAAATCGCGGATATTCCGAATTTAAGGTATCGGAAGTAGTTGATGATGGCCGACAGGGCAAAGTAGAGCGACCTGAGTCCGAGAATTGCAAAAACGTTGGAAGTATAAACGATAAAGGGATCCTTTGATATGGCAAGTACGGCCGGGATTGAATCAACGGCAAAAACCACATCGGTAAACTCTATCATAATCAACGTAATAAACAAGGAAGTAACAAACAGTTTTCCATCGATCCGGACGAAAAAATGTCCGAAACGATGATCTGTGGTTACGGGAAACAGTCTTTTCACCAGCCGGATAACGGGGTTTTTATCAGGTTCAATTTTAGTTTCCTGGTCCATAGCCATCCGGATACCGGTGAAGATCAGGAAGGCTCCGAAAAGGTAAATGATCCAGTGAAATTTATTGATCAGTGCGACGCCGGTAATGATAAAGATTGCCCTGAGCACCATCGCCCCAACGATCCCCCAGAAAAGTATTTTATGCTGATATCTGGGATTAACCTGAAAATAGGCGAATATTAAAATGAAGACAAACAGATTATCTATGCTGAGCGATTCTTCGATAAGGTAAGCAGCCAAAAATTCAAGCGCTTTCTGATGCCCCAGGTAACTCCAGACACCCAGATTAAATGCTATTGCCAGTGATATCCAGAAAAGGCTCAGGAGCAATGCCTCCTTCATCTTGATCTCATGCGTTTTTCGATTGAAAACCACCAAATCAAGCAGAAGCATCAGAATGATAAAAACAACAAATCCGGCCCAAAGCAGGGCATTCTCTGGAGTTGACTGCATTACACAAAGGTAGGCAATTGAAGTTATAGATTCCAATTCATCAGCACGCCATTTCCCCGGCGTTCTTCTTGGCTGATAAAAGATTATATGCACCTTTTACCACAATTTTTGCTGCAGAAATATTGAAATCCCCGGTAACCTCAATACCGGTAAATCCATCACCGGTTATACCTTTCTTCACCTCAACCATTTTATATTCGGTAAAAGGCTTGCCATCCTCCTGCTTTTCGCGCTGATAAACAAATACATAGTCCTTATCATCAAAACTCACCACAGCTTCGGAAGGAACAGCCATTACCTCGACAACGGATTCCTGAATCAGTGCATTTACATACATCCCGGGTAAAACGTTTTTGCAGGAGGTGTGCACCGTTGCATAAACCCTGAATGTGCGGTCATTGTTAACCGATTTGGCTGTCTGGCTGATAACTGCATCGTGCTCTTCAGTTTCATTGTTAATGGTAAACTTAATATTTTGGCCCAAAGCCACCTTATCGGCATCTTTTTCGAAAAGCGACAGTTCGAGCAGCATGTTATCGCTGTTTACAATCTCAAACAGGACATCGGTTGGAGATACGTATTTACCGATATTGACATTAACAGATTTCAAAAACCCTTTAATCGGCGAAACCAGATTCACCGAGTTGGAGATATTTTCTTCCGTGAGATGCGCGGGGTTAATTCCGATCAAAACGAGTTTCTGCTCCAGCGATTTTATCAAAGCTTTAAGATTCTTGTACTCAACCGTTACCTGTTGCACATTCATTTCGGAATACACTTCATCCTTAAAAAGGGAAGTATGCCTCTTATATTCACCCTCGGCAAATACCATCTTATTTTTGGCTTCCAGATAATTTTGCTGAATGTCAACGAAGTCCTGATTTTCAATGACTGCAAGTGTTTGCCCCTTGTTTACAGTGTTACCCGGATAAAGGCTGGTGCTTTTAATAAACCCGCCCAGCGGCATGCAAACGGTTGCCTCATTTTGAGGAGCAACCGTTACCACCCCACTCGCTTTCAATACATTTCCTAACGAACGCATCTCCGTTGTACCCAGCTCAACTTTTGCGAGTTTTATCTGATCGGCACGCAATTCAACGATATCATCGGGAAGCACTTCGGCATTTGCTGGCTCGGCAGCCGGCTTGCTTTTTTCCTTGCAGGCGGTAAATGGAAGTGCCAGACAAATAATGAATATTGATAGTATACGACTTACTTGTTTCATGATTGAAATCCTTTAGAATATTTTACCAGTAATATTTTCGATTGAGATATTTGTTTGCCTGAAGTTGAGCAGTGCATCGAGGTAGTTTTGCCTTATGGCCAGGGCCCGGCTCAGTGTAAGCACAAAATCCAAATAGTCGAGGCCACCTGATTTATAGCTTTTTGTAGCTTGGTCGATAATAAGGTTAGCCTCCGGAACCGCCTGTTTTTCATAATAATCCACGGTCGAGGAGTACTTTTTATATTCCTCGAGCAAGGATTGATAGTTCCCTGTGAGAGTCCGGGTAAAGTTTTCGGCATCGGTTCTCGCTTTCATTTCGCTGATTTCCGCAGCCCTGGCTTTTGCCGCATAGGGTTTAAACCACAAGGGGACCGAGATACCAGCCTGCACTCCGTTAAACCGGAAGTCTTTGCCAAAATCGCGCGACACACCGTTAACTTCCTGTGTTCCCAGAATGGTCTGACTGAAATAACCCACACTCATTTCAGGAAGCAACTGGCTACGCTCCAGTTTTTTTCCAAGGGTAGCGACATCAACCTGCTGCTGAATAAATCCCAGCGAAGGATTCTGCCCGACATTTTCCTTATCATTCAGAAATGAAATCCCAGTCTGGTAGAGGAGAGAATCGGCAGGCGCAAGCGCGGTTTTACAATTTAGAAGCAGCATCAGGTTCCGATTACAAACAACTATATCAGACCGCACCTGAAACAACTGATTCTTTGTTTCAAGACTTTGAGAACGGGCAGTAATCATTTCGAGCCGGTTGGATTCACCGACCTTAGTTTTTAATTCCGCTGCCCGAGCAACGCCCGAGAACAGACTATCCTGATAAATCAGCAATTTCTGTTTGGCCAGCAGGTATACAAATTGCCAGTACACCTGTTTCACCTGTGTCGCAATTTCAAGCTGCGAAACCTTGTATTGCCATTCGCTGCTCTTTATGCCTGCACCCGCTAGCTTATTTTGATTGACATAAACAGTGGGGAAGGCAAAGGATTGAGTAACATTAAGACTATTGTCACGGGCAAATGAATTAAACTGCCCGTACTGGCCCTCGAAAACAGTTTTTGGCAGATCGACAGCCGCACCTTTGAGCGCCTTCTGAACCTCCACTGAGTAGGATGCCGATTTTACAGTCAGATTGCTGTCTATTGCATTCTGTATGGCGTCATGAAGGTTGATCTTCCGGATCTGTTGGCCGCTCACCGGGCTGAACATAGTGAATGCACCAAGGAGCGCTAAAATCGCTATTACATTTTTCAGGGATTTTTTCGATTTTCTTCGTTGGGATCTTCCTGTGGAAAACAGAACATAAAAAACCGGAAGGATAACCAGTGTTAACAGTGTGGCCGTAATTAATCCGCCGATCACTACCGTAGCCAGCGGTTTCTGAACCTCAGCACCGGCTGAAGTCGACAAGGCCATCGGCAGAAAACCAAGCGATGCAACGGCGGCGGTCATGATAACCGGCCGCAGCCTCGTTTGCAGGCCTTTGATCACTCGTTCCCCGATATCTGTCATTCCTTCCTTTTCGAGCCGGTTGAACTCCGCAATCAATACAATACCATTGAGGACGGCAACCCCGAATAAGGCAATAAATCCGACACCTGCCGAAATAGAGAAGTTCATTCCGCGAATCCAAAGGGCGAATACCCCGCCGATAGCCGACATAGGCACGGCAGTGAATATCAGCAATGATTGTTTCACGGAATTGAAGGTAAAAAACAGCAGAATGAATATTAAAAGCAGAGCAATCGGAACGGCAATGGACAATCTTTTTTGTGCTGCTTCAAGATTTTTAAACTGGCCTCCGTAAGTGACATAATAGCCAGTCGGCAGCTGCACTTTCTGATCTATCTGAGCAGTCACATCCTTAATAACACTTTTCACATCGCGGTTACGGACATTAAATCCAACCGTAATCCGGCGCCTGGTTTCCTCTCTGGAAACCTGTGCAGGTCCGGATTTGATTGAAATATCCGCCAATTGGTAAAACGGTATCTGTTGTCCGTCAGGCAAGGCAACTGTCAGATTCCTCACATCATCGAGATTTTGGCGGAAGGGCTGATCCAGGCGTACCACCAGGCCGAACCTTTTTTCCTCATCATATACTACACCTGCCTGGCTTCCAGCAAATGCGGCACGCAATTCACGGTTGACATCTGCCACCGATAGTCCGTATTGTGCCAGCCTGTCTCGGTTATATTCAATCTGCACCTGTGCCAGTCCGGTTACCTTTTCAACATTGATATCCTTTACGCCGGGAATATCCTGAATAATCTTTTCCACTTCCGCAGCACGTTCAGCCAGTACATTCAGGTCATCACCAAATATTTTTACAGCGATATCCTGTTTCGCTCCGGTCATCAGTTCATTAAATCGCATGGCAATAGGTTGTTGGAATTCAAATTTCACTCCGGCCAAAACAACCAGTTTCTCCTCCATTTTCGCAACAAGTTCTTCTCTTGATTTTGCCGAAACCCAATCTTTTTTGTCCTTAAGGGTGATTACATAATCGCCGGTTTCCATCGGGGTAGGATCAGTCGGAATTTCGCCGGAGCCAATCTTGCACACGGCATGCTTGATCTCCGGAAAATTCTCAAGTAATATTTTGTTGGCCTGAATTACTTTCTCAATGGTATTGGACAATGAACCTCCCTGAAGCGTCATCACCCCCGAAGCGAGGTCGCCCTCCTCGAGCTGGGGAATAAACTCTCCGCCAAGCCGGGTAAAAGTGATCAGGCTGAAAACGAATAATACTACGGAGGCAAATGAAACGATAAGCTTATGTTTCAGTGCAAAACTTATCAGGGGATTAAACGCTTTTCCCACCCACTCCATCAGCTTATTCGATAAATTCGGTTTATGAGTAGTTTTTTTACTCAAAAATAGTGCAGATGCCATTGGGACCCAGGTTAGCGACAGAATCGCCGCCCCGAGTAAAGCAAATGTAACAACCTGAGCCATTGGCCTGAACATTTTACCTTCGATACCTACCAGCGCCATAATGGGAAGATAGACCACCAGGATAATAATCTGCCCGAAAGTAGCTGAGCCCATCATCCGGCCTGCCGAATCGAGTACATTATCATCCATTTGTTGCTGCGACAATTTCAGTATTCCCGGATTGTGGTGCCTGCTCATGAATATCCGGTGAACAACACTTTCCACAATGATCACAGCTCCATCGACAATCAACCCGAAATCAATGGCACCCAGGCTCATCAGGTTACCAGAAACCCCAAAAAGGTTCATCATCGAAACAGCAAAGAGCATGGCAAGCGGAATGACCGAAGCTACGATGAGGCCAGCCCTGATATTCCCAAGCAAAAGAACCAGGATGAATATAACAATAAGGGCTCCTTCGATCAGGTTCCGGGATACGGTACCTATCGCACGGCCCACAAGATCAGAACGGTTCAGGTAAGGCTCAATTTTTACTTCCCTCGGCAATGATTTCTGGATCGATTCAATCCGGTTAGCTACATTTTCGATTACCTCATGGGCATTTGAACCTTTTAGCATCATGACCACACCACCCACAGCTTCCGTAGTATCCACCACAAACGCCCCATACCGGATGGCACTGCCAAACTGAACCGTGGCTACATCACGGATCAAAACCGGAAAACCCGAGGTCCCGGTTTTTACCACAATCTTTTCAATGTCCTCAATGCTTCTTACCAACCCTATACCTCTGATAAACCACGCGGATGGTTTTTTATCAATATAGGCACTGCCGGTATTTTCGTTGTTTTTCTCCAGAGCAGTAAAGATATCGGTCAAGGTTAGCTTCATGGCCCTCAACCGTTCAGGGTTGATGGCTATTTCATACTGTTTAACAAATCCCCCATAGCTATTGATGTCGGCAACACCAGGCGTCCCAAGCATCTCACGACGCACGACCCAATCCTGCAGAGTGCGCAATTCCATCGGATTGTACTTCTTTTCATAGCCCTTTTTAACAGCCAGCCGATATTGAAAAATCTCTCCTAAGCCCGACGAAACAGGTGCCAGAGAGATTTCTGCCAGGCCGGGAGGTATAACTTCTTCGGCTTCTTTCAGACGCTCATTCAATTGCTGCCTGGCCCAGTAAACATCAACCCCATCATTAAATACGACAGTAACTACAGCAAGACCCAATCGTGAAATGGATCGAAGTTCTATGATGCCGGAAATATTTGCCACCGCAACCTCGATTGGGGCAGTTATAAAGCTTTCAACTTCCTGGACCGCCAGCGACGGAGCGATGGAAATAATCTGCACCTGATTGTTGGTAATGTCTGGAATGGCATCTATCGGTAATTTGGTAAGGGAGTAGGTTCCCCATCCAATCAGTGCCAGAATAAACAAACCGACAATGAATTTATTTTTAATGGAAAAGGCGATTATTCGATGTATCATGATTTACCATACGTTTTAAAGCCAATAATTGGGAAACGGGTAAGCGCAATGATTCCGCGCTACCTGTAAAGGGCGATGAACGAAATCAGCCTATCGAAGGGGGAGCCCGTAAAGGGAAATTATCCTGATAAAACGCGCTCTGATACTGTATCCTCTGATCAGGAACACTCAGTTGGCACATCGACAATTCAATCGCGTAATCTTTATTTGTTACACTTAATATCAGGTCGTTGCATTGAATATCCGAAACAAACTGAAAAATAATGGCCTTTTCTGATGCCACATCATTGAACGCATGGCAATGTATTGGGCTACCTGAGTGATGATTATGCTGATCAGAGGCGGGGCATCTTTCTTCCTGAGCCAGTGAAGCAGTTTCAGCATGATGATCGTGAATGATGATCATGTGGCCACACAAGCCAATGCCGGCAAGCCATAACACAAAAACAGGTATATATTTTAATAAACGGCGCATCAGCGCAAATATAATTAAATTAGCAATTCTTAGGTTATGATTGTCAGATCGTCTTTTTGTCTAATTGTCTCATTGTCTTAAAGTCTTCTTCCCATGCCTCATCCACGAATCTACATTGCTGCGAACAGTTTTTCTGCCGCACTCGGCGGCTTACTCTTCGGATTTGATACGGCAGTAATCTCCGGAACCATACCCTTCATTACCAGGTATTTCGATCTCAGCAATGCGATGCTCGGCTGGGCAGTGTCATCAGCACTTATTGGTTGTGTGATTGGTTCGGTTAGTGTTGGCAAGCCAGGGGATCTTTTTGGCAGACGGCTGATGCTCAAGGTTATGGCACTTTTATTTCTACTATCGGCAATTGGTACCGGACTGGCTCATTCACTTACGGTTTTCGTCATGTTTCGCTTTGTTGGCGGATTGGCAATTGGAGGAGCATCCGTTCTTTCACCGATGTATATTTCAGAAATAGCACCTGCAAAATGGCGCGGACGCCTGGTTGCAATCAGCCAGTTGGCTATTGTTTCCGGGATTCTGCTGGCATTTTTTTCCAACTATCTTCTGGTAAATACCGGCGAGAATAACTGGAGATGGATGTTCATGTCTGGCGGAGCCCCAGCTCTACTCTTCTTTATTTTGCTCTTTTTTGTCAGTCAGAGTCCACGCTGGCTCGTGCTGATGGGTCGCATTGACGAAGCCCGCAAGGTAATTACACGACTCAATCCAGGTGAAGATATCGAACCGGAGATGAAGGAAATAATTGAATCCGTGCAAAAAGCAGGAGATGGCATTCGTGTGAAACTTTTCAGGAAACCATACACGCGGATTGTTATTATCGGGATGGTTCTCGGCATGTTCAGTCAATTTACGGGTATCAATGTCATTATGTATTATGCCCCGTCAATTTTTCAATCTGCAGGATTTTCAAGCGACTCCGCTCTTATGCAAACAGTTATTATTGGTGCAACCAACCTGATATTCACCCTTCTTGGAATGTCATTGATCGATAAGCTGGGTCGAAGGGCCCTGCTGATGATTGGCGCAATCGGAATGACCATATTCCTGGGTCTTATTGCCGCCGGAATGACTTACGACTTCCTGGGAGGTTTCATTTTATTGGCCTGTGTGGTTGGATTCACCGCCTCATTTGCATGCACAATGGGTGTGGTCGTCTGGGTTTATCTATCTGAAATGTTCCCTAACAGTATACGTTCCAGAGGAACCTCCATCAGCTCATTTTCGGTATGGGTAATCAATTGCGCAACTGCATTTTTGTTTCCTATAATCATGGGGAAATTCGGTACAGCGCCGGTCTTTGGATTTTATTGTCTCGCCACATTGATCAGTTTCTTCTTTTACTGGAAATACCTGGTAGAAACCAAGGGGAGATCACTGGAGGAACTTGAGTCCTTCGTAATGAAATCCAAAACTTAGTGGTTTTATAATTCTATATTTGCACAAATTTTGGAGCGCGGCTGGATGGAAAGCAGTCAGTTATCAAGCATGTCTAGGAATGAGTCAGAGATTCTTGCACGAATCCCTTCGGAAAGTCCCAGCCCAATCATGCAGGTAGGTTATGATGGCAACCTGCTTTACGCAAATCAGGCTTTCTTCAATATCGAATGTTTCAGGGATTCAAAAATTGGTGCTCCGGTTGGCCAGGTTTTTAAAGGTCTGGTTAATTGCGTGATAAATTCCGGCCTCAAAATGGAGACCGAGATTAAAGATGCGGATAAGGAATTCCTTTTCATCCTCACCCCGGTTCCGGATTTGAACAGTGTTTTTCTTTACGGGCACGACATAACAGCCAGGAAACAATCAGAGCGGCAATTAAAACAAATGTCACTGATCAGCAGCGAGATGAATAATGCTGTGATCATCGGCGACGCTGAAGGCCGTGTTGAATGGGTGAATCGGGGTTTCGAAAAGACTTTTGGTTATACTCTTGATGAGGTCCGGGGTAAGATTCCCGGCGAGTTTCTACAAGGTCCGGATACCGATCCCGAGGCATCCGAAAAGATCAGGTTGGCAACCATAAACCGTGAAATACTTGAAGAAGATATTCTCAGATATTCAAAGTTCGGAACACCAATCTGGACCAGGCTTCAGTTTCAGCCGGTATTTAATCCATCAGGCAGGCTGATCAATTTCATTTCTATACAAAAAGATATCACGGAAGAAAAACTTCTACAAAAAGAAGTCATTGATAACGAGCAGAAACTCCGATTAATACTGGAATCTTCGCTCGACGGTGTTATCCTTTTCGATGAACAAACAAGGATACTTAACTGGACACCACAATCCGAATTAATATTTGGTTACTCGCCTGAGGAGGTTATGGGTAAACCCCTGGTTGATATTTTAATTCCCAGCCGCTTAAAGGAAAATCACCTCAATTGGCTGAAGCAGAATGTTTCAGTAAAAATGGCACGCCTCACCGATCGACGGGCTGAAACCATCGGACTTCGGAAAAATGGGGAAGAATTCCCATTGGAAATAACCATAATATCCATCCGGCAGAACGACAGTACCATTCTCTGCTCATTTATCCGGGATATTTCGGAAAGAAAAGAATGGCAGGGGAAATTGGAAAGGTCCAATTCAAGGTTATCAGCTCTGATCACCAACCTGAATTCAGGTATCCTGGTTGAAGATGAATTCCGCAATATTGCATTAATCAACCAAACCTTTTGCTCCATGTTCGGTATCCCGGTTGATCCGGAATATTTGATCGGCAGTGATTGTTCACAGTCGGCTGAACAGTCGAAGCACCTTTTTAAGGACCCTGAAGGATTTGTTAAAACGATTGATGAAATATTATTAAAGCAAGAAATCGTCCTCGACCAAGAATTGGAATTAGTTGATGGTCGGTACTTTAAAAGAGACTATATCCCTATTTTCTTTGAAGGAGCATTTCTCGGCAATCTATGGTATTACAAAGACATTACCCAGCGAAAACAAAACGACCGTCTGCTTGAACTTTCAAGATTGGCAGCTGAGGACGCCACCCGGGCAAAGAGTACTTTCCTGGCAAACATGAGCCATGAAATACGAACCCCGATGAGCGCGGTTCATGGAATTGTCAGGTTGCTGGCCGATGCACCGCATCTCCCCGAACAGGTAGAGCTTCATCAGCGACTTATCGGCTCTTCAGAAACCATGCTGGCGATAATAAACGATATCCTTGACTTCTCCAAAATCGAAGCCGGGCTCATGACCATCGAAGAAACTTCTTTTTCACTGAACGATGTCTTTAAACGGATTCTCGGCTCCATGGAAATTAAGGCCAGCCAGAAATCCCTCAGCCTCGTCCATTCAATCGACGACCAGATAACCCAGGTACTGATAGGAGATCCTACACGAATCGGACAGGTATTGCTAAACCTGATCAATAATGCTATAAAATTCACGGACCAGGGGCAGGTGAAAGTCGAAGCCAAGATCATTAGCACCAATGGTCTTTCCGATACCATTCAATTTTCAGTGTCTGACACCGGTATCGGAATCGAAAAATCGCATCTGAATAAAATTTTCCAAAGCTTTGAGCAGGAAAATTCCAGCACCGCGCGCCAGTATGGTGGAACCGGATTGGGATTGTCGATCAGTAAACAGCTGGTGGAACTCATGGGTGGGGAACTGGTAGTCGACAGCGAGAAAAATAAGGGCAGCAATTTCCGATTCAATCTTACCTTAAAACGCAGTCTCAATAAATCCATGGCCGATCAGGAGAGTAAGATGGTTATCGATTTCGAAAAGCTGAAAGGTCGCAAAGTTTTAATTGTCGAGGACAATGAGATGAACCAGTATGTGGCAAAATCCATCCTCACCATTTGGAAAATGGAGATCTTTCAGGCACGTAATGGTAGGAAAGCCATCGATTTCTTAGCCAACAATTCTTGTGATATTATATTGATGGATAAGCAGATGCCTGTTATGGACGGTATTGAGGCAACCCGATATATCCGCGATGTCATGAATTCTGATATCCCCATTATTGCCCTGACTGCAGATGCCCTGCTGGAAAAAGTTCAGGAATGCCTTGCAGCCGGCATGAATGATTTCGTTACCAAACCATTCGAACCTGAGATCCTGTACACCAAGATCGTCAGCTTACTCGACCGTTAGCCAACTGCCACCTATTTGACCTCTTGCTTCCGAAGCTCTTCGGGTATTGCAACAACCAGCTTAAACAGGTTTTCATACGCATAAAGAGGAAGCTTATCATAAGTATCATCCGGTCCATGACCACGGCCCGAAGCTCCTTTAGTTAAAAAGAAAATGGCTGGAACACCTTTTTCCTGAAACGGCCAATGATCGCTGTTGGCTGTCCCATCGCGGTTTTCCACATTCTTCATATACTGATGTTCTTCATTGATCTTCTGAACAATAGCAGCTTCATTCGGCCGCCCGTTCCCGTTAAAAAGCAGTACGCCGTCCTGACCGGTCATCACCATATCGAGGTTGATCACGAGTTTAATTTTTTCAAGCGGGAAAAGCGGGTTTTTGACATAATTATTTGAACCCATCAAACCGACTTCCTCGCCACTAAAGAGCATGAAAGCAATAGAATAATGAGGTTTCTTGCCCTGCATATAATGGCGTGCAAGATCCATTACCATAGCGGTACCACTGCCATTATCTTCCGCTGCAGCATTATAGTTTCCTTCGCCGAAAGAACCGAAACCATCATAGTGAGCTGTAAAAACGATATATTCTTCGGTTTCCCCCGGGAGATATCCTATTACATTTTGGGTTGGATAATTCTCATTGTACTCATTCACGATTTTCATTTCCACCTCATTAAATTCGGCAGGAATCGATTTGCGGTTCACCTGGATATAGGGAATCTTTAGTGCAGCGCGACCGGGATGAGTGCCTGGAGTAGCCTCAAAAACTTCTATCAGGGCAGCAATGCCAAGCTGATGTTCGGTTGCCAGCGCTTTTATAAACTTGTATAAATCCGGATTTTTTAAACCCGCTGAATCCAGAACCACAACTTTGGGAGCAGGTGCTGCATTAACGGCTTCAAGAAATTTTTCGGGTTTAGCCATCAGTTTTGCATTGATCATGACTGGCTTGAAGGTCCCTGTCAGTGAACCGCAATTCGGACTAACAACATAATCAGTATTGAATTTCAATTCCTTACCATTGAACTTCACCATCACTTCATTAATAATATTGACATTGAATGAATAGGGTTGAAGATATCCGGCAGGAAAAGATTTTATTCCAAGCTTCTTCAATTGCTCCGCAATATAATTCGCAGCAATACCATCGCCGTGTTTATAATAGCCGCGACCGTACATTTCTGGTCCACAAAGTTTTGATAGGTGCTTACGAACAAATTGGGTATCCTGCGAACTCACAGAAATCGATAATACCGACATCAGCAGTAACAGTGCAGATAAGCGAAGAGTACTATTTTTCATGGCAATAAAATTTGCACCTAAGATAATTTAATCTGTTAAAAGAAGATATGTTGCTGAGATGAATTGACGATGGGATGATGTGAGCATTTTTCCTATCTTTTGCTGGTAAAATAAACTCTTTATCGACTCCAAAATGGACCACCAGGAACGATTCATGACTGCTTTGCGACGCGGAATACCCGATCGGGTGCCGATGTTCGATTTCTTGTTTCAGCAACCTATGTATGAACACCTTATCGGGCATAAGCCAGATGGATATAATGGTAAAGACGCAGTGGAGTGCGCCATGGCATTGAATCATGATGCTGTTTGGGTACCCTTTGGCGGATTTACAGGTCTCCAGCCCAAATACCTGTCAGCCAATGTTTACCAGGATGAATGGGGAACTACCTACCAGAAGAATGAGTCTTCATGGCCTATAGATGCACCCATTGATTACCCGATAAAATCGAGGGAGGATCTGAAAAAATATAAGCTGCCCGACCCTACTTTACCCGGCCGCAACGCTGAAATTGTAGCCGCAATAGAGGCAAATCATAATAACCTGGCGATACTTGGAGGTGTGAGCGGTCCGTTATGCACTGCCTGGCTTTTGATGGGATTTGAGCGGATTTGTTATGCAATTTATGAAGATCCCGACCTGATAACCGAGGTGCTAAAACTATCAAACGATTACTTTAAAGAAGCGGCACGCCGCTCAGTGGAAGCAGGATGTGTCGGAATGTGGGTCAGCGAAGATCTTGGCGACAGCAACAGCTGCTTTTTTGCGATCGACCAATTCCGTGAGATTTTCCTTCCTTACATAGCTGATCTTGCAGAGTACATCGACAGCCTGAAAGTTCCTGTTCTACTGCATTCGTGCGGTAATATCAATGCCTATCTTGATGATCTTGCCCAAACAAAAATCTGTTCGGTGCATCCGCTTCAAAGAACCGCTCATATGGATCTGAGGACCATAAAGGAAAAGTACGGCCACCGTTTTTGCATCATTGGAAATATTGATTCCACACGCACCCTGCCCTTTGGAACACCTTCTGATGTTGCGGCTGAAGTTAAAGAGGCGATTGAAATTGCAGCACCTGGAGGAGGTTATGTTCTGGCTTCGGACCATTCGCTGCATGATGGGATCCCGATTGAGAATATTGAGGTGATGTTCAGAACAGGATTGGAGTACGGGGGATATTGAAGTAAGAATCTCAACATTCGTTATATTAGCTGTCAAACTATTCAACGATGAATTACGGTCATTTTTCTGCTGACGGGAAAGAGTATATCATTGATAATGTGGCTACTCCACGTCCTTGGATCAACTATATATATAATAACGAGTACTTCTCAACGATATCTGCCAATGGAGGCGGGATCAGTTATCACAGAATCCCTCTGCATGGAAGGATTACTCGGTACCGGATAAATGATGTTCCAGCCGATCGTCCCGGAAAATATATTTATGTTCAGGATCAGGATTCCGGCGAGATGTGGAGCCTCACCTGGCAACCAGTCGGCAAACAGGTTGAAAATTATCGTGTTGCTCATGGGTTCGGTTATACAAGAGTGGAATCTGAACTCGAAGGCATACATTCCGAACTTAATTTCTTTGTTCCAAGGAACGATAACCGCGAAATCTGGAAATCGCTTTTGACCAATAAATCAGACCGGAAACGACGCCTGAAAATTACCGGTTATGTTGAGTTCGCCCTTGGTCATGCACTGGTCGACCTGATCAATCAATGCGACGACCAGCATTTCAACCGCGCACATCTGGATAAGGAATTAAACACCCTTTTTGCCACCAAAACTTACTGGGTTACCCAGTCGCGCGGAACCCAGCAGCAGGAGAATAAGGAATGGGACCAATGGGCCTTTTTTACTGTAAATCATCCCATCACCGGATATGAAACCGTGCGGGAGGAGTTTCTTGGATTTTATCGTAATGAAAACAACCCTATTGCCTTGGAATCAGGCAATTTACGAAGCAAGGATACCGATTTCGGCAATACGGTTGGTGCTATCCAGATAGAGATTGAGCTGGCACCGGGGGAATCGAAAGATGTAATTTTTCAGTTGGGCGTGATACCAAAGAGTACTTTCGAAGGCAAAGGGCTGGAGGGCAAAAAGGCAAAAGGAAAGGATGATGTAAAAAAGTTCAATGGAATAAGTCAGGTAGAAGAGGCATTTGAGGAGGTAAAGAAATATTGGGATGAATATTTCAGTTATACGAATGTTAAAACCAGCGATGCCGATGTAAATACTTTCATGAATGGTTGGTCGCCTTACCAGGCTAAAGTGGCCTTTGATATTGGCAGGGTCACAAGTTTCTACTACTGGGGCATCGGCAGGGGATTCGGTTTCCGCGACACCTCACAGGATACCATCGCGATTACAATTTCAGCACCTGAAAAAGCAAAAAGCCGCATATTGATGCTGGCGCGCCAGATGCAAAGCGATGGCAAGGTTTATCATCATTTTTATGGCGATGGTGAAGGCGAATTTACAAAGCATTGCGATGATCCTCTGTGGTTTATCCTTGCTGTAACAGATTATATCAAAGAGACCGGGGATTTTGGAATTCTCGAACTTAAGGAGCCTTTCAGCGATAACAGGCAGGGTACTGTGCTTGATCATTTGATGTCGGTGCTGACTTTCGTAAAAGGGAACCTCGGGGCACACGGTTTGCCCGTTTTTGGCCGTGGGGATTGGAACGACACCCTGGATTATATCGGCGGTACCGATGGCGGGGAAAGTGTTTGGGGCGGAATGTTTTATGTTTCCATGCTTAACCTGCTGATCGGATTACTCGATAGGATTGGCCGCAAGGACCTCCGGTCGGAGGTTGAGGAAGTGAGCCGTAAAATGGCCCTTTCACTCGATCAAAATTGCTGGGACGGCGAATGGTATATCCGCGCCTTCGGGGAAAATCAGAAGCGGATCGGATCGAAAGAAAATAAGTATGGGAAGATATTTATCAATACGCAAACCTGGGCCGTTTTAGCCGATCTGGATAAAAAAAGGCAGGTCACTGCCTTAGACAGCGTTCATCGTGAGCTCGACAGCTTCGAAGGTCCAAAAAAATGCACTCCGGCCTACCGGGAGATAGATCCGAATATCGGTTTAGTTACCCGCTGCGTGTGGGGCAAAAAGGAAAATGGAGCTATTTTCGGTCATCCTACCACCTGGCTGATCCAGGCAGAATGCATGCTCGGACGGGGGAACGAAGCGTTCGCCTATTATAAAAAGATGCTCCCCAACAGGATTGATTCTGATATTTTTTATGCTGAACCTTACGTCTACTCCCAATATATTACCAGCAACGAGCATGAAACAGCCGGACGGGCCAGCCATTCCTGGCAAACCGGCACAGCAGCCTGGATGTACCGGGTGGTTCTCGACTATATTTTCGGTGCGCGGGCTGGTTACGACGGACTGATTATCGATCCGGTAATCCCTGCCACCTGGAAAGAATTTACCATGGAGCGCGTACATCGTGGCACTCGCTATATCATCCACGTAAGTAATCCTGATGGAAAACAAAGCGGCGTAAAAGAAATAAAAGTTGATGGGAAAATACTCCAAGGCAACTGCATCCCATTGTCAGACAAGAAAATCTGCCACCTCGAAATACTCTTATAAACCCCATACCCATGCTACGACACCCTCATAACCCGATACTCACCCGCGCCGATGTGCCGGCGATTGAACCTCACCTGGTCGATTGCAGCTCAGTATTTAACCCTGGTGCCATTAAATTCGGCGATAAATATCTCATGGTGGTCAGAACACAGAGCCGTTCGAGGGAAACATTTATGGTGATGGCCGAAAGCAAGGACGGAATTCATTTCCAAGTTGAGGATCACATTGTTGATTTTAAAGGAATTGAAAACATTAAGGAAAAGATATATCACATTTATGATGCGAGGATAACCTTTATCGAAGGCACCTATTATATCATGTTTGCCATGGATATGGATGCAGGATGCCAATTGGGACTGGGGCAGACCGATGATTTTAAAAATTTTCGTTTTCTGGGGATCACCTCAAACGAGGATATACGGAACGGCGTATTATTTCCGGCAAAAATCGATGGCAAATTTATGCGTCTCGACCGGCCAAACAAAGCCCGTCACAGCAGTGGCCCTACCTCGGGAAGCACCATCTGGCTCTCCTCATCTGACAATCTGATCGATTGGATACCCGTTTCCCCGGTGATTGAAGGCCGTTTTCATTACTGGGATGAATTTATCGGGTCGGGTCCTCCACCCGTTAAAACCCGCGAGGGATGGCTGCATATATATCATGGGGTTGCCACCCATTTCGGGAGTGCCAATATTTACCAGGCCGGCGTGATGCTCCTCGATCTGAAGAATCCATCGAAAGTGATCAGCCGTGGTTTTTATAATATCCTTGAGCCCCGTGAATCCTGGGAGCTGATGGGTCAGGTTCCCAACGTTGTTTTTCCGAGCGGCATGATAGTTAAGGAGTTTGATGATGAGGGATTTGCCCTCCCGTCAAGCGAAGTTTTCGTCTATTATGGCGCCGCTGATACGTGCGTTGGATTAGCTGTTACGACGGTAAAGGAGCTGATTGACGATGCTTATAAATCGTGACGCGTATCGCGTAACGCGGAAGACTAGAGTCCGGGGTTCCGTGTTTCGTGTCTCGTGTCTCTTGTCTCGTGTCTCGAAAAAAATATTTATGCTCTAAATAAAAAAGTATGAATCTCACACTCATTGACTGGACCATCGTTTTGCTGTTGCTGGCACTCATGGTAGGTTTTGTTTTCCTGAGCAAGACATTGATGAAAAGCGTCACCGACTTTCTGGCTACCGGGCGAACTGGCGGGCGATACATCATATCGATGTTCCAGGGCACTGCTGCGCTGGGAGCCATAACGGTGGTTGGAGCCATGGAACAGAACTATTCCGCCGGGTTCAACGCCAGATGGTGGGAGATGCTCACCACGATCATCCTCGTTGCACTCAGCGTAACCGGTTGGGTAGTTTATCGTTACCGGCAAACAAGAGTCATGACGATGGCTCAATTTTTTGAGGTTCGCTATAGCCGAAGCTTCAGAATCTTCTCAGGATTCCTGGCCTTTACTTCCGGATTGGTGAACATGGTAATTTTCCCTTCTGTAACGGCACGGTTTTTTATCTACTATTGCGGGATTCCCGAAATCGGCCACCTCGGACCCTACTCCATTACTTTTATCCTGGTAACTGCACTGATGGTGGGCATTCCACTTTTCTTCATCCTTACCGGCGGTCATATTGCCGTAATGTTTACTGATTTTGTTCAGGGAGTATTTGTAAATATCGTCTTTGTGGTGATTGTTATCCTGATGCTGGTAAAAGTCGACTGGACACATATTTCCCAGGCTATGGATGCTGCTCCGAAGGGAGCGTCGCTCATAAATCCTTTTCAATCCAGTAAGGTCCAGGATTTTAATATTTGGTTCTTCTTTATCGGGATGTTCGGACTGGTTTATACCAAACTTTCGTGGCAGGGAAATTCATCATTCAATGTTGCTGCAAAAAATGCTCATGAAGCCAAGATGGCCGACTTGCTAACCAACTGGAGGCTCATACCGCAATGGGGATTGTTTCTCGTATTTATCCCGGTTATTGCGTATACCATTTTTCATCATGCTGATTTCACCTCGGTCGCCGACTCAATAAATGGTACCCTGGCAGGGGCAGGAACTGATGCCATGAAAAGCCAGCTCAGGGTGCCCATGGTACTGAATTATCTGCTGCCGATTGGATTCAAAGGTGCATTTGCGGCCATCATGCTGGCCGCAGCCATTACCTGCCATAATACCTATATGCACTCCTGGGGAAGCATTTTTATTCAGGATTGCATCATGCCACTGCGTAAGAAAGCATTCGAAAAAGAGCAGCATCTCAGATACCTGAAGCTATCCATTCTCGGTGTTGGAATCACGATTTTTATACTCAGCATCCTGTTTCAGCAAACGGAAAAAGTATTCCTTTTCCTTGCCATCTCCGGAGCCATCTTTGTTGGTGGATCGGGCTCGGCAATTATCGGAGGCTTGTATTGGAAACGCGGTACAACAGCTGCAGCCTGGTCTGCCATGATCACTGGTGCAGTAACTGCAACAACGGGAATCGTTCTTAATGCTGTTTATACCGATTTCCCGATTAACGGACAGTGGTTTTGGTTAATCGCCATGGTTTCGGCTGCTACCGTTTACTTTGTTGTTTCCCTGCTTACCTGCAAGGCGCCTTTTAATATGGATAAGATGTTGCACCGCGGAGATTATGCCATTCAGGGTGAAACTAACGTAGTAAAAGCCGACGAAGTAAAAGGCTGGAAAGTGATGGGGACCACTAAAGAGTTTACGCGCAGCGATAAAGGAGTTGTAATTGCAACCTATACCTGGACTGCACTTTGGACGGTAGTCTTTATTATCGGAACGATTTACAATCTGACTTCCGAAGTAAAAAATGAGACCTGGATGAATTTCTGGAGGATTTACACCTGGATTTACCTCATAACCTCTATTATTGTTACTGTTTGGTTTACCTGGGGCGGTTTGAAAAACCTTAAGGAAATGATACACTCCTTACGCACCATGGTTCGTGACCATAAAGATTCCGGATTTGTCGAAAAAAAATGATTTTTTTCTGATTATCTGATTTATCGATAATTAAGCGTACCTTTGATTATATTTTAATATCAAATTATGAACAACGGGACAGTAAAGTTTTACGATGAAACCAAAGGTTTTGGATTTATCAAAGATGCTAATTCACCAAAAGAGTACTTCGTGCATTCATCCGGATTAAAAGAAACTATCAGGGAAAATGATGAAGTAACCTTTGATTTGCAAGAAGGAAAAAAAGGATTAAATGCAGTAAATGTTAAAAAGGCCTAATTTAGGATATTTGCCCCATTTAAAATTTCAAGCCTTACATCTGTAGGGCTTTTTTTTGTGCCCGAAAAATCGAGAAGAATTATTTCATCACCTTCTTTATCAGAAAGTTATTGATACTTGTCTTGATACTTTTTCTCAACAGAAAATACATTACCAATCCTAACAGAAAATAGAATCCGGCAACAATAAAAAAACCGTACCACGATTTTCCGAGTAACTCACCGAGCCATAAGGCAGCGCCTATGGAGCCAATCATCAAGCCGGTAAATAATATCACCGCAGCCGCAATCCTGGCCAATACAGAGGATATTGCTTCAGCAATTTTGTCAATCGCCCTTAGCTTCAGCAACTCAATTCCCGTTTTTGCAAATTCAATGGCCTTATCCAATAAGGTTCCAAACCAGTTAATTTTTTCTTCCATGGTAACCTTTATGTAGATTTAATATCGTCCTTAACTTCCTGAGCTGCTGATTTCACTTTCTCAAATTCCTCTTTCATCTTTTCCAGTTTGTCATCCAATTCCGACATTAGCTCGTTGAATTTAAGGGTTAATGTATCCACATAATCCTGACCCTTCTCAGAAACTTTCCGGCGGGTTTCAGAACCTTTATCCGGAGCTAATAAAACGCCGAGTAATGCACCGGCAGCTGCGCCAGCCAACACACCCATGAAAAAATTACCTTTACTCATACCTTGAATTTTCACATAAAATTACAAAACTCTCCGTAAATTTAGAACCCTAATGCTGACTTAATAAAGACCATCATGCCAAACAGATTCCGAATCCCTATCATTCTGATATGCTTAACCGCATTGTCACTCATTTTCTCATGTACCGGAATTAAAAATGAAACGGTACGACTTGCTTCGCTCGATTTGTCGGGAACCAAACAGGGCTGGGGAAAACCAATGGTTGATAAGTCGGTAACTGGCAAAGAGTTATCTATTGCCGGTAAAAAGTACGAGTACGGTGTCGGAACTCATGCCAATAGTATAATTCGAATAAAGCTTAAAGGAAAACCAGCACGTTTTCAGGCTGAAGCAGGCGTGGATGATCAGGCGCTGAAAACTGCCGGATCGGTGATTTTTAAAATTACCGGAGATGGAAAAACCTTATGGGAATCACCGGTAATGAAAGCCGGATCACCGGCTGTCCCCGTTGATCTGACCATCAAAGGGGTAAAAGATCTTGTTTTGTTAGCCAGCGATGCCGGTGATGGTATTGATTATGATCATGCCGACTGGGCTGAGGCGCGGTTTACAGGCGATTCCACTTCAATCAAGGCTGTAATACCAGTTGTCGAATTACCTGTCATTCTCACTCCCAAACCCGGACCAAAACCGCGAATTAACGGAACGAAAATCTTTGGTGTAAGGCCGAACCGTCCATTTCTTTTTAAAATTGCGGCTACCGGTACCAAGCCTTTAAATTATGAAGTCATTAATCTACCGGCCGGACTTACAGTAAATTCAACAACCGGGGAGATTACCGGTTCCATTGCCCAGGCAGGTGAGTATACAACCACTGTTAAGGTTACCAATGGTTTGGGATCTGATGAACGCCCTTTCAAAATTGTGTGCGGAAAAACTTTAGGATTGACTCCCCAGATGGGATGGAATAGCTGGTATGTATGGGAAAACCATGTTACCGACAAGATCATGCGCGAGGCAGCTGATGCCATGGTTACCACCGGCATGATCGATCACGGGTATATGTATGTAAATATTGATGATTGCTGGGCTGTAAAACCAACCTCCGACAACCCCGAATTAAATGGACCCAGCCGTGATAAGAAGGGCAACCTATTGACCAACAAACGATTCCCTGACATGAAACTCATGGTGGATTATATCCATTCTAAAGGACTCAAAGCAGGAACCTACACCTCTCCTGGAACAACCACCTGTGCCGGGCATACAAGTGCCTATGGATTTGAGGAACAGGATGTAAAAAGGTTTGTTGAATGGGGTTTCGATTTTCTTAAATATGATTGGTGTTCGTATGGGAGTATCGCAAAAGATCAGAGCATCCCCGAACTGCAAAAGCCCTATCTCCTGATGAGCAGTATCCTCGAAAAGCAACCACGTGATATCATCCTGAACCTTTGCCAGTACGGCATGGGAAAAGTATGGAAATGGGGGATGTCAGTTGGTGGCAACAGCTGGCGCACCGCCGGCGACCTGGGTGGATCGTTTGAGGGTATCGGAACTGCTCTTTTCCGCGATGGGTTTGATGTTTACAGCACTGACAGCCTGCATTTATATGGAAAACCCGGTGGCTGGAATGATCCCGACTACCTTCTGTTCGGCTATCTCAGCAACTGGGAGGGGCAAACGGTTCCTACCCCGCTCACTCCAAATGAGCAGTACACGCAAATGTCACTCTGGGCCATGGTGGCTGCTCCGCTGATTTTCAGCGGTGACATGACCCGTCTGGATGAATTTACCCTCAATGTGCTTACCAACGATGAAATCATAGAAGTTGACCAGGATCCGCTTGGAAAACCAGGATTCCGCGTCTCAAAAAAGGGAGATTTGGAAGTCTGGAAACGCGAGCTCGAGGATGGATCCATTGCCGTGGGTCTGTTTAACAGGGGTGATGAACCGGCGTTGGTAACCGCTTTTTGGGCAGACCTCGGCATTTCAGGCAAAAAGAAAGTCCGCGACCTCTGGAGACAAAAAGATTTGGGCCAATTCGCTATTCAATATGCCGAAAAAGTTGAGCGGCATGGGGTGGTGATGGTCAGGATATTCCCCCAGAAGTGATGATCGTCAGGTTGCGCAATATCTGTCTGGCATTTTTCATCATTCTGGCACTTCCGGTTCATACCGTTAGTGCTCAGGATACCATCGATCTGTATAAACCGCAGAAAGGCTCCTTAATATGCTGGAGCGAGATCCGTTCGATACCCAGGCCACTCCGGATTTATTACCTGCGCCTCGATCTTACCTGCCACGATCTGGAGTTGTTCACACTTCCCGGTGACGATCCTGACGGTGATGGTCCTGCTGAAAGCACGCTCACGATGCCTACTGATCTGTTTACAAAATTCAAGGCCCTGGCTGCTGTCAATGCGAATGCTTTTGCTGGAATGCCGGGAACCGAGAAAGATATCAGGGGATGGTATGAGAACAGGCCGGTCGACATACAGGGCGCGGTAGTATCTGATGGTAAGGTGATCAGTCCCGTCCAAGAGGGGAGGTCGACCTTTTGGATTGATAAGCAGGAGCATCCGAATATCGGCATTCCTAAACCGGATGATCAGGTTTGGCAGGCAGTTGCCGATTGGCAAACAAAGCTCATCGAGGATAACCGCCTGATACCCGACTCAACAACAAAAACGCTGCATCCAAGGACAGCGTTAGGCTTCGATAACTCAGGCAAATGGCTTCTGATGATTGTTGTCGACGGTCGACAGGCAGGATTCAGCGAAGGCGTTTCCTTATTTGAGCTGGCCCAGCTGCTCCAGAAAAAAGGATGCTCCCGGGCCATCAATCTGGATGGCGGCGGGAGCAGTATTTTACTGGTTCAAAATCCTGAAGGGAAAATCCGTACGGTAAACAGTCCTTCCGGAATAACTCACCGACCGGTGCCGGTGATGCTGGGTGTCAGAAAAAAGGTACTCCCCAACCATCTGTAACGATAATCGGGGAGTAGTTTTTATCCGGATATTAATCCCGCTCTCTATTTAATCAAATCACAAATTCCACTACTGAATTGAACTTCAGCATTCACCGTGATCAACAGGTCAGTTACTGAAATCACAATTGTATTGAGCTTATAATCCGCACTTTGATTATTTCTAAGGGCAGCTTCAATGGTGGCCGGGTCAACTGGGAGGGTGAAATTATGGTACTCGCCATCGATGTTTACCCTGAATTCATAATCCGAACCCGGTGCAAGGCGCAATTCACATATCCCTCCGGCAAATGCAAAGGAGGTCCAGGCTTCAGATGATCCGGCAGTACGGAATTGCCCGGCAATACTAAGAGCGAAACCAACCGGGTTATCCGCGCAAGTATATCTGGTTATAAACTTGTATGACTTTAGATTGCTCTTCGGAGTAGCGGTAAAGGTGGCGGTAGAACCGCAAGGTGAATCCAGGGAAACAGCATCCGAAATATTGTACTGTGCATCTCCAAGGAGAGTCACAGTTACTCTTTCGTCAGCAGTCGGGTAATAAATCTGGTCAATGACATTGTCGCATGGGAAAACACAGGTAATACGTCCTTCCTTCATTGAACCATCAGAAAAATCGATCCGGTAATTAAAGGTCGCGCTTCCGCCCGAAGGTCCGTCAACATGAATAGTTAAACCTGTGTTGCACGCTTGTAAACCAGTCCATTGGTCCATTGTAGCAACAAAGCCACGAGCATGAACCGGCATATCCTTCAATGCCGGATTCGTAGAAAAAAAATCATAGAACCCAGCTGGTCCCATCCCGTAAGCTTCAACCCCATAATCGGAATACTTGACATTATCTTTCAGGTTGCTTGCGGTAAGCCTGCCACTTGCAGCCGATTTATAGAGGTTGACATAAGAATAACCACCACCTGCGGTAGAACTTAATCCCGATAGGAAGGAAAGGGAAGGAGACCTCATAACATCATTGAATTTAAGATCGAAGGGCTCGTCGAAAGCAGCTTTTAAACCAGGTCCATCGGTTCCAGCATGTATCATTTTGATTACCAAATCCTTAACTCCTTCAGTTGTAAACTTGAAAACCTGAGGAACGGAAACATAGTTTGCACTTAACGCCACCACCTTGAATTCAATTGGCTTAGCAGCGCTAACCACAACATTCGGATCGTAACCAACTTCAATGAATGCCGAACTGGTCGTATACTTGGCCTTTCGCTCACCGGTAAAGGAGACCATATTGATAGAATCGCGTCCGAGAAAATAAACATCAACCGGTTCAGCAGTGATCTCAGTCCCGGTGTTATAATCGACCAGATGGACATAGAATTTGGTCTTGATAAAATTCCGGTCGACCAGCAAAAGGGTTACAGTTCCGCCTGTATTCTTGTCTTTCAGCGGATCAATGAACATATCCTTACAGCCCGAAACGCAGCCGAGCAGAATGATTACCGCGATAAGCGCTGTGATCCGGCTAAATATCTTGTTTTTCATTTTGTAAAATTCTTAGAATTAAAAAGGTGGATTAAAACTTCAAAATCTTATAGGAGAGTGAGATTTTCATCACAGGCCAAATATTGTATTGGCTGATCTGCTTCTCCAACCTGGCAGCCTGGCCCTGATCGGGGTTGGAAGTCGGGGTAAGAAGCCCGGTAGTATTAATGCTGATAGAAGGTGAGCCCCTGATAGAATCCACCCAATTCAAAAGCAAATCCAAGATTCTTTTTCAGTCCAAGGGTCCGGCCGAAACCTATACCCAGGTATGGCGAGATCTTCATCGATGGGCTTACCACAAAGTCAAATGTTCCTATGCTTTCAGTAGGTATCGTAATATCACCGAAGGCCAGTGAACTGGTGGCATGTCCGTTGGCATTCACCTGGAACAGGTTGTAGCCGGCTCCGGCAGCCAGAAAAAGATGATTCAATACATAAAAATCATATAATAGTGAGATGCTACCGGTTTTAACTTTTACATCAGCGCTGTAATTGATTCCCTGTTCTGCAAAAGGCACATTGGTCCCGAATCCCATGGTCTCAAATCCAAGACGCACGTCCATTCTTTTATGAAAATTATAAATCACATCTCCGCCAATCCCATTGGTAGAGGCTTTCAGTCCGATTCCGATTCCAGGCTTAAAAGTCCATTCACCGGCGGTAGAAGCTGGTTTTGTTTGTGCTGACAAGGATGGAATTCCGATCGATCCCGCCAGAAAACAAACGAGAAGCAGTTTGATTGTTTTCATATACATTGTTAAATTAGGCTAGGTGTCAAATAAATTAAACAGTGTTTTACACTAATTGTTCTTGATCAGTAAAGATAGAGAACCATTTTTAATCCACGAAAAAAAGATGTTCGTAAAATACTAGGTAAAAAATTCGAGTTTGTACAAATTTTTACGTATAGAATATTCTTTTGCCTGATGCATAAATGCCTGTAAACGACTCTCCAGCGAAGAATCCTCCTGACCGTCGTATGCAAAATTCTCCCAGGGCAGATAATCATGATCGCGCTTAAACAGATCGGAAACAGCTGTATTCAGGGTACCCGGCATGCAGGTAAACGGCAGAATATTGACAACTCCCGAGATATAACCTTCAGACAGAATAGAGGCCGTACCCAATGACAACGGTGGATCCCCGTCGTAATCATGATGGATGTAGGTGTCGCAATGATCAAGCATTTCCCTGACTCTCACCGTAGGGCCGATGGGGGTATGGGCGCGAACCACATCAAAAAGTTCTTCCTGAAAACGATGCTGGAAAGCCCCCTGGATTTTCGACTGTATACGTGCTTTGGTGTTTCTTTTCCATTTGCTGTCGCGGGTAAAACGATAGGTGGAATAGGATATCCACTCGGCAAACGGAGCCATCATGGTTTCAGCGCCAAGGTCCTCCAATCGTCTTACCATTTGAGCGCTGCAGAAGGGGTTATCGCGCATGAATATCTCGCCCACCACCGCAATGATTGGCCTGCGCATTCCATTGGAATACGGAATTGAAATGAATTCCTGTGCATAACGATCAAGAACTGCCCGGAGAGTTCTCCCCCCGCCGGCCAGCGAATTCACCACCGCCTCAAGCGCCTGTTTATAAACCCTATCGGTCTGGCCCTTGACGAGTTCATAAGGACGCCTCTGCTGCTGAAGCTTACGGATAATATCTATCGCAACCATTCCTCTGATGGCAAGCATCCTCCATTTTACAGGATTACCGGGTGCGATACTATTATAATTATCCTCATTACTGGGATGTATAATCGTAGCCTCCCCATAGCCAAGTTTTTCAAACAGGATCTCCTGCAACTTGTTATATCCTCCAAAGCGGCAGGGGCCATTATGCCCCGGCATAAAGAAGGAGGTGTCACCCGGAATGACGCCGGGTTCCATGAGCTTCCGTAAAAAGCTTCCTGTAGTGGCAATAAATGGAAAACATTCCTGCCCGTTAGTATACTTTCTGGCAATGGCCAGGTCGGTTTCGTTCTGCAGCGGCAACAATTCAGCTTTCATTCCGATTCCCCGGCAGGCACCGACAAATGCCCACACAACATCATTCGCATAGGGGAAATACAATGTTCGTTCTGTGATCGGCTTCACCCTGCCTGTTTTCGGTTCTTCACTGGCGGAAACAGGCCTTTTTGATTTGTAATATCCATCCAGGCTGTCGGTGAATGCTTCGAGACGGGTTATCATACCTGCATTGGCGCTGTGCTCATCCACTTCCAGATGCAGGTAAGGCTTTCCATTCATTTCCTTTGCCAGATAATGCCTCAGAAAAGAGTCAGGACCACACCGGAAATTACCCAGATATACGGCATCTAATCTTTCATTTCCTGATACAATTTTCGAGGCTGCAATGATTTTCTGACCACTGGGCCAGTACATCATCGGATAGGTATCGAAAATATTCTCCTCCTTCAACGGCAGAAAATCTATCGGGATAGCCAGAATATTCATGTTTCTGAGCTTTTCCACGAGGTTCAGGTTCAGGGCCGGATCGCTGGTGTTGTATGATCGGCCAATCACCACGAAAGATTGCCTCCCTTCCGGAAGATTTGCCAATACTTCCCTGCCCCTTTCATCCAGCCGCTGCTCAAACCGTAATTGAGCCGCATCCGCTTTTTTTACAGCATTGAGAACAACAGATTTTGAGACATTGAAAGTGCTTTTTGCAAATTCGAGTATCTCTTCCCTGAAGGCCGTATCAAAATACCGGAGATGAAAGGTAGGGGTCAGCAGCTTATCCTTAAAAGGAGAATCCGCATAGGCGGCCCTTACCATGAACGGATGCGCCTGAATCCAGGGACAGTTGCAGTTATTTGTCGGATTATCGTCGCTGCCTTTCTGGTTAACCACGAAGGGCAGAAACACATAATCCACGCCCTTCTTAAGCAGGTCATCCACGTGTCCATGTACCATTTCAATGGGCAGACACGTTTCGCAGGTCATCATTTCGATCGACCGAGTGAGGGTTTTTTTACTGGATTCCTTCGATAGTACCACGTTGAGCCCAAGCTCTTCGAGCAGGGTTCTCCAAAACGGAAAATTCTGATAAAAGATGGTTAATTCCCGCGGTATACCAATCGTAATCTTTGCGGGATCAGCAACAGGTCGGTATCCTTCCATCAATAACTGGGTGCGCTCCACAAAGAGTTCCGGAATATCGGCTCCCATGCCCTTGCGTTCGTCGGTATCATACCTGTCGCATATTCCGCCGAAAAAGAGGGGTTTCTCACCGTCGATACTGACTTCATGTATCTCGCAATGGTTGGAGCAATGCTTGCAGACAAAAGTATCAGTGGCATAGGCAATTTCACTGACATGAAATCCCTTGAACCTGGTCGATTGGCCCTGCGTCATACTTTCACGGGCCAACATTGCCGCACCGATAGCTCCTGTTATATCGAAATGAGGCGGAATATGGATCTTCTTCCCGGTAACCTGTTCAAATGCTGACACGACAGCCTTATTATTGGTAACGCCACCCTGATAATAAACTTTGTTTCCGACAGGCTTATCACCAACCACCCTGTTCAGGTAATTAAGCACAGTTGAATAGGCCAGTCCCGCAATCAGGTTCTCCTTCTCTTCGCCCTTCTGCTGACATGAATTCAGGTCGCTCTCCATAAACACGGTACAACGTTCGCCCAGTTTTGAAGGGGCCGTTGACTCAAAAGCCAGTTTTTCAAATTCCTTTACAATATTGATATCCAGCCGCTCCGCTTGTTCCTCGAGGAATGATCCCGTACCGGCGGCACAGACTTTATTCATTTCAAAATCAACAATAACCCCGTTTTCTATCCGGATATACTTTGAGTCCTGTCCCCCAATCTCAAATATGGTGTCAACTTCAGGGTCGAAAAAAACAGTTGCTGTTGCCTGGGCCGTAATCTCATTCTGGATACAGTCGGCACCGATAAAATCGCCTGTCAGGTACCGGCCCGACCCGGTAGTTCCGGCGGCTTTGATGATTATCCTGTCGCCGACTTCATCATGAATCTCCCGCAAACCCTTTCGTATGGCTTCAATCGGCTGGCTTGCCGTAGGAAGATACCTCCGGGCAACCACCCCGTTATCGGAATTTATTAGCACAACATTTGTACTCAGCGATCCTACATCCACCCCCAGGTAAACCTCTGTTTTTATATCTCCGGGCAGCAGCGGTACAATGTCCTTATTATATATCGATCCTGTTGGTTTGAGAGGTGCCAGGCTTTGTCCGCCGGATTTCTCAAATTCGATAAGATACGAACGCAGTGCATCCAGACCGGCATATTCTTTCTGCGCCAACTTTTTGTCCCTGTTATGTAAAACCGCCCCTATGGCACCCATGGAAGCATGATGCTCAGGTATTAACAATTCCTTTTCATTCAGGCCCAGCACTTCGCGAAATGCCCTGACCATTCCGGCATTTGCGGCCACACCACCCTGAAACATCACCGGGGTGACAAAATGTTTTCCGCGGCCCAGTGTACTCCTCAGGTTCCGTGCCACAGCAAAACACAGTCCGGCAATTATATCCTCAAGAGGTGTTGCCACCTGCTGGAGATGAATCATATCGCTTTTCGCAAAAACGCTGCAACGGCCGGCAATCCGGGGTGGGTTTTTTGATTTGAGGGCCAGCTCGCCAAATTCCTGTTCGATTTTTACGCCCATGCGCTTGGCTTGCTGATCAAGAAACGATCCGGTACCGGCGGCACATAGACTATTCATTGAGAAATCGGACAATCTCGATGAATTTTCCACCGCCCCACGGTCCATGAAAATCAGCTTCGAATCTTCACCTCCCATCTCAATTACCGTTCGCACCTCCGGATAGAGAATTGCAACAGCCGTGGATTGGGCAATAATTTCATTAATATGCAGACCTCCCAATACTTCTGCAGCCTTTTTCCCGCCAATTCCCGTAAAAACCATTGCGGTAATATCCTTTTCAGGGAAGGTTTCAAAAATACTTTCCAGTCGTGATAGAAGCTGATGAAAGGGGCGTCCGTGACAATAATCGTAAAATTCACTGCAGATATTTCTGGAATCGTCAATAACGACAGTGTTGATAGAAATAGAGCCAATATCGATACCAACTTCGTATTTCATAGTCAGTAAGGTTTTTCAGGCCAGATCTGATGCCTCGTGGTTTCTTACCGACTAAAATAGGACAATTTCCAAGCATTCCAAATAATTTTTCTTGATAATCCTATAACAGCGAAGTCTTTATCAATGCCAACTGCCGGCTGCCTACTGCCGACTGGAAATAATCTCGAACTCTGCCCCACCCGCTTCCCGGTTGGCCAAACGATACTGGAATCCATGATTCACCAGAATTTCACGCACCAGGGTAAGGCCAATACCCTGACCATCAATCTTTGTGGAATAGAATGGAGTAAATAACCTTTCGCGAGATTCGGCCGATAATCCCTGACCATTATCACTGACGACTATCCTCACAGGAGCGGAAAAGGTCGTTATGTGGATATGTCCTTTAGGTCCAACGGCCTCGATGGAATTCTTGATGATATTAAGAAACACCTGTTCCATCTGGCTTTGATCGGCAAAGAGTCTGGGAGATGGCTCTTCAAATTCCGTTTCTATCCGGATGTTGCTTTCGTTTAAAACCGGGGTCAGCGACAGAATCACATTTTTCATGGAGAGATTCAAATCATATTCATCCTTTTCTGGCATAGGCAATTTAACCACATCAGAAAAATTCTGCATGAAGCGGTTGAGCCGGTAATTGCGCTGGACTGCCACACCAAGCATTTGTATCACCTCCTCCTGGTCGTCAGTAACAAAGGATTTTTCATTATCGAGAATCGTCGAAAGTATAGAGTTTACCGCACCTACCGTATTATTTACCTCGTGCGCCATCATCCGGATTAATTTGCCATAAGCGGTCTTCTCTGCCTGCCGGATCTCCTCCGAAAACTCTTCAATAATATAAAAGGGGTGTTTAAACCCGTGATCCATAAAGAACAACTTACGACACAGAAACTTTTGTCCGTCAGCACGGTCGAGGGTCTTTTTATCGCCAAATTCCAGGTTCAGCAGTTTACCTGCCAGCGGACTATTCAAATCAGCCAGACCGCATCCTCTGAAATCGCCTGGCAGAACGTCAAGAGACTTGAACGCTGCCCGATTGATATCCATTATTTTATCATCGAAATCAACCACAATAATTCCGAGTGGCGATGATTCCATCAATAAATCAAGAAACTGGTTTTTCTCCCTCACCGAAAGCCGTTCCTCACGTAACCGGTTGATCATGGCATTATAAACGTCAACAATGGCATCGACATCCGGATTACCCGACCTCACCAGTGTAGTGGAAAAATCGCCCTCACGAAGAAGGCTCATGCTTTTGCTGATTGTCTGAATTGGCTGATGCGACCTGTTGATCAACAGAAGGGTAATACCAAAAAGAACCGGTATAATTATTTCGGAACCGATCAGCAGCCAGGGGCTTTTCTTTTGAAAAAGCACGATTGCCAGGATCAGAAAAATCAGGTAGATCAGGCTGAGCCATACTATCAAGCGTGTCTTACTCTTCATGGCCATGGCGAATCCCGAATTTCTCCATTTTACGATATAAAGTAGTTCTGCTGATATCCAGCTTTTTAGCAACTTTTGTCAGGTTCTCACCGTACTGCTCTATTGCCCTCAAAATGGTATCCTTTTCCGTTTCCTCCAATGTTTTCAAAGGCCCGGTTTGCTGCCGCTCCTCAGTCGAAGAAAATTCACCCGACCGGATAGTCAGACTAAAATCATCAGTGGTAATTCCTTCACCGGTGGACAGAAGCACGGTTCTTTCCACCACATTTTTCAATTCCCGGATATTCCCTTTCCAGGGTTGATCTTGCAGCCAATCAATCGCGTCTTCCGATAATTGCTTTGCACCTATTTTGAAGGCTGTGGCAGCTTTTTCAGCAAAATATCTGGCTAGCAACGGGATATCCTCCTTGCGTTTATTAAGCGATGGTATCTCGATCTGAATCAGGTTGATGCGGTAGAGCAAATCCTCCCGGAACAATCCCTTTTCAACCTGTTGATATAAATTCCGATTGGTGGCGCTGATTACCCTCACATCCACACTGATGGTTTTGGAATCTCCGAGCCTTTCAAAGGTCTGATCCTGGAGTACGCGCAACAGCTTAACCTGTGAAGTCAGATCCAGCTCACCGATTTCATCCAAGAAAATGGTGCCTCCATTTGCCATTTCAAAGCGGCCGATCCGGTCATCTTTCGCATCGGTGTAGGCACCCTTTTTATGTCCAAACATCTCTGACTCAAACAGGCTGGATGATAGTCCACCCAGATTTACTTTAACAAATGGTCCGTTGCCGCGCGAGCTGTGCTGATGCAAAGCCTCCGCAATCTGTTCCTTACCCGTTCCACTCTCTCCGGCAATCAGCACCGGTGCATGGGTAGGCGCCACTCTGCTGACCACGCTTAATATTTCAAGCAATTTAGAGTCCTTGCCGATGATTCCCGGGAATCCCGGTTTTCGGGATCCCGGATCATCAGAATTATGAGGAAAGTTCAGGTTTTTCGAAAGGGTGATGGATGTTTCTACAATTTTCAGCAGCTGCAGGTTGTTCCAGGGCTTGGTAACAAAATCCGAAGCTCCGAGCTTAATGCCTTTCACTGCCAGTTCTACAGAACCCCATGCAGTGATCAGAATCACTGGAATAGCAGGCTTTAAATGACGGATTTTCTCCAGAATTTCAAGTCCCTCCTCCCCGGTGATGGTCATGGAAAAGTTCATATCCAGCAAAACCAGGCTGAAATCATGGTGACGGATTTTGTTCAGGATTTCATCAGGCATGGCTGCAAGGTCGACCACGTAACCGGCTTTGGTCAGGAGAAATTTAAGGGAACTCCTGATCGCCAGATCATCATCGCAAACCAATATTCGTAAGGGTTTCGTCATTCTTTCCGAAAATAGATAAAAATATGATACGAAGAATTGTCATCCCCGCGAAAGCCTACCATCGCGGAAGCGGTGGGCCGGGACCCCGTCGTATACAGCGGAATTCTCTAGAACTGAGGAATTCCCGAAAAACCAAGTTTAGTGAACAGAGATCGATTAAATCATTATCAATCCGATGATAGAGACGACAATTACTTTAAGTTTCATAGATAGGGGCTTAGGATTTTGGAAGTTCCGGGTCAGATATATAATCATTTGTTATTTATTAAAAGAGCTTCGACCCTGTGGCTTTATACCGGATGACATCAGAATGATAGGTCTAGGTTACGGTGTTTAGTGCCGGGGTATATTTTGGACGTGAATCTATTCAAGCAGTTTTCTTATTTTCTCTATAATCTCGATTTTAGAACTTGGCCTAGGAGCTTTGTCATCAACGACATTACCCTTTTTATCAATCAGGATGTAGGTAGGAAAGCCTGTGACTTTGTATAATTTTGAAAGAAAGTTGAATTCCTCATTGTTGAGTAAATAGTTTTCTCCTTTAATACCTTTCTGTTTTATCATGTTTTCCCAAGTCTCCTTCTTTGACTGGCAGCATAGGTTTAAGAAGATTACCTCTTTGCCTTTAAACTCATGGTACAAAGATTCCGCAAATGGAATTTCTTCCCTGCAAGGCCCACACCATGTTGAATAAAAGTCGATATAGACAACTTTCCCGAGGTATTTATCAATGTATTTACTCCTTGTTCCTTTAATGCCTGAAGTTATACTTCTAATTTCAGTCGTTGCTTCGATCCTTTTTGGAGTTTGCTTTAATGCGAACACTTTGAGATAATTAAGAATGGATTTGTCTGAAATCAATTGATTTATTTTTTCCCATTCAATACTAGAAGGTGAAAGGTTGAACTCAAAGAAGTTTCTTGCAATAGATTGTGATATTATTAGGTCTCTTCCAAGATTTGGAATGAGAGTTGTCATATTGTCAAGAAGATTGTTGACCCGATACCTGAACGACAAAGCGTTAAGCCGATTCGTATTTTCAGGTGTTTTGAACCGCTTAAATTCTTCCGATTGTACCACCTCTTTGTTACCACTATACTTTTGTTGGATCAGTTCAATCTCTTTATCTGAGAATAATCCTGAAGATTTGTAAAATGCAATCCGTCTGTCCAAACTGACCCCTTTTTCTTCAAAAACTGTCGCCAAATTTGAGATATAGTCGATACAATTTCTAGATTGGATTGCTTCATAAGAATTAATTGGATAATCACTGAGAAGTTTTTCATAAAAAGTAGCGGGTAAAGAGTCCCTTAGAACTCGGCTCCCTGTCGAATAATTAAACCTGTAATTAACCCATGCATGGGCGGTTTTGTATCGTATTTCACTTTCTAATGCCTTAACCGCTTTGTCTGACATTGGCACATTCTTTTGGTAGGCTGATAGAAATCCGAGTCTTTCGATTTCCAATTGCTTCATTTTTATCAGGTACTCTTCAATGGAAAATCCTTGATTATGAAGCATGTCGCATTCTTTTATTTTAATGCCTAATGCAGAATTTATGGAGTCATTAAACCTAGTTAATTGCTGATTGATTATGCCACTTTCACCGTTGAATACTAACTTTTGATCTCGGATTGTGACTGAGTAAGAATTTTGGGGCTCGATCAAAAAATCAGAAAAAAAGTTGTCTTCGATGTCAAAACTGATGCTGCCCCTTATCGGATGAACCAGCTCGAATTCCACTGAAAAGTTACCCGAACTATCAATTTCAAATATTTTATCATTAACCGTCCTTGTAACTGCATCAAACCATGTTAGTTTTCCCGTTTTATAAATTCCCTTATATTTTTCAATGTTTCCCTTAATGAGAACCATGTCTGGCTTTATTTCAAAGTTACCCCCTCTTGTTTCAACAAGGGAAAATGCAAATATTGACACTACGAGCGCTAAAACTCTAATTTTAGTTATCATCTTATTATGATTTAAGCATTTGAAAAGTCATATCTACAAATGTACCCAATCTCCTGGCAATACTCTGACTGAACTGGCAAACAATACATGTCCAATATCCATTGAAATTGAGTTGTTTCTATATCTCCGAATAGTTCAGGTATCCGTTTCTCATTTGAAAGTATTCGAAGAAGACCCTCGCCATCTTCCAGTTTTCAATTACCGTTTGGATTCAAAAAGTACACTATCGATTTGGAAGTGACTGCAGAAATTCATGTACCGCAGAAAAAACAAAAGCCTTAGCTGAGTTAATAAAGATATGTAACAGCCACTTTTACAAGACATTAATTCCTGACTTTACCCACTAGTAAAACTGGGTTGTCGTTTTCGGTTATCAGGTTGGATAGTTCGTTTAACTTACCCTTCAATTGCGAACTGATTGCATTGTCTACCAGCGACTTAGTAATCATATCCTTAATTTCAGGAGCATTAAACGATAGGAAGATAGTTCCGTCAGATTGAGAATTCAATAGCACCGACCTGATTGGTTGACCTAAGTTATCTGCCATCAATTTTGAAATATAATGAACAGATCGGCTTTCCTTATCAATTAGATAAAACGGCCTATTTGAGCAGTCCTTTCTGATATAAAATGAGCACCCCATTCCGGGCCAAAGTGAGCAGTCGATTCCGGAGCAATGTGAGCAGTGTGTTCCGGAGTATACTGAGCAGTTTTCTTCAA
>CAINOB010000099.1 GCA_903851365.1 uncultured Bacteroidota bacterium
ATAAAATGGATTATCATTGCCAAGGAATCCCGGTGAAGTTAAAACCATCGCTTCTGACCAGATACCTTTGTTTGGATTCGGCTCATTATCCCTCGTATCTGCTACGATTCCCACAGAAAAATTCGTCACTGAACCACCTTTTGCCTGTGACGCTGGTATTGCTCCCGACTTTACAAAAATGTCATAAAGACCGTCTACTTTTGGAAGGATTTTGTCGCCTTCTTTACCCTTATTCAGTTTACTGACATTGACCGAATCAAGGTCAATCTTATAATGAGAAAGGCCAGCAAACCACCTTAATTTCCTTCCGATAATATTACCCTGAAAATTTGCACGCAGACGTAAGGTGCTACGGTCCATTTTATAAAACATTCTCGAAATGTAATCTGACGAACCTAAGGTTGTGAGGGCAGGATCATAAATGGTCTGGAACCCGTTAAATCCATAAAAGTCCATTGCCTGTTCAGTTTCAAGACGGGCATCAGCTGTTATCCTGATTCCCGGAATCAGGTACTCTGAATCATATTTCATCTGCTTGAGGTCGTTGCCCTTGGTGGTATGTGACCATTCAACATAAAGCGAATGCTTGTAGAATGGATAGATGGTACCATCACCATAATCATAAAAATTAGCTAAAGCCCCGTATCTAAAGCCAAGATCAGAATCATAAGAAACTGCCGGAACTGCACCGAAGCTGAATCCTTTCTTCGTCTTTTCTTTCTTTTCCGTTTTTTCTGTGGTTTGCGCCATTAGTAAAAATGACGGCAGAATACACAGAATAAGGATCAGTGTAAGTTTTTTTATTTTCATAGGTTGTCAAGTTTGATGTAAAGAAAAGATTTTTTCGGAATTAATTCAACTTATGCAACTTCCTGTCGAAAACATATTAAATAAATCAGATTCATAACGAAAAAACTACCTTTGGATTCAAATTCTATGTCTAATAATTATGGAGCCAAAGAACGGAATCATATGGAACGCTGATCCAATTATTTTTCACATCGGCGATTGGTCTGTGCGTTGGTATGGATTGCTCTTCGCCCTTGGTTTTGTTGCAGGGATCTACATTGTATCAAAAATGTTCAAGCGTGAAGGGATGAATACGGATCTGGTTGACAGCCTTTTCCTATATGTTGTTATAGGTACTGTCATCGGAGCTCGTCTTGGGCATGTGTTTTTCTATGACTGGGGATATTACAGTAAACATCCGGCCGAAATAATCAAGATCTGGCATGGTGGCCTTGCCAGTCATGGCGGTGCTATTGGTATAATCACCATGTTGTGGTTCTGGTCGAAGAAATATAGCAAAAGGTCCATACTATGGGCGATGGACAAAGTCGTTGTTCCAACAGCACTTGCGGGGGCTTTTATCCGGACCGGCAACCTTATCAACAGCGAAATTTATGGTATACCAACCTCTTTACCCTGGGCATTTACTTTTGTCAGGGAAGATAACATACCCAGGCATCCTACCCAGATTTATGAGGCATTGGCCTATTTGCTGATCTTCGGATTCCTGATGTACAAGTATTGGAAAACGGATATCCGATTAACAGAGGGCAAACTGTTTGGCTGGTTCATGTTGCTTGTATTCGGGTTCCGCTTTTTCGTGGAATTTCTTAAAGTGGATCAATCTGCTTTTGAAGCCAGCATGTTTCTGAACATGGGGCAACTTTTAAGCATTCCTCTGGCTTTGCTTGGTTTGTATTTTGTCCTCAGGAAACCAAAACTAGCATAACCAGTCTGATTTATGACTGATTTATTAAAACAAGCCTACGATCCTGAGAATTTCAGGGATCAGGCTCATCGATTGGTCGATCTTATTGCTGACCATTTGGAAGCATCTGCCAGCCAATCCGAAAAAACTGTTCTACCCTGGTTGGATCCTGACGTTCGACTGGTCAAATGGCAAAATGATCTGACACAGGACTTTGATTTTGAGCCCTTCTGGAAAGATACTATCAATGAAACCATTCATATTCATCACCCAAAATATCTTGGCCATCAGGTTTGCGCCTCCTTGCCATTGGCAGGACTGGGTGAGATGCTAAATGGCACCTTGAATAATGGTTCAGCCATTTACGAAATGGGGCCAGTAAGCACTGTTATGGAACGTATTGTAATAGAATGGCTTACAACTGCCATGGGTTTCAGCAAGGAAGCATCTGGTGTACTCACTTCCGGAGGTTCATTGGGTAATTTGACCGCCCTTCTTGCTGCTCGGCAGCATCAATCCGGATATGATCATTGGACAGTTGGAAAAACCGATGGGTTTCGTCCTGCAATCCTGGTCAGCGACGAATCGCATTACAGTGTTTCAAGAGCTGTACAAATTATGGGCTGGGGTGAAAAAGGCGTGATTAGGGTTCCTACCGACACTGATCATAAGCTTGATGCATCACGTCTCGAAGAGGTTTACAAGATTGCTGAGAGCCAAGGATTAAAAGTTCTTGTATTAGTTGGAAATGCTTGCAGTACCTCTACGGGTGCCTACGATCCGTTAGACAAAATGGCTGATTTTAGCCAAAAAAAAGGTCTTTGGTTTCATGTTGATGGCGCTCATGGCGGAGCCGCTGCAATTACACCAAAATACAGACATCTGACCAAAGGTATTGAGCGGGCAGACTCAGTGGTTATTGACTTTCATAAAATGCTAGGAATCAGTGCCCTTACTACTGCAGTCGTGTTCAAGGATGGTAAGAGATCTTATGAAACCTTTAACCAAAAAGCATCCTACTTATTAAACGATCAGGAACGGGAGCCCTGGTTCAATTCTGCCATGAGAACCATGGAATGCACAAAGAATATGATGGGGGTAAAAGTGTATTCTATCCTGAGAACCTACGGACCACAGATCTTTATTGATTATTTTACCAGCTGTTATGACCTGGGCAAAGAATTTGCAACATTAATCAAGGATAATCCTGACTTTGAATTGCCCTATGAACCTGACAGCAATATAGTCTGTTACAGGTACATCGGTTCCGGGAGAGATGATATAGAACTGGATAAATTAAATGCCGATATCCGAATTAAACTGATTGAATCAGGAAAATTTTATGTGGTTCAAACACAAATCGGTGACAAAACTTATCTAAGATCGGCGCTAATGAATCCCTTTACGACAAAAGCTGATATTGAGGAACTCATTCAGGAGATCAGGATGTACGGATTATTAAGGTAGCCTGCAATTTTTATAAAGAAGATCTGCGGCCTTTTTGTTACCCATCTCTAGTGCTCTTTTCCAATCGTGGCAAGCCCCCTCAGTATCCCCAAGATCCATCCTTATTTTCGCTCTATCCATATACAGATCTGGCTGATTCGGATTGATATCCAGCGACATCGCAAGATCATCCAGCGCTGAAGAAGTTTTTCCAAGGTCATTTCGGACGATTCCCCTGGAAAAATAAAATCTTGCATCCATAATACCTGCATCAATAGCCTTAGTAAGATAGGAATCGGCCTGCAAAGGAGATGTTGCAGAGATTTTACGGCCTGCCTGATAATAAAGTTCGGCAGGTGCGATACCATTTTCTTCCAAGGTCTCAATTTCTTTAGTCGCAAGATTTTCCTTTCCATCCAGTATGCGTACCAGAGACCTGGTAATCAGATATTCAGGATTGGTAGGATCTCTTTGAATAAGATCGGCAGCGATTATGGGAATTTTATCATAATACCCTGATTCAACAGCGTAATAAAGCATTTCAGTTTTCAAGGGAACATTTTCAGCTGACAATTGCCAGGCTCGGTCAAATGCTTCATGGAAAAGCCGTCCCTCTTTTTGAAGTTGATTTATTTTCGCTTTCAGGAACCAAATCCTTGCGTCGGACGGTGCAGTTTTCAGAATGTCTCCTACCAGCGCCGCAGCTTCAGTTACCTGGTCTTTTGACAACAGGTATAACCCTTCAGCAACTTTTTGCTCAACCTCGGAATACCAATCCTTTTGCCATAAATGAATCCATTCACGGTTATTCTCCAGTACCGAGAAATCAGGATCCAACCTTATTTGCTTCTCCTGGTAATGATTGAGATCTGCCAGATGTTTACTCAAATATCCGATGGCAGCGTTGTAATCATTTAAAGCAATCGCATTCTTAGCCAAACAGTAATTTGCTTCTGCACCAGCAGCTCCATGGACTTTAAGAAGCCATGTGTTGGATTCTTCGATTTTTTTTAAGCCTGCTAAAGCCTGGCCCATAGTCAGATCCGACCAGATCCTGTCAGATTCCGTAAATTGCTGATTTGCCAATGCTGCAACAGCCTCAGCATATTCATTCTCAGAAACAAGGTATCTCGCTTTAATCAATGAACGAACGGCAGACTGGCCAGCCAAAGGACCTGCAAGTACGGTGGTAAGAACAATAATCAATATGGATAACCGTCGGATCACTAAGTTATTTTTTAGATCAATATAAAATTTGAACAAATCCGGTCAGGTATCTTGGCTCAGTACCCGTCAACCGGCGCTCGTAAACTGTGCAAACGTAATAGTACACTCCGGCAGGTACGAGTTTTCCATTAAGTTTACTTTTCCCATCCCAGTTAATATTGGGATCATGTGTTTCAAATACCACGATATTCCATCGTGAAAAAATCTTCAGATCAATCTTTTCCACCCGGTTATAGGAATATGGAGTCAGCCAATCATTGATGCCATCTCCATTAGGTGTAAAGACATTCGGGATTGAATAATTAATGCACTCATCAACACAAACAACGTTTGACTTTTTACTTTCATTTCCGACCGAATCGACCGCAGTAACAGCGTAACAGCCCGCCATGGTTTTATCCGGAAAATGCATATAGTAAGTTTTAGCTGCAGGAGCCACCGAGTCAATTCTCACCAAATCGCCTTCAGCAGAATTCCTATAATAAATTCGATATTTAGCAGCATCCGTGCAACACGAATCATTAACATTATTCCAGGTAAGCTTATTTCCCAAGCTGTCGCATATGCTCTTAACCACAAGTATCGGTGGACAAGGAGGGACAGTATCGATTGGAATTGCACATTGAATCTGCGAATAATTAACGATGCCGGCTATCCCGAGGTCGGGAAATCCGCCCACACTTTTTACACGGTAACAGTAAGAAATACCCTCCAGCAATCCTCCATCAAGGTAGGTTGTCGAAGCAGTTTGCCCCACAGAGTCCTCTTGATTTCCAGAGTTTCGATAAATGAAATAATTACTATTTACCCAGGGAACATTTTTTTCATAGGATAATCTGATAGCCTTATTAAAGGCGCCAAGAGAAAGAAATACAGACGATGCCATCTGAGGGACACCAATTCTGAACCTGTTTCCAGACTGCGTGTTCCACAATTCAACCTGATAAGACCACTTTGTATTTAAAGTATTGATATTCTTATCAATATAATTAGTGACATCAAGACCTTGTATCGAATCCACCAAAACCGGATTTTGGGAATAAAGGCCATCAGAACGATATATTCGATATACAAACGGACCCGGAGCCCCATTTAATTGTTCTTTCGTAGGACTTAGCCAGGCCAGCTGCATTTCTCCTGCACGGGCATCTGTTTTTAAAACCGAGACTTTTATCAGGAGTGGGAATCCTCGAACCAGGCGAGTACATACTTCCTCTGAAACCAAAGATTCGGCACCATCTGGGAAAATGGCAATAACACGGTAGCAATAGTCGGTTGCCTGATTCAAACCCAATCCGTTATTGGAATCAATGAATTGAGTGGTAGCGTGCCCCTGAACTTCACCGGCAAGGGAGTATCCAAGCTCAGATGGAATACCTGTTCTGCAGGTATCAAGCATATAGGAGGTGGAACCTGTTTTTCTGTATATGCGATAACCAATTGCACTCGCACAAACGCACGGGTCCCAGGTAATTGTTACGAAAGAAGAAGCGGGTGATGCTTTAAGATTTTTTACAGGCGGTGATTGAATAAAAACCTCAATATTCTTACTGTCGATAAGCTGTAAATCATTCAACGTATCCTTAGCCTTGATGATCATCAGGTAAGGCTGTTTTCTGACAAGGTTGCAATCCGTTTTCCACGTAATAGTACCAACCGCCTGGCCTGGTGTGGAGACAACCTGGCTAAAAACCGCTCGGTTAACATCCAGTGAAAATGGACCGCCCGAAGCTTTTAGGTTAATCCTGTCGCCATTGGGATCAGTTGCCCTGATTTCAGTGCGAAAAGTTTCGCCCGCCAAAACACAAAACTTTCCAGCTCCTGAGATCACAGGAGGTTTATTATTAGATTCATAAACCTCGATTTGCATGTCCCGCTGTATTCTGCCGATCCTCACACCGTTTCGCCATTCCTCGATAGTCATGGCAACATTGTACTTGCCAATTTCAGTTGGTGCGGCCCAGATCAGGTCACCGGTTCTTTCATTAACAACTAATGAATCGCTGAATGGTGGAAAAGTATATCCGACAATCTCTTTTCCTCCTTCGGCAGTACAAATGGCAAGCTTATACGAGAGGCTGTCGCCATCCGGATCAAAGGCTGCAGGATTATGAATAAAGGTATAGCCCTTAGCAGCCTTATCAATAGGAGGATTCAATAATACCGGAGTACTATTGCGGCCGATGGAAGGGTTGATTATCAGAATAGTCTTGATTGAGAATACAACATTTACGGAATTTGGAATGTTTTTCACATTCCTGTTCCGGTTCGGATCTTCCATGGAAATCTGATAGGTACCCGGGCCCGGATAGGTGTGATCATAAACATATTTATTCCTTTTATAATAGTCGGGAAGGTAAACTTCCTCCACCCTGGCGACCTCCGCTTTAGTTCCATCTCCAAATTGAACCTCAAGCTGTGGCCGGTCAGCAACCGGTTCCGGACCGGTCGATGTATAAGTGATAACGGTAATTCGATACGTTAAATCACTGATTTGCTTATACGTAATCTCCCCTGCCCTGTTATGTGTAGCAAAGGCTGAGAGAGGCAGCAGAACCATCAGAAGTAGTAAAACCAGTATGTTTCGGCGGGTCTTCAAATTCAGAAAAATATTCGGTTAAGCTACAAATTTCGTACCTACTTGTTCAGTTTGATGATTGTTTCCTGATCCTTATTTTTAAACTCATATGCCGACTGGGTCTGCCCCATCACGAGGATGAATAAATTCTTCTGGTCAGGGTATAAATCAAGGAGAAGTGAATTCCTGATTTTTATTTCAGCAACCGGCATAGGTGCAGAAATTGAATAAGTTATCCAGGTAGCGTCATCCTTAACTTTTATACCTTCAAATTTCCATTTGCTGATTTCAATGGGCTTGGTATCAAACCAGATAACAAATTTAGATTCGAGCCAATTATTCAGAATTTTTTCTGTTTCACCGCTTTTTAGTTTAGCCCGGTCAAAGGTTCCCTCTCCGTCGGGCATTTTAATATTGGTCGTGAACTCATCGGTAAAAACCTTAATGGTGAGGAGCCAATGGCTATTCTGGGTTTTAAATTCCAGATTGGTAAAAGTGAGGTGCAAAGGATGTCCATATGTGTGAATTACAGCACACATTAATACACCGGCAATCAAATATTTTAGTTTGCTCATCACTTCTAGAACCTTGTAAAATTAATACTTTTACTGCACGCTAAATTAAAAGTTCATGACCACTTTCCAGATGTACCTTCAGCTTGGGATTGAGCATATCATCGATCTGAAAGGATATGACCATCTGCTTTTTCTTATAACCCTGATGGCTGTCTACCAAATCAGGCAATGGAAAAAGATACTCATTCTTGTTACAGCTTTTACCTTGGGACACACGACATCGCTAATCATTGCTTCATTTAACCTGATAAGTATTTCTTCAAGATGGGTCGAATTTCTTATTCCAGTAACGATTTGCCTGACTGCTCTGGTAAATATCTTCCAGATGAAAGCGGATTCCTCCAAAGGGCACCATCTGTATAAATATATTATGTCATTGGGTTTTGGATTGATTCACGGATTGGGATTCTCCAATTACCTGCGTTCACTTTTTTTAAAGGAAGATTCCATTGCCGGTCCACTGTTCTCTTTTAATCTTGGCATTGAAGCCGGTCAATTAATGATTGTTGCCTCCTTCCTGATTCTGGGAATTATAACCCTGGAGTTATTTAAAGTCAAGCTGAGGGAATGGAACCTGGTTTTTTCCGGTGCCGGATTAGGAATAAGTATAATATTAATGCTTGAAAGGTTTCCGATATGAGAGTTTGCAGATTTCTACAAAGTAAAAGAACCGCCTGGTTAATCATTTGTCTGACCTTTATCCTTGGACTTTCAATTCGGAGCCAGGCACAGACAGAATCAGGCTCGTTACCTGATACAGCGGCTATCCGAAAGTCGCTCGACCTTATAGGGCTTCCTTTTACATCCTCTGAAATAATCCAGATGCAGCGAGGCATTGCAGATCAGAAAAGGAGTTATCAGCAGTTAAGAAATACCAGTATACCTAACCAGTGGATACCTGCAATCGGATTCAATCCCATACCTCCCGGGTACAAAATACCTGAATTTCCCTTGACTCCGGATTGGCCTAAATTCGAAAATTTTAAAAGGCCCACCTCGGATTCTGATCTGGCTTTCCTGACCATTCCAGAATTGGCCCAATTAATATCAACCAGACAAATTACTTCAACAGAGCTTACAAAAATTTATCTCAGGAGGATAAAACAATATAAGGATACTTTGATGTGTGTGGTTACAATTACTGAAGATCTGGCCCTGAAACAAGCAGCGAAAGCTGACCAGGAAATATCATCTGGCAAATATCGCGGAATGCTTCATGGAATCCCTTATGGTGTAAAAGATCTCATGTCTGTTCCAGGTTATCCGACTACCTGGGGAGCGATGCCCTATAAAGATCAGCAACTCGAAGAGACCGCCAATGTGGTCAACAAACTCACTGAGGCTGGCGCCGTATTAGTAGCCAAACTCACCTCCGGAGCTCTGGCAATGGGTGATGTCTGGTTTGGAGGAACTACCCGGAATCCATGGAATCTCAAGCGCGGATCAAGCGGTTCATCAGCAGGACCTGCATCAGCAACTGCGGCTGGTCTGGTGGCTTTTGCTGTCGGAACTGAAACATTGGGATCCATTGTTTCCCCCTCAACAAGGTGCGGGGTTACAGGTTTACGAACCACTTTCGGCAGAGTTGGCCGCTCCGGAACCATGGCCCTGTCATGGTCGATGGATAAAGTTGGACCCATATGCAGGAACTCCCTTGATTGTGCAATTGTTCTCAATGCCATCCGGGGTTTGGATCCGTTTGATCCGGCAACTACCAATACAGGATTTGGGTTCAAGCCAGTTCAATCTCTAATAGGTTTGAAAATTGGTTACCTAAAAACACTTTTCGACCAGAATCAGCAAAGCAGGAAATCTGATTCAGCTGCCCTGGAGGTTTTCCGGCAAATGGGAGCCGAACTGATCCCCGTTGCACTGCCGGATCAATTCCCTGTTCAGGCTATGCGAATAATTTTATCGGCTGAAGCTGCAGCGGCATTCGATGAATTAACCCTTTCCAATCGAGATTCACTGCTGAATGCACAGAGTGATTATGATTGGCCTAATACATTCAGGACCGCCCGGCTTATCCCTGCGGTGGAATACATCCAGGCCAACCGGATCAGGGAACAGCTTATTATTGAGACAAACAAGATTATGCAGGGATTCGATTTCATCATTACCCCTTCATTCGTTGGGAATCAGCTTACCCTCACCAATCTGACCGGACACCCCTGCCTTGTGTTACCTGATGGATTCGATAAAGATGGTAATCCAATAAGTATCTGCCTGATCGCAAATCTTTATCGTGAGGATATCCTTTGTGAAGCGGGCTATTTTTATCAAGAGAAAACAGTATTCTTTAGAAAAAAACCCTCACTTTTCAGTCGCTAAATGGAACAAAAACCAGAATTTTTCGATCTGGCTATCGTCGGGGGACGATGCCTGACCCTTGATCATACCTTCAGCGAAATTTCTGATTCTTTGATTCTCATTCGCAAGGGACTCATCATTTGGATTGGAGAAAGATCCACCTATACCGGACGGTACAAGGCGGTTAAAACTTTGCAGGCATCCGGAAAATTAATTATTCCCTCCTTTATAAATGCCCATACCCATCTCAGTCTTTCTCTTTATCGTGGCCTGGGTACTGACCTCAAGCTGCATGACTGGCTTCATCAGGTGATTTGGCCTCTCGAAAGAAAGTTTTGTACCCCCGACAATGTATATCTCGGCAATTGTCTTTCGCTTCTTGAAATGATTAAATCTGGCACCGGGACTCTGGCTGACATGAACTTTTTTTCAAAATTCGCTGCTAAAGCTATCGAAGAAAGCGGGTTAAGAGGATTCATCGGTGAAGCTCTTTTCAGTACACCGACACCCAGTATTCCTGAACCTCAGGATGGGTTAAATGTCACCTCTGAGCTGATTGCACAATACCGAAATCATCCGATGGTTCACCCCTATGTGGTTTTACATGCCCCATTTACCTGCTCCGGCGAACTTTATCAGGAAGCATCAGAGAAGGCAAAATTCTGGGGCGTAAAAGTTTGCAGCCATGTTGCTGAGACATTGACAGAGGTTGAACAAATAGGTGAACGATACAAAATGACACCTATTGAATGGCTTGATTCATTGCGCGTCCTGGATAAAGATTTTATCGCGATACATGCCATTCATCTTTCGGAACACGATAAGGAAATTATTTCGAAACGTAACGTTGGAATTGTTCATAACCCACAGAGTAATATGATGCTGGGCAGCGGAATTTGTCCAGTTTCAGAGTTGGTCTCAAAAGGGGTACGTGTAGGCCTGGGCACTGACAGTGCTTCATCGAATAATTCTCTGAGTATCCTTTCGGAACTGCAGACTGCCGCGAAACTCCATAAGCTTTTATCACTCGATCCGGCTGTATTGCCAGCTAAGCAAGTACTCCATATGGCTACGACGGTAAACGCTGACATTCTTGGTTTGTCGGGGGTCTCAGGGATGCTGGCCATGGGATACTCTGCCGATATGATTCTTATTGACCCCTCCTCCCCTAATATGATTCCATTGCATGATCCTTATGCACAGATTGTTTACAGCATGGAGAATCAGGATATTGAATCCCTCATATCCGGTGGCAAAGTGATTATGGAAAAAAGAAAGATATTAACCCTTGACGAAGAAATCATTCTCAAAGAGGTTATTAAATGGACAAAAGAGTCATCGGTATATGATTTTATCTCCGTAAAAAATGACTGAATTACAAAATATTGATCTTGCTATCACTGGAGCCCATATTCTGACTATTGATCAGGATATGACGGAATATAAACCAGGTTCAGTCTACATCGTGGGCAATCGTATAATCTGGATAGGACCGGATGATGAACAGCCTGGGAATTTCCTGATCAAAGAAAGAATTGATGCATCAGGGAAAATCCTGATGCCGGTTTTCTTCAATGGACACAACCATGCAGCGATGTCATTCCTCCGCGGACTTGGTAATGATCTGAGCCTTGATAAATGGCTGAATGATTTTATATGGCCGGCTGAAAAAGTCATGATCAACCCTGAGACAGTATACCTGGGAACCATGTTATCCGTGATTGAGATGGTCCGTTCAGGTTCTGGTATTTTTTCGGATATGTATTTCTTTGAGGATCAAGTTGCCAGGGTTTGTGAGGAGGTGGGCATCCGAGGGATCATCGGCGAAGCTATTTTTGATTTCCCATCCCCCAGCATGGCCACTCCACAGGAAACCATGGAGTTTACTCGACAACTGAAGCAGAGGTTTTTGGGCCATTCATTGGTTAATGTTTCTGTTGCAGTCCATGCTCCTTACACCTGCTCGCCCGATCTGATCAGGCAGGCTGGAGAATTGGCAGAAGAACTTGATCTTTCGGCAAACATTCATTTGGCTGAAACACAAACTGAAATTGAAACAATTTCGGGTCTTTATGGTAAAACACCAGTGCAGCACCTGTATGATCTTGGCTTCTTATCTGTAAGGACAGTTGCTCATCATTCAGTTTATTTATCACCCGATGACAGACAGTTAATAAAAGAAACAGGGACCAGTGTCGTCACTTTGCCAAACAGCAATATGAAGCTGGGTTCAGGCGCCTGTGCGGTCGGAGAACTCATTAAACTTGATATTAATGTTGCTTTGGGAACCGACGGTCCAGCCAGCAATAACCATCAAAGCCTGCTGAGAGAAGTTCAGCAATTAGCCCGGTTGGAAAGGGTTGTAAATTATGATCCGACCTGTATTTCAGCACGTGAACTTATTCGTATGGCAACTATTAACGGGGCAAAGGCTTATCGCATGGATAAGGATCTCGGATCTCTGGAAACCGGCAAGAAGGCTGATTTCCAGATCATCAATCCCGATCAGCCGCATTGGTACCCCAGATACGATCCTTACAACAGCATAGCCTATGCAATGCAATCTAATGATGTTGAATCCGTGGTAATTGACGGAAAAGTGGTAATGCGAAACCGTGAGTTAATTAATATCGATGAGAAGCGCCTTTCCAGGGAACTAAAGAAGAAAGCAGGAATACTCTTTTAACTTATCATCAATTTCAATTCAGGACTTTCCCAGAAGATCTGATACTTTGCTGATTTCCAAGAATGACGCACCCTTGCGCGGACCGAACGATCCACCAACAACGATAATCCGGTCGGAAGGATCAAGCTCCCCATTTTCCAGGAGGTGCGATACCACTGATCTTTTAAAGGTGTCGGTATTTTCCTTGGGATCCATATAAAAAGGGTAAATCCCATAGGAAAGTGCAAGTTCACGCATCACCCTCACCGAGTAACAAGCAGCAAACACGGGGTTCCTGTTCCGGAATGCAGCCATGTATCTACCTGTCCGCCCCGTCAACGTATCAATCACCACCGCGCTGGTATTCAAATCTTTTGACGCATGGAAAGCAGTATTTGCCAGGAATGCTGCAATTTCATTATCGATCGAACTAATATTGGCACCCTGGCTTTCCCTCGAGCTTTCTACTTCCAGCGCTATCCTTGTCATCATGCTGACCGCTTCAATCGGATATTGCCCATAAGCGGTTTCCCCACTGAGCATCAGGGCATCTGTGCCGGAATATATGGCATTGGCAACATCTGATATTTCAGCACGTGTTGGCCTCGGGTGCTCAATCATGGTATGAAGCATTTGAGTGGCAATGATTACGGGCTTCTTCCTGAGGATGCAGGCATTGATCAGCATTCTCTGTATCCCCGGAATCTTTTCTCCTGCAATCTCAATTCCAAGATCACCACGGGCCACCATAATACCATAAACATGATTTAATATCTCTTCAATATTCTCTACGCCTTCCTGATTTTCAATTTTGGCAATGATTTTTATTTTAGACTGATGTTCCTTCAGGATAGATTGAATGGCTAATACGTCCTCTTTTCGTCTCACAAAGGAATGAGCGATAAAATCGATATCATTCTCGATAGCGAATTGAATATAATCCTTATCCTTTTCATTAAGCGACGGAAGGTTTATTGATACTCCTGGAACATTTACGCTTTTCCTAGATTTAACAAAACCCGAATTCATCACCTTACAGAAAAGTGACTTATCTTTTTTGCTCTCAACAACAATTTCTATTTCTCCGTCATCGATGAGAATTCTGTTCCCAATGGTAAGGTCGTCAACAAAGTTTCCGTACGTTACAGATAACCTGCCGGGAATGCATGCCATATCAGGATCACCAATAACTTCGATAGTTTCGCCCGCAATGACTTCGATTGGATCACGTGTGACAGTAGTACGTATTTCCGGTCCCTTGGTATCAATCAGGATAGCTATTTCACTAGAAACATTTCTTACTGAGTCGACGACCTTTTTTGATCCCTCAAGATTTTGATGTGCTGTATTTAACCTAACTACATTTACTCCAGCCTCAAAAAGTTCACGAATATGGTCCTGTGAACAGCGCTGGTCTGATATAGTGGCAACTATTTTGGTATGTTTTTTTTGCATATAATTTATTTACAGTTATTTGGGCAGGTTCAGAAAGACTCTCAAACTTTCCACCCCGAGGCGATACGAATCGAGACCGAATCCCATTATTGAGCCAATACAATTTGGTCCGATCATCGATTTATGTCTAAAATCCTCACGTTTCAACAGGTTTGAAATATGGACCTCTACCACTGGCGTTTTTATGGCCGCGATTGCATCTGCCAATGCAACAGAGGTATGGGTATATCCGCCGGCATTCAGGACAATACCGTCGAAGGACCCTGGTGAAGAATGAAGCTTATCAATAAGTTCACCTTCAATATTACTTTGAAAATACTCCAGCTCAATACCTTCGAACACTGGAATTAGCAAATTAAAGTAATCCTCAAAAGATTGGTTTCCGTATATACTTTTCTCCCTGGTCCCAAGTAAGTTGAGATTTGGACCATTCATTATCAGGATTTTCATAGGAATAATTTTGGTCAAAAATACTAAATCCAGCCGGAAAAGAGGTTAATTTCGACTTTCAACACACCATGATGAGTGATGGGTTTCCATATAGTGAATCTTTTCGGGCACATTTGCGGCTTGAGAAGTCATTGGCTGGCAACAGCATAGACGGATATTTGGCTGATGTCAGCAAATTATTCGAATTCCTAAGCATGGCTTACCCATCATTGCAACCATCATCAGTTACACAGAATCACCTGCGCGAATTTCTGAGTTGGCTGAACGAAGTGGGACTGGGTGCACGCTCGCAGGCGAGGATAATCAGTGGAATCAAAAGTTACTTCCGCTTTCTGGTCATGGAGAATTTATTACCGGAAAGCCCGGCGAGTCTGATCGAAAGTCCGCGCCTGCCACGAAATCTACCCGAGGTCCTATCCGCAAAGCAGATTAACAGTATGATCACATCGATCGATTTATCTGGTAAACATGGTCACAGGAATAAGGCGATAATTGAAGTTATGTATGGCTGTGGATTAAGGGTTTCGGAACTCATCGGGCTGAAGATATCTCACATTTCTTTTGAAGAGGAATACATTAGAGTAACAGGGAAAGGCAGTAAAGAGAGGCTGATCCCGCTTGGCCATTCAGCTCGACGGGCCCTTGAGCAATACCTGAATTTCGAGCGGGTCCATCAGAATGTAGCCATCAAAGATGCCGATCTGGTTTTTATAAACAACAGAGGCAATGGACTTTCCAGAGTTATGATTTTCACGATAGTAAAAGTTATAGCCCAAAAGGCCGGGATAAAGTCGACGGTTAGTCCACATACTTTTCGCCATTCTTTTGCCACACATTTAATAGAAAATGGTGCGGATCTCAGGGCTGTTCAGGACATGCTTGGTCATGAATCCATTTTGACCACCGAAATTTACACCCATCTTAACCGCGAATTCCTTAAGGTTACGGTAAACAAATATCACCCTAGAGCAAAAAATTCATAAGGTGATATAATACAGGTTTCTTCCTGATGAATTTTATGTAATTTTGCGCGGTTTTTAAGATTATATTATATCTCTATACATAATTTAAACAATTAACTATGTCAGTAAAAAGAGTTTACACCTTTGGAGACAAGAAAGCTGAAGGTCGTGCCGACATGAAGAACCTGCTCGGCGGCAAGGGTGCCAACCTGGCCGAAATGAACCTTATCGGAGTGCCTGTTCCTCCGGGTTTCACCATTACCACCGATGTTTGTACCGAGTACAATCAATTGGGTGAAAAAAAGGTAGTTGAATTACTTCGTAGCGATGTTGAAGCCGCTGTAAAGCAGGTTGAAACCATTATGGGGACCAAATTCGGCAGCAGCGAAAATCCTTGTCTTGTTTCTGTACGTTCAGGAGCACGCGCTTCAATGCCGGGCATGATGGATACCATTTTGAACCTGGGGCTTAATGATGATGCAGTGGCAGGCTTGATCAAGCGGACTGGCAATGCCCGTTTTGCTTGGGATTCATACCGTCGCTTCGTTCAGATGTACGGCGATGTTGTTTTAGGCTTAAAACCTGCTTCAAAAGAAGATATGGATCCTTTTGAAGTGATTATCGACGAAGTTAAAGAACATAAAGGTGTTGAACTTGATACTGACCTTACCGTTGACGACCTTAAAGAATTGGTTGTAAGATTTAAAGCAGCCGTTAAAGTTCATACAGGAAATGATTTCCCAACTGATCCCTGGGAACAGCTCTGGGGAGCAGTTATGGCTGTATTCAATAGCTGGAACAATGACCGGGCTATTTACTACCGCAAGTTGAACCGTATTCCTGATGAATGGGGTACTGCTGTCAACGTTCAGGCAATGGTTTTCGGTAACATGGGAGAGAATTCCGGTACAGGAGTTGCCTTTACCCGCGATGCAGGAACCGGAGAAGATATTTTCAACGGTGAATACCTCATTAATGCACAGGGAGAAGATGTTGTTGCCGGTATCCGTACCCCACAGCAGATTTCTAAAGAAGGATCGCAGCGTTGGGCAGTTCTGGCGAATGTATCAGAAGCCGACCGCGCCTCGAAGTTCCCTTCCCTTGAAGAAGCCATGCCACTTGTTTTTAAAGAATTAAATGAGATTCAGCAGAAACTCGAAGATTACTTTAAGGATATGCAGGATATTGAGTTCACCATGCAGGATGGAAAACTCTGGTTACTGCAAACCCGTAATGGTAAACGCACCGGTGCAGCTATGGTGAAAATTGCCATGGATATGCTTCGTCAGGGTTCTATCGACGAAAAAACTGCATTAAAACGCGTTGAACCGAACAAATTAGATGAATTACTGCATCCGGTATTTGAAAAAGCTGCCATGAAGAGCGCTTCGGTTATTGCCAAAGGATTGCCCGCTTCTCCTGGTGCTGCTACCGGTCAGATCGTATTCCATGCTGATGAAGCTGAAGAATGGGCTGCTGCAGGTAAAAAAATCGTCCTGGTCAGGATCGAAACTTCTCCTGAAGACTTAAAAGGAATGAACGTTGCTGAAGGTATACTTACAGCCCGTGGCGGTATGACTTCACACGCCGCAGTTGTTGCACGCGGAATGGGGAAATGCTGTGTTTCAGGAGCAGGAAGCCTTCAGATCGACTATAAGAAACGCACATTGAAAGTAAGCGGTAAAGAATTGGCCGAAGGCGACTGGATTTCATTGAACGGATCAACCGGAGAAGTTTATGATGGAAAAATCAAAACTATCACTCCTGAAATGAGCGGTGACTTTGGTGAACTGATGACCCTTGCCGATAAATATTCCAGGATGAAAGTCCGTACGAATGCAGATACTCCTCATGACGCCCGCGTTGCACGCGAATTTGGTGCCGTTGGAATCGGTCTCTGCCGCACAGAGCATATGTTCTTTGAAGGCGACAGGATTAAAGCTGTTCGTGAAATGATTCTTGCCGATGATGAAACTGGCCGTAGAAAAGCTCTTGAAAAACTTCTCCCAATTCAGCGGAGCGATTTTGAAGGAATCTTCGAAGCTATGGCAGGTCTGCCTGTAACCGTTCGTTTACTTGATCCGCCATTGCATGAATTTGTTCCTCATGAAGAAGCCAACCAACTTGAGATGGCAAAAGAAATGGGTATCTCCGCAGCAGAAGTAAAAGCTAAAGTTGAATCACTACACGAATTCAATCCTATGCTAGGCCACCGTGGATGCCGACTGGGAAATACCTATCCTGAAATTACTGAGATGCAGGTTCGCGCTATCATTGAAGCTGCTTTGATTCTGAAAAAACGCGGTGTCGTAGCCAAGCCGGAAATCATGATCCCGCTCACCGGTACTTTTGAAGAAATGAAACTTCAGGAAAATATCACCCGTGCAACGGTTAACAAGGTTTTTGCTGAGATGAACGATACCATTGACTACCTTGTTGGTACAATGATTGAAGTTCCCCGTGCTGCACTGGTTGCCGATAAAATTGCTGAATCAGCTGAATTTTTCTCTTTCGGTACCAATGACCTTACCCAGATGACCTTCGGATATTCACGCGACGATGCAGGTAAATTCTTACCGGTTTATCTTCAGAAAGGTATCCTGAAAGACGACCCGTTCCAGGTTCTTGATCAGGTCGGTGTTGGTCAGTTGATCACCATGGCAGTTGAAAAAGGTCGTAGCACCAGAAGCAAACTGAAAGTTGGAATTTGTGGTGAACATGGCGGGGAACCTTCCTCCATCGAGTTCTGCCATCGCGCTGGAATGGACTATGTTAGCTGTTCTCCTTTCCGCGTTCCTATTGCCCGTCTGGCTGCCTCACAAGCTGCTTTATAAGCTATTGTGCTGATTCCATTAATGGAATTGTTCATAAAGTTGTCAACTTCCAGCTGGGAGTTGACAACTTTATTTTTACCTTTGATCCCGACATATAGAATTATATGAATATTTGGATATCAATAATTTTCTTTGTTCTGGCCTATCTTATGGGCTCTGTTTCTTCTGCAGTATGGCTGGGTCGATGGATGAAAGGTGTTGATGTAAGAAACCTGGGTAGCGGTAATGCAGGCTTCGCAAATGTGATGCGAAACCTTGGTCCGCAGGTTGGTGTCCCAGTTTTAGTTATTGATACGATGAAGGGATTCCTCGCAGTAGGCCTGGCCTATTTGATTCCAGGACTTGAATCCGATACCGAAATTTTTTACGTCGCTCAGATCGCTTTTGGATTGGCCGCTTTACTTGGCCACTTATTTCCTGTTTTCAGTGGATTCCGTGGAGGAAAAGGGGTGGCAACCGGGTTAGGGATCGTCTTGGCTTTGTTTCCTCTTGGCGCCTTACTTTCCCTGGCAGTATTCCTCATTGCACTGTTGATCAGCCAATACATGAGCCTTGGTTCATTACTTGCCGGAATCTCCTTCCCTTTGTTTGTTATGTTTCTTGAACCAACAGATAATGTTCCACTGATTGTTTTTTCCTGGCTTGTGGCAGTTCTATTAATTCTGACCCATCAAAAGAACATCGACAGGATTCTTAAAGGACAGGAACATCGGGCCGTGATTTTCAAGAAAAAATAGTATCGCCTAATACTGCCGGCAATACTTTTCTCAATTTTTCCCCATTAATCTTTCTTACCAATTCGCCCTGGTTTGCATACGAAATAGATCCGGTTTCCTCTGAGACTACAATTACAAAAGAATCAGAACTTTCCGACATTCCTACGGCAGCACGGTGGCGCAGTCCGAGCCCAACTGGTATCGATGGATTTTCAGAGATAGGCAAAACACAACGGGCCGCTGAAATCCTGTTCTTGACAAGGATCATTCCTCCATCATGCAATGGACTGTCCTTGCGGAAAACAGTTTCAATGAGTTCAGACGAAATCGCAGCATCCAAAGGGCAGCCAGTCTCAGCAAAAGCTCTTAATTCCGACTTTTTTGCCAATACCAGTAATGCGCCGGTTTTACTTTTCGAAAGCCTTTCGCAAGCAAGAATAATACTGTCATAATCCCAGCCGCCATGCCGTTGATTGTCGAGTTGGAATAAGTGATCAAAAGAAATTTTCCCATTCCTGAAGTAGCGGGTCCCTAAAACCAGGAGAAACCGTCGTACCTCCTGTTGGAAGACAATCAGCAAGGCTATCAGCCCTAAACCGATCACCTGACCCAAAATTGATCCCAGCAACTGCATATTTAGGGCCCTGACGACCAGCCATAACATGTATATCAGAAAAACGCCATAGAAAATATTGACTGCAACTGTGCCCCTGACCAATTTATAAACCTGGAAAAGCAGCAATGCCACCAGACCGATATCAATCAAGTCAATTAACCTTATCGTTTCAAGAATAAAATTCATTCAATTCAGAGTTTGATTTTTTCAATCATTTTAACGCATTCAAAAGCCTGCTTCACATCGTGGACCCTTATGATATCAGCTCCTTTAAGCAAAGCGACTGCATTTAATGCCGTCGTTCCATTTAAAGAAGATTCAGGCGCACTATTTAAAACCTTGTATATCATTGATTTTCTTGATAATCCAATCAGTAATGGTCTGGCAAATATCCGAAAATCCTCAAGGCGATCCAATAGGTTATAATTCTGTTCAATCGTTTTTCCAAATCCAAACCCGGGATCAATAATAATATCCGTTGCACCAACTTCAGATAGCTGCCGGATCCTTTCTGCAAAAAGAAGAGAAATATCATTAACAACATCCTCATAGATAGGATTATCCTGCATGGTTCCTGGTGAACCAAGCATGTGCATGAGAACATAAGGCACCTTCAATCTGCCAATAGTTGCAAACATCTCCGGGTCCTTATTGCCACCGGATACATCATTAATGATTTGGACACCGTATTCTTTCACCGCCCAATCTGCAATTCCCGACCGAAAGGTATCAACGGAAATTATCGTATTCGGAAATTCAGTACGAATCTCCTTAAGAGCAAGATTTAACCTTGATCTTTCAGTTTCTTCGTCAGGCTCCTGCGATCCTGGTCGGGTGGAGCATGCGCCTATGTCAATGATCGTAGCACCGTCTTCAAGCATCCTTTCTGCTTTCAAACGAATTAAATGGCTGGTCTGATACATTCCTCCATCATAGAAAGAATCAGGCGTAACATTTAATATTCCCATAATCAATGGCTTATCAAAACAAAGTAGCCGATCCCCTACGCGAATTGATTTTGATTTACTGAACATTTGACCGGTTGTTATCATCCAAGTTGAAATAAGCTCATAAATGTAAAAACTTTGTCAGTGCTTTTCGGCCACAATTCGTATTTTAGACCCTTATTTCAGGCGAGATGCAGAAAACATTGTTGCAATATAATCAGATAGTTACTATGTGCCGCGACATTTTCGAGAAGAAAATGAGAGACTATGGCACGTCGTGGAGAATTCTCAGGGGTGAATCGGTTACCGATCAGATCTATATAAAAGCACAACGGATTCAGAGTATTGAACGAAAAAAAGCTCAGATGATCGTTGATGATATAAGATCTGAATTCATCGGTATTGTCAATTATGGAATTATCGGACTCATTCAGCTGGAAGCCCCTGCTGAACTGCCGGTCAGCCTCGCTCCGGAAGAAACCCTTTCGTTATATGACATGCATTTCAAAAGAGTTCAATCCCTGATGGTGGCAAAAAACCACGATTATGGGGAAGCCTGGCGATCAATGCGGATTTCATCCTATACCGATCTGATTCTCATGAAGATATATCGAACAAAGCAGATTGAAGATAACCTCGGTCAAACGGTTATTTCTGAAGGCATTGATGCAAATTATATGGATATGATAAACTATGCCATTTTTGCTCTTATTAAGATCGATTTTAAAGAATAACGAATTATGAAAGAGGCAATTAAAATATCCAGTCGGATAATTGTCGCATTGGTTTTCATTTTTTCCGGTTTTGTGAAGTGCGTGGATCCCACTGGAACAGCAATCAAATTCGAAGAATATTTTGTTGTTTTTGGTACTGATTTCATGATTCCACTCTCGATGACCCTATCAATAATGATGTGCGGCGCTGAATTGCTTATTGGAATTATGCTTCTCCTTAACATTAAAATAAAATGGGCTATCTGGATTGCAGCAGCCCTGATGGTCATCTATACGCCTCTCACTCTTTGGCTTGCTATCTCAAACAAGGTGACAGATTGCGGATGTTTTGGAGATGCGCTGGTACTCAGCAATACACAGACATTTGTAAAAAATCTGATTATTGATCTGATCATCGTCATCCTGATTCTTAACAGGAACAAGTATAAAGACCTAATTAAATCTCAACTGCAGATTTATGCCGGGTTAGGTCTGGCAGTCCTGGTCGCGGGTTTTGAGTTTTATAATCTGAGCCATCTGCCAATGATTGATTTCATGCCATATAAAGTGGGTGCAAATATTCCCAAAAGTATGATTGCACCGGAAGGAGCACCACGAGACTCCTTTAAAATGAAGCTCTACTATGAGAAAGATGGCAAGATTCAACAATTTAGTCAGGAAAATTACCCAAAAGACGATCCTTCATGGAAGTTTAAAGACTCAAAATCCATCCTTATTAGAAAAGGATATACCCCTCCGATTCATGACTTTAGCATACTATCTCCAGATGGACAGGATGTTACAGACCTGATACTATCAGAACAGGGCTACACACTTTTTGTGGTCATGAATTCTTTAAAAAATGCTGATCTGAAGAATATAAAAAGCATAAATGAAGTTGTAAACCGTGCCATTTCCAAAGGATACAAAGTTTATGGACTTACTTCATCGGTGCCAGAGGAATTTGAGGTTTTCAAGGACAAAGTGAAAGCAACTTATCCTATCTACTTGATGGATGGAACAACACTTAAAACAATGATCCGTTCGAATCCTGGGCTTGTTTTAATGAAGGGCGGTACAGTAATTGGCAAATGGCACCACAAACAAGTCAAAAAAATTAAAGTAATTTAGTATAACATTCTGATTAACAAACACCTATTTATGAGAAAAAGAATTGTTGCCGGAAACTGGAAGATGAATACAGATGTTGCTGCCGGTATAAAATTAGCCAGCGATTTAATGCAGTTTTTGCGTGATCAGCCAGCACCCGAAAATGTTGGGGTTGCGATTGCACCACCCTTCACCCATTTAACCGAAATAAACAAAGTTATTGACCCTGCCAAGATTTGCCTGGCGGCGCAGAACTGTGCTTCTGAGGCAAACGGGGCTTATACCGGGGAGGTTTCGGTTGGCATGCTAAAGGCTACCGGGGTGATGGCTGTAATTATCGGTCATTCAGAAAGACGTGCTTATTTTAAGGAAGACCACGCAACCCTTGCAAAAAAGGTTGATTTGGCCATCAAGAATGAAATGAGACCAATCTTTTGCTGTGGTGAAGTACTCGAAGAAAGAAACGCAGGAATCCAGAATCAGGTAGTCGAAAAACAGCTGAAAGAAAGCCTGTTTCATCTTGACAATGAAGATTTTTCCAGAGTGATCATTGCTTACGAACCTGTTTGGGCGATTGGAACGGGAGTGGTAGCTTCGCCTGATCAGGCACAGGAAATTCACAAATATATTCGCTCGCTTGTTGCAGCCCGATATGGTGCAGGCATTGCCGGAGAACTAACTATTTTATACGGAGGAAGCTGTAAATCATCCAATGCCGCTGAAATCTTTTCAAAACCAGATGTTGATGGAGGTTTAATCGGTGGTGCAGCTCTTGATGCAGCTGAATTTCATCGGATCGTTCTCTCCTTCTGAAAATGAAACTATCCGGCATTCTGCTATTTTTTCTATCAGGATGCCTGATTCATGTTATGGGTCAGGAAACAATTCGTTTCCATTCCGACCCTAATATATTTTTACAGGAAGCCCGTGCGTTCATTGGTCAGCGACAACCAGAGGAATCACGGGCTCTTTTATTAAGACTTGAATCGGCTCAAAAAAAAGGGCAACTCGAGGAAAACCATTGGATTGATCTCGCCAAGAAAGCCAATTCAATTATTAAGTCAGATGCCCAGCCTTTATCTGATTTTTTCATTTTGGTAGATTCATTTCTGGAAAACGCTACCCATTCCACCGATAAAACATGCTACCTGATCTGGTCGGCCTATCTTGATAAATTAATCACCCAAAACCTTAAGGATATCGCTCCTGCTAAGGCCTTTATGGATTTCACCCTTGATTATTGCAGAAAAGGCATATTATATAAATCCAGTGCTTTCGATTGGAAGGTTAAAGCCGGACCATGCTCTTATGGTATGGATTCGACATTTTTCGTCATCATTAACTCAACCGATCTTGTTGCTATTGGAAGTGGCGACAGTACAGTCATTTTATCCACTCAGGGACGATTTTATCCGGAAACAAATTTGTTTTACGGTAATGGTGGTAAAATTACATGGGATAGGTTGAAAATTCCAGCCAATAAGGTTTATGTTAACCTTAATCGCTTTTCCCTCAACCTGAAGAAGTCATTTTATGAAATAGACTCCGTCAACCTGGTCGATCGTAGATATTTTTCTGAGCCTTTAATTGGCCGTTTGGAAAATAAAATCTTAGCTGGTGTGGCTCCGGAAGCTTCAGGATATCCGAAATTTACTTCTTATGATCATCGCAACAGGATCAAGAATTTATATCCGGGTATGGATTATGAAGGGGGGTTCTCGCTCCAGGGAGCTAAGGTGCTTGGAATTGGACCGGCTACTCAGAAAGGTACTTTGACGATATTTAAGGACCAAAAACCTTTACTGCGACTCTCTTCCACTTATTTTTCTTTTCAAACAGATCAGGCCCGCGGCATAAATACTGAAGTCAGTATCTATCTTGAAACCGATTCGATTTATCATCCGGGTCTTTTGTTCCAACTGAACGGCAAGCAAAAAGAAATTTCACTGATTCGCGATGGACAGGGACTCTCTCCTACCCGTTTCATCGATTCCTATCATAATTATGATTTAAATGTTGATTGGATCAGATGGAATATCGGCGGTAATTCAATGACTATGTCTGGGTTACCCGGGAGTCTTGAAAATAAAGCATGGTTTGAATCTGCCGATTTTTTCAATATTGACAGGTACAACGAAATTCTTAAGGCCGATAAAGTGCACCCTGTAACAGCTGTAAAGCAGTGTTCCGAATATTTTCATTCCAGAACCTTTACGCTGGAAGATATCGCCAGATTTATGGGTAAACCTCAGCATTTGGTTGAGGAAATGTTACTCAGGTTGTCATTTCTGGGATTTGTGAGATATGACTCAGAAATACAGATTGTTGAAGTCCAGGAACGAGCTTACGATTTTTTAAAAAAGAATGCAGGGCAGCAGGATTATGATGTTATCCGATTTGAGTCGACCCACCCACAGCCTGAAGTTAATGCTGTCCTCAATCTGTCAGATAATCATTTGAAAGTTACTGGAGTAAAATCAATTGAACTTAGTCAGATTCGCCATGTAACGATTTATCCAACAAATGAATCCATAGAAATTTTAAAAGGCAGGGACCTGCTTTTTGATGGTGAAATCCAAGGAGGGTTAATCCGGTTTTATGGAAACAGGTTTCATTTTAAATATGATGATTTCTCCATCAGGTTAGACCAGGTTGGCAAACTCAAAATTCAGGTTTATGAAAAGCCGGCTAAAAAGAATCAGGAACCTATTCTTGCCGATGTGACCTCCGTTATCGAGTACACGAAAGGAACGCTTAAAATCGATGAACCGTCAAACAAATCGGGTTTAAAAGTTGAAAAGTACCCAGAGTACCCTATCCTTCAAACGGATACAAATGCCTATGTCTATTATAACCAGAAAGAAATCATTAATGGCATTTACCCGAGGGAAACTTTCAATTTCAATATTTCTCCTTTTACACTCAGAGGACTTAACCTTTATACTTTCAGCGATTCACTCAATTTCCCAGGCAGGCTGATAACTGCAGGTATTTTCCCGCCACTGGAATTATCGCTCCGGTATCAGAATGATCATTCGCTTGGTTTCGAGACGGTAAAAACCCCGGAGGAAGGATATCCCGTTTATGGCGGGAAAGGCCGTTTTTATAATAGTCTGGCCATGAGTAAGGCCGGTCTGAAAGGATCGGGCCGACTCGAGTATTTGAATTCAGCTCTTGTTTCTGATGATATCCTGTTCCTGCCCGATCAGGTGAGTACGTTAGCAAGTATTGCCGTTACCCGGGATTCTTCAGAAACAGGAAACCCGGAAACCAAAGGTGAACAAATGGCGGTTAAATGGTATCCCGGAAACGACAAGCTTGTGGCTCGGAGCACCAAAGGGCCGCTAAACATGTATGGGACGGGCAAATTTGATGGTGAGCTGAACCTTGAACCGGGTGGGCTTATCGGTAAAGGCACCATCTATTTTGATGGCTATTCGATTACTTCCAACGAAATGAGATTTAATCAGGATACCTATAAGGCTCCGAATGGCACACTAAGAATCTTCAGGGATTCACTGGAGCAAAAAAACGACAAACCTCCTTACCCATATTCCGGAACCCTCCTGCTGGCCAGTCAATACAATGGAGCCATTGATGTTGTAAATAAAAAGGCCAGGTTTGAACCCGCTGGAAGTCAATCAAGAATTGAATTTACTCAAAACCGATTTGAGGGCAGGCCGACAATCTTCAACTGGGATTTAAAAAAGGGTCAGTTACTACTGGATAACATAAAACTCAAAATGGCTCAAAAGCCTTCTGATTCGCTGAACTTTGCTGCTGAACAAGCTGATTTTGCTTTGGAAGATCAGTCAATTCAGACACACAGTGTTGAATATATAGATGTTGCAGATGTCCGAATTTTTCCCGCCGATAGGAATGTCATAGTCCGAAAAGAGGCAAAGATCGATTCCCTGATGCAGGCAACCATTGTCAGCCGGGACCCAAAATTAATTCATCGGATAAATTCTGCTACCGTTACGATCATTGACAATAGGAGGTACCATGCAAGCGGGAATTACCAGTACCGAGATATTTCAGGGCGGGAATTTGCAATATTATTCTCTGATATTCAACCCGATAAAAACGGGATATCAATGGGTAAAGGCACCATAGAACCCGAATCTGAATTCAGTCTGAGTCCGGCGTTCAAATATTATGGTAATGTTGAATGGAACAATAAGGAGCCCTTTTTACTATTTACCGGCCAAACTCAGTTAAGTCATTCCTGTCCAAATATCACTTTGCAATGGATAAAGTTCAGCCACAGAATTTTTCCGGATTCAGTAGCGATCCCGATTGATTCTATAACAATAAATGAAAAGGAAGAACGATTATTTAAGGGATTTTACCTATCAAATCAGCCTGTTGAGCTTTATTCAACTTTTGTTGGTCCACATACCCGTTATAGCGATCAGCCTGTGATAACTGCCAAAGGCTGGCTTTGGTACGACGAACCAAGTGGCCAGTATAAGCTGGCATCAGCCGAGAAAAAGGCCAACCCTGAGGCGGACGGCACTATTCTGCTGATGGATGCCAAAAATTGCAAGAATGAAGCCAAAGGACCTTTAACTTTTGGAGTCGATCTGGGGCAGGTTAAATTAAACGGAGCAGGGAACCTGGTCCATGATCTCAACAATGACACCATCCGGGCATCGGTGTTGTTAACGGCAGATTTCTTTTTCGACCAAAAGATCCTGGACTTTATGGCTAATGCGATCAATAATGCCTCGGGGCTCGAACCCGTAAACTATAGCGACCCAGCCTTTAGAAGCGCCTTCAAGTACCTACTTGGAAAATCTACTGGCGATGAATTATTGAAGCAAATCAGTTTAACCGGAAAATGGCGAAAAATCCCTAACCAGTTACTTCATACCATCGTCTTTACAGATATTAAATTCAAATGGAACCCGGAAACCGGATCCTATCAATCGGAAGGCAAGATTGGCATTGGGAATATTATGGGTGAGCCAGTCAACAAAAAGGTCAAGGGTTACATGGAGATACTTCACAGGAGAGGTGGAGACGTCTGGACCATGTATTTGGAGATTGACCGCCAGAACTATTTCTTTTTCACTTATTCCCGTGGTGTCATGCAGTGTGTTGCCGGACCCGGACAGGAAAAATTCAACACCATGATCCGTGCGACTAAGGAAGCCAGCCGTACCCAGAAAATTCTTCCTGGAGAGTCAGAATATCAGTATTTTATGGGCACTTACGCACAGGTTGCGGAATTTTTGCGTCGGTTTAATGTTGTCAGGTAATTGGCGAGATTATTCAGCGCTGCATTTCCCAAAGATCGAGATTTTCAATCCGATCACCATTAATTTCAAATCTGACAGCCGTTCTGACCTGGTGAATTCCTCGATTGCCGGCTCCACCAGGGTTGATGTGAAGCATTTGTCGCGTTTTGTCATTTTTAATTTTCAGGATATGGGAGTGGCCACAGATGAATAACTTTGGCTTAAACTGATTTAGCCTTTCAACCACATCATGCAGGTAATGTCCATAATTAAAACCAATGTGGGTAATCAGGACTTTGACCTGTTCGACTGTAAATTCCTGAAATTCAGGTAGCTCTCGCCTCACTTCCCAGTCATCTATATTACCGTAAACGCCTCTGAAAGTCCGCCCGACCGCCAATTCATCCATCACTTTTATGTCGCCCAAATCGCCGGCATGCCAAATCTCATCACAATCTTTAAAAAAATCGATCAAAGGCTTATCGATGAAGCCATGAGTATCCGATAAAACTCCAATTCTTATCATAGAGCAAATATAATCAGTTGTGGAATTTTTACATTTACGGAAATTATTCTAAATCAACCCCTATGAAAAAGTTCATAACATTGATTATGACCATAATAATGGTCGCAAGTATCCAACCTAGCCAAGCTCAGGAAACCAAAGAGGTTAAAAAGATTTACAATCCGACAGCAAATGCCAAGGAAGACATCAGCAAAGCTATTCAAAAAGCCAAAGATGAAGGGAAGCATGTATTTATTCAGATTGGTGGAAACTGGTGCCCATGGTGCCTGCTTTTTCATGCGTTTATTAACGACGATGCAGAGATCAAGAAAATGATTGAGGACAATTATGTATTCACACTTCTGAACTACAGTCAGGAGAACAAAAACATCGAATTGCTTACAAAATATAATAATCCTGGCCGCATGGGATATCCTGTTTTCCTTATCCTGAATGGCAATGGTGATTTAATCCATACTCAGGATTCCGGACTTTTGGAAGAAGGAAAAGGTTATAATAAAACTAAAGTGATGACTTTCCTTAAAAACTGGACCCGCGCTGCTGTGGACCCAAAGAACGTTAGATAAATGCACCTTTTCTACGCCCCTGAACTCTCTGCAGAGTTGGAATTTACACTCAGCCCTGAAGAATCGCATCATGCGATCAGGGTATTGCGGTTAAGTTCAGGTAACGAGATTATCCTGGTTAACGGTCGGGGTGGATGGTATCATACCAAAATCACCCACCCCGATCCGAAGGCTTGTACTGTTGAGATTACAAAGGTGTTATCAGATATTGGAAAACCCGGTCATGAGCTTCGCATAGCGATTGCCCCCACCAAGCAAATTGACCGATATGAGTGGTTCCTGGAAAAAGCAACTGAGATTGGAATCAGTGAGGTGATTCCTTTGATTTGTGAGCATTCCGAGAGAAAGGATGTTAAAACCGATCGTCAGATGCGCATAGTGATCGCGGCCATGAAACAATCGCTAAAGGCTTTTCATCCAGTGATACGGGAACCCCTGGCATTCAGGAAATTCATTAAGGAAAGCACTAACGGTGCCAAAACCATTGCCCATTGCCAAAACGGTGAAAAACTTTGGCTTAATGAGATAATAAAACCCAATGAACCCATTACCATTTTGATTGGGCCAGAGGGAGATTTCTCCGGGTCTGAGATTACAGAAGCTACTGAAAATGGCTATCAGCCAATTACTTTAGGATCCAGCCGTTTGAGGACTGAAACAGCCGGAGTGGTTGCCTGCCATACCGTTTCCTGGCTAAGCAGGGAATTTTAAAGGAATTTTCAGCAAAAAATATTTCATATCTTTTTGTTATCTTCATGGCTATGTTAGGACGCACGAGAAACAAGCGGCAACTTGATATTTTCGAGGTTCCGATTGAAAGATTTATTAATCGGGATCATGAATTTGCTATCGGGGCTGATAACATTGACTGGGAATCTCTCGAAGAACATTTCAAACCGTTTTATGCTCCAACGATCACCAGTCCGGCGACAGATCAGACAATTGCCTCGGCCACTGAAGGTGATCAGATCCAGTTAAGTGTTACCGCTTCGGATGTGGAAGATGGCACCAACGTGACCTATGCTTGGTCTTACAGCGTCAATGGCGGCACAACCTGGACTCCGGCTGCAGGACAGGTTACCAACTCCTTCTCGGATACTCTTGGTTACGATATCGTGTCGCATCCCAACCGAACCCTCGGCGGTGGCATGGTCAAGGCCAGAGTGGTAGTGTCAGACAGGGCTACTCCTGCGCTTACCGCCACTCGGATTTGGACCATCACCACGGTCAATGATAAGAATCAGGCGCCGAATGCCCCCGTGGCGCCAGTCATCACCTCTACCCAGTCCTTGACTTTCAAGCCCATTGACTTGACCTGTACCGTCATTGCGCCCACCGATCCGGACAGTGCCGGTGCTTATGTCGAACCGCTCCGCTATACTTATGTTTGGCATGACTCAGTCACTGGCAATATTGCCGGTGCTGTCAATACCACGGCGACCACAGATACTTTGGCCAACGCCAATCTGGTCAAAGGCCATGTTTATACGTGTTCAGTCACCGTGAGCGATATTCCTTATGGCGGGACAGTGGTCACGGCGGATTCATTGTCTGCGACGGCACCGATCAGTAATCCATCCTTCACGGTGACAAATGCTGTCCCGGTTGTCGTTGCCACGGCGCCGTCCCCCTGGATTAAAACTGGCGCCAATGCCTTCACCAAGGTGGTGCTTTCCACCAGCGTCACGGGATTTCAAAATCAAACCCTGGCGCTGAAAGATCTGGTGACCGATGCCGATGGGAATGCCGATATCATTACGGTCAACCAAACCTCTGCCAATCCGGCAGACCTGACTTGGGCATTGAATACCAGTACCGGGATTGTCACATTCACTCCGACGCTTGCAGGTGAATTCGACCGAAGCTTTACTTTCAATGTGGCGGATGGCAGCAGTGCCCATTTGGCCAGCGATATCACGGTCACTCTGCAGATCCGTAACAATCAGGCGCCGTTCCCGCCGAATGCGGTCCAATTGACCTCAAATCAAACCACATCCGTCAAGGGCGCGATTCTGACCGCGACCGTAACTCCAGCGGCGGTTTTTGATCAGGACAATGTCCATGGCACCCCGGCACAAGCTTATTTCTTTTCCTGGAAAAAGAATGGCGTTCTGGTTTTGAAAGAACCCTATGTTCCCGGTCTTACACAAACCTCGACGGATGCCGGGATTACGATTGTCAAAGGCACGTGGACCTGTGAAGTGACGGCCTATGACGGTATCAGCGAAAGCACACCGGTAGCTTCCGGGCAAATCGTGGTCATCAATTCCAAGCCGACCATTACCGGCACAATTACGATCACGGCAAACCCGACTCCGGCCGTTTATGCCAGCACTTTGACCGCGGTGACCAGTGCTGCGGTGATAGCGGATGTTGATCCTGAAGACACAGTAACCTTCACCTATCAATGGCAGATCAAAGCCGGTGGTATTGGCAGTTTCGTCGACATTGCAGGCGCCACAGGGGCAACTCTTTCGAATACAACTCGCGTCGCAGGATACATGTTCCGGAAGAATGATATCATCCGGGTTAATGTCAAAGCCTATGACGGTACAGTTGCCAGTGACGCCACGGGAAAGAAGGCCAAGAAAAATGGCAAGAAGGGCAAAGCCAGCGCAGGCGCGGGAGGTTCCGAGGGCGGTAAAGCCAATTCACGCGGCCCG
>CAINOB010000100.1 GCA_903851365.1 uncultured Bacteroidota bacterium
AACATTCTGAAAAATAACGTGTTGATCGAAAGAAGTATGAGCAGAAAAGGAAATTGTTGGGATAATGCGGTAGCGGAGAGCTTTTTTAAAACCATTAAAGTTGAATGGATTTATAATTTCGAGTATGCCGATCAGAACCAAGCCAAGCTTTCCATTTTTGACTGGATCGAAAGTTGGTATAATCGGACCAGGCGACACTCAGCATTGGGGTATAAAACAATCGAAGAGTTTGAGAGAATAAATAGTAATTTTAAAAATGCAGCTTAACTTAACTTACCGTCCATATTCTCGTGGTAGTTCCAGAATGAATGGATACAGTAAAGACAACATTAAACTGATAGAGTTTATTCCATTGTTGAAACCAATGTTCATTATTGTGCCAAAGGGTGAGATTGGAAGCGTTGGCATTTGAAAACAACCCTTTTGATGGGCTCATCTTGATGCCGCATATGCTTCAAGTGGAAAAGATGATCGGCATAACTTTGTGATATTCTATTGGGGATACTGGCTATTAACGTCAGAAACTTGTCGGCACGATGAACATAGCGATACCGAAGAATCTGAAGTGGGTGAGTCGTTATCTGAAGAAAAGCGAGAGGAGCATTGCCTGTCACGCTCCGGAATTGAAAGACAGATCTCCCACTTAAAACTTGACCACTGGATGCTCCGCAATTAGCTGAAGGGCCCGCAGGGTAATAACACCATTACATTATTGGCTGCTGCCGCATATAATATGAAGAAATGAATGGCCATACGAAAGGCGGAAATTTTTGCCCGCCTAAAATTTTAGTTTTTTCGGGTCAAGGGTTGACGCTGGTTTATGCAGAAATCTCGGTGACCAAAAAATCCAGTATTTATGGGGATCAACTAATTAATGAAAATTATTTATGCAGCGGACAGAAAGCCCGTTTTGTGCATCATCCGGGATTAGGTCATAATCACTCGATTGGATAAGGATAAAACTATAATAAGCCTTTGACCAAAATAAAGCATACTGACCAGCTGCAAAATATCCAAGACCATGAACGGGATGATAATTTGTAGCTCCCCCCGGGAGTACATCAAAACCACTTGAGTTATTACCATTACAATCGTTTCCGTAATAATCTTTTTCCCAGCCGTATACCGATTTTAATTTGATTCCTGGATGCGGATTAAGGTACTTGATCAAAATCATCCATTCGTCATATCCCGGTAAATGCCATCCACCCGGACAAGCTTCAATAGCAGCGGGATAATTATATAAAACACCGTAAGTCAAATAATTGGCCGATTGCTTAGCCGCAAGCACGTTGGTTCCTGTATATCCGTAAACATAAAAATACTTTTCCAATTGACCATAAGCTTCCACAGAGTTAATTTTTGGTAGGTATGACAGGTTCTCAACCATCCAGATCTGTTTTCCTATCCTTTTCCATTTGTAATTATGATTATCACGAGTGTCGATGAATGTTCCAGTAGTATCCAATACAATAACTTTAATACTATCTGTTGTGATATTCGTTCCATGAAAAAGGCGGAGCTTAATATAACATGTTCCCAGTTTTCCAGGAGCTATCCATCGAGTAGAACCATAGGATAAGTTATTGCTTGAAACCAAAGTACCAAATGAACATGACCATTCAAATTGGTCAACCTGATGAATGTTAGATGAAGTAAAAGATAAAGCTAAGGTATCCCCCGGATATACCGAATCCGGTTCTGCAAGTATGTTGTCAATCACTGGGAATACATGTGGTTTGCAAGAAAAGGCAACAAATACAAGCAATATAAAGAGAGCAATCCTTTTCATAAGAATAAGAAAATATGAATTCAGAGGGTAAATTAGTTAAAAAATAACAGTTATCATAATCTTTCATCAAGAAGTTGACCTATCAAGTGAATATTAGCCAAAATTGGCGGCAAATTGAATTGGCAGGAGAGGTTTTTGAAATCAAGAAAAATTAATAAAATATTTCTGGCTTGTTAGAAATACGAAGATGTTTGTAAAACTGAAAAGTAATGTTTAAATTTAGTAGTTCAGAATTAGTTAGCCGAGTTAATTTTGACTATCCTATACCTATGGAAACCATTAAATTTTGGAGTTTTAAGCGTGTTTGTTTTGCATCTGCGTTAGGAGGAACTATTATCTTGTCAAATTGGGCCAAGGATACTTCATAATATTGGATTCTTCCTGAAAATACATTGATGCCCTTAATATTATCGTTGACACTTAATCGGAATCGTACATAAATAAATTAAATCACTAATCAACAATTTTTTAAATCATGAAATTATTAGCATATATAATTATAATGATAACTGCAATTTTCGGTAGTGCTTTTAGTATATATTGCCAACCTTCAGCAAATATCTCAGTCCTTTATAGTAAAATCAATACTCCGGTAAGTTTTTAACTAGCTAAACGTCCTATATCCAGGCACTCCATGAACAAGCTCCTGTATTTTTTGCAACTCAGGTCTAAAGCTAACTTTGAAAAAATAAATTCAGTCAGCATTTTGTTGAAGAACAATACTTTGACATCGCACATGGAGAATATCTCCTTTGCGGGTTCTTCGGTGCACAGCACCGTACCGGCCTTTGCCAGTGACACCGTTGTCAATGAAGCATTGACGTGGAAGTTGATCTTGTTTTCGCTTCTTGCCTGGCACTCCTCCATGCCGACATATTGTTTGGCATCCCGGAACAAAAATTCAATCTGGTACCGGCATGAATAATAATGATATATCTTCAGTGGGTCCTGCTTCAGATCGGTGGAAAACAGCACCGAGTAACCTGACTCATACCCTTGATTGTCATAGTTCTCAATATAAACGATGCGAATGAGCCGCTTGAGACCGATACTGTATACAATGCCAGAGAACAGGCAAAAATCATCGCCCTGCATGCAGAGTTTGATGCGTCGTCGGTCAATATATGACAGGTCTACCTTGGCGCCATATATACGTTTGCGTCCACGGCCAGGCTTCTGTTCCCCTTTAAAGGGATACCTGAGATTGGCATCCTGCCTGAGTTTACCAATCATCTCCATTCCAGATGCGCAGATGCCACTGACATACTTTTCTTTAGTAAAATACCCATCAGCCACATGATAGCCGATACCAAGCTCCTTCATCATCTGGCCGTGCTCCAATACGAAGCCGAGGTAATGGTCAATCAATGTGTCTTCCCGGTCCGCTCCTTTTTTAGCTACCGGAGTTTGCCTGGCGTCCAGAGAAAAAGCTGTCCGATTCCGGATGTCTACGACAGCCAGACATCCCATCTCGATACCACGCTTGATCTTTTGGGAGGTGGTACTCCAAAGCCAATCGACATGCGGGGTATGCTTTCCACTCTTAGGGATGAAGGTGGGATCAAAAACCGCAATAAGTTCCTCCGAGCATTCCGACTGGATCAACTCCTTGTTGAAGTCGCCCCAGGGGAAGGGCTGATCAAACTGGTTCCGGTAGGTTTTCTCATTAAGTTTTCCATACCTGGCAAGGTTTGTAAAGGTATATCGTCCGCGAAGTCCCATATAAAGCATCAGAAGGTGTTTCAGAAATTTTTGTCTGGGTTTGGTAATTCCGCTGATCTTGCTTATTGTTGCACTGATAAGGTCATTGATCTTGTTAGAAAGCATCTAATGTTTGTTTTGTTTAGCGACTACAAACCAGATGCTTTTTTCTTTACCTATCCATCTATCAATAAGCGTTTTGTAAACATGCGATTGTTAATATCGTTTAATTAAAAGTTACCGGAGTATTGCTATATCTGAAAAATAGGATAAAGACTTTAAGAGGTCAGGTTCGGAAAAGAATCTGGCCTTTTTTATTTGAAGTCAAGGGAAATACTTTCAGTAGTGCGGTTTACTTTATCCTGACCATGGTTCGCCCGCTAATACGCTTGCCGTTCTGGAGAACAGTCTGCACATACCGGTTGGGCGACTGTATGTCGATTTCCACCCGCAGTGCTGATTTGTTGGGATCGAGGCGGTTGGCGTAAGGCACTCCCACCATTAAATTGTCGCGCGTGAACCAGCAGGCAAAAAGTTCCATATCAGACCCCTGGGTCACTTCGGCCTCGATGAACTGATTTCCTTTCGTGTCATAACCAAACAGCTGACGCCTTTCAGAAATTACCTTCCCTTTGGTTTTTACCCGGGCATAACCATCCAGGCCGGTGCCGAACGGGTTCAGCTCTGTCACGAGGATGGTATCTTTTCCCAGATCCGCCTGCCAGGTGCCGGCCAGCTGCCGGAGAAGCTTCACCTGATCGGGTTTCGGAGAACCGGTTTGAGCCAAGGCTCCTGATGTAATGGCAAAAAGATAAACAAGCATGAATACAGAAGTCGGAATAGTTTTCATGACATTGGATTATTTTTAGTTGTTAAGTTCTGAACCAAACTATTGCTATTGTTGGGCATGGAGTTCTGAGGTATTTGGTCTATTCAAAATTAGCAAAAAGTGTGGCATGGTTTTTCGGTACCTTTGGATGTGTTAGAATGGCAAAATAAAAAAGCGAAATATATCTTTCTCACCGCAACTTTAGACGCTGCAATCTGGGGAGCAGAGCTTGCATCGGGCGAAGGGCGTGAAAGGATATATCTGGTAGAGCCAACAGGCATGATTGAGGACGATCCGAATCTGACTGATAAAAGGTTTCCTGGAAATCCAACTAAGTCATACCGTTCGGCTCATCCGTTTAAAGTTGTTGGCGAGATTACTCTTTGGCAAAGTCATGCGCCGGAAAAAGTCGAAGCCATGAAAGAGGCTGTCGCCAAGCTTAAAGAACAGGGTATTGAGGCGATAGAGGACTGACCAGCCCGTTTTTTGGATGTAACAGAGGTTACGCAACTGTTTGAATTGGGATCCAATGTACCTTTAGCCAAAATTGTACGAAACAATTAACTTTTCGGAATGAAGGATCAACCATTTAACTATTTAGAAAACCATTTCATTCATAGAAGCAACTGGCTGAGAGCAGCTGTTCTGGGTGCCAATGATGGAATTCTGTCAACCTCCAGCCTGGCGATTGGAATTGCAGCAGCGAGTAATGCCAGGGAACCTATTGTACTGGCGGCTATAGCTGGATTGGTTGCTGGTGCATTATCAATGGCAGCAGGTGAATACGTTTCGGTTAGTTCTCAAACAGATGTGGAAGAGGCTGATATTGAACGAGAAAGACAAGAGCTCAATGATATGCCCGAAATTGAACTTCAGCGATTAGCGGAAATTTATGAGAAAAGAGGTCTTAAGAAGGAAACTGCATTAACCGTGGCAAAAGAATTAACTGAAATAGATGCATTAGCAGCACACATCAGAGATGAACTGGGCCTGAATGAAACAAGCAAGGCAAAACCAATACAAGCAGCTTTTGCTTCAGGATTATCATTTTCTGTTGGAGGAATACTTCCGCTGATGGTAGCACTCTTTCTGCCGGTGAAAAGCATTGAATACTATCTATATGGTTTTGCTATTTTCTTTCTGACTATTTTAGGTGCATTGGCTGCTAAAACAGGTGGTTCAAGTGTAGGTAAAGCAATTATCAGAATCACCTTTTGGGGAACTGTAGCTATGGGATTAACTGCATTTGTCGGATATTTGTTTAATGTAAACGTTGGATAAAACTATAACGCATTATAAAATGAAAACCTGTAAGCTGATTGTTGGACTCCTGTTAATTTTCTGTGCTTTGGATACAGCCAGGCTTTGTGCACAAACCGGTGATCAAATCTTGGACGGAATTGGAGAAACAGGATTAATTGCCCGTTATACCTTTAAAGGGGATGCAAAGGATTGGTCGCGTAACAATCTGCATGGCAGTATTATAGGCACAGGTTTCAAGTTTGTGGACGATTCCCTGTTTGGTAAAGTGGTCTCTTTATCAGGCGATAGTGAAACGTTTATCTCCATACCGGTTGAAGCAGTGAAAGGAGAGGAATCATTGAGTATTACCGGATGGATATATCTGCGTTCGGCAAAAGGCGGACCCGTATTTTTCGATTTTGGAAAAAACGGCCATTCGCACTTCTTTGCGGCTCCGGCCGGGATTATGGACAATGAAGGTTTTCAGGCACAAATCCTCACAAGCTCTGGAAAGTATATCGCCAATTCACCTGCAGTGACTATGAATAAATGGAATCATTTAGCGATAGTTATTAATGTTCCGTCCAAAACTTTGACCACTTACCTGAATGGCGCACTGGTGAGTGAGGTTAAGGAGGTAGGGGTATTGTTGGAACAACTTTTCGATAATAAATCAGGAGATAATAATAAACTTTATATCGGCAAATCGCTGGATTCTGATCACACCTTTTTCAATGCCAAATTGTACGATTTCCGTATCTACAGAATCCCTTTGACCGAAAGCCAAATTGCCAGAATCCAAAGTAATGCTTTGAGAAAGGAAGGAACAGTTGCCAGAAGAAGAGCTGAACCCGACCGGAGTCTTCCAGCTTTTCCCACAACTACACCCCAGTTGTATAATGCATTTCTGACCAGTGTTCCAGACATCCGGGTGGAGACAGTAGTGGGTGAGTTACCAAGGTTGCCACGCCATGTTAAGGGCGTTTACACCAATAATATCGAACGACCAGATGTATTAGTGGTCTGGCCGGCACCCCTGAATAACAGCCAGGTACTTACCGCTGGCACCTATACCATAATAGGAAAGGTTGCGGGAACCGATCTCCATCCCAATGCGATTGTCACCGTTAAAGAAGGTAAAGCACCTGCCACACCGGGTCGAAGGCTGGAAGTTTTTAAGCTTGATCAGGTTTCATTAAACACGGATATTCATAATGATAAAACGAAGTTTATAGAGAACCGTGATAAATTTATTACGGGCCTTGCCCTAACCAATCCTGACAATTTCCTTTATATGTTTCGTAATGCCTTTGGGCAGAAACAGCCTGCGGGGGCAGTAGCACTGGGGGGTTGGGATAGTCAGCAAACGAAGTTGCGCGGTCACGCAACCGGTCATTATCTCAGCGCCATAGCTCAGGCCTATGCCAGTACCGGATATGACCCGCAGCTTCAGGCAAATTTTGCGGATAAGATGAAGTACATGGTGAATACCCTGTATGAATTATCACAACTGTCCGGAAAACCACAAACAGCAGGGGGACCGCAAGTTTCGGATCCAAAACTGGTGCCACCCGGTCCGGGTAAATCAGGATTCAATTCAGATTTGAGTGTCGAAGGTATACGTACAGATTACTGGAATTGGGGCAAGGGATTTATCAGTGCTTATCCGCCCGACCAGTTTATTATGTTAGAAAATGGGGCTACCTATGGAGGGGATAATGCAAAGGTCTGGGCACCCTACTATACTTTGCACAAAATCCTGGCCGGATTGATGGATATTTATGAAATCAGTGGCAATGAAAAGGCGCTGGAAATAGTAAAAGGCATGGGCGACTGGGTATTTGCCCGATTGAGTCCGTTGCCAACTGAAACACTCATCAGTATGTGGAACCGGTATATTGCCGGGGAGTTCGGGGGAATGAACGAAGCGATGGCAAGGTTGTATCGAATTACAAAAGAGCCTCGATATCTGAAAGTTGCACAATTATTTGATAACATTAAAGTATTCTATGGCGATGTTCAGCATTCGCATGGGCTTGCTAAAAATGTAGATATGTTCCGTGGGTTGCATGCCAACCAGCATATCCCTCAGATTATCGGGGCACTTGAACTTTATCGAGATTCGGATACTCCTGAATATTACCATATCGCCGATAATTTCTGGGATATGGCCACGAATGATTATATGTACAGTATCGGCGGAGTTGCCGGAGCACGTAACCCGAATAATGCAGAGTGTTTCACGAGCCAGCCGGCAACACTTTATGAAAACGGTTTTGCGGCTGGTGGCCAGAATGAAACCTGTGCTACCTATAATATGCTCAAATTAACCAGAGATCTTTTTCTCTTTAATCAGAGTGCAGAGTTAATGGATTATTACGAGCGCGGGCTTTATAATCACATTCTGGCTTCTGTTGCAGAGAACTCGCCTGCCAATACCTACCACGTGTCCTTGCGCCCAGGATCAGTAAAACAGTTTGGTAACGAGGATATGGATGGTTTTTCCTGTTGTAATGGCACAGCTTTGGAGAGCAGCACAAAACTTCAAAACTCGATCTATTTTAAAAGTGCCGACAACCAGGCTTTGTACGTGAACCTTTATGTTCCTTCAACATTAAAATGGACCGATAGGAATATCATGGTAACCCAATCCACGGCTTATCCAAAAGAAGACCATACCCGGTTAACTATAAAAGGGAATGGCATTTTCGATCTGAATGTACGGGTGCCGCATTGGGCAACCAAGGGCTTTTTTGTGATGATCAATGGCAAAGAAGAAAAAGTTAAGGCTGTGCCAGGAAGCTATCTGACAATAAACCGCAAATGGAAAGACGGGGATATGGTGGAATTACGTATGCCGTTTAAGTTTTATTTAGAGCCCATTATGGATCAGCAAAATATTGCCAGTTTGTTTTATGGACCTGTTTTACTGGCAGCCCAGGAACCGGAGCCCCGGACCGACTGGCGTAAGGTTACCTTAAATGCAGATGATATAAGTAAATCCATATCAGGCGATCCAAGTCAGTTGCAATTTACTATTGACGGTATTACTTATAAACCTTTCTATGAAACCTATGGGCGTTATTCGGTTTATCTGGATGTAAATCTAAAATAGAGTTTAGAAGTATAGGAGGATAGGAGTTTAAGGGGTTAGGATAGTTTGTTTTTCAGGATTTTATAACCGAGACCGATCGAATAATAGTGTCCACTAAAAGGAGCGGCTTTGAGGGCCAGGTTGAAGCGCCCTATATTGAACTGCATGGCCAGACCGTAAATAAAGTGGCTGACCTTTTTGTCAACATCAACGAGTGGTGAAAGGGAATAAGAATCGGAGCCCTGTGCCATCGAAGTGTAAAAATCCCGGGCTATGGAGATATCAATTCCCCCGTCGGTGGCAACCTTATAGGCCGAACTGTTCAGGGAGGAGAACAGCGAAAGGTCCAGAAAGCCGAACTTTTTTGTCAGGACTGCTTCAAAACCCAGGTTCGAGGAACTGTAGCTGATCCCCTTAAGGTTATTGACCACCTGGATCTTGTCAGAACTCGGTGCTTCGATATTTCCGATCAGGTCAGGCCCCACCTCTGCCCCTATTGCTATCATACTGTAATCGACTCCCACGGTGAGGAAAAATTTCCGGTCGTGGAGCAGCGGTACCCAATGCAACACATCATGCCTGACCGCAAAAGTTGCCATGATATCCTTCGATAGGGAAAGGCTTTGGGCAATCCCTTTGGTAGCCAGTTTCAGGGCGCCAGGCAGAACGCCGACCGACACCTCCGTACCGTAGCCAACTCCTAAACTTAAAACCGGCATGATCGAGGGGGCGAATCCCAGGCCGGTGCCGATCCCGGGGAAAAGGGGCAGACTAAATCCGAGGTTATCTCCGCTAAAAGGATTGACCAGCGCAAGGCCTGTTGCTTCGTCGAGGAACCGGAAGACCAGGTTTCCCGGCTGTTCGGTGCCAAAAAGACTGGGTGCCGGACCGGTCAGAATAAAATTGTCTGAAAAATCAGGGTTAACAAAATCTGTACTTAAACCCAGGCCCACCCTGAGGGATAAGGAGAGCTCCCACCTCTTCAGAATATCGCCCGTGGTGTTCAGATTGTTCAGGAATGCAAACCCTTGATGACGGGTCAGATCGCAAAGGTAGGATTCGGTATAGGACGAGAAATTTGCGGGGATGGTATTCAACTGTGCGCCGACGTTGGTCTGGGCTTTCGCCTGAAATGCTGCAAGGGACAGAACTATAAACAGGGAAAAAAATATCTTGGATTTCATGACTTCGTGGATAAAGATTATTGGATATATCGTGATTAATCAACCGGGCTCAATTCCAGAACACCCTTCTTGCCCTCGGACTCTCCGGATAGCTTGATATACCCGAACCGCGATTTAACTACCGTCAGCACGTTGGTGAATTTGGGGAAAACCAGTTTCAGGCTGACCGCTCCATTAGTTTCTTTAATAACTGCATAGGATCCGATAACCGTGGCATGTTCTTTTGCTGTTCCAAACCTTTCAATTTCTTTGGGAGATCGCTTTTCACCCGGGGTAAACACAAAGCGGTCAGCCTTCTCAAACCGCATCGTATTATCGGTGTAATAGGTCCAATCCGGATCACCGGTCAGGTCTTTGCCTTGTTCATCCACGATGGTGCTCACTTTCCAGGTACGGCCGGACCTGGTTCCTTTAGACTCCTCGTCCCATTTGCGCAAGCACAAATGCAGGTGGGCCGGCGGCGTATTTAACGGTCCCCTGTATATAAGCTCCATTTTTTCATTTACCGAGCCAAATGCACCCGGGGAACTGGTACGGTCATCAATATAAATATAGCCCTTTATATAGGGAAGCCTGGGATTCGACCATGTGGAATTACCGCTTGAATCACGGCAGTCCACATAAAGTACTCCTGCATACTTGGCATAATGCAAAGAATCGTTCATACGATCGAAATGAAACGCGCCCTCAGGGGCCATATTCTTATTAACAGGATCTTTCCCAGCTCAAAACCTGATAAATTACTGAAGAACCAGGTGCTCATGACTATCACCTTATAGTCACTATGACTATGAACCTGTTCTGTATAAACCCAAAAATCATCGTTTTCGCAGGCGGGGAGGGCCAGGCACAGGAGCAGAGTAAACATGCCTGCCCGTGTGGGAAAAAGTTTAAGTTTCATGGAGGTGGGGGAATTATTTATTGCCTATTTGAGTTAATTCGTTGGGTAACAACCCGAGCTACAATCATTAAAGTTATATCTAAATAATAACTGGAAATCTTACTATTTGACGAAAGGCTTATTATAATTGACGAAAAACTTAAGTGTTCTATTAATATTTCTGTGCTTTAGCCAGATTGCAATCACCCAACCGGATTATTGGGCAAATCTGGTCTATTTCAGTGGATTCTTTAATCAGGCCACTTGAAATTGCCTTGAAGGAGCATCCGAAAATGGTATTTCACTTTATAATCTGGCAGTAAATAAGCCGATTCCAGAGAAGGACAGGAGTTTTTTCATCCGTTATGGATTATCAGATGCCAATAATGTTTCGAAGATTTTTTGCTATTTTGAGGACAGTGATTTAGACCATCTTTGTATTCAATTAAAATCGAGATATATCAAGATGGTCAAAGGCTTGTTTGATTATCAAAAATTAAGTCATGAATTTCAGATACCAGCTGATGAGCTGTTTTTAGTCGTATCGCATGAGATCGCCTACGAGATATTCAAAAGGATGAATGAAAATAAGATGTCTGTCTATATCCCGATTTTAAAAGAGAATAATCCGACACTCGACTTCTCCCCGTTAGTTTCATGGAAATTATCGAAGAGGTGAATAGCTGTTTATATTTATCTTTATCACCCATGAAAACCCTGCTTGACACTCTTCGCGACGAGCTTGCTGCCAAAGCTGACCCAGTCTGGAAATCGGGCGCTGAAAGGTACTTCAAAGAACCTGTCCAGTTTTACGGCTTAAGCAATTCGGCAGCCCGTAAAATCGGCAGCGAGTATTACCAGCAGCTTAAAGGTCATACCAAGGATGAGATTCTGGCCCTTGGCGAGGAGCTCATGAAATCCGGACTTATGGAGGAGACCATCATCGCCTGCGACTGGTCGAATCGTCTTCACCAGAAATTCGAACCTGCTGATTTCGTAAAATTCGAGCGGTGGATCTCGCAATACGTAAACAATTGGGCAGCCTGCGATACACTTTGTAATCACACCGTAGCTGAATTTATTGTGATGTATCCCACACATCTGGCTGATCTCAAAAGGTTTGCCCAGTCGGAGAACCGCTGGTTGCGGCGTGCGGCAGCGGTTACTCTCATTATCCCGGCCAGCCGGGGAAAATTCCTACCTGATATATTCGAAATCGCTACCCTACTCCTCGATGATACCGACGACCTGGTGAGGAAAGGCTATGGCTGGATGCTCAAGGCTGCTGCCGAATCTCACCGGCAGGAGGTGTTCGAATTCATCATGCGGCACAGGACGACCATGCCCCGAACGGCATTAAGGTATGCCATCGAAAAAATGCCTGCAGAAATGAAATCAGAGGCAATGAAAAAATGAAATCAGCATCCTATTTTATCACCGCCTTTTATCTGTTTACCAGTTTATCACTTACTGCCCAGGAGGCAACCGGAATACAATCCGCTATCCGTGAGATGAGTAAGGAAACCGACCCCTATAAAAGTGTCAATATCAAGAATCGAATTATTAATGATTATAAACTTGACAGTCTTAAAGATTCCGAAACCATAGATTTACTAAAAGGCAATATTGCAGTTGCCTTTGCCTTGAAAAAGAATTATATCGAATTCGAAAAGCAGATCAGCCTGATAAAAAACAAGTTCAATCAGACGTCCATTTGCAGTTTGGCTGCCGATGAGCTTTTAGATAAAAATATTGATGCTGATTTAGCTTGTAAAATTGCAAAGGAAACCCTGGATAAATATTTTTCTTTTAGGGACGATCCGGCTGCAAGGCCAGAAGGTTACACCAAGGAGGACTGGGATCGGTTTATGAGTTTCGCAAAGTTTCCTTATTACGACACCTATGCAAAGTCCCTGTTTGCACTGAAAAGATATGATGAAGCCTTAAAATACCAGCGTATGGCATTGGATGACAAGCCGGAGGAGGGACTGCCGGGTTCGGTGGAACGATATGCTAAACTGCTGGAATTAACAGGTAAAAAAGAGGAAGCCAAACAGTTGCTTTTAAAATTAGCGAAGCAGGGGAAATTAAATCAGGGAATGACGAAACAATTGCAATCCACTTTTATTTCGGAAAAAGGCAGTGATGAAAAGTTGGGCATTTTTATTGACAGTCTTCAGAAAAATGTTCAGGCATCGTTGATTCAGGAGCTGAAACCAAAAATGCTGAATGAAACAGCTCCGGCATTTTCCATTAAAGATATCAATGGTAAACCCGTGAGCTTATCGGACTATAAAGGGAAAATTGTAATTCTGGATTTATGGGCAACCTGGTGTGTCCCTTGTATAGCTTCGTTTCCAGCAATGCAGAAACAGATAGAAAAACACCCGGAAGTTGTGTTTTTATTCATTGCCGTCAATGAAAAAGGAAATGATGTTTTGGAGAGAGTAAAAGCATTTATCAATAAAAACAAATACCCGTTCCAGGTACTTCTTGATGAGCCAATGAAGGATGCCCCGGGTAAATTTAAAATCACTTCATCGTATAAGCCAAGTGGAATACCCGCTAAATATTTTATTGATAAAGAAGGCAAACTTCGATTTAAATCACAAGGTTTTAGTACCGACTCTGAGTTGATAAATGAAACAGATGCGATAATTACTATTCTGAAGAGTTTAAAATAAGAAGTTCATTCCATTTCGCTCTTAATTGCTCAAACTTTTTTTGAGTTTCTTTTACGGCTGCAACTGCCTGGTCAGTCGGAGGCTGATCCGCACCCTGAAGCAAATTTAACAGGCTGCCAAATGAACTTCCCAGCCGGCTGAAATCCGCCTCGGTTGGAGATTCATTTTTGAATTTCTCCTTCAGCTTAACACGCAGGTTTTTAATGTCGTTAACTATCTCTTTGCAATGGATTCTCCCTTCATAACATTGAAAAGATAGATCGAATTGTTTCTCCAAATCGGCTACTGAGGTCTTGACTCTCGGATCCATTTTCACCTCAAAGGTCTGATTAAATGATTGTCCGTCGACAGTGAGTTTTACCTGATAAACTCCAGGCATCACCCAGGGCGATGAGAAACCGGGAGCCGTATTCATGAAAGTAGCCGACATCGGGAAGGAAGCCTGATTATTCGATGGCGTATAATGCATATCCCAGGTAAAACGGTGTGACCCCGGTTTCGAGGAGAGTATTTGCTGCGGCCGCATCCAATAGGGCGGAATGTTACCCGGAGAAATTACCATTAAACTATCGAGACTGCTGTACTTCCGGATTAAATTATTTTTTGCATCCAGTATTTCAAGGGTCACCACCTTTTTACTATCACTCAGGAAATAATCAATGATGGCGCCATCCGGAGGATTCTGTCCAGCAGGCTCTTCCTGTGGCAAGGGTGTATCAGTATTCATGTTCCACCTGATGCGCAATGCTTTCTGTGGTTGATACAGGATTGCGGCAGCCTGAGTTAGTGCAGTATTTATCTGCCGGAGGGGCGTGATATTATCCAGTATCCAGAAACTGCGGCCATGGGTTCCCACAACGATATCATCGTCCTTTATGACCAGATCGCGGACGGAAGTGGCAGGCATGTTCAGTCGGAGACTTTGCCAGTTTTCCCCATTATCAAATGAAACATAAACTGCCCTTTCGCTCCCTGCAAATAATAATCCTTTACGTTTGGGATCTTCCCTAACCACGTTTATTGGATCCTCAGGCAAGCCATGCACAATCTCCTTCCATGTTTTGCCGCCGTCAACGGTTTTGTAAATATGTGGATGCATATCATCACAACGTATTCGGTTTATGGCTGCAAAAGCAGTATTTACATCGAAATGACCTGCATCCATCAATGAAATTTTGCTCCATGAGCTGATGTCAGGAGGGGTAACGTTGGTCCAGTTTTTGCCGCCATCTTTGGTCACATGAATTAAACCATCATCAGTGCCACACCAGATGGTATTTATGTCGATATAGGACGGTGCGACGGTATAGATTACTCCCCGCCGTGGCATGACTTTAAAATCATCCTTGGTATATATTCCGACACTCGGAGGAATTTCCCAGGTTTCTCTGGTAAGATCGGGACTGATCACCTGCCAGCTCTTGCCCCCGTTCATCGTCTTAAAAAGCATATTACCAGCAAAGTAGAGCGTTTTATTGTCCACCGGGCTAAACAATACTGGCGCTGTTCTTATGGAGCGAACCTTACCGCTTCGTAAAGGTTCGGGCGAAACGTTCTGTACCTGCCCGGTTCGTTTATCATACCTTGAGACTTTGCCGCCGTAAATAATATCCGGATTTAAAGGATCAGGAGCAACATAGCCATATTCCTCGACGCCAACTGAGTGCCACTCCCGGAATGTGATGCCACCATCATTTCCCCTGGATGCCACACCTGCACTGCCGCTCTCCTGCTGTCCCCCATATACATTATAAGGAAATGCATTATCGGTATTGACATGGAAAAACTGTGAAGTGGGTTGGTTATACCATGATGAAAAAGTCTGGCCGCCGTTTACGGTAATAATCGCTCCCTGGTCGCTGGCTATTAAGATGATACTGGAGTTCTCCGGATTGATCCAGATCCGGTGGTAATCGTCTCCACCTGGAGCACCGCGAAATGCGCTCCAGGATTTGCCTCCATCGATAGATTTCCAGGTTACCACATTGGCGCTAAACACAATATCAGGATTTTTGGGATCCACTTTTACTTCAGCAAAATCGCTGCCCCTTCCCCAATACCGTCCATCAGTTTGTATTCTCTTCCAGCTTTCACCTCCGTTATCGCTTCTGTAAATACCGCCTTCACTGCCGGCATCGACGGTTGCATACATTCTTTTTGAATCCGAGGGAGCAATGCAAAAGCCGATCCTTCCGAGGCCCTGGGCAGTGGTTGGCAGCCCGCCGGTAATCTTTTTCCAAGAGGTCCCGCCATCAGTACTTTTAAAGAGTCCGCTTTCTTTACCGTTCCATTCTCCGTTTTCCCAGGGGCCCTGTCTGCCGGCCCACAGATCAGCAAAAACTATTTGCGGATTATTCGGATCGATGGTTACTTGTATGGCTCCCGTGTTTTCGTCTTTGTAGAGGACCTTCTGCCAACTGTTTCCACCATCGGTTGACCTGTAAATACCGCGTTCGGTATTTGGCCCATATGGATGGCCCAAAGCAGCGACAAAAACCCGGTTTTCATCTGTCGGGTCTATAGCTAATCCCCCAACCTGCTGGACGTCATTCAAACCCAGATGTATCCAGGTTTTTCCAGCATCAGTTGATTTATACATTCCGTCGCCCACAGAAAGATCAGGACGCTGTACTCCTTCGCCGCTACCGACATAAATAATATTGGGATTCGATGGAGCCACTGCTACATCACCGATCGATCCGGTGGGCTGATCATCGAATATAGGAATCCAGGTACGCCCGTAATCCGTTGTCTTCCAAACACCACCATTGTTCACACCGATATAGAATACGTTGGGCTGCTGTGGAACACCAACTGCGCCCACCGTGCGGCCGCCCCGATGTGGGCCGATCATCCGCCACTGCATCGCGTTATAGAACTTGCTGTCAATTGATTGCGCATTCAATGCGCCAACCAATAGGACAAATACGAATAACACCCGGGTAAATTTTTTCATAGCGGTTGTAAATGTGTGAATTATGCAATTCTTAATGAAATTATTGTAACACATACCATTTGAAAAAACGTCACTATTGTGTATGACAAACTTCTCTTACCATTTACTTCAGATACCCTCATTCTTACTTTTTATTTTGATCATGGCCTTTGCAGCCGCGGTTGCAGGTCTTAGTACCTATCTTTTTCGTAAATACGCTAAGGTAAAAATACTACGTTCACACAATGAAGTTACCGGCTTCCTCTTTTTAGCTATTGCAAGTTTTTATGCATTTCTGCTCAGCTTTATTGTATTCCTGGTGTGGGGCCAGTTGAATGAAACCAGAACCAATGTGAGTAATGAAGGAAGTTCTGCATTGGGGTTATACCGCGATATCAAATTTTAACCTGATACGCTTGAATCCAAACAACTCATGATCGTATATCTTGATTTTGTATATAACGTTATAGATGAAGAGTTTCCTAATCTGGAACAAATGAAGCCGAGCCGAAAAACACCGGAATCATTCGACAGGGTTTTTTATAAGATAGAGCACCTCACTCCAAAAAACCAGTTTCAGATTCAGCTTGTTGCAGAAATGTTCAACCATTTGAATGCCTTGTCCACTTACCGTGGCCTCCGGGATGCTTCTGCCAACAAGCAGATTCCTGCTCCATTGTGGTGGCCGATGATACTGGGAGCTATGATCACTATTTTCTGTGCAATGCTGCTGGACATTGAGCATGCACGTCTGCATGTATCGTTAACTGCGCTCTTAAGTGTATTCATTGCCATGATTTTCTATATCATTCTGTTGCTAGGTCATCCCTATTCTGGCAGTCTACGAATTAAGCCGCAATCCTATAAACAGATATTTACAGCGGAACAGTGGTACTCTGAAAATCAGACTAAAACACAAGAACAAAATAAAATCAAATGACTACAGTCTCACCTTTTTACAGGTTATTTTTAACAGGAACAATATCAGCAATCATGCTGATTTCCTGTAGCTCGCGCACCCCCAAAGCCGACGATGCATTTGAACTGGTAAAGAAAGAAAGAATGCAGTCGAACGACAGTAGTTTTGTAAGCAATAAAATAATTCAGGAGTCGATGAAAACCGTTATTGAGAAAAAAGCCGAAACTCCGGATGAATGGACACTTTTTAAGACAGAAACAGAGAAGAATATCAGAGTGAATGAGAAAATCATCAAAGAATTAGAAGCGTTGGAAAACGGCAATGGCAGCCTGCGCAGAAAAGTGGCAAATTTAAAAAAAGAGAATAGCGACCTGAGAATCAGGATGGATGAATATAAAGAAGAAGTGAAAGTAAAGTGGGAAATGTTCAAAACTTCTATGAGTCACAATGTAAAGGCAATTGACATTGAGCTGACTACTCTGAATGCAGCAGCCAGGAAATAGAAATTATGGTCAAATTTTCCCTATAGATACTCCCAAGGAAATTTCCATGGATCCCTGTACTCCGGAATAGAGAGCCTTGTCGCTTCAGGGTCACCGATGATCATCTCTTTTATCGGATCGAACTGTATCGACCGGCCGAGCTTCATGGCCAGAACGCTCAGCTCGATCGGAGCATCCACTTTGATATGATATTCCGGATTGCAAGAAGGTTGTTTTCTTGATTTGACACAATTCAGCCATTCGATTTCATGTCCGGGGGAGGAAGGAATGGTTTGTGGAGGGGTTTGCATGCCATCCATCCGGTTTCCTTCGGGAAGAATCTGATGGGTGTCGTAGTCAGTTAGCAGGGTGCCATTAACTCCATGGAAATAGAGGCCCAGGCGTCGCTGGCTCTCCTTTGCTTTCAGAAAATCGAATCCGTAACTATTTGTTGATGAGTGCATCCAGCTCATGGTCAGGCCTGGATACCGCCAGATGACCTCATGGTTATCGTACGCATCGCTATCGTCGTTGAGGATAAAACGGCCTCCTGTGGCACAGATTTCCGTAGGATAACCCAGATCGAGTGCCCAGATAGGCAGATCGGTGATGTGAGGTGCCATCCCGGGGGTCCAGCCTCCGCTGAAATCCATCCAGAAACAGTGATAAAAGGCATCCTTCGTGAGGAAGGGATTGAATGGCTGCATCCGTGCGGGTCCAACCCACATATCCCAGTTAAGCCCTTCAGGAATCTTGTCGGTGTTGGCTCCATGGGATACGCCGTTTGGCGCTTCATTGTGGACGAAGAAAGTCCGGACGGCGCTGATTTTGCCCAGGTTGCCCGATCGTATGAGTTCCACCATTCGGCGGTAATGCTCGCTGGCATGAATCTGGGTCCCCACCTGGCAGATAATGTTGTGTTTGCGGACGGCATTCCGGACCGCAACTGCTTCACCAAAATGCATTGCCATTGGCTTTTGCAGATAGATATCGATCCCTGCCTTTGCAGCATCAATGGCCTGCAGGGCATGCCAGTGAGCCGGAGTCGAAATGATTACGGCATCAAGGCCAGGGTGTTTTAAAAGGTCACGATAATCCGTATAGCCTTTGCATTTATACTTGCTTACGATAGGATCGAGCCGCTGTTTCCAAACATCACAAGCGGCAACCAGAACAGCATCGGGATGCATCATAGCTGCATTGAGATTGCCGGTACCCATCGAGCCGCACCCGATAATTCCAATGTTTATCTTGTCGCTTGGGGCGATGGTCCTTTTCCCTTCTGCAGCTTGGGAACCCAGTACCATTGGAGCAGCCAGTGAAGCTATCGTTGTAGTTTTCATGAATTGCCTCCGAGAGTAAACAGTATTTTTTTCGTTGTCTTTCATTGGTTTATTTTGAAGGTTGATTGTATTCGTCCCACCATCCGGCGGTTACGGTTGTATCAGGTTTTGAGCCATTATGTACTACCAGCCGATATCGCAGCACGAGTGGATGGCCTTTCAACAGGGGATAACGGGTTCCATGCGCCGGAAAAGCAGGTTGCACCCAGGCCAGGTTGGGGTATTCCACCCAGGGTCCGGGATAATCAGGGTTTCCTTTGTACTGTAAAATTGACAGGCCCGATGGGGATCCGGCATCCTGGAAAGTTCCGCTCAGATCGGACCACGACCGGACTGGCGAAGTCCCCGGTTGATCAGTAAAATGAGTGAGGGTCTGTGATTTTGGTGATTGCATCCGGATATTGAAGCAGCCGTAACTGTTGGTTTGCCGCGTGGCGATTGAGATGCTGTCTTCCAGAGCGCTAAGACGAATGGTGATATCGATGATCCTTTTATCTGCAGTTGCCGGATATACCCGGATGATGGAATTTTCCAAAACGATTGGCTTTTTGTCTTCCCACATCCAGCGGTTTTCTGCGGATATCTCGGCATAATCTGTACCGTTTACCAGATCGACCTTCCCAGTTGGCCGGGCAAAGATCCGCTGAAGAGCGTAAAGATCGCCCTGAAGCGAACCGTACCTGACTTCGGGCCAGGCCCACCAGATGCCACGATGGTGCGGTTCACCGTCGAGCGGCCAGTCGCGGGTGAGCGTCTCCCCCTGCAATCCGAACAGCGGATGGATATAATCACTGCGGGGTATGGCATAAATGTTTGTGGTTACCACGGTATCCTTGCGAACTCCCGGATGCTGACTGATATATTCGTCGCGGTAGGTACCGGTGACTTCGCCCTCCACCGGTTTCTCCTTGCGTTCACCGTTCAACCGTATCACATCTTTCTCATAAACAGTCTTATAGTTGTACTGGAGCACAGCTTTTCCGTCCTCCTCAATCCTGTATTGCCCGTCGGGCAGCCGGAAAGCCTTCATGGTTTTTCCTTTCGGAGTAAAGCTTGATATTATCAGAAACAAGGCGGCCAGGAGAATGACTGCCGGACAGGTTCGGTGTTTCATGAGTAAATTATTTTACCCTGAAATATAGGTTAATTCTAAAGATTTTTACATTTACCCGACCAGCTATCAATATCCAGCCGGACGATTTCTGTTTTTGCAAAGGAATTTGTGGCATATTTCATTCCGGCTGTTTTATCGGCAGGGGAATATTTATCCAGGAAAAGCTCCAATGCTTTCATCCTTTCTTCAGAGAGGATACTTATAAATGCCTTGCCGTCGAGAATAATGCTTTCATATTCCGTGGTAAATTTCCCTGAAATAACATGGGTTCGACCCACGATACAAAGTGAAACATTATTGCATATTTCAATACAGCGAAGTTTTCTTCCTTCTTTGGCACAATGAAAAAAAACTGACCCTTTACCATCCCAAACATAACTTATCGGCACAGCATATGCTCCGCCATTTTCAGCCTGCATAGACAACACCGCAAATTCTCCTTCAATCAGCAATTTTCTGGCAGCCACTTCATTTAGCAAACGATCTTGGCGCCTTATATCAGAATTGGAATAATGCATCATCCCACTTGTTTAAAGTTCAACAAATTTAATCCATTAATGTCTCCATCAGTGAGATAAACTAATTAAACAATTGTTCACGAATTTTGTATAATCGAGTGATGGTAATATATCGTAACCGATAACTAATAAGGACATTATGCCAATTACGGAAGAAACAAGGATTTTGATTTTTAATAAATTGAAAAAAAACCTGGAAAAATTTACTCCTCCGATGGTGGTGAGAATTGATACTTTAAACAGTTCTTTCGAGATTATTGGTAATAAGCCGGTTCCTTATGGTTATGACAAAAAGCTTATACCCGGAATGTTTTTCGCAACAATAGCTCAGCGAAAGGACAGTGTGACTTTTCACTTTTTCCCATCTTATATGAATGCAAATCTGAGGGAGGTTGCTCCCTCTCTTTATAAATATCTGAAGGGAAAAACATGCTTCCATTTTACTAAGGAGGAGCAAGTAAATGAACAGGAGCTAACCTTATTATTACAGGAAGGATTTATGTTCTGGGAAAAATCCGGATATATGAATACTACCTCCCCATAAGCTTGATCTATCAGGAGGTAATTCTCTTTTTCACGGTTTCCCAGGTGTCAGTAATCAGAAAGCTTTCCTCCATATAATCAATCATCCTTTCAAACTTTATCATGGGAACAGCAAAGGATAATATATTAGCCGGAACGCAGGGACGTGCTGAAGGATCGAACATTCCAATGACAGCCCTTGGTCGGTCAGCATCTTTTTCAAGATAAGGGTAGTGAACGATGGAACTGCAGCCAGCCCCAAAAGGAGTATAGGTGCTGTTTGGCTCCACCTGATCAAAATTGGTCAACGTAAAAAGGCCCGACAAAACATCGGGTTTTGCAAAGAAGATGACAACCGCTGGTTCATCAATCTCCTCAAGCTTATCCCAACGTTTAAAAATGATGTAATTGCCTTTAGCGTCTTTTACCGTTTTCTGTTCTTTTTGCAATTCGAGCACCATTTCAGGAGTTCTTATGTACCGTTCACCCTCCATTTTACCTGGGATTCCGCAGGATAAAAAATATTCGAAATTGTGACGAATGGTATCTGAATAACCGAGATATCGTTTCGCTCCCCCGCAAGCAATGGCATCTGCATCATAAGCAAGTGATTCGCCATTCCTGACTTTTGCCAATTCGCAGATTAAACAGCTTCGGCCTTTAGCTTTTGTAACAATCCTGGCATTTTGAGGCTCTTTATGGTAGTAAAAAGTGATTGGCAATTCACTTGATCCAAAATATTTTTCCCACAGTTGAAGGAATCTTTCTTTAAGGTTTGTGTCCATGTCTTAAAATTAGAGAAACCGCACTAAAACAATGGTAAACGTCGGACAATTTTTGAATATATTTACCATCGTGAACCTTAAATTGATTGACCTGTCTGCCATCGCTGCATTTTTGCTGCTCACCTTCTCTGTTTCCGCACAGCAGGTGACTGTAAAACACCCTGTCCGTTTCGATGAATCAAAACCATTGAATGACAGTTTGTTCCGGGGTGAAACCTCCAAGCAGCAACCTTACCAATATTTATACCCCGATCAAAAACCGTCGCATAAGCCAGGGAAGGGTAATTCCAGTGCCCTGCAGGTGGAGCAGACTCATATGGGAGCAGGCCCGGCGCCTCAACTGATTGCAAGTTTCGGCGGTCTGGGGGCAGGCTTTCCCGGTACCGACAGTACGGTACGGTTCCGAAATCCGTCGGATAACACACTTGCCGTTGGATATGATCACATCTTCCAGATCGTCAATTCGAGGATGGCCATATATACTAAGGCTGGCAAACAATTCGATGAAACGGGAAAGGTACTTTTCGGACCGGTTGAAACCCGGATGGTTTTTCAGGGATTCGGGGGAGTATGCGAGAAAACCAACAATGGCGATGCTGTGGTCCGATACGATCAATTGGCCGACCGCTGGTTGATTGTGATGCCGATATTCAGAAAAAGCAAGGAGGGAACATACAGCATGTGTTATGCGGTGAGCATGACCCCCAACCCGTTCGGGCCCTACTATCGATACGAATTCATAAGGGAATTGTTTCCCGATTATCCCCGTCCGGCTGTGTGGCCAGATGGATATTATATCACCACAAGTACCGGCGATAACGTGATCCAGAAGCACGCGGTGGTTGTTGACCGTAACCGGATGCTGAAAGGGGAGGAGGCAACGGAGCAGATGTTCCTCCTGGATGGAGTCAATTTCCTGATCAATGCTGATCTTGAAGGACCCCGTCTGCCACCCGCCGGTGCCCCCAATATCATGATGGCTGCCGGAGGGTCTCAACTTCATGGTATCCTTAAGGATGATGGGATTTTCATCTGGAAATTCCATACCAATTGGGAGGATCCCCAAAAGAGCCGTCTTGAGGGTCCGGTCAGGATTCCCGTTGCACCCTATGAATACCTAGGAGGGGGGCAGCTCACCGAAGCGGTTCCACAGCCAGGCAGCAGCCAGCGCCTGGATGCCCAGGGCGACAAGCTCATGGCGCGAATGGTTTACCGGCGGATCGGCAATCGCGAATCCTTGGTTGTGGTTCACTCGGTAGCTACTTCAGCAGGTGGCGGTGGAGTGCGATGGTATGAGTTTCGTCTAACCAGGAAAGGTGATCCAGTGTTATTTCAGCAGGGAACCTACGCTCCGGAGGGCAACTTCCGCTGGATGGGTAGTCCGGCTATTGATGCGGCAGGGAATATTGGAATCGGCTACTCCTTTGGCGGATCAGGTGATTTCGCCGGTCAGAGATTCGCCGGCCGCCTGGCGAGCGATCCTGCCGGGATATTTTCACTCCAGGAATCTATCCTGGTGAAGGGCGAGGCTGCACAGGAGCGCAACCGCCGTTGGGAGGATTATACGCAGACGGCTGTTGACCCTATCGACGACCGCACACTCTGGTATGTGGGTGATTATCTGAAAAAAGGCGAAAAAAATTACTCCACCATGATCGGCGCATTCCGGCTTGGCACGGTGAAATAAGAACTCAGAGCAGATTATCTCGATCTCATTTTATTCCCTTTTGGATCGTGCGTTACTTCGGCCAGACCAAGAGCCTCCATTAAAGGGGGTATATACATTCCGAAGCGTCCACGAAGCCCTTTCTTCATTCCATACCAGCCACCAACCGGATTATTTTCTGAACGACCCCATGCTTCAACAGTTCCTTCCTTTGCAGGTTTTTGTTCATCTGCGCTACCCAATTCCATCCAGTCGCCATGGTCTTTCAGCATTTTATGCAAATCGTTAAGGCAATCTAAATTATAAAGTAAAACTGTTTTACCAACTGTGCATACCAAAACATCTTTGCCATCTTTCTGGTCCAAATGCATGGTATATTCACTGGTCAATGGCGGTGTTTTCAATGCCATAGGATTATCTTTAGTGCCTATATTGAATGACATACCTTTTAATTAGTTTTCAAATCTAACATCTTATATACCTAAAAGTTTAAGTCCGGTATTAACTTTAACTTTGTTGCCTGAATTATACTGAATCATCTCCTTTGCCACAGTCAGTTCTCCTCATAACGCCCCCGTTTACCCAGCTGAACACCCCTTATCCGGCAACAGCCTATCTGAAGGGATTTCTGAACACACGAAAAATACGTGCGAACCAGGCCGATCTGGGGATTGAGGTGATCCTTGAACTTTTTTCATCGAAAGGTTTAACCTCGCTGTTCAGAGAAACCGGCACGAGAAGCGGTAAATTATCGAAAAATGCACGCCGGATTATCAGTTTACAGGATGATTATATCCGGACCATAAACCCGGTAATCAGTTTTTTACAAGGGAAAAATCCATCGCTGGCTTACCTTATCTGCGAGGGGAATTACCTTCCTGAAGCTTCAAGGTTCAATGATCTGGAAGATCTCGACTGGGCCTTTGGCACCATGGGTATTCAGGATCAGGCGAAGCATCTTGCCACTCTGTATCTGGATGACCTGTCGGACCTGATTACGGAGGTAGTCGATCCGCATTTCGGATTCAGCCGATATGCCGTAAGGTTGGGACGATCGGCCTCCACTTTTGATGAAATGGAAACGGAGCTAGGCAAGGAAAACAGCTTTATCGATCATTTGCTGATCCTGCTGCTGGAGAAAAAGCTGGAACTTTATAAACCGTCACTGGTGGGTTTATCGGTTCCATTTCCAGGGAATTTATTTTCTGCCTTCCGATGCGGGCAATGGATCCGTAAAAACCGCCCGGAAATAAAAACCGTTATCGGCGGAGGATTTGCCGGCACCGAACTCCGGTCGCTGAGTGACCCCAGGGTATTCAATTATATCGATTACATCATTCTGGACGATGGAGAGGCACCGCTGGAACAGCTGATCAGCCATCTCGACGGGGAGGCTGGCCCGATGGATTTAAAAAGGACATTTACGTTGAATGAAGGCAGAGTTGCTTATCAGAACGAATCAACTGCAGCCGATATCCCCCAAGCACAATTGGGCACTCCGGATTATTCCGATCTGCCCCTGGATCAATATATTTCAGTGGTTGAGGTAATAAATCCGATGCACCGGCTCTGGAGCGACGGGCGTTGGAACAAGCTCACCCTGGCACATGGATGCTATTGGGCCCAGTGCACGTTCTGCGATACTTCGCTTGATTATATCAGGAGATATGAGCCTAATCCAGCGCCGCTAATCTGCGACCGTATTGAAGAAATTATCAGGCAGACCGGTCAGTTCGGCTTTCACTTCACGGATGAGGCAGCCTCCCCGGCACTTTTACGAGCCCTGGCAAAGGAGATTATCCACCGAAAACTGACGGTGGCCTGGTGGACCAATATCAGGTTTGAAAAAAGCTTTAACGCAGAACTTTGCAGCCTGCTTAAGGAATCTGGATGCATTGCTATTTCCGGCGGGCTGGAGGTAGCCTCCGACCGGCTGTTGAAGCTCATCAACAAAGGAGTTACCGTTGAGCAGGTGGCACAGGTGGCAGCAAATTTTACTAAAAATGGCATCATGGTTCATGCTTACCTGATGTACGGATTCCCCACCCAAACCGCCCAGGAAACAATAGATTCTTTGGAAGTAGTCAGACAACTGTTCGAACTCGGACTGGTCCAGTCGGGATTCTGGCACCACTTTGCCCTCACCGCACACAGCCCGGTTGGGCTGAATCCGGAGAAATTCATGATCCATCGAACCAATACCGAAACAGGTTCATTCGCCAACAACGACCTGACTTTTACCGATCCAACCGGATGCAATCATGATGCTTTCAGCGAGGGGCTCCGGATATCGCTGTTCAACTATATGCATGGCATTGGCTTTGATTTACCGCTCAGCGATTGGTTCGGGTTCAAGGTGCCCAAGACTACAGTGGCAAGGGGCTTTATTCAGAAAATATTAAAGGAGCAGACTGTCAAGAAAGCCCATCAATAAATCTCATAGAAACAGGAATAGATATAGCGTGTAGCCTGCCAGCACTACCAGAAAAATACTGAAGAGAGCTATGATCTTATTCTGCTGACGATTGTTTTGAACCTTACGAAGCTCCTGCAAGCAAAAGATAATGGAGAGGATGCTTCCTGCGAGAATACCCAGTCCCTCAAAAACATGCCGTCTCTGCAGGCTTATCAAAGGAACGCCGTGGATGGAAGTCAGGTTAACCAAAGCGAAAAATATGAATGGAATCAGGAAAAATCCGAAAAATCGGAAGTTGTATTTCTGTGATTGCCTGGTGATAGGCCTGATTACGTAACTGAATAAATAAAAGAGCAAAAAGGAGATCCCGGTAAAAACAGCTATTACCAGAAGTTCATTCCAAACCGGATTTTCAAATCCAACAACATGGTTGATCTTATCGAGGTAATCCTTGATCAGGTATAATGCAATTGAGAAACCGATAAAGCAGCTTGCGAAAGCCGATTCTGCCTGGTTCAGTTTTATGTTTGACAAAAATCCTTTCACCGGAGAGTGCAAGAGGATGCGCGGTGAATCGGCTGGGCAGTTTTTCAGGCAATTGCCGCAGGAGATACAATCGGCATCCAGATCATGTTTCCTCACACACAGGCCCATCGGACACCCAGCGGATTTTTCGGTACCCTGAAGGCATTCAAACTTTTTACATTCGCTGCAAGCCTTGTCATCTTTGCTCAGCTTAATGATCCTGAGTCTGGAAAAAACACCTCCGGCAACCCCCAAAGGACAAAGATAGCGGCACCAGGTCCGTCGGCGGAAAAAGGCTCCCGAAATCACGGCCATCGTAAAAATGGTCAATAATAATATACTCGATGCTGCGGTAGAACCGGCCATATGAACCATAGTCTCAATCAGCAGGATCAGGATAAAAAATCCATAGGCAAACCATACCCCGAATTTTTTGAGAAAAAGTGGGGGATGAAATTCGTTACCCACCACTTTCTGAACCATATCGCCTGCTTCACCAAAGGGGCAGACACCGCAGAAAAACCGGCCAAACAAAATAAATAAAATCGGTTGCAAAGCCCAGAGCAATACCCACATGACTGATAAGCCGGAATTTTTTCCTTCGGCCTGATCGCCAAAAAGTAAAACATAGATCAGGTAAAAGAACCCAATTAATACCGGAATCCTGAAAATATCCGGATACCATTTCCACCTTAGGACCGACTCAATGGATTTTAGTCTTTTCATCAGGTGGAATAGATTTTCTTTATCGTGAGAATGTTCTGATCAGCCAAACGTTGATAGGTCAATCCATCCGCAAGATGCCTGACCATATGAAATCCCAGGCCCTGGAATGAAATCTCCTCGATAGGAGCATTTAAGTCGATCTTTGGCATCGCAGTTGGATCAAATTCTGCATTCCGGTCCCTGATGTTTGCCAGTATCTGGCCTTGCTCCAGGAGGAGTGTGATCAAAACTCTGAGGTCTTGCTGATCGGCATTCCGGTGACGAAGAATGATCGTATAAATCTCTTCCAGGATAATATTCAGGTCGAGGATGGTTTTGACAGGAACATCGTACCTGACCAGGTCATCCAGAATTATGGCAAGCTTGTCAAGTTCGAAGATATCCCCCTTTAATTCTATCTCCATTTTCCTGGCTGCCTGAGGCTCAGGCACCCTGCCCTTTTCCTTCTTATTCCGGAACAATTTTAAAAGGTAGGCTGATAGAACAGTGACCCCGATTATGACTAAAAAAGTTACCAGGATAGTCAGGTGGGAAGTCATGTTTTCAATAGGATCAATAGGTTAGGTACAGTAATATTAGGAAAAAGGAAATTAATATTCAAACATGGGCATTGATCATTCAGAGGCGGGTTTCTTTGCTAAATTCGCTCCTGAAATTTCAAACAGCAAATCATAATACCCGATACTACATGAAAAAGCTATTATCGTTATTCACGTTCATCACCATGTTTACCTTGGCACAGAGCCAGGAAACTCCGGTAATCCAGATAGAAACCAATAATTCTGTCCTGGTTCTTAAAGTTGGCAAGGACCAGAAATTATACCAATGCTATTTGGGAACCAAGCTGACCGGCAATACGTCTTATGATGTGTTATCGAAGGAAAACACAAGATCGTTCGTGATTAATGATGGTAACCCGATTGTGAATCTGCGGCATCTGGTTTATCCGACTTTTGGAACCGACAACCTTTTTGAACCGGCCATCCGGATGACCCATAACGATGGAAATCCATCGCTGGAACTTATTTACGTCAGCTATCAGACGATAAAAAAGGACGATAATATTTCGGAGACAATTATCAAGCTTAAGGACCCGCAGTATCCCGTTGATGTGACATTGCATTATAGAGCTTTTAACAACGAAAACGTAATTGAGCAGTGGAGCGAGATTCAGCATCAGGAAAAGAATCCGGTGATGCTCTATAATTACGCCTCCTCGATGTTGCATTTCGATGCCGATCATTATTGGTTAACCCAGTTTCATGGTGATTGGGCCAAGGAGGTGCGCATGCAGGAAAGTGAGCTGACCAGCGGCACCAAGGTGATCGATTCAAAATTAGGCGCTCGTGCCGATATGTATCAAACCCCAATGTTTTTCCTTGCCCTGAATGATAAAGCAAGTGAAAATTCGGGCGAACTGGTCGCCGGAACAATTGCCTGGTCGGGTAACTTCAGGTTGGCTTTTGAACTGGATAATAAGAACTCACTTCGGATAAGCTCAGGGATAAATCCCTTTGCATCAGAGTACAGTCTGCCCTCAGGGAAAACCTTTACCACCCCTACGTTTATTTACACTTTTTCAAATACAGGGAAAGGTCAGGCCAGCCGTAACTTGCATGCCTGGGCCCGGAAATATGGCATTAAGGACGGTGAGAAACCCCGCCTCACCCTGCTCAATAACTGGGAAACCACTTACTTCAATTTCGATGAAAAGAAATTAGCGGATATGTTCGTGGATGCAAAAACTTTAGGAGTCGATATGTTTTTGCTGGATGATGGATGGTTTGGGAATAAATATCCACGGAGCGGGGATAAATCGGGGTTGGGCGACTGGCAAAGCACCAAGACAAAACTTCCGAACGGGCTGGGTTTTCTAATGAAGCAGGCTGAGACTACCGGCACAAAATTCGGGATCTGGATTGAACCTGAAATGGTAAATCCAAAAAGCGAATTGTATGAGAATCATCCCGACTGGGTACTCAAGCTTCCGAACCGGCCGGAAAATTATTACCGCACACAATTGGTGCTCGACTTATGCAATCCGGCAGTGCAGGATTTTGTTTTTAAGGTGGTTGATGATATTATGCAGACCGGATCCGGAGTATCCTTTTTTAAATGGGATTGCAATCGCATGATGACCAGTGCCTATTCCACCTATTTGAAAAATCAGCAATCGCATTTGTTTATCGAATATACCAACGGGTTGTATAAGGTTCTGGACCGGATTAAGGCAAAATATCCTAATCTGCCGATGATGCTCTGCTCCGGTGGCGGTGGACGAACCGACTATGGTTTCCTCCGGTATTTCACTGAATTCTGGGCGTCAGATGACACCGATCCGGTTAACCGGGTATATATCCAGTGGGGATACTCGCAGTTTTTCCCGTCGTTTTCCATTTGCAACCATGTTACCTCCTGGGGAAAGCAATCCATCAAGTTTAAGACCGATGTTGCCATGATGGGCAAACTGGGTTTTGATATCAATGTAAAGGACCTGAAAGAAAATGAGTTGAAATATGTTCAGCTAGCCGTTGCAAATTACAAGCGGTTAAGTCCGGTCATCTGGCAGGGTGATATGTACAGGCTTATTTCACCATCGGAAGATAGCCGTGCAGTGGTCATGTATACCGACGCAGTAAAAAGCAAAGCTGTTTTATTCTCCTATACGCTTCACCCGATGTACGATCCATTATATGCTCCGGTGCGCCTTCAGGGCCTGGATGCAAAAAAAATGTATAAGGTGGAAGAAATCAACCTGATGCCCGGAGCAAGAAGGTCACTGGAAGAATCGGGGAATTCCTATACCGGCGATTTTTTAATGAACGTGGGTTTGCGGGTTTCAGCATCAAGTAACGAGACGAGTGTGGTGCTGGAGATTACAGAAATTTAAAAATGTGCTAATTTACTAATGTGCTAATGTGCTAATTTTAAAACCAAAATAGACAGATCATGAACAGAAAAGCCTCTTTACTCGCCCTGCTCATTACCCTCTTCGTATCAGCAGGATCACTCCTGGCCCAGCAACAGTCTGATGCAGGTTATAAATCCATAAGTGAAGCAGAATTGCGCAGTCATATCTATTTCCTCGCATCGGATTATATGAATGGCCGTGTGGCAACCTCTCCTGAATATGCAATTGCAACGCAATATGTGGCCTCGCAGTTCGTGAAAGCCGGTCTGAAACCGATTGTTACCAAGGAAGGCAGCGAGCCCAGCTATTTCCAGGGATTGCCTTTTGCCCGCACCAGTTATAACGATCAGCTTTTATGGACCATTACGCGGAAGGGAACGGATACCAAGCTGACGCATAAAAAGGATTACAAAATCCTGATGGGCAGTCCGTTAAATTTTGATAAAAAGCAGTTGGTTTATGTGGGTTATGGTATTGAAGAGCCGACTGAGAACTGGAACGATCTGAAGGATCTCGACCTCACCGGGAAGATTGCCGTTTGTTTGGCGGGTGCCCCGATGAAGGATGGGAAGCCCGTATTATCGAAGGCTATAAATGATAAATACAATGGCCGGCGGGGATACTTTTTTAAAGCTTTCGGAGGCATATCGGGAAAGGGAGCAGCCGGGATTATCATGGTTGATCCTAATGGTTCGGCAGGGTTGGTATACGATGAAGTCAACAGCTCATTCACCACTGAAAAAACCAACTATCTGGGTGGAAAGAAAAATGGCCCTTCCGGCACCCGTCCATCGATATATCTGGCAAAACCCGAATTTCTCGACCTGGTAATGCCCGGAAACAAGAAATACAAACCACAGGTGTTGGAAGATACCTACCTCACCAGTAAGATTGAAATCCTTAAGGAAGATACTTTATATTCGAACAACGTTATCGGCATAGTGCCAGGCACCGACAGTGTGCTCAGCAATGAATACATTATCGTAGGCGGTCACCTTGATCATATTGCACCGCAGCAGGGCAAGGTCTGCAACGGTGCCGATGATAACGCCAGCGGATCAGCCGGTGTGATGGAAATTGCTGAAGCTGTGGCCATGAACCCATGCAAGCGCACAGTAGTATTTGTTACCTGGTCGGGCGAAGAAATGGGTCTCCTTGGATCAGCCTACTTTATTCAAAGCGGACTTATCCCTAAAGAAAAAATAAAGTTCAATATTAACATGGATATGATCGGTCGTACCGGTAAAGGGAACGAAGCAACTCGTGCTCATTTCGTGGTAACTGACGAAAAATATCTGAAAGGAATCACTTCTTTCATTCAGGAAATTAATCAGGGAGTGACCGATTTTCCCATACTTTTCAATGACGATAAACACTCCCCCGGAGGCAGCGACCATATGAGTTTCATGCAGGCCGGAATTCCCGCATTTTTCTTCTTTTCAGGGGTGCATGCCGATCTGCACAATCCGGGTGATGATCCGGAAAAGATCGATTACGCCAAGGCAGCCAGCATCTGCAGGTTAGGATATCTCATTGCGGAGAAGCTCGGAAATATGGCAGTGGTACCGAATTTCGAATAGTGACAGGTGACGGGTGACAGCGAAAAAACTACTGATCGGAATAACTGCTCTTGCCATTTTATCGGGGTGCCGCAAAGATGATGGAATTACTGGCATAGAAACAGCAAACCCGGTGAATGGAGTTAATGCCGTATACAATTACAAAGGCTTCTGGTACAATTTCATGATTTATAAACCTGCCGATCTGCCCGTAAATGCACCATTGGTTTTTGTTTTACATGGCGCCGGTGAGAAAAATCTGACTTATTATAACTGGGGATTTAATGCCGTTGCCGATACAGCAAAATTTCTGGTATGCTATCCTCAAGGGAAAAACAATGTATGGGATAGGCAAGATCACAATACAACCGATGTCCTGGTTTTAAAATCCCTTGCAAAGGCATTACAGGAGAAATATGGCTTGTCGGCAAGCCGGACATTCAGTTGCGGTTTTTCAGCAGGTGCCTGCATGAGTTATCTTCTGGCCATGGATGCAAACGATGTCTTCAAGGCAATTGCCTGCATATCAGGTAACATAAGTGATAATGTATGGAATGATAAACCATCTGCCACAACGGTTCCCTGCTTCACCATTCACGGTACGGCCGACGATATAGTTCCGATTTCCGGAGGGGGGTACGATAAGGCACCGCCAACGCAGGAAATTGTTGACTACTTCGCAAAATCCAATAAATGCAAGCCGGCTGATACTCTTAGCATCTCACCAGGCACTACAGCTTTCATCTTTAAAAACCCGACCGATACCAAAGAAGTTTGGTATTATCGCATTAAGGATCTGGGGCATTTATGGCCTTCCATGACAAATAATGGCGGATTTAATCCATGCAAGGAAATTTGGCGCTTTTTTAATAAATGGTAATATGAAAACAAGACTAATTACCCTGCTCGCATTATCCATTTTCCCGATGGCTATGCCAGCCCAAACGGTTCTTAAGAATGAGCGATACGGACCCGCTGAGCGAAATGTTTTTGATATTGTTTTGCCGGTGTCGGATAAGCCGACTCCACTCGTCATTTATATTCATGGAGGAGGATTCACCGGAGGTGACAAAAATGTGCCTTTTGAATGGAGGAAGCAGGATGTGGCTTACTTCCTGGAGCACAATATCGCCTTTGCATCTATCAATTACAGCTATTACAAAACCAATGATTCTTTGGGAGTCAACAGGTGTTTGAAGGATGTCAGGACTGCCCTTCAGTTTATCCGTCATCACGCTGACAGGTATAATATTTCTAAGGAATTGATTGGATGTTACGGGCATTCGGCAGGTGCGGGATCAAGCCTTTTCCTGGCTTTTCACGACGATTTTGCCTTAAAAAATGATACCACCCTGCTTGGAGAATCCACGAGAATCAAATGTGCCGGGGCGCTTGATACCCAAGCCACTTATGATCTTTTCAGATGGATGGATTTCATCCCCAACCTCAAAATGGTTGTCAACCTCATGAGAAAAAGTTTTTACGCCGCGATCTCCGGTTTTTACGGATATCCTGATTATGAAAGCTTCAAGCCGGTTCAAGCCAGGACTGTAAAACCACTGGATATGCTTAATATGATAAGTCCGGATGATCCCCCGATTTATGTCATGAACCTTCAAAAGCAGAGGTTTCCCGTTAGCTTTGGTATCATTGAGCACCACAGGAAACACGCCCTTATTCTTGATCGGATACTGAACGAGCAAAAGGTGGAACACCAGGTATATGTCCGCAAACCAAAAATTAAGAAGGAGGCTGATATTAAGCTGCCTGTGAGGGAGTTTTTAACGGAGCATCTGAAACACGGCTAAACTGTTCCCTTTGTAATCCATTTGCCAACCGTTGGAGCAATGTAATTTCTCATTTTATTCAGCAGGTCGTTAATATCATCGCTGATGATCAGCATTTCCTGGTTAGCAGCTTTAAGAAATCCACGATCAACCATGGTTTGAACGAGGGTAATCATCGGGTCATAAAATCCATCGATATTCAGGATAGCTATTGGCTTTTTGTGGAGACCAAGTTGCGCCCATGTCAACATCTCGAAGAATTCCTCCAGGGTCCCGAAACCGCCCGGCAAAGCAATGACACCATCGCACAGCTCATTCATTCTGGTTTTTCGTTCGTGCATGCTATCCACGAGGATCAGCTCGGTGAGTCCGTTATGTGCAATCTCCTTGTCGCTTAAGAAGACGGGCAGCACCCCGATAACCTTTCCTCCAGCCTGCAAAGTCGCATCTGCAACCGCGCCCATCAATCCAACATTGGCACCCCCATAAACCAGCCCGATACCATTTGAAGCGAGAGCCTCGCCAAGTTGCCGTGCCCCGGCCAGGAAATTTTCACCAAAACCAGCGCTGGATCCGCAGAATACCGTAATCATTTTCATTGGAGCAAAACTAAAGATATTAAGGTTACCTACCCAAACCGGGTAAAAATCATTTGCTTTCCATCGGGTTATTTTGCCTAATTTCAAATCCGGTAAGAGGTCATAAAAATTCTGTGATTGTCGTGAAGTCCTGTATTAATTTATTGCTTGCCACTATATTGCTGGTGTCATGCACTGCTAATAAACGTGTAACGACGATTGAGTATGCCTTATTGAAACAGAAGGACAGTTGGCTGCATCATCCCGTGTATGGCGATCCTTCGTGGGACAATTTTATTCATGATCGTGATAACCCAGTAACCCAGGGAACTCCCGGCACAGAGTGGCCGGTGAACGGTTTCCTTTTTCTCGATCCGGTATCCGGATGCGAATATTTATATGGCGGTGTTTACTCCCGCAATTATGCTTTTAATCTGGCTGAGAATCCGGAAAACCAGATGCGATGTATAGGATACCGGTCATGCAACCGAGGAAAATCCTGGGATAGTCTTGGGTATGTGCTTCCGTTTAATGGAGTTCGCATGAAAGGCGAAAAAGTGGATATAGGAGGAGCGCCCGATGTCAGCGTGGTCTATGATAATGGCAGGTACCATATGATTTTCGACTGGCTTTCACGAGATTTTGCCTGGAACAATGCCGGGCCATCCGGAATTGGATATGCCGTAGCCGATAAGCCTGAGGGGCCATTTATCATTGATCCCAATCCGGTTTTTACGAATTATAAGGTATTGGCAAATCCGATATTGGGCAAGTATAACCGGGCTTATGCAGCATCACTTATCAGGCGAAAAAATGACTGGATGGTTCTTTTTATGCTTGATTCCGGGGAGAATTTCAGCTGGGCCTTTGCCGCCATCACTGCAAAATCCCCTGGTGGCCCGTGGTCGGAACCGGTGATTATCAATTCTGTGGAATCACCGCTATACTATCCCGTTTTACTGGAATATTTTCCTGCTTTCACTCACGAAGGATACCTCTATGCACCGGCAACTTCCGTTGCCATGAACAGAAATTATCAGGCTATTTTCCGCTGTAAGGTTGAAAAGGCCCATAATCCATCAGAATGGGAGCTTTGGAGGGACGGTTCCAACTGGCACAGCCTCCCGCTGGATAATGAATATGAGGGAATCTGGGGCCAGACTATCACTGGATTTATTGATCATGCTGATACACTCCGGGTGATGTTTCCATCATTGAACAGCAGAGATCTGGGCACCTTAAATCTGGCATCCCGTTCATGGTCCAATGGTTACCGCCAAACCGGATTTATGCTGAGCGGACATAAAGCACCCTCGATCAGCTATATCTATCAGGAATACAGAAAGCCCGTACTAAATATCACTTTTAAGAATACAGGGGATTTTTCAGTGATTTTCGATGCGCTTTCACCTCTCGGACCGGATGCTCCAACCTCGAACAGCAAAATTAATCCGCTGATGTTTTCGGATCAGAAAAGGATCGGAATCAAGGGAAACCAGTGGGAACTGGCACAAACAGACCGTAAGAATGAAAAGGCAATACTAGCTCATGGAACATTTCCCGGCGGGGATGTCATCACCATTAAGGTTGATTTTAAGGAAGGCAAAAGACAAATTAATATCAACGGCAAAGAGGTGTGGACCGGAAGTCTGGAGGAGCGCGGGGGGCACATCGGGTTGAGCTGCGGGGAGCATTCATCGGTTGAGGTAAGCTCATTCCAGGTAAAAGGAGAGCCTATCGAATCCTCTTTTACTTATTTATTTACGGAACTGCAACTGGGGGCAGGAACGGGGATTTCGAAACCTGCCAAACGCCTGAAACTGAATTTTACCGGAACCCGTTTTACCCTTTTACAGCCAGAAAAGCCGGCAACGGGTAAAATCAGGGTAAAAGTGGATGGTGACAATGAAGTGGTACTCGATACCCGCATCGTCCAGCCCGGGAAAAACGGGGAGCTTTATGAGTCAAAACCATTTGTTCATGGGAAACATGCTGTGGAAATTGAATTGCTCGAAGGCATCCTCCCTGTGGAACGTATCAAGGTTAAATCTGAATCTTTACATTAAATAATAATTCAATGAAAACTCTGTTAAAAACTGCCATTGTTCTGGTCATGCTACTTATGCCATACCGGCTGTTTTCCCAGCAGATAGCTGATTCGGCGTATCAGCCTGTAATTGCCAATCCGGCTTACGGACAAGCTAAAGGACCAGTTATATATATTGATGAGGGGCATTACAACTTTCATACTCGTACAGGACGATATTTACCTTTTGCTCATCTTCTGGAGAGGGATGGTTATCAGGTTAAAGATTATCAGGGCACATTTAATAAGGATAAATTATCGGCAGGAAGAATTTTGGTGATCGCAAATGCATTGAACAAAAAGAATGTTGATGACTGGTTCCTGCCCACCCCATCGGCCTTTACACCCGAGGAAATTGAAGTGGTGAAAAATTGGGTTCATGAGGGCGGCAGCCTGTTCCTGATAGCGGATCACTTGCCTATGGCCGGTGCTGCTATGGACCTGGCCGGTGTATTTGGTTTTAAATTCACCAATGGGTTTGCCATGGATACCCTTGGAAATGGAACCGATCTATTTAGTTTGAAAGATAAAACCCTTACTGAAAGCATCATAACGAAGGGCAGGAATGCTTCTGAAACGGTTGATCGGGTTGCCACATTTATGGGGCAGGGATTCAGGATACCAGTGGAGGCCACACCGATACTTACATTCAGGGCGAGTTTCATTAATTTATCGCCCGACACGGCCTGGGCTTTTAAGCCAAATACCCCAAAATTCAGTCTCGGGGGTTGGTCGCAGGGCGCATACAGGCAATTTGGCAAAGGCAGGGTGGTTGTGTTCGGTGAGGCCGCCATGTTCACCGCTCAACTGGCCGGACCCAGCAAATTTAAAGCAGGGATGAACAGTGATCTTGCCCCTCAGAATTTTCAGTTATTGCTGAATATCATTCACTGGCTGGATCGTTTATAGCTTGCCCTGCACATAGGCTGCTGCAGATTCCGGAGTGTAGGTGCCCAGGAACATTCCCTGAAGTGCCTCATTCATAAGGGCATCGCCACCGGGTGATTTCGAATTCAACTTTTCATCCATCAGCCGAACAGTCAGGTTAGCCGTAGCTGTGACATTATACATTTTCTGAGCCAGCGGATTAGTCAGAACAGAGGTGCCCGGTGTATAGGAGAAAAATCCCGGAAGCTCAGTCATCACAGATTGGGCATACTCTGATCCGGCCACCCATTTAATATAGTCAAGGGCTGCATCCAGGTTTTTAGAATTTTTGTTCAGGCTGATCCCAGCATCTACCTGGAAACAATACTGAAGCTGATCGCCAGCTTTTTTTACTGGAGGAGCAAACCATCCAATGGTTGAGCTGTTTGCTCCAAGACCATCAAATACGCTGATTTCCCATGATCCACCGATAAACATCGCCGCTTTGCCGGATGCGAACAGGACTTTTGAATTTTCGTAACCCAGGGTTTCGAAGCCAGTAGGAAAATATTTTTTTAGTGAATAAACGGCCTTAAAAGCATCGATAAAATTGGCATCGGTAAGCTTTTTTGTGCCAGCCATTAAAGCCTGACGGGCTGTTTCGCCTCCATAAAAATTAGCGCCCAGCCCGCAGAACATTACGCGGTTTAAAGTCCATGCGTTATCACCCACTCCCTGAGCAATAACCTTTTCCCCGGAGGCAAGAAGCTTTTCGCAAGCGGCTATAAATTCATCCCAGGTTGCAGGTTCCTGAATATTGTATTTAGCAAAAATCGACTTATTGTAATAGATCCCATGGGTAACCCCTACCGACGGTGCGGCATAGGTTACTCCGCTTTCGGTTGTCCAGGCCTTAACCGGCACCTGGTTGAAAGAGGCCAGGTCAGGGATAACCTTTGTGAGGTCATATAAGTAACCGCCATCGTAAAATGCGCGGCCCCGGTCGTAAGAAAACATAAATAGAATATCGGCACCAGCACCCTTATCCAAATCAGCTTTGGTGACTTCATCATAGGTTACAGGATCATATGAATTAAAATGAATAGTGACATTCGGATGCGATGCGGTATAGAGTGCATTGATCCGGTTCATCTCATCAACATCATCAATTCTCCAGCTGCTGAAAGTAAGTACAACCGGGTCTGCAGCTGTTTTGCAGCCCATAAATCCGGATACAAAAAGTATCGCGACAAAAAATAAAATAAAATTTTGGGCCAATCTGGTCTGCGTTAGCGTTTTCATAAGTTATCGGGTAAATTGAAGTGATTCCGGAGTGATTATCCTATAAAAATAGACACTTTGCCCATATAGTCAGAGAAGTCCGGATACTATTTGACAAATGATTCCCAACTAACTATTGATATATTTACATGAGTTAATATTGGCTTGAATGCTGAAATTACAGATTCAAGTGTGCATGAAGTACCCTGCCCGTTGCCGACTGCCAACTGCCTACTTTCCATTGTCGCCTGTCACCGTGTAAGTGTAAGTCGGGTGCTCCCTTGAGTGTATCTGGCTGATAGTTTTTGCTCCGGTCTTGAGATTGACGAGGTTTTTCTGGTCCGGGAAACGATCCTGAAGTGTTGAATTTGTGATTTCGAGAGGCTTATCCGGATTTAATCCCTGCTTTGTTTCCAGATAAATCCAAATAACATCGGCCTCAATCTCTTTTCCGATAAAAATCAAATCCAGATTTTTACCCTCCTGTCTGAAATTCAATGTTGATGTGAGATAATTAACAAGTACAGAATCGGCTTTCGGATACTCTTTGGCGGAGCCGATCCCAAGCTTAATTCCAGTCTTTTCGAGCACTGCTGCCTGCAAATCATCTGTAAATATCCGCGAGGAGATCTCAAGTTTTCGTGACTCCTTATTTATATCTATCTGTGTCATAGATACATAAAATTTATGCGCAGCACTTGTAAGCGCCATGCAAGAGAGCAGCAACAAGCAGGAAATTAGATATCTCTTAAACATAATTCTGATCAACTTTCAAATGTATAACTTTTGTAAACTTGTCTTGATTAAACGACAATACTTCATCCCATGAAAAAATGTATTTCTTTTCTGGTTTTATGCCTGGTGGTTGTATCAGCAATGGCTCAGGATCACCCGCATAAATTTGGTCAGATGAAACAGGAATTTGCCACGCCGAACAATACGCGTACAGCTTCGGGAGCTCCCGGCCACGAGTACTGGCAGCAGGAGGCAGATTATACGATGAATATTTTACTGGATGATGAGCACCAGCGTATTTATGGCGATGAAGTAATTACCTATAGCAACAATTCTCCGGATGTACTGAATTATTTGTGGGTACAGCTCGATCAGAATATGATGGCACCCGACAGCGATACCAAGAAGATCAGTACCGGAGGATTGGCCGGGGGATATTATGGCAGGCAGGGGGGTGGAAATGCACCGCAGGGCGCCACACGAATCAGCATGCAGCAGCTCACGAGGCTTTTTCATGAATTCGATGGCGGATTTAAACTCGATTACGTCAGGGATCTGAAGGGAAAGGACTTACAGGTAACCGTAAATAAAACCATGATGAGGGTTGATCTGGATCAGCCGCTCAGGCCGGGAGCCAAATTTGCCTTCACTATTAAATGGTGGTACAATATCAACGATCGGATGAAAGATGGCGGCGGACGGTCGGGGATGGAATATTTTCCGGAAGAGAACAATTACATCTATACCATAGCACAGTTTTATCCAAGGATGGCCGTTTATAATGAAGTTGAAGGATGGCAGAACAAGCAGTTCCTGGGCTCCGGTGAATTCACCCTGCCTTTCGGAAATTTCCAGGTTAACCTGACCGTTCCGGCCGATCATGTTGTTGGAGCGACCGGCGTTCTTCAAAACGGAAAAGTTGTTTTAACACAAGAGCAGCGCGATCTGTTCGAAAAGTCGAAAACGTCAGCTGACCCCGTGATCATAGTTTCCGAAAAAGAGGCCCGCGAGAAGGAAAAAACTAAAGTCAAAGAAACAAAAACCTGGACCTTTAAAGCTGAGAATGTCAGAGATTTTGCCTTTGCCTCCTCCCGGAAATTTATCTGGGATGCCATGGGGGTAAAATTTGGCGACCACACCGCTATGGCCATGTCGTATTACCCGAAGGAGGGCAATCCTCTTTGGGAGCGTTACTCCACCAGGGTAGTTGCGCATACGTTAAAAACCTATTCGAAATATACTTTCCCGTTCCCATATCCAACAGCCATATCGGTCCATACAAACAATATCGGGATGGAATATCCGATGATTTGCTTCAATGGCGGACGTCCGGAACCTGACGGAACCTATTCCGAAGGGACCAAATGGGGCATGATAGGTGTGGTTATTCATGAAGTGGGTCACAACTTTTTCCCGATGATTGTGAATTCCGATGAGCGTCAGTGGACCTGGATGGACGAAGGTCTCAATTCATTCCTTCAGGGAGTTGCCGAGCGTGAATGGGATGCCAAATGTCCGGCTTACAATGGGGATCCAAGAAGCATTGTGTATTATATGGGCAGTGACCGGTCGACCCAGGATCCGATCATGACAAATTCGGAATCCATCAAAAATTTCGGATCCAATGCTTATACAAAACCCGCTGCTGCACTGAATATCCTACGTGAGACAGTAATGGGACCCGAACTTTTTGAATTTGCTTTCAGGCAATATGCACAGCGATGGATGTTCAAGCACCCAACCCCTGAAGACTTTTTCAGGACTATGGAAGATGCTTCCGCAGTAGATCTCGACTGGTTTTGGAGGGGATGGTTTTATACCACCGATCATGTGGATATCAGCCTGAGTGAAGTAAAGCACTATTTTGCACGCAATCTGGATCCGGCAGTTAAGAAAGCTGAAGATAAAAAGGAGAAAGCCGCCGAGCCAGAATACATTTACTTCACCCGGATGCGTGATAAAGGATTTTTAAGCGCAACCGAAAAAGATGCAAGCCTTCAGGATTTTTATAACAGTTACGATCCCTACCAGGTGAATGACGGTGACAAAAAGAATTTCGAAAAGCTGGTTGCCAGCCTTACTCCTGAAGAAAAGGCACTGGTCGATAAAGGGTATCATTTTTATGAACTTACCTTTAAGAATGTAGGTGGGTTGGTTATGCCGATCATCCTGAAGTATAAATACACCGACGGTACTGATAAGGTAGAACGTTTTCCGGCCCAGATCTGGCAACGGAATACCGAAGAGATTACAAAACTGATTATTTCGACCAAGGAGATAGCGGAAATTGAGTTGGATCCATTTCTGGAGACAGCAGATACTGACCGTAACAATAATTTCTGGCCGCCAAAAACTGAGCCCACGCGTTTCGAGATTTACAAATCGCAGGATAACCGCGGAGGCGGCGGCAGCAATCCCATGAGGGAAAGCAAGAAAGAGTAAATGGCCATCTTTTGAAAGTGCCGAAGCATTGTCAAGGCTGGTAGGGCTGCCGTTGTTTAAAAGGGGTAATCAATCGCATTATTTCTCAACTGGAATCCTGAAGCCTACCGGTCTTCTGTTTTTAATAGCAGGTTCGATAAGCTCCTTAAGGATTTGGTAGATATGACCAATCTGATTGTTATTTTCGATCTGAGCAGCTTCAATAGTTTCTATTTTCTCCAGTAATTCCGAATAGTTTGCTATCATCTGCCTCATCTTAACAAACACCCTCATTATCTGAATATTAACAGATACGGCTATAGGATTATTAATCACGCTCGATAACATGGCTACACCCTGTTCCGTGAATGCAAATGGCTTATATTTAGAATGTTGTCCCCTATTTCCATTCTTTAAGGTCACAAATTGTGACCTTAAAGAATTTTCTTCCTTGTAAATTGCTGAATTTCTGAATTTTAACCACTCTCTTTCGGTTAACTCAAACATAAAATCTTTTGGAAACCTAACCAGGTTTCTCCTTACAGCCTGCTTTAATACCTTGACTTCAATACAATATAGTTCAGCAAGATCAAAATCAAACAGGACCTTCTGGCCCCGGATTATTACAATGCATTTGAATACTTGTTCCTCAGGTAAACCAGAAACTTCGGTCTTAAGCTCTTTCATAATGAAGGATAAATTTTATGATATAGATGCTTAATTCGAGGACAATTGGAAAATTTGTATTAAAAAAACTCCTGGTTCACCTGGTGGGAATCCTTTTAATGAGGCTCAGCAATCCCAGGAAAACAATGAAGCATAGATTGACCGCCATGCTCAGCAGGATGAGGAAATAAAAGGCTGAAAGATATCGGCTGGCCTCCAGGAAAGCGGTTTTAGTAAAGTCGCCGATCCATAGGGTGCCAAGGTTAAAGAGCAAAAGAATGATCAGAAAAAATACAAATCCTCCGGCTGCACCTTTAAAGTCGGCACGGCTCAGGGTAATGGAACTGCCAATTGAATAGGATACGAAAACCATGAGGAATATTTTCCAGAGTGCCGAATGCTGACCGTTAAATACGATATCGAAATAACCGGTCATGCCGGACCAGGTATTAACCGCAACCAATTTTAATGAGGACAATTTTAATAGGGCGGCTGTACCATAATCACCGGAATAAATTGAGGCTACATTTATTCTGAAAAGCAGCACGTTCATCAGGAAGAGCAAAGCAGTACCAAAGAGTATCGGACCTATACCGATCCAGAAATTCCCGATTCGCTGATAAATGCTGCGTTTGTTATACGTGTGATTGACATATCCAAGTGTCCCGTTTACGGATTTAGGGGTAAACAGTTTGATCTCCTTAATTTTATGTGCGAATATCAGGGCAAAGAAAGCATGCCCGAGCTCATGCACTGCTGTGCCGAGCCATCCGAACAAAAACAGGTAGCCGTTCCGTCCGAATACCGAATACCCCAGCATTGCATTCCGGGTGGAAATCAGGTTCATCAGCAGAGTAAGAATAACAAGCGGCCCAAGCAGAATGAGGGTCTGGGTTAGGGTAGCAGATAATACGCTGAGAAGGTAACCTGGTAAATCTGAAAATATCTTATCCATTTATTATCCGATCTGAGGAACGGATAAAATTAAGAATTATACCGGTGGCAAAATGCGAAAATAATCGGGTGTGGTTTTCATATTATCGGACAATGACGACTTTCTGATAAATGGTCGGGCTATTTTTCATTTTCAGATAATATATTCCCCTGCCCAATGTGGTGGTATCCCATGCCATCTGATGATCGCCGGCAGTCTGACTGCCCAGATCCAGTTCGTTAACTATTCTTCCGGAATAATCGACCACCTGAATATTTACCGTCTGGTCGCTTGAAATGGCATAATGAATAGTTGCATTTGAACTGATCGGGTTTGGCGAAACAGAGATTGAAGGATCAAGGCTGAGGACCCGGGATTCAATCAATTTTGAAGACTGAAGTTTTAAAGGGGTGAATGCGGTACTTGTAAGCATATCGGCCCTGAAAGTGATTGATTCAGCGTACTCGTACCATGTATCGTTCTTCTGATCGTGCAGGCGGAAAGTTACCTTTTCACCTTCAACGGCATTGCTGAAAGTGAGGAGACTATTAATATATTCACCGGTAGGAGCAAAAAGCATTGCATGGCTTTCTCCGCGAATCTGGCCATCAACAATGGAATAAAGGGTATAGCTGTCGCCATTAATATTCTGCCCGTCTAAATAGGCGGAGGCTGTTATTTGTCCGGAATATTGAAATGATTCCGGCGTTACACTCCCGCCGGCATTGGCTAAGAAGACTGGGCTAATGCTTTTCAGTTCGCTGCCTGCATAAGTAAGGATTGCGGTATGGCTGGTTTTCAAAATATAACCTTCCAGCGGTTTCATTTCGGTTAATCCGCCGAACCAACCTGAACCCGTATAAAACATATCTGACAAAGAAGTATTCTTGATATAATCGTTGGCAACGGGATTAATGCTTGCCAGTGCAACGTTCATTGTTTTTGCCGTCTGAGGCAGGTAACCGATCCATGACCAGCCATTCCTTATATTTATCGGATTGGCAGCCGGATCAACGGGATAACCTTCAAATTTCAGGACATCTGCGTGAGTAAGCCTGATTTTGTACATCTGTTTCGGGTCGATAGTCTGAAGATCTCCAAACCAGCCATATCCAGCGTAATAATAGGCCGACTGAGTCTGGCTCTTGAGATAATCGCCCTCGGTAGGATTCAGGTTAGCTAAAACGGCGCCGACCGACATATCGGTGTTTTGTAGGTTCATGCTAAACCAGTTCCATCCGGAAGCTAAATTCCTGGATGCGGTTAACGTGGCAATATTATGGAAAACATAGGGAGCAACAGCAGATCCCAACATCATATTCGATTCGAAATCAACTGTTTCCACCAATGCCAGGACGGTATCCTTAACAGCGTCATAATACTTAAATGCGAGTGGTTCTCCTGAAGCAACATCACTGTAGCAACGGAGTTGCATTCCGAATTTACCCGTTGGGCCAACTAAACCGCCTGTCACTACACCACGACAGGTATTGCCGGCAAAAGCGGCAAGAATGCCGTTGGCTTGTGTACTGAGTGTTTTATCGATCATGACCCCAGCAATTATTTCACCATCATAGGTAAACTCTCTTGCATTGACACTCCAGTCGGGCCTGCTTTTGCCTGATGATCCCAGCGTAGCATGGAGCAATTTCGGAGCCACTGCTGATCCTGACTGCTGGTCGGCGACAAATGGGGTTGTTTCGGAGATGTCATAGACCTTATCGGCTGAAGCATCATAATATTTAAATGTAACAGTCTGGCTTGCAGGAGAATTACTATACACCCGGACAATAAACAAATCGTTACCGGCATAAGTCAGAGCGTCGGATTGCACTCCCTGAAGCACACCATCGACGAAGGCACCTAACATGCCATTGGTCTTGACTGGCAGGTTATTGATGAAAACCTGCGCCGTTACTTCCATATCATAGGAATAATTAATCGGATCAACCTTCCAGTACGGACGATTGGTTTGTCCGTTTACATTGGTGGATACAATAAGCATCAACACCAAAATCATTTTGAATGAATTTTTCATATAATATGCCTTTTGAGCGTTACTTCCTTTACTTTAAGCCTAATCCCTTGACAAAGGACCAACAATCATTTATCAATAAAAGTCAGATTGTATATTCGGTTACGAAATTTGTATAGTTGGTTACAAAAACTGTGTAAACGGTAAAACTTTTTGATGATCGTACGCAAATCGTTGACGATCGGAAACCTTCGACTGCTATTTAACATTGTTTTATTCATATATTTTTTATATGGAAATTGAAAAGTTTTTGTTAATGAATAATTGGCTATTTTAGTGGTTTATAGATCACCACTTTACACGACCGATGGGATTCTAATGGCAAGTACAAATCCGGGAGAAGCATGAGGCGGACACTCATACTATTACTAATAGCCTTTTTATTTGGTGGCTGTTTGTCGCTGGAGAAATCGACCAGCAGTCTGACGGCACTTCACAGTCCGGAGAAATTAAAATCCGATGCTGATTTCATCTACGGAAAACTTCAGAAGCTGCATCCCTGTCTGGACAACTATACCAGTAAGAAGGAGCTGGATTTTAAGTTCGACAGCCTGAAATTATCGATCACTTCCCCCATGACGAGCAATGAATTTTTTTTCAGGTTAAGTCCTGTGATTGCCGCAATAAGGCAGGGACATACGAGAGTTTCACCGATAAATAAGAAACTTTCCGTAAAGCATGAGATCAATCCTGGCATGCCTGGGACCCTTCAATTTTTTCAGTATGATTTTGAAATGTTCGACAATCGGTTTTACATTACAAAAAACATCGGAGGGCATAAAGATATCAAGCCACCGTCGGAGCTGGTATCCGTGAATAACCATACTCCTCAGGAAATACTAAGAAAATACAGAAATACGCTAACTTCCGACGGATTCAATCAGACGTTTATCGAGAGGCGACTCAGCAAAGATTTACCATCCTATTTATATTATGAGGATGGTTTGGCTGACAGCGTTGTGTGTGAATTAAGATACCGCGATACTCTCTTGAGGGTATGCTTGCGGCGCAATACAAAATATAGGGCTCCAAAAGTAGCTATATCCCGGGCTCAGAGAGTTGAGGAAAGGTTTGCCCGGAAAAAGGAAAATTCGAAGAGAGAGGAGCAGGGTTATAACGAAATTACGCGCACCTACAGCAAGAACCTAAGCTTTCCAGTACCCGACAGCAGCATAGCTATACTGAAGATCAATGATTTTTCAGACGGAAATCACCAGAAGTTTTATCGTGAAACCTTCAGGCTGCTCGATACGCTTAAAACAAAAACCCTGATTCTTGATATCAGGGATAATCCCGGTGGTGAATTGCGCGATGCTGCAGATTTATTCTCCTATTTGACTGATACCAGTTTTGTTTTCATCGATAAATCGGAAGTGGCCTCCAAAGCAAGTCTGTTTTATGCCAATTTCTTTAAAGGCAATCCATTGATAATCAATATTATTATTTCATTAGCTTATCCGATGGAAATGGTTATCCGAGGAGTGCAGGTTCTGATGGTTACCAAAGACGGTGATGGCAGATACCTGTTTCCATTTCCGGAGTCGACAAAAAGCAATTGTAAAAACATCCATTTTAAAGGGAAGGAATATGTTCTGATCAATGGGGGAACTTTTTCCGCTGCATGCATTCTTGCATCAAATTTAAAGGGGTCAAAAAGGGCATTTTTTGTCGGGGAAGAAACCGGTGGCGATTACAATGGCACCGTGGCAGGCAGGATGGCCACCTTTACATTGCCAGAATCCCGGCTGAAAGTCACTTTCGGGCTGGCTCATGTGCAGCCGTGTTACAAGACCGGCATGACAGGACATGGAATCTTTCCTGATGTAAGGATCAGGCCAACACTGGAAGACAGACGACAGGGGGTCGATCCGGAAATGGAATACGTACTGAAGAAGGTGACGGGTGACAAGTGACGGGTGACAAATGACAGGTGACCGAGAAAGAAGACCGAGAGACGGAAAACAGTAGGCAGTTGGCTGATTTTATTATATTAGCCGGATAAGACCTGACCAATGAAAAAAGCTATCCTATCCATCGTTTATGTTGCTTTTGCGTTATTTCTTGGGTACCTCGCATCAGGCGGGGTAAACGGGTTCCTCGGAATAAAATACAAATCGAAATCGACACCGGAAACTGATACGGTGACATCAGCTAAGTCTGACAACCAGCCTGTCAGGTCGCTCAAGCTGCGTCTGGCAGATTTCGGGGGTGTTGGAATCATTCCGGATACGGCAAACTGGGGCGATAATTATCAGCATAACGTTCACCGTTTCGAGGATCTGATAACAGAAAAAGCACCGTTTCTGGAGCCGAAAGCCTATGAGCGCATCGGAACTGAGCTTGACACATTTGTCAGCCGGATGCAAACCTTTAACATCAACGGAATTGTTTTTCCTGCCTTTCTGGAGTTGGTAAGTTTCGGCGATTGGGCCGAAGGAAAGAATATTTATCCCGAGAACGATAGCTATCGCCAACGACATCTTGCCCTTCAAAAGGGGTTCGGAAAGTGGATGGAGAAAATTGCTCAGAAAGGGATGGATGTTTATCTGTATACTGACATGGTCGCACTGACCCCTCCCCTCGAAAAATATCTGCTAAAAAAATACGGGAAGATAGATCCGGAAACAGATGAATTCTGGGTAGTTTACAAAATGGCCTGCGAGGAGCTTTTTAACCGGCTTCCTGAGGTGAGCGGCATCATGCTTCGGATTGGAGAAGCCGGTTCCATATATAATAAGCCCGGATGGAATTATTACAGTCAGCTATTGGTGCGAACGGATAAGGCCGTTGATAAAATGTTGTCTGCTTTTCTGGAGGTAGCAGAGAAGCACCATAAAAAAATCATTTTCAGGACCTGGTCCGTTGGGGTGGGACAGATAGGAGATATGCACACCAATCCCGAGACTTACCAACGGATTTTTGGTCATATTCATTCGGAAAACCTGATTATTTCGACCAAATATTCTCGTGGCGATTTCTATTCCTGGCTTCCGTTCAACGAAACTCTGAAACAGGGTGATCAGCGCCGGATTGCCGAGTTTCAGCTGCGACGCGAATTTGAGGGTCTGAATGCCTTTCCAAATTTTATGGGTCCGCTGTATCAAAAGGCCCTGCTTCAATTTGCCACAAAAAATGAGAATTTCGATGGGGTTTGGCTTTGGTCGCAGGAGGGAGGACCGCTACGCGCAGGTCCGATGTCGATCTACCCTTTCCACGGATTCAATACCGTTACCGATCTCAACGTGTATGCCGTTGGCCGGCTGATGAACAATCCGGCAGCTGACCTGAAAAAAATAACTGCCGATTGGGCGGGGTTAAATTTCGGTGACGACAGCCTGATGCAAAGAACCTTGACTCATGTGTTCTTGAATTCGCACAATACTACCTGCAAGGGTTTATATATCAGTGAATTTGCAAAATATGATGTCAGGGCGCTCGGTTTGGAACCGCCACCGATGCTCTGGATATTTGAATGGGACATTGTTGGTGGATCACCCTCGGTTTTCAGCAACATTTACTACATCGCAAAAGATCATATCACCGCAGCTATTGCCGAAGGATATGAAGCGGCGGATGAGGCACAGCAGATGATTGCCGGCCTGAGTGCAGTGAGCGATCGTGTGAGCCGGAATAATGACAAGTATAGCGCCTTGCAGGCTTCACTGGCTTATGAGCAGAATTTATTTACCACCCTCGCGCATTTCAGAAAGTACATGCTCACCTATTATGAGTGGCTTGCCAATGGCGGGAGTGATTTAAAGAAAACATGGAAAAATTCGATGCAAGATTTTGCTTCAGCGGAAAAAGTGCATACTAAGACTTATGGTGCGAATCTTGATTTTCCAGCCTACAATTTCCGTGAAGCAAAAGTGGCGACTAAAATTGCTCAACGCACCGATATTACTACCTGGCTGGCGCGGTTGCTGGCCCTGATTATGGTTATCGCTTTTGCCCTGGGCTCACCGCTCCTTCAGAAACGGATGCCAGCGTTTAAAGGAAAGCGGGCCACAGCGATGTTATGGTACGGCAGCATCAAACCCTCGGGCAGCGGCGGCACCAGCTGCGAACGTGCCGATACCGGGCCATTGGGATTGTTTTCGTTTGTCTATATAATATTTGCACTATCCGTTTTCACTTCCTTTGCGGCACCGGTTTTTGTGGTCTCACTTTTTATCCTGACCCTTATATATATCGGGTTAAACATGAAATTAGCCTCCTCACCGGGCAACTGCGATCAGGTGGCAAAAATCGCCTCCTTTCTTTCACCCGCCCTGCTTTTTCTGGGTATATTGATGTTGTTTACCGCATGGAGGGGACCAACGGCATTCTGGTATTTCTTCTGGACCTCAGCCTCATTCCGGATTGTTTTCCTGATGGTATTTGTGTTGTTTGTACTCCGGGCCTATTATACCTGGGCGGTTACCCTTACTACAACCTTGCATCACAGTGCGTTAAAATCCGCAGGGATTATGCTCTTCGTGCAGGGAATCCTGTTCGCCGCAGGTGGTGGCATTGCTTCAATCTTCGGATTTGAGAAAACGCTTACGGTACTCAACGACGAGTTGATGCTGCTGCCAGGCGGATTATCAAGAATACTGGGGATTACCACACACCTGGAGATTCCAACGAACATACCGACGGTGGTGATGTACCTGGGATTGGTATTGGTGCTTTTGGGAATTGGTTGCTTAGCAATAAGGCAGAGGTCATCATAAGGAATTATGCAATTCTTTTCCCAGCCATCGGACCGGGCTTGAGTGAGTGAATTTCCTCGATCCAAAAATAGCATTACACTTCAATTTTTTCGCCTCAGGCAGCCATTAATTTCATGACTGATAAAAGCAAGATGAGTATATTTGGTCGGGTAAAAAACCAAGTCCCGTAAGCATGAAATCCAGAATAATAATAATCGTTTCGGTGATCCTCCTTGCGGGCACCTTATCAGCTTTTCAGAAAAAAGAATCCGTCCGTTTCTATAAGGGGAACATGCACACGCATTCTTACTGGAGCGATGGGAACACTTACCCGGAGGAGGTTGCCCGGTGGTACAGCGACCATGGATATCACTTCCTCGCGATTACCGACCACAACCTTATTCAGAAGGGGATCAGGTATCGGGTGTCGGGGAAAGACTCCGTGCGTTTAAAGGAACTGACTGATTTAAGTAAAGAGTTTGATAAAAAAGACGAATTCCTCCTGGTTCAGTCGGAGGAAATTACTGACGCTGCAGAAAAACGACCGGTTCATCTGAATGGGTTCAATCTTAGTCAGGTAGTGAAACCGACCGGTGGAGCCACTGTTTCTGAATGTTTAAATTCCAATGTAGTGGCGATTCGTCAGGCACTTGAGGTGGATGGCAACCCCGAATGGATATCCGTAAACCATCCCAATTTCGGATGGGGACTCACTTCCAAAGACCTGGCGGAGTGCGGAGCGCGGTTCTTTGAGGTATTTAACGGACATCCTTCAGTCCATAATTATGGCGATTCCGTTCATCCGGGCACAGAGACCATGTGGGATCAGGCCAACAAATGGAGGGTCGACCACAATGAAAAATTATTGCTCGGAACCGCCACTGATGATGCGCACCAATACGACAAATATGAAACGGGCAAGGCAAACCCCGGTCGCGGCTGGGTGATGGTCAGGGCCAGTGAACTGACCCCTGCGGCTCTTTATCAGGCAATGATGAACGCCGATTTTTATGCTTCTACCGGCGTGGAGCTCGAGGATTTCAAAGTTCATAAGATGACCATGACCATCAGGATAAAACCGATCAAGGGGGTTCATTATACCACGGAATTTATCGGGTGGATGCATGGTCAGGATCACGCAGAGGTTCTGGCAACCGTTAGCGGGACAAAAGCGGTTTACACGGGTACCGGTAAGGAACTTTTTGTGCGGGCCAGGATCATATCGGACAAGGATAAGGCAAATCCCTTTGTTTGGGGAGATAAGGAAATGGCCTGGGTGGAGCCTTTTACGCCGGGTGAAAAGTGACGGGTGACGGAAGACGAAGAAGAAGAACGATAGACGGAAGACGGACAGAAATAGCCCTCGTAGAGTTGTCATCCCGGCGAAAGCCGGGATCTCGTCGCTTTCCACGAAACTGCCCAGTTGTGAGAACAATTTGGTCTTATAATCGTTTTATTTTCCTGAAATAAAATAATTCAAAATGTCAAAAGTTAGTACCTATCTGAATTTCCCCGGCAATACGGAAGAAGCTTTTCTCTTTTATCAATCGATTTTCGGTGGTGAGTTTATCGGCGGCGGAGTAGCCCGATTCGGCGATTTCCCTCCCGGCCCGGATGCGCCACCCCAGCCTGAAAGCGTGAAAAATCAAATCATGCATATTGAGTTGGCCTTGCTGGGCGGGCATGTATTGATGGGATCGGATGCCCCTCCGGAGATGGGCTTTAAAGTAAACTTAGGTAACAATAATATGATTATGCTGGAACCGGATACCCGGACTGAAACCCGTCGACTTTTCGATGCATTATCGGCCGGAGGTATTGTCACGCAGAATCTTGAAGTGATGTTCTGGGGAGCTCTTTATGGTGCCTGCACTGATAAGTTTGGCGTGTTGTGGATGTTTAATTGTACCGAAAAATAAACCATGGGAAATACAACTATTACCATCCAGGCCACCCTGAATGTGCCGGTTGACATGGTATGGAAACTTTGGTCGGAGCCGGAACATATTGTCCGCTGGAACGCCGCATCGGATGACTGGCATACTACAAAAGCTGAAAATGACCTGCTTGACGGTGGTCGGTTTAGTTACAGAATGGAGGCTAAAGATGGCAGCATGGGGTTTGATTTCTGGGGTACTTATGACAGGATCGTTCTCCATCGGCATATCGACAGCACCCTTGGCGACAACAGGAGAGTGAAAACCACTTTTTCAGCTATTGATAACCAGACTGACATTGTTCAGTCATTTGAAGCCGAAGGCACCAATCCGGTAGACATGCAACGTGCCGGCTGGCAAGCAATTTTAGATAATTTTAAAAAATATGCAGAAGCAAATTACTCCATGCCTATGGTTTGATACTCAAGCCGAAGAAGCAGCCAATTTTTATACTTCGGTGATCAGGAATTCGAAAATCGATTCCATTAGCCGATATGGCAAGGAAGGTTTCGAAATTCACGGAAAGAAGGAAGGTACAGCGCTTACCGTTGCTTTTCAGATTAATGGACAGCCTTTTACTGCATTAAATGGCGGGCCCGAATTTAAATTTAATGAGGCGGGTCCTTTCAAATTTTCTGTGACTCACAAGAGGAAATAGATTATTACTGGCAACGATTAACTAAAGGCGGAGAAGAGGGCCGGTGTGGCTGGCTGAAGGACAAATTCGGCGTTTCTTGGCAGGTTGCCCCTTCCATCCTGCCCGAGCTTCTGGCAGATCCTGCAAAGGCCGGTAAGGTAATACAGGCATTCATGAGAATGACAAAATTCGAGATTTCAAAATTGCTGGAAGCCTAAGGCATTCATCCGGAGCCATAAATATCCATCAGGCGGTTTTTTTAATTAGTGGTTTTTCACTAATTTTTTGGAAAATTTGATCTATGAAAAAGATTTATATTTTCCTAAGCATCTGTTGTTTAGCTGCATGTACGGAGAATAAACCAACAAATTTGCCTGTCGCAGCCGCAAAAGACGGTGCCTCCTATTCCGCCGAAGGCAAAAAGGTGATTGTTTTTACCACCGCCGATAGCAGTAAATTAAGGCTCACGGCAACAGATACTTTATCTTTTTCACATTTTGATCAACCTCTGGAAACCCAGCCGTGCATTTTTGTGGATCCGGCTCACCATTTTCAAACATTTCTTGGCATCGGCGGCGCTTTCACAGATGCATCGGCGGAGACCTTCGCCAAGCTACCTGCCGATAAGCAGAAGGAGCTGATTGAAGCCTACTATGATAGCAACAGGGGTATCGGCTATACCTTTGGAAGAACACACATGAACAGCTGCGATTTCTCGAGCGACATGTACACCTATATCGCCGATGGTGATAAGGACCTTAAAACTTTCAGCATCGCACATGATGAAAAGTTTAAGATCCCCCTGATAAAGCGAGCCATTCAGGCTGCTGGAGGGAAAATCGATTTATTCGTCAGCTCATGGAGCCCCCCAGCCTGGATGAAAGACAATAACGACAGGTTACATGGAGGGAAATTGAAACCCGAGTATTTCCAGACCTGGGCAGATTACTATGTGAAGTATATACAGGCTTTGGAAAAAGATGGCGTTCCGGTTTGGGGTCTCACCGTCCAGAATGAGCCCATGGCCAAGCAAATATGGGAGAGCTGCATGTACACTGCCGAGGAGGAAAGGGATTTTATCAAGAATTTCCTCGGACCAACCCTCCGGAAAAATAACATGAGCGGTAAGAAACTCATCGCCTGGGACCATAACCGCGATCTTCTTTACCAACGGGCATCAACACTTCTGAGCGATCCTGAGGCTGCCAAATATATCTGGGGAATTGGATTCCACTGGTATGAAGTATGGACCGGAAGCAGGCAATACGATAATGTCAGCCGAACGGCAGAAGCATTCCCGGGCACCAATCTTTTGCTTACCGAAGCGTGTAATTATCCGTTCAGCTGGCAGACTTTTGACCAGTGGAAATGGGGAGAAAATTACGGTGAAAATATGATCCATGATTTTAACACCGGCGCCGTGGCCTGGACCGATTGGAATATTCTGCTTGATGAAACCGGCGGCCCCAACCATGTTAAAGGTTTCTGTTTTGCTCCGGTGCATGCAAAAACCCAGGACGGAACGCTCCACTACATGAACTCCTATTATTATATCGGGCATTTCTCAAAATTCATCAAACCTGGGGCAAAAAGGGTGATCAGCTCCTCAAACAGGGCTCAGCTGCTTACCACCGCGTTTATTAATGCGGACGGCAAACTCGCTGTTGTGGTCATGAATCCGACCGCCGAGAAGTTCGCTTACCGGATGTATATTGGCACAAAAGCCGTTGAAACTTTAAGCCGCCCACATTCGATAAGCACCCTCGTAATTCAATGATTAAAAAAAGGTTTTGGGAGCTATTGCTCATTTTCTGGATTTTCTGGGTAGTTGAGGGAACAGGGTTTGGACAGGAGAAAGCGGGTCCATGGGTATGGTGGTTCTGGCCGGGAGCGGCAGTGACTGAGACTGGGATCAGGAGCCAGATGATATCTTTTCAGCATTCCGGATTCAGCGGGGCGAGCATCAATTCCATTTATGCCGCAAACGATCTGCAGCATCCGCCAATACCTTTTATGAGCGATAAATGGATCGGCATGATCCGGTTCACCCTTAGAATTGCCGACAGTTTGGGAATGCAGGTCGATCTTTCGCCTGTGAGCGGATGGCCATTCGGCGGACCATCGGTTAAGCCCGCCGATGCTGCTAAAAAGATTTTGGGTACCATTATCGGACCTATTCATGGAAATACCGATATCGAAAAGAAAATCCTTTCCCCGGATACAGCCCGTCTTTTATCCCTCACTGCTGTTCAATCTAATGATAAGGCAGGCAGTAATTTGGACCAGCCAACGGACCCCATCAGCCACATTGCCATTCAACTTTTAGCTCAGACCGACAGTGCCGGGGTACTCCGGACTAAACTTCCGGGGGGAGAATGGAAACTTTATGCCCTCTACCTCAAACCTACCAGTCAAAAGGTGAAACGGGCAGGGCCAGGCGGCGAAGGCCTGGTTCTGGATCCATTCAGCAAGCCAGCCGTGGAGCATTATCTCGACGGATTGAGCGAGGCAATGAAGCCCTTTTCCGAGCTTAAATTGCACGCAGTATTTAATGATTCCTACGAGGTTTACGGCGCCGACGGTACCCCTGATATTCTCAATGAATTCCGTACACGACGGGGATATGCGCTGGAGGATTTTTCCGATATTTTTCTCGGTCCGGCCGACAATCCGGCAAGGCTGAGGATACTTGCAGATTATCGTCAGACTTTTGCCGAATTACTGAATGAAAAGTTATTAGGGACCTGGAATGCTCACTCCCATAGCCTGGGTTTGAAAACCCGGGAGCAGGCACATGGTGCACCGGGCAATCTGCTTGATCTTTATGCCGCAGCAGATATTCCGGAGACAGAATCCTTTGGGTCGAGCGCTTTCAAAATACCGGGGGTGGTTACCGACCCCGATTATAGTCCGACAACCTTTGGCCGTCCCGATCCGCTGGTGATGAAGTTTGCCACTTCAGCAGCGAACGTGAGCGGGAAAAACATCGTTTCCTCGGAATCTGCCACCTGGCTCGCCAACCATTTCAAGGTTTCGCTGGCGCAGGTAAAGCCCCAGATTGATGAACTTTTTGCTGCCGGGGTCAACCAGGTGATGCTGGCCAGCGCTTCCTATTCACCAGCTGATGTTCCCTGGCCAGGATGGGTTTTTTATGCATCCACAGATTTTGGTCCAAACACCTCTTTTTATAATTACCTGCCCGACTTCAGCAAATATGTGAGCACCTGTCAGGAAATCCTCCGGGAATCAACCCCTGACAACGACCTCCTGATTTATTTCCCATTTTCCGAGGTCATCTCCAAGATCGGGAAGGATATGGGTAATCTGGTGACATTCGAAGTGCACTATCCTGGAAAATGGCTCTATGCTTTTGCTTATGGAAAGCTTGCCAGGGAACTCTTCGACAAGGGCATATCATTCGATTTCATCTCCGATGATCAACTTAAGGCTCTGTCTCCACATTCGAAAAAACCCATTCTGATCCCTGATTGCCGGTTCATGCCCGTGGAAACCGCCCGCGCTATTAATAGACTTGCAGATTCAGGTGCAACAGTGATTTACCAAAATCAACAACCGGCGGATGTCCCAGGATTCTTCCGGGTTCAGGAGCGACTAAAGGAACTCACCACCATTAATAAAAGCATTTTAGCCACTGGAAAAAAGGTATCCATTGTTAATGCAGATATCCCCTTAGCCCTTCAAAAAGCAGGAGTAAAATCAGAACCATTCGGTACCCATGGACTCCGATATATCCGCAAGGTCAAGGGATCTGAAACTATTTATTTTGTCACGAACCTGGCCAGCGAGTTTCATGAAGCCTGGCTCAAACCAGCAACCAATGGCCGCAACGTCATTTTTTTCGATCCGCTCACCCATAAATCGAGTTCCATGCCCCGGGATACCAAAGGCGGGATATTTCTGCAACTCGAACCGGGCCAATCCTGCTTCATCACGATCAATGATTCCAATTCGAAAGCCAATAAACAAAATAAGACATCGAATTTAGCTGTTTCAGGGACCAATGAAATCAGCATACCGGGTCCCTGGAATCTTTCATTTTCAGGTGGCGGACCCGTGGTGCCTTCACCGGTTATTGCAGCCACTTTAGGAAGCTGGACCCAGCTGGCCGATACACTATGCCGCTGGTATAGCGGAACCGGCACCTATGAAACTGATTTCACCCTTCCCATAAGAATCGTTACCGGGGCAACTTACACCATGAACCTGGGTGATGTCAGGGAGGCTGCCGAAGTCTGGATCAATGGTCACCCGCTGGGCCGTGCCTGGTGTGTACCTTTCCGGCTCAATATCGACCCTGCCTATCTGAATAAAGGAACCAACCACCTGAAAATTGCAGTCACCAACCATGCCGTCAACCGGATTATCTGGCAAGACAAGAACAGAGTGCCATGGAAGAATTATTTCTTTGTCGACATTCTTTACAAAGACTTCAATGCAGCCAAATGGCTTCCGGTGGAATCAGGTCTGTTAGGGCCCGTCACAATAAGGTGAGGAGCTGATTGGTGAGGAGTTTAGAATTAATACGTCATGGCTTTGCGCTGAATTTTTGATTCACGAAGGTGAAGAGCCTTATGGTAGATTATCGGGAATACCAGCAACGTGAAAACCGTTGAAGTAACCAATCCGCCGATAATTACGATGGCCAAAGGCTTTTGACTTTCCGAACCGATTCCCGTGCTTATGGCTGCCGGAAAAAGTCCGATTGCAGCCATCAGGGCAGTCATTACCACCGGCCGGATTCTAAGTTTTACAGCATTGATGATGGCATCGTTCAGGTGCTCCACCATTTTGGCCTGCCGGTGGAATTCGGATATGAGAATCACCCCGTTCTGGACACAGATCCCAAACAGCGCGATGAACCCGACACCTGCCGAAATCCCGAAATTAATTCCGGTAATGTGCAGCGCCAGAATACCACCGATCAGTGCGAATGGAACATTTATCAACACATAACCCGCATCCTTGGCATTGCCAAACATGATGAACAATAAAATAAAAATCAATATCAGGCTGATTGGAACCACCTGCACCAGCCGGTTACTGGCCCTCACCTGGTTTTCAAATTCACCTGTCCAGCCTATTGTGTATCCCTCCGAAAGTTTGATATTGGAATTGACTTTCTTCTGTGCTTCGGCAATCGTACTGCCAAGGTCCCTCTCGCGCACCGAGAATTTTACTCCGATAAACCTTTTGGAATTGTCTCTGTAAACAAATGCCGGACCCGTGATCTGCTTCACCGAAGCCACTTCTTTCAAAGGTATCAGGCTTCCCGTTATGGTGGGGATCATCAGCATCATAATATCGTTTTCGTCTTTACGGAAATCCTTGTCGTAACGGATGCGGATGTCGAATTTCCGTTCTCCCTCAAATTTCTCGGTGGCAGTTTTTCCTCCGATAGCCATCTCAATCACTGCCTGGGCATCAGCCTTGGTAATCCCATAAAGGGCCATCTTTTCCTCATCCAATAAAATACTGATCTCGGGTTGTCCGATATTTCTCATAACACCCACATCTTTTATCCCCGGAACATCCTTGATCTGATCGATTACCTCATTTGCATAATCATCCAGTTTATTGAGGTCGTCGCCATAGATTTTTACTGCATTTGAGGCATTCATCCCGGCTACTGCTTCCTCGACATTATCAATGATGGGCTGCGAATAGTTGTAGATGATCCCCTGATAATTTCTCAACTTCTGATCCATCTGGTCCACCAGGGCATCTGATGAGATTTTGGGCTTCCATTCCTCCTTTGGCTTCAGGTTCACCTGCATCTGAACATAATAAAAACCGCTGGGATCGGTCCCGTCATTACTTCGGCCGGTCTGCGACAACACTCCGTTCACCTGCGGAAATTTCATCAGTTCCTTACGCAGGACACTAACCATTTCAATAGTTTTCGGCAAAGAGTAGCTCATCGGCATTTTTGCCTCCACCCATAGAGCTCCTTCATTGAGCTTGGGCAAAAACTCAGTCCCCAGCCAGTGAGTTGATATAATGGTCAAGGCAAACGAGACTACCGCAATGATGATTGTGAGCCGCTTATTTGCAAAGGTCCAGTTAAATCCCCTGGTGACCACCTTATTCACAAACCTGGTGAAGAAATTGTGCTTTTCCCTGACGTTTTTATTTAACAGTATCGACCCTAACACCGGTACCAGGGTAAGTGTGAAAATCAGGGCTCCCAGCAAGGCAAAACCCAGCGTCCAGGCCAGTGGCGAGAACATTTTTCCCTCTACTTTTTCGAAGGAAAAAATGGGGAGTAATGCTGAGATGATGATGAGCTTGGAGAAAAATATGGCCTTGCCCATCTGAACGCCGGTATTTCTTACCAGGCCCATCTTTGCCAGCTTATTGAATTTCTCCATTCCCCGCTTGTGCGCCTCGTGATCGAGCGCTACAAATATTCCCTCCACCATCACCACCGCTCCATCGATGATAATGCCAAAGTCGATGGCGCCGAGGGAAAGCAGGTTGGCGCTCATCCCCTTGAGATGGAGCATTAGAAAGGCAAACAGCAGGGCCAGCGGGATGATCATTGCCACAATAATGGTTGTTCTCCAGTCGGCCATGAAAAGAAATACGATAACAGTAACCAGGATGATCCCTTCCACCAGATTGTGCATGACGGTTTTTGTACAATACTTCATCAGGTTATCCCGATCATAAAAGGTTACCATCTTAACATCCGATGGCAGGATCGTTTTATTCAGCTCCCTGATTTTTGCCTTGACGCTGGCAAGAACCTCGGTGGGATTCTCGCCCTTCCGCATGACCACAATTCCTTCCACCACGTCATCATTCTTATCCAAACCAACCTGCCCCACCCTCGGTGCACTGGCTACTCTAACGGTTGCCACATTTTTTACCAGCAAGGGGTTTCCGTTGAAAATATCGACGATGGTGTTTTCGATATCCGACATATTATCCAGCAACCCCAAACCCCTCACGACAAAAGCCTGGCCATTCTTCTCAATGATATCCCCACCAACATTTATATTGGACTTGCTCACTGCCTGAAATAACTCAAGCGGAGTCAGGTTATATTGCTGAAGCTTGAGTGGGTCGACCGAGATTTCATAAATTTTCTGCTGACCGCCAAAAGCAACTATATCTGCAACCCCCGGCACTCTCCGGAGTTCCTTGTCAATCGTCCAGTTTTGTATGGTCAGGAGGTCCCTGGAGTCGCGTATATCGCTTTTCAGGACATAACGGAAAATTTCACCGGTTGGCCCGTACGGCGGTTGAACATCTGCAGCAACCCCTTCAGGCAGCTGAACAGTAACAAGCTGATTGTTAACCTGCTGACGGGCAAAAAAATCCTCCACATTGTCATCAAAGATTATCTTCACCACGGATAAGCCGAACATGGTGATGCTCCTTACACTTGTTTTTTTCTGGACCCCGCTCATGGCCACCTCAATCGGCGTAGTGACGAACCGCTCCACCTCCTCGGCGCTCTGACCGTTCCATTGAGTAACGATGATGATTTGGGTATTTGTGACATCGGGAAAAGCTTCAATCGGTATTTTCACGAAACTCACGATTCCGGCTACCAGCAATATTCCCACCCAGAAGAAAGTGAAAAACTTATTCTTGAGCGAGAAGGCAATTACATTTTTAATAAACTTATTCATGGCCTGGCTAGTCGTTTAAAGCATCATAAATCAACATCCCATTTTTTGTAATAACGGTTTCACCCTCAGAAAGTCCGCTGCTGACATAGGTTATATCGCCTAATTGCCTGTAAACCTCAATCTTTCTGGTATCGATATTCTGCTTGTCGCGGAACACCATGACCCAATATTTGCTCTTATCAAAAATCACCGCCGATGATGGTACCGCGATCATTTTTTCCTTTTCGGAATAATTAACCGCAACGGTGCAATTCATTTCGGGTTTCAGCTTAAAATCAGCATTGGGAATCTTGATTCTCACTTTCATGGATTTTGTACCCGGGTCGATAGCGTTGAATATTTTATCGATTTTCCCCAGATAGGCGCTGTCGGGAAATGCCAGGGTTTTTATCGTAACATCGAACCCGACCTGAACCTTTGATATATCGCTTTCGTTCACATTGGCCAGTGCCCAGACCTCATTGATTTCGGCGATCGAGAAAAGCGGTTCGGAAATGTCTGACCGGATTTGCTCATTCTGGTTGATTTTCTTCTGTACCACAAATCCGCTTATCGGGGCTAAGATATTATAAATCGATCCTTTACCCAGATTATAGATTTTGTAAATCTCATTCATCCGCTCCCATTCGGCTTTCGATTTTTCCAGCTCCTTTTCAGCAGCAATCAGGTCCTTTTCGGAATTCAGCTTTCCGGCAAAAAGGTCCTTTGCCACCTGCAGATTTTTCTCGGCGATTGCCACATCATTAATGGCATCGAGCTTTTCTTTCTGGAAGGCAGCAACCTCGCTGCTCTGTATACTCGCCAGCAACTGCCCCTGCTTGACGTAATCCCCCAGTTCAACTTCGATGGATTTTACCACGCCGCTGACCACCGGATATACCTGGGCGGTTTTATTATTGTCTGCGGATATTTTTCCAAACAAACGGATTTCGTTTTTCACTTCTTCGACCCGAGCCTTGCTGAATTCGCACCGCGCCATCATGGTATCGCTCATGGAAAAGGCTGTGAGCATTTCAGCCGGTTTATTTGTGCGGCACCCAAAAAAAAGAATTACAGCGGTACCGATGGCCAGATAATTGATTGCACTTTTCATTTTAATAAAGATCTTTTCCGACTATTTGATTGATTTCTTCACCTGATTCAACTAATTGAATTTTAACTCTTACCAGTTCGGTAAGCACCTCATTATAGGATTCGAAAAAATCCACGAACTCAATCATGGAAACATTTCGTTTTTGAAAATTCTCGATCATCCCTTTTAATGTTATTTCAAAATCCTGGTTATATAATTTGCTTGCCTTTTGATATTCCGATACCGTTTCCGAATAAAACGCATAGGTGCCCTGCAATTGGCCCATAATTTCATTTTTCATGCCAAGCAAATCATATTCAGCCTGATTGAGCTTGAATTGTGATGCCTTAATATTCCCCTGATTACGGTTCCAGACAGGGATCGGTATTTCGATTCCTGCGGTTATCTCGTTTTTGAAAGCTCCCCCCATCTGGTCATACGAAGTATTGAAATTGATGTCGGGAACCGCCAATCTTTTCTGATACTGCAGATATTGCCGTGCAAGGACCTTGTTTTGGTCCATAATGAGCAGATCGGGACGGTTAGCCAAAGCCTCGGCCTTCAATTCTTCAATCGTGTATAGTCGGATATACTTTGAGATTTCATTTTCGGTATATTCAAACTCGATCGGGGCAGAGGACTGGAGAAGCTTTTGCAGGTCGGCCTGATTATCATAATATTGCTTGAGTAAATCAGCCCGATCGTCACTCAGCTTTAAAATAGCACCCTTTAAACGGACCAGCTCCTTAAGCGGGATATTTCCTTTATCCACCTGTATCTGATAGGCAACACTGATCGTATCGAGCAGCGCCATTTGATTGTTGTATTTATCAATCAGGAAACGCTCCTGCCCAACCGCAAAAAGAGCGCTGTGGAGCTTAAATTTCAGCTGGCGCAGCAGATCCTGAAATTGCAATTCCGCAATCGACTGATTGGTTTTTGCCATCTCAATTTCTGATTTTCGCTTCCCACCCAGTACGATGAGTTGTTGAAACTGTATCGACTTGTCGCCGTTTTGCCCGGCATGCAAAACTTTTTTATTTTCAGGATCATACGCGTTGAATTCCAAGGATAGAACTGGATTTGGATAGAGCCTGGCCTGAATGACCTGTGCTTTCTGCGACTCAATATTCATGGAAGATGCCAGCAAACTGAAGTTCCTGGCCAAAAAAAGACTGTCGGCCTGCCGCAAATTAACCTTAAGGGTATCTCCGGCATGGAGGTTTACTGTCCAGATCAGACCGGCAGCCAGAGTTAAATACTTCAACCCATTCATTTTTGTCATACTCAGAATTTGATGACAAAAATCCCCGATCCGACCTTAAGGATTCCTTAAGAACGATAAAATTCACCTTAAGGGCAGGGTAATGACAAAAGTATTGGTGTTATTGCCGGCCGATGCATAGGATACCCGGCCGCCGTGAAGAGTGATAATTTTGTGGATAAAAACCAGGCCTAATCCAAAACCCCTTTTTCCCTGACTATTTTCACCCCGGAAAAAATGCTGGAATAAAAACTTTTTTTCCTCCTCGCCGATCACCTTGCCGCTATTCTCAAAATCGATCCTGATTTCTTTCGGCAGGGCAGTCATTGTTATTTTCGCCTTTCCGTTGTCACTATAATGTATGCAATTCAGCATCAGGTTCATCAATGCCGATTTCACCAGCCGGGCATCAGCAAGGATAACCAGTTTGCTTTCCTCATCGGCCTCAGCATATTCAATTGAAAATTGAAAATCGGGATAAATTTTACTAAGTTCTTCAGCTACATCAAAGATCATTTCATCGATTCTGAATGAACTGTATTTCGCAATATTTCCGGTTTCCGCATTGGAAATTTCGAGTAGGGCATTAATTATTTCGCTCAGATTGCGGGTATCCTCTTTTTGAATTTCGATCAGGGCCCTGATTTTTCCAATGTCTGTTTCTTTCTCAATTCTTTCAAAATTTGATACGAGAATGGTAATCGGGGTCTTTAATTCATGGGAAATATGGTGAACGGCATGTTTCTGGAAGGCAAAGGCATCATTCATCTTCCTGATCAGAATATTGAATTGTTCGCCCAGCTGGGTGATTTCATTTTTCAGATCTTTGGTCTCGATCGGGATAAACCGCTCGAGAAAATCATAATTGTTGATCCTTTCGGTGATGTCGGCAATTGGCTTGGTTATAATCCTCGAGAGATAGAGCGAAACCAATACCACAAGCACTGAAATGATGAGAAAAGTGGCAAACAGCACGTTCTTCAGATAATTCAGTTTTGTATATCCGAAAGTGTCAAAAGCCTTGCTGATACCGTAATAGGCAATGCCTGAATTTTCAATATACACTCCCACCACGTCGTACAATTCATCCTTCTTCTCGATCCACCTCTTGGCAGGGGATAAATCGTTGATAATTTCCCTTGAAAAGGTAATCGGCGTATCATCAATACTGGAATAAATGAGCTTTCTGTCTTTATCGAATATCAGCAATTTTTCATCAAACAACTTATTGATATTCAGTCGGTCGATCTTATTGATGATATTATTGTCAATCTGCTTGATTTCGGTCAGAAACGTCAGTGTAGTGGTAATTTTTTCCTTCTGCCGCTGCTGAAATTCCTCCTCCCGATACCCTGAAAAAAGGGTATAAATAAGAAAGAGCGCCACGCCGGTCATCAGGATTGTGCTGATCGAGAAATAGAGCAGTATTTTTCTTCTGATACTCACTTTTCTTCAAAATAATAGCCAAAACCCGGCTTTGTTTTTATCGACTGCTTACCAAACGGCTTATCCACCTTGTTACGCAGAAAGTTGATGAACACCTCAATTGTATTGGTATTCACGTCGACCATGGTTCCCCAGACCTCATTAATAAGGTCCTTTTTCGACACCAGCTCACCCTTGCATTCTATCAATTTTAATAGAATCTGATATTCCCTGGGGGTCAGTGAGATTTCAATATTCTGCCGCCTGACTTCCTTTGTTAAAAGGTTGATAACAATATCGTCGGCAACCAGCATGCTGTTCCCGACGCTGGGTCGATGGTTGGGAGCATTTCTCCTGATCAGGGCATTCACCCTCAGGAGTAATTCCCGCATGTAAAATGGCTTGGTCAGATAATCATCGGCCCCGCAGTTGAATCCTTCCACTTTATCCTCCAGCTCGCTGAAGGCGGTGAGCATTAATACAGGGGTGGTGGTGTCATGTTCCCTGAAATTGCGGCAAAGCTCGTAGCCGTTTTTTCCGGGCAGGTTGATATCTAAAATGATACAATCGAAATAATCTTTCTTCAGCATTCTCTCGGCAATCAGTCCATCGAATGCAGTTTCAATCTGCAATTCTTCTTCCGTCAGAGCTTCCTTGATGTTTCTGCTTAACGTGGGATCATCTTCGATCAAAAGGATCTTTTTCATGCTTCCAGAATCTTTTGGCAGAGAAGTCCGGAAACGTAAGCCGACAATTTCTTAACCGGCAGTTCAGTACCACCGTAGCAGACTATGGGGAGTATCCACTCGAGCAAGGCAATATAGTAGGGAACGATATCGGGATGACCGGAAGTGCAGTTCAGGGCATAGTTTCGCATTTTTAAAGTGAGTGCCAGGTTCCGTTTCATGTTATCAGGTTCACTGCCCTGCCAGGTAATATCCGGAAGTTGGTTAAGGTCATTGATAGTATAAAACCGCGTAGTAAAATCGATCATCTCCCTCAATTCCTTCTCATTGCTGATGGGGGCATGCTCAATCATAAAAATGGCCTCGAGGCGAGCAAAATCAGAGATGGCCGAACGGGGCTGGGTCTCAGAAAAATCGATCAGATAAACGTTCATCTCTTTATCGAGCAGGATATTCTGCATGTTCAGATCGCCATGGCAGATGGCTGAATAATATCCGATTGGATGATTGCGCCGGCGGGGATATTCGTAACGCAGGAACCAATAGGGATTTATGCGCTTTTCGCCTGTTTCACTGATGGTCATGAACTTTTCGTCAGGATCAATCGCCAGCACCTCTTTCGCCGTTTCGCATAGTGTCGGAAAGAAAGTCAGGGTAGGATCCTGATCGCGGTAAGGGAAAATATCCCCCTTTACCGATTGCCCGTACCAGGGATTCAATATCTGCAGGAATATCTTATCGAACAGCGGTTCAAGCTGATCTGCGGGCCACTCGTTGAAAATATGGGTGAGCCATTTGAGTTTGGTTTGCTCGCCTCCGATGCCGACAAAATTATATCGCAGGGCACCGTTATCGCAATAGAAAGCGGTACCTAAAACAATTGCGCTGTTATTGAGAATATAGGGCAAGGCGTATTTCTGACACCTTTCCGCTTCGCGCGAAATAAGGTTGCGATTGGCAATCTTCAGCACTGTAGGCCTGAGCTTCCGGCCATCCGGATCGAACGATTCCACCTGAAAGGTTTGGGCAGAATAACCGCCGTGAAGCTGCCTGATCACCACTCTGCCCGAATCGGTATACAATCTCCTGGCCAAAAAGGCTTTATAAGGATCCAGAACAAAGCCATCGGCAGTTTCAATCCTGATACGCTGATCTTCAGCATCAACCAATTGATCGGGATTAAAAACCCACACCACCGGAGATTGAAAAATATAAACGGAAGACGGAAGATAGAGAGGCTCGATGGACTCAACAGATTCGATATTTTCGATAGTGAGCGACCGGCTCATATAATCTGAAAGCTGCTCACCGGGCTGCAGGGCGGGCAGGCTGTTCAGCACGAACTTTGCTCCATGAAAGCCTTTGGCGTGAGGAGTATCTCCAAAAAAACACAAAGTAACAGAAGCCGGAGCGCCAAAATCAGCAATAACAAAAGCCAACGGTTTGCCTTGACTGACCATTTTTGGCATTTGAAGGATTGCATCGGTGAGTATGCTCGCCCTGATTTTAGAGGGATTGGTCAGCCGGACCTGAAGTGAGGGTTCGGGACCAAAGGAGATGGCATTTTGCAGAAATATCCCACCTGCCGATGCATCCATGAGTACCCTGAATTCCTGAGGAAATTTTCTATCAAAGGGAATAAAACCGGCACAGTTTCCAATAATAATGAAGGTCCCCCGGTTTTCACCATCATCGGCAAGGGATTCGGCGGGTGAACCAATACCGACGGATATGCCCAGCTCATTGTATCCAACAATATCTACTTTATGCCAAAATCTGGCCGGCAGGTTGATATCACCATAAGCCTGGACCTGAAAATTCAGGTTGCCGATTTGAATTTCGGAGCTCTGACTGGCCTTTTTTCTCAGCCTCCTGATCTCCTCTATTGCAGCAGCCGGGTCCTTAAAAACCGGAAATACTTTTTGCAGACCGGTCATCTCGATAACCTGAAAAACCTCAGGCGGCAGACTGGCGAGCATGAGGGATCCGCCCCTGGCGTTCAGTTTTTTTGCTGTAACCATAAGGACACGAATTCCTGAACTTGCCAGATAATTACAGTTTTTAAAATCGATGATCAGATAATCTTCCTGCTCGGCAAGCAATTGAATCTTTTCATTGAAAACAGTGCTGTTCAGCGTGTCGAGCCGGCCTTCCGGAATCACGCAGGGAACAGTTCCCTCGTGTTGTATCGATATGTTAAACATAGGATAGGAAACAGGTAAAAGGAATTCACCGTTAATTTAAGAAAAATCCAGGTATCCGTAATTCTCACCGGTGAAGTTCAATAAAGCCGGCCACTTCACGGCAAAAGAATTCGGGGTCCTGAAACATCATTTCATGGCCGCTTTTATAAGAAATCCCCATAGAAACATCAAGGGTTCCGATCCGATTAAAAATATCGTCGCCCAGCCCCAGGGGACAAGTAAAATCATACTCACCAAATAGCAACAGGGTGGGCACTTTCACTCTTTTCAGCTGGCTGGAAAAGGATGTTTTATATAAATCCTTAATGAACGCCGCGTTGGATGTATACAGGTAATTCATGAGCATCGAGGTGAGCGGCCATTGTTCTTTTAGCGCCAATCCCATATTTGAAGCCACCGGATCGATTTGAGTGACCTCGTCGATATAAGTCTCAGCAGCTCCCGCAAAACTCTCCATCTGATGTGATTGGTCGAGTGTGAAATTGCCTGGATGGTCATTGCACCAGGTGACAATTTCCTGCCACTCCTTCACGTGCTTTTTTAAGTAGATCTGTTCGTTCCCGGTGTTCAGGAGCTTTTCCCTGGTGAGCGTGTCGTTCAGGGGATAATTATGGCTGCCATCAACAAACAGCCAGCCGTTCACCATTCCATCGATATAATAGGTGGTCAGGTACGATGCCGTCAGCAGTCCGCCGAAACTGTGCCCCAGCAGAAAAATTCTCGAATCGTCGCCATACCTCTTTTTTATCACCAGGATTATATTTCTGAGGTCGGTGGTCATCTGGGTCAGGTTCAAACCGGATCCGTTAAAGTTACCCTGAGAGGCGCCGGCATTTCGCTGATCGAGATAAACAATGCCATATTTATTTTCCAGGTGCTGGCTGATATACTCAGTATTGTAAGGCAAGGAAGAAGAGCCCGGACCACCATGAACAAATATCAGGAACACATGGCTTATCAAATTACCTTCCACCAGCACCCGCATGGATGCTCCGTTGCTATCCACATAAAAAGTCTGCGACTCACCGGTTCCCATGGAGATCGTTTCCTTCTGGCATGCGGCCAGAATCAGGATAAGAATGCCCACTACCAATTTACTTTTCATCGCGAAGCTTATAAATGAATCCGGCTTCCATAGCCGGCCTTAAATATAAAGTACTGTTATATGGATACATCGCCATCATGTTGATTTTAAGGCATATCATCAGGGGAAGTGATTTTGATTTCGAAAAATCATATCCAAAACCTTCGCCTATCGAAAGGAAAGCATAATTATAACCTGCCAGTTTTTCAACCGACACTCTGCCGCTGCCATTAACCAGGTAGGTAGTGCCCCCTAAAAAGGTTCGGCTGTAACCTATTTCAGGAGAGAATTCGGTAAAGAAACAGGTGGATTTTGTTCTTCTCCAGATGCTGCATATTGTCAGATAAACGTTGTCGTGAAAACCGGGATGGTGGTACCAGGAGAGGGTGGGTCCAATCAGCAGCTCTTTGACATAAAATGATTCACGCCCTGATTTTCTGATCCTGCTCGCGGAAACGGCTTTCACCTGAAATTCTGCGCCGGCTCTTGCACCACCATAAATCAAGGTGCTATTATAACATAGCTTGATATTTATAGGCTTCTTCGGAAGGTTGGCGCTATCCGGATTTTGCGAAAACCCCATGGCTGCGGAAAGAGCAAATATCAGGCTCAGAAATATTTTAATTGATTTCATCCGGGAGATTGGCAATGATGCCTTTGGTAACGTAAATCGGACGGATAAATTTTCGTAAGGATTTCAGGGTCATCCCGAACCAAATACCTGCCAGGAGTGTGATCCCACCAGCAATCAGCAGGGCAATGGGAATACCCAGACCGCTTGCGGCGGTTCCGGCGAGGAGGTTTCCAAAGGGGCTGGTCCCCATGACTGCCATAGCATAAAAACTCATTACGCGACCACGCTTGTCTTCTTCAGCAATGGTTTGAAGCATGGTATTTATGGAGGAAAGTGTCAGGATCATGGCCATTCCCCCGAAATAAAAAATAGTCATCGACCAGTGCAATTTATCGGACCAGGCTGCCAGCAGGAGAGCCATCCCCAGTACGCTTATACTCATGGCGATAATTTTTCCAAGACCGACGACCGATTTTCGGGAAGCCATATAAATTGCGGCGGTCAGGGCTCCGGCTCCCATCGACGACATGAGGTATCCGAGCGTATGGGAATCTCCATGAAGGATCACCTTGGCATAGGCGGGAAGCAAAACAATAAATGGCATACCGATCACCCCGAGCATAGCCAGCAGGATCATCAACCTTCGAATCGGAACGGACTGGAAAGTATATCGAAATCCGTCGGTGAAACTTTTTTTGAAATTATCCTGCGATGAAGCCTGCGGCTTTGGTGGAATGCGTATTTGCATTAAAGCGCCAATAACGGCAATGTAACTGAGCGCGTTCACTCCAAAGCAGATTCCTTCGCCCACGACCGCAATGGCTATCCCGGCAATCGCAGGGCCAATCAGGCGGGCCCCGTTGAAGATCGCCGAATTCAGGGCAATGGCATTTCCGAGGTCTTCCGGTTTATCAATCAGATCGATCACCAGAGATTGACGCGCCGGGGCATCGAAGGCGGTTACTATTCCTGAAAAAATGCTGAGCACAATAAGGTGCCAGACCTGAACCACATTAAAAACAACCAGCATGGTTAGGGTCAATGCCTGCAGCATGAAGGACATCTGGGTAACTATCATGATTCTTAGCCGGTTGAACGTGTCGGTCAGCACGCCGGTAAATGGTGTCAGGATAAAAGTAGGGATCTGGCCAAGGAAGCCGATCAGTCCGAGCAGAAAGACCGATCCGGTGAGCCGGTAAACTAGCCAGCTTAAGGCAATATTCTGCATCCATGAGCCGATGAGCGAAATGCCCTGACCGATGAAATAGAGGCGGTAATTGCGGGAATGAAGAGACGCAAAAATCATATTCGAGATTCGAAGGCCACTGTTGAGATTCGAAGACCAATTCCGAATTACGAAATTACAAAATTAAGTAGCGCGAAGTTTGTGCCTTGAGCCTTGAGCCTTGTGCCTTGAGCCTTGTGCCTTGAGCCTTTGCATACCTGTCTTTTCCGTCGCTGAGCCAATCGAGTGAAAAACGAACAAAATACATCTGGTAGGTTTCATATTCCCCTACTTCATAGTACATTCCGATGGTTCCATCATCAAGAATGGTAAGTGCCGAATAGGCAGATGACCCCGAATAAATGGGTTTATTTATGGGCCAGGTCACTCCTTCATCATAACTGAGCAGTACACTGACATTTCTCCTGGAGGGGGCAAACGGGATCGAATGCAGCAACCTGTTTTTATTGAATCCATCAGTCAGGGCGGTATAGCGGATCAGATCGCCATTGCAGAATGGATCCATTATGTCATTCTGATCAACCTGATTGCCCCAGGTGATGCCATGATCATGCGACAAATTAAACAGGCGGTGGCCCGAATGGCGGATGCTCATCAGCACATCGCCATTATCCAGCTCAGCTAATTTGGCTTCGTCCCCTGTGGCAGATGCCCGATTGGTGGAAACTTGCCAGGTTTTGGCGTTATCATCGGAGTAAATAACATAGTTCGAAACCGCCTTGGCGGATGGCTCACGCACAGCGAGAACTGCCAGCAGGCGGCCGCTTCGCAGCTGGGCGGCAGTACCGGAGGCAACGAAAGCTCCCTGCCACAATTGGGTTACCGGGTTCGGGCAGGTAGCGCTGTATATCTGGGAAGTAATATCAGCAGGCGCACTCCAGGTAACCCCATTGTCGGCGCTGATCGATTGGTTTATGCGAAGGGGCGCAGCGGCTGTGGAGGCAGGCCAGCCTTTATCGGAAGCAAAGAGGCAAACGATTTCGCCGTTCTTTTTATTCACCACCAGCGCTGGATCGCCATAACCCATGGTAGTTCCTTCACCGGCAATGGTTGCTGCAGGGCTCCAGGTTCGACCCCTGTCAGTGCTTCTGCGCACAACAATATCAATATGGGAAGGCAGGTCGTCGGAGCCCTCCCAGCGCTTATCGGTGGCGGTCACCAGCGAACCGTCGGCTGCCGTTACAATGGCTGGAATCCTATAACTTTTTGATCCTCCATCGCCGCCCTGAAAGAGAAGTTTATGAGTTAAAAGAATGGTTCGGGTGCCATCTGCCTGGGCAATCGGAACCACAGTGCCATTGGCTTGGGTAAAAGATAATGCATTAGCGCCGAGCTGGTTTCCTTCCCTGGCAGAGGCTTTCAGATCAGCGGTTATCCAGATATAATTTTCACCGTTTACCAGTATCACATCACGCTTAATAATAATGTTGCCTGATGAAGGCCGAACCTTCGCAAATAATTGGTCATTAGCAGGATCGAACCGTTTTGATGTGCCGCTAAAATATAGCTTCACCGTTTTTATATCAGCAATATTGGTGGTGCCCTGCAGGTTGAACGTAATGCTTTTGATCGTTGCGGCGGTGGATTCTGATTTGATCAGTAAGCCTACCAGACGTTCATCCCTATTGCCAGCGCCGGCAGGAAGGGTTGTTTTTATGGCTGTCTGGGCACTTGATGGCTGACAGGCCATCAGTATAATACCGCAGGATAGCAGGCAGAGCGCAAGATATTTCATGGTCGAAAAAATTTCTGAGCCACCAAGGTCGGAAAAATTAGTGAAGGTATTACAGCGGGAACGTGCTCTTTTTGCCTTACTGCTAGGGCGTAAAGGTTCCTGCTTCCGGCTTCGCCTTCGCAGGAATGACAGAAAAGGGATGCCTACATAGGGTGCATTCTGGAAGAACGGGTTTGCGAAATACTCTATTCAAGGCGAGCGTTCTACTGATGAATGCCGTGGTCTGTGACGGGGTCCCGGCTTTCGCCGGGATGACAATGCTCCGAGAACCATTACTGCCGATTTCAGACTGTCCTTGCCTGAAATAAGATGACCGTTTTTCACCCTTAAAATTGGTTAAAAATGGCAACACTAGAAAAAGTTCGACAAGAAAGAGTTGAAAGACAAATCCGTTACTTTAGTGAGGAATTTAAAAGGCAGAAGGTTAAAG
>CAINOB010000101.1 GCA_903851365.1 uncultured Bacteroidota bacterium
CGGAAGGAATTCGCAGAGATATTAGGCGTTACCGTAACAGGTTTGGATAATAAACTTAATAATCAAACATTTACGGTAAAGGATCTTGAAATTCTATCGAGTCACCTTAGAATTCCTATCTCTTATTTTTTCGGTGAAAAATATACATCAGTTGCTGAACCAATAGAAAAATATGGAGATTGCAAGGATTGCTTAAAAAAGGATGGCATTATTGAGACTTTGAAAGAACAACTACATCATAAAGAAAAAATTATTGCGCAGTTGAATAGGGAAATAGGAGTATCACCACCATCAAGGAAGTCAAATTCAGGCTAACTTAAGGTTATACATAGTAAATATAATAAGCTGTAAAGATTAATTTCCAGACAAAAAGTAAAGTATGAGATCAAAAAAATACAAAACAGACAAATTGTAAGTAGCTGACCAGCTGCATGGTTTGGAGTAATTATACGCTTCCCATACGCTCCACAAAACCCCGGAAAGTACCGTTAATAGGGACTTCCAGGAATTGAATGAAAAAATAGACAGGTTTTTCAGACAAAAAGTTATGGCGTGGGGACGCAGAATAACTTGAAAAATGAAAAACGTCGAAGTTGTTTTGCCTTATTTGGTATCGGGAGATACGGGATGGTTTGTTGAATATCGCTGCTTTAATCCAAAAGGATTGATGCAGCGATTTCGCGTTTATAAGGGATTTAAAAATAAACCGGATCCCGAAAAGCGAAAATATGCCGATGAGCTGATCGAATATTATACCCGAAAGCTCACCAGCGGTTGGCGCCCATGGGACAAAACAAAATACATCTATACCGATGAGATCGAATACGGCCAGGTAAAAGCGCACTGGGGCGCGAATAAGAAGGACTTCAACCATCTCCGGAAGTACATGTCGCAGTTTCTCCTGGAGAAAAAACAGGAGATTTCTCCCAAGAGTTATGAGTCCTATAACTCAAAGATCCGCCTGTTCTGCCAATACCTGGAGAATAAAGGATTGAATAATATCCGGCCGTTTGAAATAACAAACGATATGGTGAAGGATTTTTTCAACTACCTGGTGAACGATCGCAAACTGGACCGCATTACGATCAATAAATACCGGCAGAATGTGGGCATGATGTTCCAGTATTTCAAGAAAAAAAAGATTGTTGAAACCATTCCCATGGAAGATCTCCCCAGGGGAAAAAAGACAAAGGATATGGCCGCCAGGCCGATTATGGACGAAGACATGGTAACTTTCCTTAATTATGTGGCGATAAATGATCCCCAGATGTTCCTGGCCAGCCTGTTCGAATTTTATTTATGCTGCAGGCCCGGGAATGAATTGCGCCTTATGAAAATAGAGGATATCGATTTTCATAACCAGCGGATTTATATCCGGATTGATACCGGTAAGACCGGCGCCAGGCGTATTTCAATGCCGGATGCAATGCTCGAGCTTTGTCACGATTTTAAACTCATGGGATACCAGCGAAATTTTTATGTTTTCGGGAAAAAGGGAATACCAGGTACTGAGCCACATGGTAAGAATCATTTTACGAACAGGTTTGCAACACACAGGGATGCGCTTAATTTATCGCAGTTATATAAGTTTTACAGCTTCAAACATACCGGAGCGGGTAAACTCCTGGAGAGCGGAGCAACGATCGCTGAAGTAAAATCTCACCTGGGACATACCTCTGTCGAAAGTACGATTCGGTATGTTCACCAGCATTTCGGTGAAAAGTCGCAGAAGGTTATGGATTTCCGTCCGGCGTTCCTGAGCCAGCTGAAAAAATAAAACGGGCCACATTGCTGCAGCCCGTTCCAGGAATCGAAAAAATCAAAGAACGCTCTTATTCCTACTTCCGGAGTCTTATTTTTACGGCGGTACCGGCCTTATAAATATGCTTAAATGGATCGATAGATGCCTGGTAAAGATTATCGCGCTTTGTGACCAGGTAAAGATCTGCCGACGTGGAAAGATAAATCCTGTCCGAAGCCAAAGAAGCCCCTATAAACACTTTATTCCTTGTTATGGCAGGAATGGTTCTTTCGGTTGTTTTGATGCGGTATTTCACATAACCATGGCCTACCAGCCTGTATTTTCCCAGTTGATTGAATTGCACTGATGTGACCAGGTTATATTTTCCGGTTGAGTCATCGAGAATCGGGAGATCATATTCATACCTGGCATTGTAAGCGTAAAACGTAACAATTGCATTATTCCGGATAGCGGCTGAATCAACTTCACGGATAACGGTATCGTGTTTATCTGTTGGAGCTGGCTTATCATGCGTTTTATCCACAGGAATTTCAACGATTGAATCCTTAACGGATGTAATCGCTTTCCATTTGATTGTTTCGGATTGGTGATCGCATTCCCTCATCAGCGCGGCCATAATAACGGCTCCCAGAATGATAAAAGCGATTGAACTGAAGTATTTTTTCATTACAGGTGGATATAAATGTTCTTTGAATTAATTCCGATGGCTTTAAGCCATGCAGGCACATTGAAGGAAGGACAGGCTTTTTGTGCGAACTGGTTGTGACCGGCTACCAATGCTTGCGGATTCTTTACCAGGAATTCGCGAACGTATTTGATCATGGCCACCTTCTGA
>CAINOB010000102.1 GCA_903851365.1 uncultured Bacteroidota bacterium
ATTTAACATAATATTAATTATAAGACAAATGAATTCTTCGAATTTGTTAGCATTTATTGAATTTATCTATATTTGATTGATTCAACTATTATTATGAAACGTATAAATCTTTTGGCCATAGGTGTAGTAATATTTATTGGAATGGAACTATCGGCTCAAACTCCGGATAATCGCGGATATCTTGTCAAGACCGGTCAGCAGGTTCCTGAATTTACAGTGAAATACACTGACGGGAAATCCTTTTCGATAAGTGATTTAAAAGGAAAAGTTGTGATGATTCAATTCACAGCCAGTTGGTGCAGTGTTTGTCGTAAAGAAATGCCGTTTATCGAAAGTGACATCTGGCAGGTTAATAAGGATAAAGGATTGGTATTAATTGGTATAGACCGCGGCGAATCTATAGATAAAGTTATTGATTTTGCGAAAATAATGAAGATTACCTACCCGCTTGCACTTGATGAAAATTCTGAGATCTTCATGAAATTTGCAGATAAAGCTGCCGGCGTTACCAGGAATATTTTAATTGATCGAACTGGGAAAATCGTATTGATGACCCGGCTTTATGATACAGCTGAATTTGAAAGTCTGAAAAATAAAATTCGTGAATTGATGGCTGATAGGCAAAATTAGACTTTCAGCAACTACCTTGTGCGTTTGGTTTAAGACTGATTATTTATGCAAAACTCAATACCTACTATTTTCAATGATGTTTTGGGCCCTGTAATGCGAGGCCCTTCCAGCTCTCACACAGCAGGTTCTTACAGGATAGGCCGCTTACTTCGGGATTTGACCGGGAATCAGCCTAAATCGGCGATATTCGAGTTTCATACCGGAGGCAGTCTGGCAACGACACATCAAACCCAGGGGTCTGATCTGGGGCTTGCAACAGGTTTGGCAGGATTGGATATTCTTGATCCGAATATGCCGGATGCATTGGCCATCGCAAAAAACGCCGGAATCGACATATCATTTCTGGTTAAGGATTATGCTGCAGATCATCCGAATACTTATAAATGTACACTCACTGACATCTTTGGCAATCAATATAACGCAAAGGCTATTTCAACTGGCGGTGGCATGATAAAAGTTATAAGCCTGATGGGTTTTCCAACTGATATTCAGGGTGATGAGAATGTCTTATTTGCTATTTTTAAAGATGATTCCGATTGTAAAGCCAGGAAGAGTATCGAAGATATCATGATTAATATTCCTGGATATTCAAATTGCGAATGGGTCAATGATGGATTTCGCAATGCTGTACTTTATAGTTTTTCGGAAGTTCCAGATATTCAATCTTATAATGAGACTTTTGAGAGTTTTCTTCAACTTTTCAGGATTTTAAAGCCGGTAATGCCGGTTCCGGGAAATTCAGGTGCCGCCCTACCCTTTTCCAGCCTTCCTGAACTAATGCAAAATGCTGATCTGATGACTCTTCCGGCAAGTAAATTAGCTCGGTTGTTTGAGCAGGCCAGATCAGGTTATACAATGGAGCAACTTAATGGCATGATGGACAATCTGATAGCTATATGGCAAAATAGCATTCTGGTTGGGTTAGGTGGTACCAGTTATCCAGATCGCCTGGTTGGTTCGCAATCGCCCGGCTTTACAGCTAAACAAAAGGCTGGTGGACTTATCGAGGCTGGTCCATTGAATACGATGATAGCCTACTCCACTGCTCTGATGGAAGTAAAAAGCAGTATGGGAGTTATTGTTGCAGCTCCAACGGCAGGTGCATGCGGTGGATTACCGGGTTGTTTAATCGGACTTGCTGATTATCAACAGGATCATTCGTCCCTTTTAGATGGTTTCTGGGCCGCCGGGCTTGTTGGATTATTTATTGCAATGGATGCAACTTTTGCGGCTGAAGTTGCTGGTTGCCAGGCTGAAACAGGTGCAGGTGCTGCAATGGCAGCGGCAGGATTAGTGGAGATGGCAGGTGGCACTGCTCAGCAGTCGTTCGATGCTGCCTCAATGGCACTGCAAAATGTGATGGGCCTCGTGTGCGACCCGATTGCAAATCGCGTTGAAATTCCATGCCTGAGCCGTAATGCAAATGCAGCAGCTAATGCCTTGACCTCCGCCAACATGATATTAGGAGGTATTCAGGCAGTTATACCGCTAAATGAATCGATTATAACGATGTTTAAGGTCGGGCAGCTAATTCCATCATCTCTCCGCTGCACTGCAATTTGCGGTCTCTCAGATACTCCTACGGCAAGAAGATTAGAAACCGGTATCAATAGTTTTGAACAATCAGGTAATAAATATTAATTTACAGTAACATGCTCATCATCAATGAATCTGCACTGGCACAAATGATCGACTGGAATGGTCTTATCGATCATATGATCAAAGCCATGATAGCTTATGAAGAAGGTAATTTTGTTCAACCCGACAGGGTAAGCATGAGCTTTTCAAATAACACATTATTGCTTATGCCAGCTCAGAGTGGCAAGTATTTTAGTACAAAACTGGTAAGTATGTTCCCGGATAATCCATCGAGAAATGAACCAGTGATCAAAGGTATTGTCGTATTGAATAGCGGTGAAACCGGAGATCCGCTGGCCGTGCTTAATGGAGCTAAACTCACGGCTATCCGGACTGCAGCCGTTGCCGCTGCTGGAATCAGATATACAACTCCCGAGAATGTTAGCAGCCTGGGATTGATTGGTGCCGGAGTTCAGGGAATGCACCAGATATTAGCTGCGTGTACTGTTCGCCCCATCCAAAAGGTTTATATCCTGGATAAATATGCCGACAGGGCAAAAACCTTTATATCCTGCCTCGTTTCATCATTACCTGAGGTTCAGCTGATCAGGGTTAATACCAGTGAGGAGCTGATGGAGAAATCAGAAGTCATTATTACAGCTACGAATTCATCTAAACCTGTTCTGGCTGATGTACCGGAACTGCTTTTGAACAAACACCTGATCGCTATAGGATCTTATAAACCTCAGATGCGGGAATTACCAGATTCGTTGTTTAAGCTTATTGACCATTGCTTTGTAGATGTGAGATTTGCTTTGGAAGAGTCTGGAGATATCATTCATCCAATCGAAATGGGACTTCTGAAACAGAAGCAGGTCATCCCAATCGGTTCACTGATCAGTGGAAAAGTTACTGCAGATACGAGCAAGACTACCCTCTTTAAACTTGTTGGTATGGCCCTTTTTGATCTTTACACCGCTCAATGGTTCTATGAGAAGGCTATTCGCCTGGATGCTGCTGATAGCGTTTATTTATAGCACAAGATAGAGTTAATACTCATTTGTAGGCAATTTCAACCCGTTTATTCATTTATCGTAATCAGATTGATAAACCAACGTGTTTTGGCAAGTCATTTGCTTATGCTGAGCATAAGTAATACTCAAAATCCAAAGCCATGAAAAACTATTTAATTTTTGCCATGCTTCTGGTGACTGGACTAACCGCTTATCCACAAGCTACCAGGACAGCAAAAGAAACCAAATCAGAAAAAAGCGGAGCCAAAAAGGAAGCCGTTCACCGTACCACTTCCAGGACTGATAATAAGTCGGGTAATGAAAAGAAGGTAGTTGAAACTTCCCATGAAAAAACTCGCACTCAAGTTGAAACCAGACGTTTCCAACGCCCGCAGGTTGAAACCCGGACAACCGATCGGACTCAGGAAAAGCGGTCTAATAGCGAAAACGTACGCTCTAACAGACAGGATGTTAGAACGAATAATCAAAATGTACGTACCAATAAGGAGGATGTCCGTACGAATAGCCAGGGATCGCGTTCAAATAACGAGGGTGCCCGTAAAATCAAGGAAACTGTTAGGAATCAATCCAATACTGATAGAAATAGTGAATCTGGCCGAGTTTATCACGAAGGCAGAGGAACTTTAACACGCGATGATGGAACGGTAATCCGTCACCAGAATGATGAAGTTTTCACTTCAAGAAAATACAAACTGGACTATGATAATTTCGAAAGTTTAAGAAGATCTGATGAGTTCAACCGCGATCATCATGATTATGATGATTGGTACGGTCGGAGAAGAGTTCGTATTTTCAACCACCTGAATGATCATTTTGTGCCAATGCCTTGGGAACTTCGCAGAGCCAGGTACTATTATCGTATGCCTCGTCATATCGATCTGATTTGGACTCCTCTTCTTTTTCACAGGTTCATGTTCTACTATCCTGCCCAGCACGACTGGAACATGGAATTTGGAAGTCAGATAGAAACGATATCTGCTTATGATGCTAAGGATTTTGCCGGAACGGTTCGTCAGGTTTATGGCAAAGTGCAAGAGGTTTATTATTCACCTGAAGATGAGAACTATATACTTTATGTCGGTGGAGATTTTCCTTACCAGGACCTTAGTATCGTGATTCCAAAAGAGATTGCCAGGAACATCAGTTTAAGCCCAAAATGGTATTTCGATCAGGAATTTGTCTGGGTAATTGGTTTGATAAATATGTGGGAGGGAAAACCTGAAATTATTGTCCGCGACCAAGACCAAATCCGCAAATATTAATGACTACTTTTATGCCCTGTTATTCATAGAGAAGACAAAAGAAATTTGGCTGATAGGGCATACATACAAAGACTTTCGCAGAATAAGTACGGTATCTTCGGTACCGTGCTTTTTCATATGCTTTTGTTGGTAATCATTCTGTTTATTAAGGTTAATAATGTTCAGAAAAAACAGGATGAACTGATTTACGTCGACCTGAAGGTTCTGGAACAGATCAAAAAGATCGAGACTGTAAAACAGCAGGCTGAATCCCGCCAAAGACCTTCTGGGCGTCAAGCCAGAAATATTGCTGTTAATCAGGCAGAAGATAAAGTTGAAAAATATGATGATTACAAGACTCCACAGGCTTCAAAACGATCGATTGACCGTGAAGTTCAGGGACGTGTAAATCAGGCTGTAAAGGATATTATTAAAGATAATAACCTGAACCCTGGCGACAAGGAGCTCCCAAAAGTTGAATCAAAGCCGATTGATTTTTACCAACCTAAAAAGATTGAAGAGGAACAGGTATATAAAGGTCCGACTAATATTTACTTTAAGCTGGATGACAGAAAAGTAGCATATCTTCCTATACCGGTTTATAAATGCAAGGGAGGTGCCACGGTTCAGGTTGATGTTCGGGTTGGACAAAGAGGTAAAGTTGAATTAACCACGATCAACAAAGCGGGTACAGATACTTCGGATCCATGTTTTCTAGATGCTGCTAAAGATGCAGCCCAACGCACCCGTTTTAACTTCAGTACAACAGCGAGCCAACTTCAGCAAGGCTATATTATTTACCATTTCGTCGCCCAATAGCGGGCGATCCAATAAATAAAGCCATTATTCCTTTTCCCTGAAGTCACGGGTCCAGATAACTTCGCCAACCCCCAGGTCATATGCCGTTTTTCTGGCTAAAACAAAAAGATAATCAGACAAGCGGTTTATATATTTAATCAAAATGGGATCAATGGTATTCTCCCGTGAAAGGGTTATCATTCGTCTCTCAGCCCTTCTGCAAACCGTTCGGGCGATATGACAGGTTGCTACTGAATGATGTCCGGCCGGTAAAATGAAATTTGTCAATTCGGGAATCTGATCTAAAAGAAAATCCATTGCCTTTTCAAGATCTGTAATATCATCCTCAACAATGTGCGGCAGTTTTTGCAAAAGTTCTTCTTTGTCCACCGCAAGGTTGGAAGTTACCACAAAGACCCGGTTCTGAATGCCGGTAAGCCTTTTTTTTTCAACCTCGTCTGGGATAATTGACTGAATAAGACCAAGATGCGAATTCAATTCATCTACCGTCCCATAAGCCTCCAACCTGGGATGATCTTTTTGGACCCTGGTTCCTCCAGATAAAGAGGTTTCGCCTTTATCGCCGGTTCTTGTATATACTCTCATATTTCTTCGTATTTATCGCTTCAGAAATTTAGAATAACTTTTGAAGATTTTATTAGCCGTTGCCCTGAAAATAGACTGATAACATAAATTCCAGGCGAGCATTTATTTCTTCCTAAATCAATGTATATTTGATTATTACGCAATTCAATCGGTGGTTCTGATATAATTAAAGACCTCATATCTGAGATGACCACCCTGGGATTTGAAATACCAACTGGAACATTCATGATTAACTTGCCTGTGGTAGGATTTGGATAGCAGGCATCTGCTGGTAATGTTTCATTAGCAGTTTCATTAATCCCTGAAAAATAGGAATCCGGAAAATCAATATTTATCAGCAATTTCTCAGAGGTTTGATGATAAGTAATATCCAAAGGACTGTCTGTTCGGATAGACTCAACATGCCCTGGGTTTTTCACCAAAAGGCTCAGATTATAATGACGAAGAGTTTCAGGAACATTTGAAAAATCAATATGGACGCTTAATAACGAACCATTTTTCTCATTATGAATGATAACTTTATCCCTCACCAGTAGGTAATCGAGCACTTCACCTGAACCGGCAAACCATCCATTATCCTTTCCCAGACGACCATATTTTTGCTCGAGATATTCGAAGTAAGATCTAAAAGCAGGGAATTCTAAACTGCTCGCTATGTGTTTATAATCAATTCGATGAGTGAATTCGTTCCACCATTTCTGCTTTCCCTGTCCCGTAGTTCCTACCCATCTGTCAATGGCACTTTTTAATAATTCCGCCGTATAATTATCACTATTGATTTCGTGCCTCCAATAAATCGGATTTGGCGAGGGTACAGGAATAGTAATATCGGCTCCGATTTCATTACCGATTTGTGCGCCCATGCTGGTAATGCAAGCTAAGGCTCCCAAAGCAAATGCAGGTGCGATATATCCCGTATCACCATCAGGGGGAACACAAATATTAAAATTGATTCCGGTATTGGCCTTGAATGATTTACTGTTTTCTGTCAACTGCCAAACGTAATCACTTGAATTTAACCCGGATTGGTGGTTATAGCTATGATTGAAAAAATCCCAGCCACCGTTCGATAAAGTTTTTGCATCATTGTATGTCAGGTAGCTCGGGGTATTCAAATGCAGATCTACCATTGCGGAATTTGCTGTATACCAAGAGATTCCAGCTCTAAATGGCAAAAGATTTCCACAGCCATCGGTATAAAACAGGCCGGGATAATCCAAACTATCCATTTCGCTGTGCCCGCCAGCCATTAATTTATAACCGAGGCTAAAGGCGTCACTCCTTCCGTCATCAAAGGTAAAGCTGAAGGCAAACTCTTTATCATACTTTAATATGGCTGGTACGGCTTGAATATCCGTATCGATCTGATTATCAAATTGAATATTTATAATTATTTCCTTGGACTGGGCAATACTCAGTATGGGAACGGACAATAGTAGGCCGAAAAACAATATCAGGGCTTTCACTTGTTTTCCTCGATATTTACCAAAACCGGACGACCCTTCCTGAAATTCTGCACCAGGCAGTTTATTGTCTCGGGATTATAAGTATCAAGTTGTGTTTGCCAGGTTTGCGGCTTTACTCTAATTTCCTGGCCAAATAGGTCAATCACTGTTATTACTGCTTCAACACGCCCAAACAAGTCGACCGTTTTTTGCAAGCTGGAATACTTAAATGAATAGCTTTCCCCGATTTTGTAAAAAGGATGGACAGGCTCAATAACGCATTCACCGTTAGGCTTATACTTTACAACCATGGCCTCTAGATTCTGGCCGGGTTTAAAGCCATAATGAATATAATGTAAAAGGGGAAGCCTATGGAAATTGCCAATAGTATCCTTCAGAACATAGAATTCCTCATTTTCAAACGTCTTGATATCCTGAAGCTTAAATGAGTATATCACACCCGCCTTAAGTGAGGTGAAACGATTTGTCATTGCTGGAAGTGATAAAATCAGTTCGCCTTTTTTAATACGTTCAACCCGGCAAGCCAGGTAGCTGTACCCCGGTTCAATATCTTCCGCCTTATCAATAGGGCACGACCATTCCAGTCCATGTAGATCGCGAACCCAGGCAATCAATTGAGTTCTGCCCAAGAAATTTTCCTGCTCAGCCAGGCGAAGCACCAGAAAGTCATATCGTTCGCCAATTTTGTAATAAGGATGATCCGGTTCGAGGAAGATCTTTCCGGAGCAATTTACTTTATCAATTGTGCAAGTTATTGTTTGTCCAACCTTTAGATGGTAATTTTCATAATATTGCTCTGGCAAAAGGTACTTCTTCTGGTCGGGTCCAAGGAGTATAAAATTAGCCTCATCAGTACCAGGAAGTACCAGTTTATTGGTAATCTGGAATTGAAACCTCTGTCCTTCCTTATAAATTATCTCATCAGGCATAAGCAATAATCAATCTTGCGGGTTGTAAAGATGCAAAATTATTGGACTGACAATTTCCGGTAGCCCAGATCTCAAAAAAAAGTTGCCTATCTTTATTCCAATAGTAAATATAACAGACTTTGTAATGTCGGAGAGTGTTAAAATAGACGGTATTGATCGACGGATTATGAAACTTCTTTCGGAGAAAGGCAGGATCTCTTTCCTGGAAGTGGCGCGTGAATGTGGCATGTCGGGCGCCGCCATTCATCAAAGGGTGGCGAAACTGGAACAACAGGGTATTATAACCGGCTACAGTGTTAAGCTTTCACCTGAGAATCTTGGCTTTAGCACCTGTGCTTACGTTGGGGTTTTTCTGGAAAAAGCCGTCATGTATCATTCTGTAGTCAAGGAGCTGGAAAAGATTACAGAAATTGTTGAATGTCATTATACAACAGGCAATTACGCTATTTTTCTAAAAGTGTACTGTAAAAACAACCAACATCTTATGGAGGTTTTAAACGGACGCATTCAGGGTATTCCAGGTGTTGCTAGTACAGAAACATTTATTAGCCTAGAACATGGTATTATGCGCGATGTCCAACCCTAATTAAAGCTCTCCGGCTAATTTTTCTGCTCGGTGGAATCAAAACGAAATCCCCGGATTTTATAATCCTCGTTTTTATCGAAGAATAGCTGGATAAAAGCTTCCTTGTTATTACTAAGCTGGAAGACTTCGATATTCATCTGCTGGTTGTCCGTAATCATTATTTGCCTGATTTTCAAAGGCCCGGTACGTTTTTGGAGATCCCACAAATTATTAACCAGTGTATCATTACCAAATTTTTGGATCATCTGGCTTGACAGGCATTTTTCAGAGAAATCTTTGAAATCCTTTTCCGTTCCATTGGCAAGAAGCGTCAGAAACCTTCCTGCAAGTTTCCCTAAGCGGTTATCCGGAAGTGAATCAAGGCATTGAGTTAGACTACCAGCCAGCTGTGGCTGATAACCTCTCCAGAAGATGCATTTTGCAATTTCATAAGGAATACTTTGGTTGCCCTTGCGATATTTATTGGAAAGCAAAATGATAGTAACCTTTTCATCAAGATACCGGAGAAAGTCGGAATAAAACCTTCCATTCCAGCCATTATGTGCTATAACATTGGTCTGCCTGGTAGTTTTGATAATTCTCCAACCATATCCAGATGATTGCACATTATCAATTTTGACAGGTTTTTGCGGATAATAATACTTGGATTTAGTTTTTTCATCCAGTATATCGTTACCAAGTAAGGCTTCGTGCCAGGCATACAAATCGCTTACAGTACTCAACATTCCACCACTTGCACGACGGCTCCACGATGGACCATCCTCAAGCCAGCCTGCGTCCATAGGACCACCCCAATCATTACAGAACCTATATCCATGAGCAACACTGGTAGCATTCCAATCTGGAGTGCGATAACCTGTATACTTCATCTTGGCCGGCTTAAAAAGATTGGTTTGCAGATAGTTTTCGTAGTCTGTGCCAGAAATAGCTTCAATTAAAATACCCAACAAATTGTATCCGACATGGGAGTAATGGTAATCAGTTCCTGGAGCACTTAATAAAGGAGTTCCATTTAAGCGGGTTAGCAAAACATCTTTTGTAATTACCTCTGCATCAGAGCCGATATCAGTTGGAAGTCCGGAAGTATGTGTTAAAAGCTGATGAAAAGTGATCATTTTCTTGTCGGGGGAAAGATCGGGCAAGTACTTACCTATACTGTCATCGACAGAAAGCTTGCCATTCATTTCCAGCTTCATGATGGCAGCACCTGTAAACTGTTTTGTTATCGAACCTATATCGAAAGCTGTTTCTGGAGAGTTAGGAATCAGCTGTTCTTTATTGGCATACCCATAGGATCTGATCATGGGTTCATTTCCCGGAGTCTTAACCAATACCACTCCATCGAATCCATTCTCACTTTCCCAATCCAGGTATCTGGAAATAGACTGTAAAACTGAATCTTGCTGAGGTTTTAACGGTTTATTAACCTTGGTGCAATTAACAACCATCAAGCCAAAAAATAACGGCACAACAGCAATTATATATAATCGTTTCACTTTCACCCCGTAAAAATAGTTGGATCGTGCATACCGAATGGTATAAAAGTGCAGCGAAAAACTTAAAAGATGTTAAACCTTCCTTTGGCTCAATTGTATAGCTTTCAGCATCTTGGGTAATAATCCAGGTCCTTCGTAGATAAATCCCGTATACAATTGAACCAGTTTTGCACCAGCCTGCAATTTTTCGATGGCATCTTCCGGTGTCATAATACCACCCGAACCAATGATCGGAAAATTTTCACCGAGTTTTTGATGGAGATAAGTAATGACAGTTGTTGATATTGCTGAAAGAGGCTTACCGCTTAAACCACCTTGTCCTATTACACACAGTTCTTCTTCGGAATAATCCAGATTTGCTCGCTTGACGCTGGTATTCGTAGCGACAATCCCATCAATGCCAGTTTCGAGAACGACTTCAATCACCTCATCAAGTTGAATAAATGATAAATCAGGTGAGATTTTCAATACTATCGGGCGTTTCTCTGGCATTCCTGAGCGATAATCAACAAGGTACATCAGGATCTCTTTCAATTGATCACGGTTTTGAAGCTTGCTAAGATCTTTAATATTTGGACAACTTACATTAACAATAAAAAAATCGACATAGTAATAGAGCCCAATAAAGCAAGTTAGGTAGTCCTTCCATGCGTCTTCATTGGGTGTTAATGTATTCTTTCCAATGTTTCCACCAATAATAAAGTTCTTAGGACGATTCTTCAGACGAAGTTTTATTGCTTCCAGTCCGGCATTATTAAAACCCATCCGGTTGATTAAGGCTTGATTTCTCTTCAGCCGAAAAACTCTTGGTCTTGGATTACCTTTTTGGGCAAGAGGAGTAACAGTTCCGATCTCCATAAATGAAAATCCAAGATTCTTCATGAATTTGAGGGCCACAGCATTTTTATCTAAACCTCCAGCAATACCTACCTGGTGTCGGAAATTAAGTCCAAGGAAAGAACTATCTAAATCGAACCCTGTTTGTTCAAGACAGATTCGCTTCCGTAGTATAAAACCGATAAAAGGGAAATGCCGAAAAAAGAAAAAAGTAAAACTATGGATAAATTCTGCATCGAAAAGGAAGAGTAGTGGTCGGACAATTTTTCTATAGAACATGCATACCAGATTAATCAGCTGCAAATTTACTTAAATCGCCGAAATTCTCAGAATTCGGGTTTCTGAGTCTTTAAAAACTCATCATAGGTATGATCAGAATAAAATATCAAAACCTTATCGACATACTTTTCCCTAATTTTCACCTGATCTACTTGTTTTTCAACAAGTTTAGGCTCTGGTACAGGTAAAGGCTTTATAGGTGGCTGTGGAGCTGAATCGAAAATAGAGAGCTCTCTGACCGTTTGTATGGGTTGATCATTGGTTTCGGACCGATACATTGTACCTGTACCGTTAAGTAACCACTCCGGATTAACCTTTGGGAAGTGTTCAATGGTCTTCACTATGAAATCAAGGCTTGGATTATTACGACCATTGATGATATGTGACATACTGCTCCGCTGCACACCAATCATATCCGCAAATGATCCCGATGTTAATCCCTCTTGTAGTATGATTTCTTTTATACGATCTACCATGTCACAAATGTAAATAATGAGATTGAATTTACAAAATAACAATTGTTAATTGTAACTATTGGTAATTGTGAACTTGTATTCACATATGACAACTGGCGTGATTTACAATTGACAATTCTATCGAAAAATCAGTTGAAGTCAATAATAACTTTAAGAAAACCAATATTATTTATTTTACTGCTTGCGAAGCCATATGATTATCTATTAAAAGTAATCTATTCGCAAAACTTATAATATTAATTATTAATCACATAAAGATGTTTTACAGAATTCAATTTAATAAGGTAGCTATGAATGGCATTTATGAATTATTGCTTGAAATAGAAGTAAATTATAACATTAACCGAAAGAACTTAAATAACTGGTAATTAGCCAAGTATGACTATATCAGATATCAATTTTAACTAAACTGGCTATTTCATTGGATTAGCTGGTTATTATATGCAGTTAAACTAGAGTTAGTACATTATAACTAACTGATTATTTGTTCACTATGTAAATCATTTGATTCGCGATGTCCGAAGAAGGTGCGATTTACATTGGTATACCTAGTGGATTACTTACTCAATCACAATTGTGGATCCACTCCAAAAAGGATAATTTATTAGTATTGCTAATTGTAAATTGAGATTTCGATAATTATTCAGGGATGTGAATATCGAGTCAGGATTTCTACAACTCAAATAATGGGTATACATCTCTCCTCAAAATCGCTTTGAAATTTGAGTTAAACTTATCGAGTGTCAGAAGCGGATGATGCAGTAAAATCTAATTGAGGTATAAACGAAAAAAACAGGCGTAAGTGCCTGTTTTTCTGCTATTGAGCGGGAAACGGGATTCGAACCCGCGACCCTCAGCTTGGGAAGCTGATGCTCTACCCCTGAGCTACTCCCGCCTGATTTGCTGCAAAAATAGAATTATTTGTAGATTTTCGGTTCAAGTTCTCCATTTATCACCATAAGGACATTCAAAGCCAGTGCGCGCATTTCATCTTCTCCTGGAAATACCCTGATTTGGGAAATCCACGCAATCCGGTAAGTAAGCAGTTGTACGAACAATTCATTAAAGGCAATGCCGCCGGTAATCAGAATCGCATCGACCTGACCTTTCAGAACCACACTGCATACGCCGATTTCTTTTGCTACCTGATAGGCCATTGCTTCATAGACAAGTTTAGCATAGTTATCGCCCTGTTGAATCCTTTCTTCAATGACGTTGGCAGCGCTAGTTCCCAAATAAGCAACAAGGCCACCCTGCCCGACTACCATCTTCCGGATTTCATCTTCAGTATATTTATTGCTGAAGCACATGGTTATTAACTGTCCAACAGGTAATGTCCCACTCCGTTCTGGTGAGAATGGTCCTTCGCCATCAAGGGCTTGGTTTACGTCAACGACACGGCCTTTTTCGTGAGCTCCAACCGATATTCCTCCGCCCAGATGAGCTACAATGAGGTTAAGATCTGAGTATTTTCTGCCGATGGAATTAGCATAGGTCCTGGCAACAGCCTTCTGATTCAATGCGTGAAATATGGAATCCCGCCTGAAATTCGGATGTCCGGCAAACCTGGCAAGTTCGCTGAATTCATCAACAACAATAGGATCAGCAATAAATGCCCTTGCTCCAGGGATTTTGGAGGCCAGATCATGAGCAATCAAGCCTCCAAGGTTACTTGCATGCTCTACTGTCATATTTGACATTAAATCGTCAATCATGGCCTGATTAACCTCATAGACACCTGATTCAATAGGTTTAACCAATCCTCCTCTGCCAACAACTATTGAAATTTTGGCAATATCTATACCTGCTTCAATCAGTTCCTTCAGGATTATCTCTTTACGAAATTCATACTGGTCAGTGACCCTTTTAAAAGGTTTCAATTCCTCTTGAGAATGTTTGATGCTTTTCTGGAAAACCGGACGGTTATTCTGAAAAACAGCAATCTTTGTAGAGGTGGAGCCAGGATTTAAAACAAGTATTTCTAAAGGGTTCATGGTTTAGCTGTTCTCTTATTTGTTGCCGACTACGGCTGCAGCAAGCAGAATACTATTAAGTTTTGCCTCTTCCGAGTCGGATCTTGATGTCAGAACAATGGGTACCGATGCTCCAAGAATTACCGATGCCACCTTTGCATTTGCAAAATATGCCAGGGCCTTATATAATACATTTCCTGCCTCGATATCCGGCATTACCAATAAATCAGCATCACCCGCCACCTCGCTAATCAGATTTTTATGTTCTGCACTCTCTTTGCTGATTGCGGTATCAAAAGCCAGAGGCCCCTCAATAAGACAATTGGGTATTAAGTTTTCACGATTCATTCTGGCCAGCTCAGCAGCTTCAATGGTTGCGGGCATCTGTTGATTAATTGTCTCAACTGCAGCAATCACTGCAACTTTTGGTCGAGCAAGGCCCAGACGACGGATAAAATCCACTGCATTATTTATTATCGCAATTTTATTTTCAAGGGTTGGAGCAATATTAATCGCAACATCTGTTATCCCGATTAACTTATGATAAGCAGGTATTTCAAAAAGTGCAAAGTGCGAAAGAAGTTCTCCATTCCTGAGTCCCCACTCTCGATTAAGTACTCCCTTGAGTAATTGAGCAGTACTGCAGCCTCCTTTCATTAACACTTCGGCAGAACCATTATGAACCAGCCTGACAGCAATTTCAATTGCCTTAAGGATGTCGGGTTCATCAATAATATCCCAGCTTTGCAGTTGAATTTTTTCCTCCAATGCCAGTTGAATAATAAATTCCTTATTCCCTACCAGTATTGGCTCAACAAATCCCTTTAAGGCTGCTTTGGAAACGGCATCAAGCGCATAGGAATCCTGGGCAACAGCCAGAACAAGTTTTATCGGTCCAGCATGCCGGACCAACATTTTCTCAAGCTCTGAAATACTCGTCAACATTACCTTTTCGATACTATTCTTTCTGTGTCCTCAGCAATCACCAACTCTTCGTTTGTGGTTACCACCATAGCGGTAACTTTCGAATTTTCACGGGTCAGGACAACATCCTTGCCGCGTTTTCCATCGTTCAGGGTCCTGTCGAAGTCAAGTCCCAGATAGGTCAGATTTTCACAAACCGCCTGCCTTGTTTCCGGGCCGTTTTCGCCGATGCCTCCCGTGAAGATAATTAAATCCACACCATTCATTGCTGCGGTGTAGGCACCGATATATTTGATAACCCTGTAGTGATACATATGAAGTGCCAATTGAGCCCTTTTATTGCCCATTTCCCAGGCTTCGGTTTCAATCTCCCGCATATCGGATGAAACCCCGGAAACTCCCAACATACCGCTATGCTTATTGATCAAAGTATTAGCTGTTTGCTGGTCGATCTCCTCCTTGTCCATAATGAAAGTAAGAACACCAAGGTCGAGATCACCCGTGCGAGTACCCATGATTAAGCCTTCAACCGGAGTAAATCCCATGGAGGTATCGACTGATTTACCGTTTGAGATTGCGGTGATTGAAGCTCCATTACCCAAATGGCAGGTAATAATCTTAATGGCATTATAATCCAATCCCAACATTCCGCATGCTTTCTTGGCCACATACTTGTGAGAGGTTCCATGGAATCCGTATCTGCGAATCTTATACTTAGTATACAATGAATAAGGAATTCCATACATAAATGCGTAATCTGGTATGGTTTGATGATAACTGGTATCGAATACCGCGACCTGGGGAATTCCCGGAATCAGTTGAGCCATGGCATCAATACCTTTCATATTTGCAGGATTATGCAATGGTGCCAATTCAAACAGTTTTGCAATTTCATTGCGTACGTGAGGGTCGATGAAGGCGCTGTCGGAAAAATTTTCACCACCATGAGCCACACGGTGACCGGCAGCATCAATTTCATCAAGACCTTTTAAACATCCATGGTTTTTACTGGTCAATACCCCAAGAATGTACTCGATACCGCTCTGATGATCAAGTATTTCACCCTCGAGTGTGACTTTTTGACCATCCTCCTTGTAATGCTTTAGAAAGGATCCCTTCAGACCAATTTTTTCTACTACACCCTTGGCCATTACGGTTTTATCCGACATGTTCCAAAGCTGATATTTAATGGATGAACTTCCACAGTTCAATACTAGAATCTTCATGGTCTAAGTGATTAAAAAGTTGATTTTTCGATTCTCTGTCCGTTATCGGCGTACTTGTAAAATCCCTGATTCGTGATTCTTCCAAGCTGATTGGCTCTAACCATTCGTTTAAGAATTGGAGAGGCTTTATATTTCATATCGCCGAATTCATTATATAAATTCTCAAGCCAGCGAAGGACCTTATCCAAACCGATTTTATCAGCCAATTCAAAGGGGCCCATACCTAAACCAAGTCCAGTTCTAACAGATAGATCAATATCTTCCATGGTTCCAACACCTTCCATATATATCTCGCAAGCCTCGTTTATAAGGGTTGAGAATAGTCGGACTGACATCAGGCCAGGGCTTTCCACGACAGGAATCATCTTTTTGTCGATCAGTCTCACGAATTTCTTAACATTATCGTAGGCTTCCTGTGAGGTATACAATCCACGGGCAACCTCAATGATGTTGGCACCAGGATTTGCTGTTGAGAAATGAAGACTTACGCAACGGTCCTTATGTTTCAATTCCGAAGACAATTCGGTGGTTACGATTGTTGTTGAGTTTGTTGCGATAATCGTCGTGGGATCGACATGCTCTTCAATACGTTTGAAAATTTCTTTTCGAAGGCTTACCCTTTCCTCTCTCGATTTACTTTTTATGGCTTCAATAACCAGATCGCATCCGGCAAGATCACTACAACGCAAGGTTCCTTTTATACGGCTCATGACTCCCCTCTTCTCCCCGGAAGTCATACCCCAATGGTTGATCATATTATCCAGTTCTGCGCCGATTCCGGCCAAAGCAGCCTCAATTTTTTCTTCATCCAATTCCACAAAGGTCACTTCGATTCCCTGTGAGGCAATCATGCGGGTTATGGTTTGCCCGACTGACCCGCATCCCACCACGCCAACTTTTGCGAATTGTGTTTTAGCACGATTCTTTTTACTTAAAGCATATTGTTCAATGCTTTCAACTATATCAGCCATAATATTTTGTAAATTAATTTGATCAATAACTTCCACCAGCCTGATTGGCTGTAATGGCTACAAGATTTACTATATCACTTACCGAACACCCTCTCGATAAGTCATTAATCGGAGCCGCCAGACCTTGTAAAACTGGTCCGATTGCTTCAGCATTTGCCAATCTTTGAACAAGTTTATAAGCAATATTCCCTGATTCCAAAGTCGGAAAAACAAGAACGTTTGCCTGTCCGGCAATCGGGCTGCCCGGGCATTTAAGTTTTCCAATGGATTCAACGATAGCTGCATCTGCCTGGAGCTCACCATCAAATTGGAACTGTGGAGCCATTTCCTGAGCCAGTTTGGTTGCCAGAACCACTTTATCAACCATTTCATGTTTTGCGCTTCCTTTGGTGGAGAAGCTCAACATGGCAACTTTAGGGGTTATCTCAGCAATTGCTTTTGCTGTTTGAGCAGTGCAAACTGCAATTTCCGCAAGTTCCTGTGCGGTTGGATTCGGATGTACAGCGCAATCTGCAAAAACCATCATTCCTCCTTCACCCCATTTTTTATCGGGCATAATCATGATGAATGCACCAGAAACAACAGAAATTCCAGGTAACGTCTTAACATACTGAAATGCTGGCCTGAGAACATCTCCAGTTGCATTGTTGGCACCGGCGACCTCTCCATCTGCATCTCCGGCCTTGATCATCAATGTTGCCAGATACAATGGATTCTCAATCAACTTAAGTGCTTCTTCTTTCGTCAGACCTTTACTCTTTCTTATTTCGACCATTAAATCGGCATAAGCTTCTTTCTTTTCATGATCAGCAGGATCAATAATTGTGGCTTTCCCAATATTCTTCAAACCAAATTTTAAGGCTTCACGATGAACGACTTCAGGATTTTCCAAAAGAATTATCCGGGCTATTCCCTCTCCTAATAAAATATCAGCTGCCCTGAGTGTTCTCTCTTCCCAAGCTTCCGGTAAAACGATCCTTTTATTGAATTTCTTGGCATTCGTTTTAATTTTGTCCATTAATTCCATGCTAATCAATATTTTAGGTGACGAATTTTGAATCTTCAAATATACCCAAAAAAGCAACCCTGTGTCAGCGTAAACCTATGATTTTTGTCAGTTTCCAGACTTTTCTGCATACACATGATGATTTGCATTTTTTGTCGCTGTTGTTAGTATTCTTGGTCTTTTTTCAGGCGTTGTTGAAGGGTATAAGCGGATGAATCTTC
>CAINOB010000103.1 GCA_903851365.1 uncultured Bacteroidota bacterium
CACCTCTTCCCATTCCGAACAGAGAAGTTAAGCCCGCCAGCGCCGATGGTACTGCATTCGTGTGGGAGAGTAGGACGCCGCCGACTTTTTTAAAAGCCCCGATTCACCAGAGTCGGGGCTTTTTGTATCTTTACCCGTCATGAAAAACCCGGCTCCCTTTATTGTTCTCCTCCTGATGCTCTCCGTATCAGGATTTACCCAGAAAACAAAAACCGTGGTAACCCGGTTCAACTATCACTTAAATAACCAGGATACTACCCGCCAAGCTGTTGATACAACCCTGTCAGGTAGCCAGAACCACCACCCTCTATACTCGACATTCAGCTCCTGGTCCGAACTTGGCAATACCGGACTTCCTGCACTGATCAATCAATACCGGCCGATCCGGGAAGCATCCAACCCTTTGATGTTTGAAGGCATAGATGGCTATGGCACCAATCCTGTTGATTTAATTTTCTATTCATCGAAGTCTCCCTATTCAATACTTAACTACAATAGCGGCGGGGCAGCTGATAAAAACGGGCAAACCATCAAGGCCATTTTCGCCAGAGATCTGAAAAATCATGGAAACATTACCGTCCTGGGGAATTATTATAACTCCGAGGGCCATTTTAGTAGCCAGAAAGCCAATTCTTCCTCTATCAATGCCAATTATATCCTGACCAGGAAAAATTACAAACTTGTGACAGGACTTTTACGTAAATCTTTCGGCTTTAGTGAAAATGGCGGACTTGTTTCGGATGCTCAATTAATTGGGTCAGGCCAGACGGCCTATTTACCTGTAAATCTGTCTGGCGCTGCTACTAAAATGTCTTCATTCAGCCTGCAGGGCTTTCAGTCAGGGACAATATCGCTATCGAAACAGCGACCCATCAAAAATTCGCCAACCGATTCGCTGGCAAAGGATTCCCTGCCAATAAAAAAGGATACTCTTAGTACTATTCCAGTAACCGGCAAATCCTTGAGGATAGTCCATGTTTTCAGGATATCCAATACTTCTAGAAAGTATAGCGATAAAGCAACCGATGCCGGCTTTTATCAGAACACGTTTTCGACCAATCAGGCAACAAAAGATTCTTTAAGCTTTTTATCCTGGACAAATAGTGTTGATCTTGTTTCCGATACCCTGCATCTGGGAAAATATCCATTTTTGTTGAAGGGTGGAATCAATCCGGATTTTTACCGATACAAACTTACTGATACCGTGACCTATGGATACGCTTTTGGTGTCAACGGTATAATCACCAAAAAAGATTCATTGTCAAGTTTTGAATTGTCAGGAGCATGGAGTGCTGCAGGCTATACCGCAGGCGACTATAATCTTAAAGCCTTTTATAGCATTGCTACCGGAAAAAAAGTAGGAAGTCCCAGTGTTGCGTTCGAACTCTTTGTCAGAGGATGCTCACCCGATCCGATTATTCGTTTCTATCGTTCGAATCATTTCAAATGGAACAATGATTTCTCGCGTCAAAACGAATCTGGAGCCAATATCACGCTTTCTGTTCCGAAGGTTCGGGCTTCTTTGAATCTAGGGGTGGTGACAAACAAGGGTTGGATATATTTCGATCCTATGGGTTTGCCGGCACAGCTGGATAGCCGGATGACTGTTTTTTCGGCCAGGGCCTACAAACAATTTGTTGCCGGGGTTTTTCGATCGAATATTTCTCTATTGGTTCAACATAGTACGTCTGACAAAATCAGACTCCCTCTGTTTGTTGGATCAACATCGACCTTCATTCATCATGATATTCATTTTCCGGAGACAAAAGGTGAATTGGAAGTTGAGTACGGCTTTGATCTAACCTACAATACCGGGTTTTATGGATATGCGTATATGCCGGCAACCGGGATTTTTTATGCCCAGGATGAAAAGATTCTGGGGAATTATCCGGGACTTAATGTCTTCGCTCAAATGAAGGTTAAGCGGACCAGGATCTTTGTTGAGTGGTGCCAAACCTTTGCCAGTCTACTTCCTGAACAGTCATTTGCAGTTCTCCATTATCCATCGATGAGGCCCCACCTTAAGTATGGAATCTATTGGCATTTCTATGATTAGCGAACAGATTCTGCATCTGGGTGAGTGCCTTAAAAAAGAACTTCCGGGACGACCGGCACAGGAACTCATGGCTCCATCGGTGAGACCGCCTGGAATGGACCGGTTCGACGGATCGAACCCCCGGTCGAGCGGTGTGATGATTTTGCTTTTCCCTGGGGTGGTAGGAATTAGTACGGTATTTATTCTCAGAACATTGGGGGGGCCGCACGGAGGGCAGATATCCCTTCCCGGAGGCAAACAGGAACCCGAAGAAACGGATCTGACTGATACTGCCATCAGGGAGACTCATGAGGAGGTAGGCGTGAATCCGGAATTGATTGGAGTAATAGGCAGATTAACTCCCTTATATGTGCCTCACAGCAATTTTATTATACAACCCGTTGTCGGATATTTGAAATCTAAGCCTGAGTTTATTTTGGATCAAAAGGAAGTCGCCGGGGTGATTGTAGTGGAATTACAACAGTTGTTTCATCCGGAGAACCGAAAAACCATGATCCTGAGTCGTTCAGGACTGGACATAACCGCTCCATATTATGACGTTTCCGGCCACCGGATCTGGGGCGCAACTGCTATGATAATGAGTGAGTTTGAGAGGATCTTTATTTCCTGTATTTCCTGATAAAATCTTCAACTTCGGGAACACCCCCCTGATATACCAGGTAACCATTGTATGGTTCCCGACCGGTAATCTCTTCGTTTATAGGCTTTAGCATGATCTCTTTGACCTTTTCGAGGTCCGAAGTCTGGCCCAGGGCCCATCCCAGCTTGATATAGGCTGCTTCGGGAAGCATGTTTTCCAGCGGTATAACACCCATAGCCATCAAATCACGACCGGTGTCATAAACATACATGTGAACATATCCCCAAAGGGTTTGGACCGTCATATAGATGGCAACTCCCCGGTCACGGGCCCGTTCAATGGCAGGATAGAGCTCCTTGTTTACGTGCCCGAGTCCGGTCCCGATGATGATAATCCCTTTATAACCAAGATCAACCAAAGAATCAATGGTGTCAGGATTCATGTGCGGATAAAAGTAGATCATGGAAACACGATCCTCGAAGAAAGGATATATGTCGACATTACGATCTTTCCGGCGATGATTGTAATTCTTTTTTATTGGCCTGATTTCACCTCTTCTAACGGTGGCTATAGGTGTATCTCCAATTGTGCGGAAGGTTGACCGGTAGGATGAATGCATTTTTCTGACCCGTGTGCCACGGTGTAAAAATCCGTACTCATCGGAGGTGGGGCCGAACATGCAAACCATTACTTCGGCAATATCTCCATGACCTGCAGCATAGCAAGAATGCATCAGGTTGAGTGCAGCATCGGAGGAAGGCCGGTCGGAAGATCGTTGTGAACCAACTAAAATTATAGGAACAGGAGGGTTTTGGACCATGAATGAGAGGGCCATGGCTGTGTGTCCCAGCGTATCTGTACCATGTCCGATAACAATTCCGTCGACACCGCTTTCGATCTCTTTTTTAATTGCGATCGCCAGCGCCTTATATTGATCAGGACCCATGTTTTCGCTGAAGACCGCAAATACTTTTTCCGTATGGAGGTTACATATTTCAGCAAGTTCAGGTACTGCACCGTATAATTCGCCAGGTGAGAAAGCGGGAATAACTGCCCCGGTCCGGTAATCCAGACGACTGGCAATGGTGCCGCCAGTACCGATCAGCTTGACTTTTGGAAGGTTTGGAGTAAAGGGAAATTCCTTTTCGGGAATTTTATAATTCGCCTTAAAGTAGTTCACTTCCTTCATCGATAATATGGTATGCGTATCGATACCGATATTGTAACCTGTAGCTATTTTGACAACAATATGATGATGATCGTCATTTTCGGCACGAGGTAAAACGGTGCCTTTGAAAAAACCACGGGTGGTTTCGAATTCGGCAATTCCCCAAACACGGACATTAAACTTCTTCAATATGTCGAGGCCTTCACCTTTATATCCCTGGAAAAAATCTTCGTTCATAATTGATCTGTGGACAGTTGTTCAGAAATTTCTTTTGCTACCTGCACTTGAATCAGCCTGCTATATTCGTTTAATGGAATATTGCCGAGAGCCTGATTACGTATTTGGCCCATGAGCCAATTCAGTGTTACTGATGATTGATCGGATTTCCTTATTTCCCTGAATTTTCCGATCAGAAAACTTACTGGTGCAAGTAATTCATCCTGGCTCCTTTTTTTGAATTTCAGGCTGGTTAAGATACTGGCGAAATCCATTTTCGGATAATCCATCATCACGGCCAGAATGGGTCGGGCAATTGCCTGATCGAGTTTGTTTGAACGGATAAAGCTGAACAGGTCATATATTTTTTCAGCGGAAAATTCTTTGTGAGGCTGTTTCTGACCCTCGAGATATTTTAATGTGTGACCAAGAAAAGTGCCGATAAATTTGTGAGTGAATCCGAAGTCATCCGAGATCTTTTCGATCAGAGGAACCAGATTTTTCTTGAGAACATAATGGTAAGTGTCTGAAGGTATTCCCCATTCCTGCATCTGAGCTATCCGGGTACTTACAGGAACCGGCAGGTTTTTGCCTAAGCGGTTGATATATTCCTCCTCCAATGGAATAGGGGCAGAATCAGTATCCGGGTACATGCGGTCTGCACCTGGTAGTACTCGTTCAAAAATCGTCGTTCCATCAGCCAGGGCCTTCCTGGTTTCGCGAGGGATATGGTCGAAAGCCATCAGACAGCGCTCCTCAATGGTTTCCAGGGCTGTTTTTATATCAGCTTCCTGTCCCCAGAAAACGATCTGGGCGTCGTTTTCATTGGCGCTCAGCCATTTTTTAATTTTTTCAAAGTCGATATTGTTTTCCTCAATATTGATTGATTCTGAAGTGATCATATTGGGTTTTTCGATACAGGCAATAACCTTCAACCGATCGGAGATTTCGTTTGCGAAACATTTCCCTGGCTGGGTGAAATGGGAAAGAATCCCCTGGAACATCGGAAGGTTCACGGCAACAATCCGGTACCCACATTTCCTTGCATCACTAATAACCGGGTTATCGGAGTTTAATTTTTCATAAACAAGAGGAACCGATTTTATATGCCAGCTGGTTTTATCGGCAATGCGTTCCTTGATAATATCGCGGATCCTGAGCAGTGCAAATTGCCGGAAAGCTTCATTATGGCTTAGTCGGGGGATCCACTTATTATGGGATACTCCTTTAATCTCCACCCTGTCGCCGCCGCGGCAACTAACATTAACATCTTCGCGGCCTGATCCAATGCCAGTCCTGACCCTGCCGGTGCTGCGATTCAGAAAACGGATATATTCGGCCGCTTCCCTGAGCTCAAATGGAGTTTCGCAATCAGGATAAGTGACCGTTTCGATCAGTGGCATACCCAGTCGGTCGGTTTTATACATCCTGGTGTGTCCGACATCCGAAATCTCCCTGCATGAATCTTCTTCAATGCTGAGTTGTATCAGCCTGATTTTCTTATTGGATATCTGAATCTCCCCTTCGACGCCCAGAATGGCGGTACGCTGAAATCCTGTAGGGATACTTCCGTCGAGATATTGTTTTCTCGTGATATGGACCTCCCCAACGACGTTCAGGTTCGATAATAATGAAATCTCCAGGGCATAGTCGAGCGCTTCCCGGTTAATTTTAAAAGGTGGAGTATCATCAATATCATAAGTACAGGCATTTTCGTTATTCAGCCGGTAGATTATTTCTTTTCGCGTTCTGAACTCCATCAGAGCGGTACCATCATACTCACCCATCTCGCTGAGGGTAGGGCGCATATGACGGATTAATTCTCCGTCATAATCTTCATCCTGGTTGTAAATTCCCGCCGGACAACGGCAGAAAAGTTTGTGACGGGTATTTAGCTGCTGGTGAACTTCGAGTCCTGACATGAACCCGATCCTTTTCCAGTCTTCAATAGTAGCTTCCGAGAGGGGAACGTAACCTATAGCGTTTCTGGATTCCAGATGGTTACGGGCAGCATCAAAAGAGTTTCTCATACAAGAAGGGAAATTTGAAAATTAATCAAATTTAATTGTTTTTCCGGGGCTGATCCTGGTTAAAAAAGTTGCCGGGATGAGCATCATCAGGAGTGTCAGTAACAAGGTACCAACATTCAAAATCAGCAGATGAAAAGGATTAATATGGATAGGCACGGAATCAACAAAATAGGAGATCGGATTTAGTGGTATCACCCGGAACCGGTCCTGGATGAAGGCGATTGCCAGTCCTATAATATTGCCGAGCAGCAGTCCCTTGCCGATAATATATACTGCCTGATAAAGGAAAATCTTTGACATGGAGCGGTTGTCTGTTCCGAGGGCCTTAAGTGTTCCGATCATCTTTGTTCTATCGAGAATAATGATCAGGAGTCCGGATATCATATTAAAGCCGGCGATAAGAATCATCAGTGCCAAGATCACCCAGACATTAGTATCGGTCAAACTTAGGAAATCAAAAAAACCAGGTGCCAGGTCCTTTAATGTTTTGACCTGCATTAGATTATCAGAATTTATGGTGCTTTTATCTACGACATCGCGGATGTGGGCCGCCACCTGATCCATTTTTGAAGGGTCCTTTAATCTGATTTCGAAGCCGCTGATATCAGTTGAAGTCCAATTATTTATATCTCTGATCTGCTCCAGATGGCAATAAACAAAAACCTGATCATATTCTTCGAGCCCGGTTTCATAGATTCCGCAAACCTTGAATGGTCTCATTCTTGGTGGGTCCTGGATGAAATAGGTTGGAATTTTCATACCGGTAACTATCCTGAGACGGTTGGCGAGTGATTTGGAAATCAGCACTTCGAGCGAATCAGGATTATCCAGGTCGGGGACCCTGCCGGCAATAAGATTTCTTGAGAAGAAATCCCACTTATATCCGGGAGCAACTCCTTTCAGAATAATGCCCTGTAATTCCTTGCCAGATTGGACCATACCAGGTTTTGTGGCAAAAGGATAAATCCCACTTATATCGGGTTCCTGTTTTAGGGATTTCAGAAAAGGCTGATTGAGGCTGATTGGGCCTGTTTCCCAGGAATTATTGGAAGTTAGTCTGCTGATTTGAATATGGGAGCCAAAACCTGTAAGTTTATCCTTGATTTCTTTCTTAAAGCCTGCAAGAATGGCGATGGAGAGGATCATGACTGCTACACTCAGGGCGATAGCAATGACAGAAACATTAACCAGGGTATTCGCCCCTGATTTTTTACCGGTTGAGCTCCGGATGATTTTTTTTACGATGAAAAATTCGAAATTCACAGGCAAGACCTGATTTTAGGCAAATGTACCAATTATGAAGTTAAAACCTCTGTGGTGTCTGGTAATCCTGCTAAGTTCAAGCATCGGACTTCAGGCCCAGTTATTTCCAGGACTAAAGCAATCTGTAATTACCTGCGGAGCCGATCGGACCGATACCTATCTGAAAACAATTTTGGGTAAGGGTATTGGATTAGTGGCAAATCCAACCAGCCGGGTTGGTTCTGTTCATTTACTCGATACACTGATCCGCTCGGGAGTGAGGATAAAGAGAGTTTTCGCTCCTGAGCATGGGTTCCGGGGTGAGGATGAAGCGGGAGCTACCATCAAGGACGGTCTGGATCCGGTGACAGGGATTCCGGTTGTGTCACTTTATGGCAAGCATAAAAAGCCCACAGCAGAAGATCTCCAGGGGATTGATCTGATGATTTTTGACATCCAGGATGTTGGTGTGAGGTTTTATACCTATATCTCTACCTTGCATTATGTGATGGATGCCTGTGCAAGCGCAGGAATACCGTTGCTTGTACTTGACCGTCCGAATCCAAATGGTTTTTATACTGATGGGCCGATACTTGATACGGCTTACCGGTCATTTGTGGGCATGGATCCGGTACCGGTGGTCCACGGGATGACTATTGGAGAATATGCCGGAATGATTAATGGCGAAAGATGGCTGGAGAAGGGTTTGCGTTGCAATCTGACCGTTATCAGGTGTTTGGGCTATGATCATCAGACGGAATATATTCTTCCTGTAAAACCGTCGCCTAACTTACCCAACCAGACTTCAGTTTACCTTTATCCTACCCTGTGCTTTTTTGAAGGAACCGTGATGAGCATCGGGAGGGGCACCGATTTTCCTTTTCAGGTATACGGGCATCCAGCGATGACAGCTGATTTTACTTTTACTCCGATATCCTTGCCTGGAGTGAGCCTGCACCCGGACCATGAAAATTTGGTATGTCATGGCATTGATCTTCGAAAAACCGGAATTCCTGAGCTTTCGCAAAAGCCTGGACTCAAGCTGGAATGGATTATTGACGCTTACCGGAAGATGAACATGAGCAACAAATTCTTTATCGGCTATTTCGATACACTTGCAGGTACTAATATGCTCAGAGCACAGATAGGGCAAGGTAAAACGCCTGAAGAGATCCGGTCAACCTGGAAACCCGGGTTGATCAAATATCGCGCGATGCGCAAGAAATATCTGCTTTATCCTGACTAGTCTTTATACTGCTCCAGCGCAACCTTCAGACATTCCACGGCATTTTTGAGGTCATCGAGCTTAAGCACATAAGCTATTCTGACTTCATTGAGCCCAAGGCCCGGAGTGGCATAAAAACCGGCTGCAGGAGCCAGCATGACCGTTTGATTGTTATACTGAAAATCGGTCAGCAGCCATTTCGAGAAATCATCAGCATTCTTAACCGGTAAACGCACGGTGGTATAAAAGGCTCCTTTGGGTTTCGGGCAAAAAACACCAGGGATTTTATTCAGTGTTTCGACGAGGAAATTCCGGCGTGCGATATATTCCACAACAACATCATCAAAATAGGATTGAGGGGTTTCCAGGGCGGCTTCAGCAGCAATCTGACCGAGACCCGGAGGACTCAGTCTGGCCTGTGCAAATTTGAGAACCGTTGAAAGGACATTGCAATTCCGTGTAACCACGCAACCGATTCGAACACCGCAGGCGCTGTACCTTTTCGATACCGAATCAAACATGATCGCGTGATCGTCGAGACCTTCCATTTCAAGAACGCTATAGTGTTTAATGCCATCATAGCAGAACTCGCGGTACACTTCATCGGCAAAGAGATAAAGATTATGCTTCAGCACGATCTCCCTTAATTTAAGAAGTTCCTCTTTTGAATAAAGGTACCCGGTTGGATTATTTGGATTGCAGATCATGATCCCCCTGGTTCTCGGAGTAATCAGTTTCTCAAATGCAGCGATTGGAGGCAGGGCAAATCCATCCTCAATGGACGAGGGAACCGGAATTACCTTAACGCCGGCAGCCACAGCAAAGCCATTGTAATTGGCGTAAAATGGTTCCGGAATGATCACCTCATCACCCGGATCCATTGTACCCATCATGGTAAAGAGGATTGCTTCGGATCCCCCGGTTGTTACGATAATCTGACTAAAATCGACGTTGATTCCTATTTTTTGATAAGAGTCGGCCAGTTTGCGCCTGTATGATTCGTAACCTGCCGAATGGGAATATTCCAACACCGGTTTGTTGATTGACCGGATGGCATTCATCGCGGTATCTGGTGTTTTTATATCAGGCTGACCGATATTGAGGTGATAAACGATCCTGCCTTTTTTCTTGGCTTCATCGGCAAATGGAACAAGTTTACGAATCGGGGAGGGTGGCATTGCATCTCCCCTGAGGCTGATTGCTGGCATGGTTAAGAAATTATGGTATTGTCGGCTTAATTCTTTTTGATCGTCGTTGTTGCCTGTTTAGTTTCGGTGGTTGCTGCTTTTGTCGTATTTGCAGCTGGTTTGGCAGTAGCAGCCGGCTTGGCAGTAGCGGCAGGTTTTGCGGTGTTGGAATTTGCCATCTTATCGGCAGCGATTCTGGCTTCCGCAGCTTTTTGTTCCTGAAGTTGCTTATTCCCTTCCCTTACATGACCGGCCTCATTAATTACGCCAGCCTGTTCCGGTTCTTTTGCGATAGCAGAGTTGACAGCTGATTGTACTTCACCTGGCTTAACATTCACCTTGCCCCTGATCTCCAGTCTGACCGGTGAGTTGTTTGCATTGGAGGTAACCACGACGGTTTTGTTAAATACACCTGGTAATTTGGTGTTGTACTCGACGGTAACGGTACCTTGTTTGCCTGGTTCAATAGGTTCTTTGGTCCAGGTAGGAACCGTACATCCACAGGAGGATTCAACATTTGAGATGGTGATTGGCTTAGTCCCCTGATTGGTGAAGTTAAAGTCGACTTTCCCGTTTGCTCCATAAACTATGGAACCAAAATCATGGGCGGTGATTCCGTCGACCGTTTTATCAAAAGCCATATCCACTTTATCTTTTGCCTTTTGGGCATTTACCTGAGTGAAAGAAATAATGAGCGCAAGTGCCAGAAAACCAATCTGTTTCATAATATTCTTGTTTTATTTTAAAAACTACAAATTTATATTAAAGACTAATAATAACGGCTTTTATGCCATCATTATTTTGTGGCAGAATGTTGTTAATTTTACGGCACTTTTTTCCGAAGGAATCAATCCGTTAAAATTTAATAACTGCGAATGAATAATCTCGATATACCTGCCAAATACGACCCATCAAAAACGGAAGATAAATGGTATTCATACTGGATGGAACAGGGCTTTTTCCGTTCTGTGCCTGATTCGAGGGAACCTTATACAATTGTAATCCCTCCCCCGAATGTTACCGGTGTTTTGCATATGGGCCATATGCTTAATAATACGATACAGGATATCCTTATTCGCAGGGCAAGAATGACTGGCAAGAATGCCTGCTGGCTGCCTGGAACCGACCATGCTTCCATCGCTACTGAGGCACGCGTGGTCGCCAAATTGCGTGATCAGGGGATCAAGAAAACTGACATTACCCGGGACGAATTTATCGGACATGCCTGGGAATGGACCGAAAAACATGGTGGTATTATTCTTGAACAACTAAAAAAACTTGGTGCTTCCTGTGACTGGGAGCGCACAAGTTTTACTATGGATCCCGCCCTGTCAGAAAGTGTCATCCGCGTTTTCGTGGATCTTTTCAGAAAGGGATATGTCTATCGCGGTGTGCGGATGGTGAACTGGGATCCTCAGGCTCAGACAGCTATCTCGGATGAGGAAGTTATGTACAAGGAAGAGCAATCGAAATTGTATTATGTGAGATACAAGATTGTGGGTACTGACGACAGTTATCTTACTGTGGCGACTACACGGCCCGAGACCATTCTTGGCGATACTGCAGTATGCGTGAATCCCAATGATCCGAGATACACACATCTGAAAGATGCCAGAGTGATCGTTCCGATGGTGAATCGGGAGGTGCCGGTGATTTTTGATGAATATGTTGATATTGAATTTGGTACCGGTGCTTTAAAGATCACACCAGCTCACGATGTGAACGATTATACGATCGGGATGAAATTCGGTCTGGAGATTATCGATGTATTCAACGATGATGGTACAATCAGCGAAAGGGCTGGCTTATTTGCCGGAATTGATCGTTTTGAGGCCCGTAAACTGGCAGCAAAAGAGCTGGAGAAGAGCGGCAGCCTGGTAAAAATTGAGGAATACGTAAATAAGCTTGGATATTCCGAACGAACATCCGCTGTGATAGAGCCAAAACTCTCAAGGCAATGGTTTGTCAGAATGAAAGAGCTGGCCGAACCTGCCCTCGTGAATGTGATGAACGACGAGGTTCAGCTGATTCCGGCCAAGTTTAAAAATACCTACCGGTATTGGATGGAGAATATCAAGGATTGGTGCATTTCGAGACAGCTCTGGTGGGGTCATCGCATCCCTGCCTGGTATCTGGCTGATGGCCGCATCGTTGTTGGTATTGATGAAAATGAAGCGCTGGCAGAAGCCCGGAAACTTACTGGAAACCAAGGACTCGAAATTTCGGACCTGTCACAGGATGAAGATGTTCTGGATACCTGGTTCTCTTCCTGGTTATGGCCTATTTCTGTTTTCGATGGGATTCGTAATCCCGATAACCCTGATATAAGTTATTATTATCCGACAAATGATTTGATTACGGCACCTGACATTTTGTTTTTCTGGGTGGCAAGGATGATCATTGCGGGTTATGAATATCGCCAGGCAAAACCGTTCAGCAACGTTTACCTTACCGGTATGGTGCGGGATGCACAGCACCGAAAAATGTCGAAATCGCTTGGCAATTCTCCGGATCCCCTCGATTTGATAGCTAAATATGGGGCTGATGGAGTCAGGGTAGGGATGCTTTTATGTTCATCAGCAGGTAATGATTTGTTGTTTGATGAATCGCTTACAGAACAGGGAAGGAATTTTGGTAATAAGATATGGAATGCTTTCCGCCTGATATCAGGATGGGAAGTCTCAGCAAGTATCGGACAACCAGAAACTTCGCGGTTGGCGAATGAATGGTTTATTGCACGCCTCAACCAGGAGTTGGGTACACTAAACGATCATTTCTCAAAATACCGCCTGTCGGAGGCATTAATGGCGGCTTATAAATTATTCTGGGACGACTTTTCATCATGGTATCTTGAGATCATCAAGCCTGCATATCAGCAACCTATCGATAAACTCACCCGTGATCAGGCTATGGAAATCATGGAGAAACTGATGCTGGTACTCCATCCGTTTATTCCATTTATTACGGAAGAAATCTGGCAGCATATTACTCCCAGAAAACCCGGTGAATCTGTGATGGTGAGTCCTCAGCCGATTGCAGGGAGTTTTAATCCAGACCAGATCGAACGGTTCGAGCGGATGAAAGAAGCAGTTGGTTTTGTTCGGTCGGTGCGGGCCGAACACAATATCCCGGTAAGGAATTCTTTATCGCTGGAAGTTAAGACTACCGATGCGAACTATGATAATTATCTGGATCCGATCCTGATAAAACTGCTGAATTTGGAATCAGTCACTGAAATTGAAAAGAAGAGCTCCGGGGCAGCCAGTCAGGTTATCCGGTCGGTAGAATATTATGTACCACTCGAAGGTTCAGTGGATGCAGCAGCTGAAATTGAAAAGCTTCAGAAAGAGTTGGATTACACGCTTGGATTCCTCGATACTGTAACGAAAAAGCTTGCAAATGAGAGATTTGTCAACCATGCACCAGCAGCGGTAGTGGAAACGGAGAAGGCGAAGATGGCTGATGCAGAGGCCAAGATCAGGGCTTTAAGGGAACAGATTAAGGAATTAGGAAAGTAGGCAGTCAGCAGAAGACAGAAGACAAAAGACAAAAGAGAGAAGACGAACAGAAATGGAAGACAATATATTTAAGTTCAGAGCAAACCCATTGGAGCAGTTTTTGCAGAAATCATCAAAGGAATTCACCCGGGATGATATCATCCGTTTTGTCGCGGGAAATGGGATAAAAATGTTGAATTTCAGGTATGTGGCGGAGGATGGGAAACTCAAGATCCTGAATTTTGCAATTCACAGTCTTGAATATCTCGAAGTTATTTTATCCACTGGCGAGCGTGTTGACGGTAGCAGCCTGTTCTCCTATATCGAAGCAGCCTCAAGTGATTTATATGTTATCCCAAGGTTTTCGACAGCTTATGTGAATCCATTTTCAATAGTTCCGACTCTGGATGTTTTATGCTCTTTTTACACCAGTGACGGTGCACCATTGGAAACAGCGCCCGAATACATTCTCAAAAAAGCACACCGACTCTTCAGGGAACGTACAGGATTCACTTTCAAAGCGATGGGTGAGCTGGAATATTATGTTCAAGGGAAAAAAGAGGAATTGTATCCGGCTGAAGATCAGAAGGGATATCATTCAGCCAGCCCGTTCAGCAATTATGAATTTATCAGGTTAGAAGCTATGGACCTGATTGCCCGTTGTGGAGGCCGCATAAAATATGGTCATAGCGAGGTAGGGAATTTCAATACTGATGCGGAAAGTTTTGAGCAGCACGAGATCGAATTCTTACCAGTGGAGGTCGAAGATGCTGTTGATCAATTAGTTTTGGCTAAGTGGATATTGCGTCAACTGGGTGAAAAGTATGCAGTTAACATAAGTTTTGCCCCTAAAATCACTGTGGGTAAAGCTGGATCAGGATTGCATGTTCATATGTATCTCGAAAAGGATGGTAAGAACATGATGGTTGATCAGAACCGCTTGAGCGATACCGCAAAGAGGATGATTGCCGGCTTGATGGACATGGCAGGTGCATTAACTGCTTTTGGAAATACTATCCCAACATCTTATCTCCGGCTGGTGCCCCATCAGGAGGCGCCTACAAATATTTGCTGGGGCGATCGCAACCGTTCGGTGCTGGTCAGGGTTCCTCTGGGCTGGCTCGTGGGTAAAAATATGGTCAGCGATGCCAATCCGCTAGATTCGAAACTTACCTATGAAGGGGTCAGCAAGCAAACCATCGAAATCAGAAGTCCTGATGGTTCGGCAGACTTGTATCATTTGTTTGCCGGTCTGGTTATTGCTTCGCTTCGAGGATTAGAAATGCCTGATGGATTACAGAAAGCTGAGGCCTTGTATGTTGATGTCAATATCTTCCGTAATGAAAATAAGCAAAGATTGGATATGCTTGAGAAGTTACCGGATTGTTGTTATGGATCGGCCAGCCTGCTTGAGAAAAGAAGGGATGTTTTCGAGAAGGACGGGATTTTCCCTGCAAAAACTATCGATAATTTTATTCTGAAACTTCGCTCCTACGGCGATCAGGGTCTAAGCGAAAGATTGTACGGGAAGACGGATGAGATACGAACCCTCGTTTATAAGTATCTGCATCATATGTGAGACGGGTCGGTTTTCTTTTTTCGTGCCTGATTGATGCTCAGATTAAGATCGAAGCCAATCAGCAGCACCATGCAATTTACAAACAACCAGATCAGTAAGGCGATAAGCGTTCCAATGGAGCCGTAAAACTTATTGTAAGTTCCGAAGTTGTTTATATAGGCTGAAAATCCAACCGAGGTAAGTATGATGAAAAACGAACTTAAAATGCTACCCGGTGTGATGAATTTAAATTCGCTTCTTTTGGCTGGTGCCAGATAGTACAGCGAGGATATGCTGAAAAATGTGGATATAAGAATAATCAGCCATTTCCCATTTAGAAATAATGCAATCAGGAATTTATTAGTCAGGATCTTCCTCGATTCCAGAAAATCAAGCACTATGCCAGAGAATATAATCAGCATGACAGCCAAGGAAATCAACATGCAGAAAATAAAAATCAGGACTATGGAAATGATCTGCCTGTTTATCCATTTGCGGCTTTCGCGCTTGTGATAAGTGGCATTAAAGGCGGTGACCAGCGCTGCAATACCTCTGGATGCAAAGAACAGTGACAACACAAAGCCGAATGATAGCAAGTCGGTTCGTTTTCGCATGACAATTTCCTGGATCGAAGTTTCGACCGCTGAATAAACGTTGGCTGGCATGAGGTCCTTTAATGTAGTCATCAGAACCTGCTGAAAATTCTCGATCGGAATATAAGGGATCAGGGTAAACAAAACGATGATTGCAGGAAAAACGGCCAGAAAGAAGTTGTAGGCTATGGCTGAAGCACGTGTTGTAAGGGTGCCATTATTAACTCCCTTGACAAAGAAGCTCGATACTTCATAAAGATTTAAACCACCAAATCCGGGCAGGAAAGTTCGTTGTGCCAACCGGGCTATCCCGTCACCGGCTTTCTGTATGAACCGAATTTGTCTCATTCAGGTTAGGAAATTGCTTTCAAGCTCATATCCAAACTGAAAATCTGATGAGTAAGGGCTCCAACGGAAATGTAATCAACGCCAGTGAGGGCATATTCCCTGATATTTTTCAGATCGATGCCGCCGGAGGCTTCCGTTTCTACCTGACCATCAATTAATAAAACTGCTTCTTTTATCTTTTCAGGGTTAAAGTTATCGAGAAGAATCCGGTTTGCACCCCCATGTTTGATAATTTCATTTACATCGTTCAGACTCCGGGCTTCGATCTCGATTTTTAAATTCAGATTATTAGTATTTAGGTATTTAAGGGTGCGATCAAGTGCTTTCGATATTCCGCCGGCATAATCTATATGGTTGTCTTTGATCAGTATCATGTCATACAAACCCATTCGGTGGTTGTAGCCGCCGCCAATTCTTACCGCCTCTTTTTCCAATAGCCTCATGTTAGGCGTTGTTTTTCTGGTATCCAGAATTTTGGCATGGGTTCCGGCAACTTCATCGACAAAAATCGCTGTCCTGGTTGCAATTCCACTCATTCGCTGCATGATATTTAGTACGAGCCTTTCGGTCTGCAGGATAGTCTGCTGTTTGCCGGTAACGATGAATGCCTTATTGCCGGGCTTAATTTTAGTGCCGTCGTTGATCTTAATATCTATGGATAGATCAGGATCAAACGTGTTGAAAATTTTGCGGGCAACCTCAATACCTGCGATAATTCCTTCCTGTTTGACCAGAAGAACTGCTTTCCCGATAGCATCAGGAGGAATGCAGGCCAGGGTGGTATGATCGCCTGAACCGATATCTTCGAGCAGGGCATCGGCAATGATTTTATCAAGTATATCAGTTGACATCGGAATTGTTTTGATCAAAAATATAAAGAAACTATAAATTGGCGCGGAAATTGTAAATTGATGTGCCTTTATTGATCCACTGAAATATGAAACAACCGGCTGAAATCAGACCCCGCGACCTGCTGATTTCCTTTCGTTTTTTACTGATTGCAGCTATAATATTGGTGGTCGCACTTATCATCGATCCGCTCGCCCACCTGAAGGAGCCGGTAAAAGTCAATACTCACCGGCTCGAAAGGGATTTTCATCGAAAAATAAAGAATCTGGAAAGTGTCGGGAATGAGATCCTGGCAGGAGTAGTCAGGTATGGCTGGCCTGGAGTATTGGCAAAAGATCCGGGATTTACCAACAGGTATTCAAAAGATGATGATGGAATAGCCCTTTTTGTTCTTCAGCGCGATTCCATGGTTTTTTGGTCGGATAATTCGCTGGTAGTCGGAACTAAAGATCTTTTACAGATGGAATCGAGCAGGGTATATACCTTGCCTAATTGTACTGTTTATGCCAGAGTTTACTTATCAGACCAAACAAGAGTTGTGGGAGTGGTATTCCTGAAAAAGTTCTTTCCCTATAATAATGAATTGGTGTCCAATGCTTTTCTTGTCGGAAAGAACATTCCTGAGTCCTATAAAATTAGTATACCTCCGTTACCCGGTGCGATCAGAATATCAGATGATCAGGGTAAATATGCCTTTTCGCTTTTGCAGAGCAATGTTGTTACCTCGAGGAAAACTTTGCACTGGCTTACGCTGATGTTATATTTTATAAGCTTTGCTTTCATCCTGCTGTTTTATAACGATATCATGCGACTGGCAGTGAGGATGTGGCAATCTGGCTGGTGGTTACTGGCCCTGTTGGCTGATTTGTTGTTTTTGCGATGGGTTTTGTGGCATTTCCGTGTTCCCCATTGTATTTTCAATCTTCCCTTATTTGATGGTTTCATACAGCCTCACTTGTTTCTGGAATCGCGTGGAGATGTGCTGATCAGTGCTGTTTTATTGATCTTATTTGCTTTCTGGTTCTCGAAATATTTCGAACTTTTTCCAGGTCGAAAACCAGCGTTGAAGGATAAGAAGAAAAAATGGGGCGATGATATGCTTGCCTTATCGGGTTGGGTTTTGGCGTTTCTTTGCTTCCTTGGAACCACCTGGCTGATCAGGCACCTATTGTTGCAAAGGCCGGGGTTCCTTGAGCTGCAAAGGATACTTACCCTTAATTTTTCAAGCATTCTGGATACCCTGATGATAGTGGGCATACTCATTGCCCTCATCCTGATCCTTTATCGTTTGATTAACCGGATCCGATCGCGGCTGAGCCTGGGCAGAAGCATGTTTGGCCTCGGAGCCGTACTTGCTTGCGGACTGCTTATCGAATCTACTACCCAGCACAATTGGATCGGCCTGTTGTTTTTTCTTTTATTATCTCTGGTAATTTTATGGGTTCAGAAGTCACACAGGCCCAAATTAAGTCATGGATTGGTAACTGTGATCCTCGTGCTGATTTCCGGATTTATGGTGTACTCCATCGCTGAAGTGAACAAGACTAAAGAAAAGGACCAGCATAATACAATTCTTAGCAAGTTATCATCAGAACATGATCAGATTGCTGAAATGCTTTTGACTCAGATCGATCCGGATATTCAGGCTGACTCAGTACTTACCGATTTGGTACTCGATCGAAGGATGAACCCTGATAATCAGCAGGTGGCTATTACTAATTATTTGAAAAACAAGTATTTCGGTCTATACTGGAATCGTTTCGAAATTCAGGCCTTTTCCTGTACCACTGAAAGCCGCACTGTGATTCAGCCAGATAATGAGGAAGTGCGCTGCCTTGATTACTTCCTTCACTTTATGCGCGATACTTATGGGAAGAAGCTATCTGGAACCACGGGTTTTTATTATCTCGATAACTTTGATGGGATCATCGAATATCTCGGGGTTTATAAACAACCCGGTAATGATCCACAACGGGAAACGAGCCTGATTATAAATATTTACTCGAGGTTTGTTGCCCAGGAACTCGGTTATCCGGAGCTTCTGATCACTGAAAAAATCAACCGCGACAGTCTTGATCAGAGCTATTCTTATGCAAAATACCATTTGGGATCCCTGCAATTGACAAATGGCGATTACGATTATAGCCTAACGAGCGACATCTATCCGGGTAAAATTGGTGAAGTAGTTGAATTTAAGGCTGATGGGTATAATCACTGGATCAAAAGGATCGATAATAACAATGAGATTGTTATCAGCAGAAGATCCCATAAAACAGTAGATAACCTCGTTGCTTTTTCCTATGTTTTTGTTTTCCTGTTCCTAGCCTGGCTGTTGTTAAATACTATTTTGACCTGGCCCCGCGGGTTTAAGATTCCTTTATTAGGCCTGAAGCAAAGGATTCAGTTTACCATGGTCACATTCCTTGTGTTTTCATTCATACTTACAGGTGGGGGCATGACCTATTATGTGATTCAGCAATACAAGCAAAGTAATCGGAAGCTGATCATTGAAAAGACCGAATCATTGCTGGCAGATTTGCAAAATAAGTTGGCAAAAGCAAATTCCCTGACCAAGGAGTGGCATGACACGGATTTTCGGGGACTTAATGAATTGATGATTAAGTTTTCGTACGTGTTCAATACCGATATGAACATTTTTGATCCTTATGGTAATCTGGTCATTTCATCGCGACCGGAGGTTTTTGATTATAACCTGGCTGGTAGCAAAATGAATCCCCTTGCTTTTGATGCCATGCATCATCATGGAAAACCACTTTTCATTATCAGGGAAAGTATCGAGAGTCTTGGGTTTTATTCCTCCTATATGCCGTTGTATAACCAATACAATAAATTGCTGGGATATCTTAATCTGCCTTATTTTAGCAAACAAAGTGAAACCAGCAGGGAGATTTCCACCATCGTTGTTGCAATGGTGAACGGCTATTTCATACTCATACTCCTGACGATCTTTCTGGCGGTGGTATTATCAAACCAGGTAGCTCGCCCACTCCAGCTTTTGCAGGCCAAGCTGGCAGGTCTGCGATTCGGGAAGAGTAATCAGACCATTGAATATCATCGGGATGATGAGATCGGCAGATTGGTGAAAGAGTACAACAGGATGGTGAACGAATTACAAGCGAGTGCCGAGAAACTGGCCCGGTCGGAGAGGGAAACTGCCTGGCGCGAGATGGCACGTCAGATAGCTCATGAAATCAAAAACCCGCTGACCCCGATGAAGCTGAGTGTTCAGCATTTACGTAAAGCATGGAAGGATGGGACTCCTGATCTCGATGCTCATATCGACAGGGTTACCAATACACTGGTTGATCAGATTGAAACATTGTCAAACATTGCCAGTGAGTTTTCGAAATTTGCCCAGGTACCCGGAGCTCATTTTGAAGCGCTTGATCTGGTTCAGAAAATCCAGCGGATCACTCATCTATTTGAGGATACCTGCAAGGTAAATCTGGCAAGAAAAAGTAAGAGTCAGACTGATCTTTTGATTTATGCCGATCCGGAACAGGTAATTCAGGTATTTAATAATCTCATAAGAAACGCAATACAAGCAGTTCCCGAGGGTACTGAACCTGTGGTTGATATCTCAATTGAAGAGACCGAAGATGTTGTTGCTGTTAAGGTTACTGATAACGGAATAGGTATACCCGAGGAGCTTCAATCGAGGCTGTTTGAACCTAACTTTACGACCAAAACTTCGGGCATGGGGCTGGGTTTGGCCATTGTCAAGAAGATTATGGAGGGATCGAACGGAAAGATTTGGTTTGAAACCCGAAAAAATTCAGGTACCAGCTTTTTCCTGGAATGGCCTTTATTTAAACCTGAATAGGATCTTACCAAACGACTACTGAGGAGGTGTCTCTGTTGCTGAGGTTGAAACTTCGGTCAACAACATAATATTCATACCTGAACTCTTTAAAAGGCAGAGGATCCGCTAATGAGTAAGGATATTCTATAGTTACAGAGATATCTGCAATCAGGGTTTTGTTCTGGCCGGTCGGGGTAAGATTTGGAATCCGGTATGTTTTTAAACCGCCGGGTGCCGGCACTTCGGTGAATATTCCGTTCTCCCTTTTCGATTCCTGAATAAACAGATTGTAATAGAAAGCGCTGTCGCGATGGAATGGACCTGTCGTATCGGTAGTCGAAAGTCCCATATCCCCATTCCCGTCAATTAGATGGAAAGTGAGGGTAACCCTTTTTACCGGATTCTGCAAAACATCGGACGAGTCCTTGCTTACCACTGAAGTAAAACTGATTGAAGGAGTATCCGGATAGGTTACTACTTTCTTGCATCCGGCAATAATTAGAAGAAGTGCAAGACATTTGGCCGTATTTGACAACCTGAGTTTCATGCGGATTATTTTTCCCTGAAGAATATTTGAATCGGAACGCCCGTAAAATTAAAATTCTCGCGGATTTTATTTTCAATATAACGCTTATATGGCTCCTTTATGTATTGCGGAAGGTTGCAGAAAAATGCAAATGAAGGAGTCTGGTTCGGTAACTGTGTAGCGTACTTGATTTTGATGAATTTGCCTTTATTTGCCGGCGGTGGATAAGTCTCGATGAATTCCGCCAATAGTTCGTTAAGCTTGTGGGTTGGGACTTTCTGGCGCCGGTTGTTATAGACCTCAACAGCAGTTTCCAATGCTTTGAATACACGCTGTTTGGTTAGTGCCGAAGTGAACAGGATAGGTACATCGGTATAAGGTGATATCCGTTCCTGAATTTCCTTGGTGAAAGCCTTTGTCGTATGGTTGTCTTTTTCAACCAGATCCCATTTGTTTACGAGAATGACAACACCTTTTCGGTTTCGCTGGATATTTCCGAATATTGTAATATCCTGTGCTTTAACGCCTTCGACTGCATCGATCATCAAGATGCAAACATCTGAATTTTCGATTGCCCGTATTGAGCGCATGACCGAATAGAATTCAACATCCTCCGAAACCTTTGCTCTTTTTCTGAGCCCTGCGGTGTCGACCAGGAAGAAATCGAGTCCGAATTTCTGATATCTGGTGTTCAGGGCATCCCTGGTGGTCCCGGATATCGGGGTAACAATATTTCTGTCTTCCCCGATTATAGCATTAATAAAGGAAGATTTGCCAACATTTGGGCGGCCAACTACAGCGAATTTGGGGATGTCCGGCTCGTCCTCGAAAATTGCTTTTTCGAAGGCTCCGGTAACTGCGTCCAGCAATTCGCCGGTGCCGGTTCCGGTGACCGCGGAAACAGGGTAGATTTCTTCGAAGCCCATTCCATAGAATTCGTTGGCTTCCATAAACCGGGTGTTGTTGTCGGCTTTATTTACGGCCAGAAAAACCGGTTTCTTGACTTTTCGAAGGAGATTGGCGATCGTTTGATCGATATCTGTGATCCCAGCCTCAACATCAACGGTAAAAACAATGACATCAGCTTCCTCGATGGCGAGGATGACCTGTTTTCTGATCTCTTCTTCAAAAACATCATCCGAATTGGTAATATATCCGCCGGTATCGATGATCGAGAATTCGTGCCCGTTCCAAAAAGCTTTGCCGTAATGCCTATCGCGGGTAACCCCGCTTGATTCATGCACGATAGCCTGACGGGTTTGTGTAATTCGATTGAATAGCGTTGACTTACCGACATTTGGCCGGCCAACGATTGCAACAATATTTGCCATAATTATATCTTTCTGTATCAGAGTTCATAACCAAATGACTTCAAGCTGTCTGGCCTGTTTCTCCAATCCTGAGCCACTTTTACGAACATTTCCAAATAAACTTTCTTCTCGAAGAATATCTCGAGATCTTTTCTTGCCTGAACGCCTACCCGCTTTAAGGATTCCCCCTTATGTCCGATCAGAATTCCTTTCTGCGAATCGCGTTCCACATATATTATTGTCCGGATCCGAATAATTTCCGGTTCCTCTTTAAATTCTTCCACGACCGGTTCAACGGCATAAGGAATCTCTTTCTGGTAATTCTCCAGAATTGCTCCCCGGATGATTTCGGTAACGAAGAATCGCTCAGGGCGGTCGGTCAGCTGGTCGCGGTCGAAATATGGAGGCGCTTCGGGCAACAATTCCAGAATTCTGTTAAAGAGTACATCCAGATTGAATTTAAGCAATGCTGAAGTTGGGAATATCTCGGCATTTGGAAATATCCCGTGCCATTTTTCAACGAGCACTTCAACCTGTTGCTGATTGCTCAGATCTATCTTGTTGATTATTAGAATCAGGGGAACTTTTGATTGCTGAACTATCGATATTATATCCGGATTTTTGTCGACAGTTTCAAAAACATCGGTTACATAGAGGAGGATATCGGCATCAGAAAGGGCGGATCTGGCTGATCTGACCATTGCTTCCTGAAGCTTGTACATTGGTTTGATCAAACCAGGTGTATCAGAATAAACTATTTGGTAATCATCGCCGTTGACGATCCCGAAAATCCGATGTCTGGTAGTTTGGGATTTTGCGGTAATCACCGAAAGACGTTCACCAACCAGTGCATTCATCAAGGTTGATTTGCCCACATTAGGGTTACCGATAATATTTACAAATCCGGATTTCATAAAACAACGGGTATCAGGTGTCGGGTATCGGGTTTCAGGTTATTTATTCATTTTGAGCCAGCCAACTTCTTTGGGGGTCATGAACCGCCATTTTCCACGGGCAAGGGTCTTCTTTGTCAACCCGGCGAAATATACCCTGTCGAGTTTTACAATTTCCAGTCCAAGCTGTTCAAACATTCGTCTGACGATCCTGTTTTTCCCTGAATGGATTTCAACAGCCAGATCTTTTTTTGACATGGGATCAATAAAGACGACTGAGTCCATTTTCATGACGCCATCTTCGAGTTCGATGCCATTCAGCATGGCATTCATCATTTCCTCAGTCACGTTTTGGGCGGTTCGGACTTCATAAATCTTTTTCACCTTGTATTTAGGGTGAGTCAGTTTACTTGCGAGATCGCCATCGTTGGTAAGCAGCAATACCCCGGTGGTATTTCTATCGAGACGGCCAACCGGAAATATGCGCTCGGTGGTAGCATTCTGCACCAGATCGAGAACGGTGCGGCGTCCTTCAGGATCGTCTGTTGTGGTGAGGGTGTCCTTTGGTTTATTGAGAAGGATATAAACTTTACGTTCGTTTTTTATCGTTTTGCCATTGACTTTCACTGTATCGCCAGGGTTTACCTGCGTACCAAGTTCGGTTGTTTTAACTCCGTTTACCTCTACCACCCCACGGCTGATCAGGTCGTCTGCGTCACGCCTGGAGCAGATCCCCGAGGAGGCAATGTAACGGTTGAGGCGAACTTTTTCGAACCTGTCGGGCTTATTTACACTGATTGGTCTCCTGTTCACTTTCCATAAATTATTGAGTTTGCAAAGGTTGGCAAAAAATCGTTGCCCATTGCAAAGTTATGACGAAAACTCAATACCTTGCCGGTTCGACCATCAACATATGACACTTATAAAATCAATTTCAGGTATCCGGGGCACCATTGGTGGCCGCCCTGGCGAGGGATTAACTCCTTTGGACATAGTTAAGTTTACTGCAGCGTTCGGAACATGGGCAATGCACCATAGCCGGGTAACAGGCCAACGGCCCACTATGGTTGTTGGCAGGGATGCGAGGGTATCCGGCGAGCTGGTTGATTCCATCGTTTGTTCGACTTTGAACGCACTGGGGATTGATGTTGTTAATGCGGGATTAGCCACAACCCCAACCGTTGAGATGGCTGTTCCCTATTGTAAGGCTATTGCAGGGATCATCCTGACTGCCAGTCACAATCCTGGTCAATGGAATGCCTTAAAGCTCCTGAATCAGGATGGAGAATTTATATCCGGGAAAGAAGGTGAGGAGGTTTTGGTTCTTGCCGCCCAGGAAATGTTTGAATTTGTTACAGCTGACAAATTGGGCCGGTCCTCCAGAAAGGATTTTCTTGATTATCATATTGCAAAAGTTTTGGAACTGCCGCAGGTAGATCGCGGATTGATCTCCCATGCGGGTATAACGATCGTTCTTGATGCCGTTAATTCCGTAGGAGGCATCGCCATACCAGCCTTGCTAAAGGCTTTGGGTGTTAAAAAGGTTATCTGCATTAATTGTGTTCCGGATGGAATCTTTGCCCATAATCCTGAACCATTGCCGGAACATCTTGGTACACTATCAGAAGAGGTTGTGAAAAACGGGGCCCAATTGGGTGTGGCCGTTGATCCGGATGTTGACAGGCTGGCACTTGTGAACGAGGATGGTACTTTTTTTGGTGAGGAATATACCCTGGTTGCCGTGGCAGACTATATATTATCGGCAGGTGCAGGAAACACGGTATCAAACCTTTCATCGAGCCGGGCGCTTCGGATTATCACCGAAAATCATGGTGGGTCCTATCTGGCAACACCGGTAGGAGAGGTTCATGTGGTAAAAGGCATGAAAGATACTGAAGCCATTATTGGAGGGGAAGGAAACGGTGGAATTATTTTCCCTGCCCTTCATTATGGCCGTGATGCATTGGTCGGAATAGCCCTATTCCTCTCGCATTATGCCAAAAGCAAGAAAACAATGACTGCTCTGAGGGCCGGTTATCCTGTTTTTGCGATGGCAAAGAAAAAGATTGATTTGCCTGCCGGTACTGATGTTGACCGGATTTTTAACGCCATTAGAAAAGCATATAGCAGTTATCCTGTTATAACTTCAGACGGGTTAAAAATTGAATTTCCAGGCGGGTGGGTTCACCTGCGAAAATCAAATACCGAGCCGATTATCAGGGTATATTCTGAGGCTCCTTCTGCCTTGGAAGCTGATGAACTTGGCACCCGTTTTACTCATGAAATACTTGATTTTGTTAAGAATTGTTAAAAAAGCCTAATTGCCGGGGTATTGTTCTTTGTTCCCGATTGGTTGAATTAAGTTTGTAGCTGGAAAATTAATTTCAACAATCTTAATATCCCATTGGTATGAAAAGGCGTTGGGTCTATGTAGTGGTTCTTGTTGCGGTTTTGGCTTTTGTTGTGATCTACAGCGCCACCCGGAAGGACAAGACAATCATGCTTAAAGCGAAGGTTGAGGCGGGAAAATTTGATGTTATTGTCAGCACAACCGGCGAACTTCAGGCATTAAATTCAGTTGATATCCGGGGACCCGAAGGTCTCAGGGATGCAAGGGTACATAATGTGAAACTGGTCGACCTGATTCCGGAAGGGAGTGTCGTAAAAGCAGGTGATTATATAGCCAGCCTTGATAAGACGGAAGCAACAAGTACTCTTGAAACCATGGAGGACCAGATTGAGCGTGATGAAGCTTCGTTGCGCCAGACCCAGCTTGATACAACAATGAGCTTGCGTGATTACCGCAATCAGATAAAGGACCTTGAATATGGCATGGAAGAAAAGCAAATTGTTCTTGATCAATCGAAATTTGAGCCACCGGCAACAATCAGGCAGGCTGAAATGAACCTTGATAAGGCAAAACGTGCTTTTGAGCAGGCTAAAACAAATTACTCCCTACGAAAAGAGCAGTCCGAGGCTTCCATGGTTAAAGCGGAGATCAACCTAAAACGTCAGTATCAGCAAAGGAATGAGCTGATCAAGGTTCTTGACCAGTTTATCGTTTATGCACCGCAGCCTGGTATGGTTATCTATAAGAAGGAATGGGGTGGCGCCAAACGCAAGGTCGGCTCGTCGATATCGGCATGGGATCCCGTAGTTGCCACTCTTCCCGACCTGTCGAAAATGGTGTCCAGAACGTATGTTAATGAGATTGATATCAGTAAGATAGACATAGGCCAGGAAGTGACCATCGGTGTAGATGCATTTCCGGAAAAACATTATTCAGGCAAAGTGACTGAAGTAGCAAACGTTGGTGAGCAATTGCCTAATTCGGATGCTAAAGTATTTGAAGTGCTGGTACTCCTTAATGAAACCGATACCACCCTTCGGCCGGCTATGACCACCGTAACCCAGATCAGGACAAATACTTATGATAATGTTAAGTACCTGCCTCTCGAAGCTGTTCACTCAAGCGATTCCATGTCATATGTTTATCTCACAAATTCCAAAGAGCGCCAGATCGTTGATCTTGGTGAAGCCAATGAGAATTTCATCATTGTAACAGAGGGAATCGATGCCGGCAGTGAAGTATATCTGACCGTCCCGGCAGATGGGGAGAAATGGAAATTGAAGGGCCTGGAGATCTATGAGAAGGTAAAGCAGCGCCATAAAATTGAAGAGCAGAAGAAAAAAGAAGATATGGCCCGGATGCAGAGAGAGCAGGCAGACCGTGAAAAACTGATGCGTGATTCCGGTCAGTCCGGCCCCAAGGGTGGCATGCAAAAGTTTGATATGAAGAATCTGACCAAAGAGCAGCGTGACCAGATGCAGAAGATGATGAAACAGGGAGGAGCCCCCGGCATGATGCAGGGCGGAGCTTCCATGCAGGGCGGCGGAGCAATCAGAATGCAGACACAACGCTAATTGATCAGCCATGTTCCGACGCTATTTACATGATATCATCATTGCGGTTGAGGCTATATTGGCCAATAAACTCAAATCAATCCTGACTGCCCTGGGGATAATCTTTGGCGTAGCTGCTGTAATCAGCATGCTAGCCATTGGTCAGGGAGCACAAAAGGAAATTCTGGACCAGATCAAACTTGTGGGCGTAAATAATATTATTATCGAACCTATTATTGATCAGTCATCCTCGAGCTCGTCAGAAGAGGGAAAGAAAGAATCTAAGAAGTTTTCCAACGGCCTTAATTTGCTGGATGTTCAGGCAATCCGGGAGGTTATACCAACTGTTAAAGCGGTAAGTTCTGAAATCCAGCTGAACTCTTTTGTTCAGCATAATCAGGTTCGCCGACCAACCGTTTTGATGGGAGTAAGCCCTTCCTATTTTACCTTATTCAATCTGTCAATCGACCGGGGAAATCTTTTTAACAGTCTGCACGAAGAAACAGGACAGGCAGTTTGCGTGATCGGCTCAAATGTAGCATCGATACTTTTTCCAGCCGAAAATCCACTGGATCAGTTTGTTAAGGTTGGTCATAACTGGTTGCGCGTTATTGGCATACTTGACCAACGCGATGTTATGGTGGCTTCTTCGTCTGCCGGACTGGGTATTTCCAATACCAACGACGAGATCTTTATTCCGTCAAAAACCATGCTTATCCGATATCTGAACCGTGCGATTGCCAACCGGAAAAGAGGGGAAGTATCCACAAATATTCAGATGTTTGGCGGCATGGGACGTGGCATGATGATGGCCCAGACCATCACCACGGGATCCGATCAGGGGACCACTGAGAATGTGAATTATAACCAGCTCGACAAGGTTGTTGTGCAGGTACATGAAACACAGGAGCTCAAAACCACCACCGAAATTATGACGAGAATGCTTATGCGCCGTCACAATGGTGTTGCCGACTTTAAGATCACGGTACCAGAACTTTTGTTGAAGCAGGAACAGCGGGCGAAAGATATTTTCAACATTGTTCTTGGAGCTATCGCCAGTATTTCACTGATCGTTGGTGGGATCGGGATCATGAATATTATGCTCGCTTCAGTTATGGAGCGGATTCGTGAAATCGGAACCCGTCAGGCTATCGGAGCTTCAAGGAAAGATATTATCGTTCAATTCCTTTCTGAATCAACCTTAATCAGTATTGTCGGAGGTTTAATAGGGGTTGTCCTGGGAATTATTCTTTCCAGGTTAATTACGCAATTTGCTGATATTAAGACTATAGTTAAACCATTTTCGGTTTTGATTGCATTTGGAGTTTCGGCAGCGGTAGGTATCATTTTCGGATACCTTCCTGCGAAGAGGGCTTCGGAACATGATCCGGTCGAATCACTTCGAGCATCCTGACTTTAATTTTTTAGAATATCAAAGATTCTAACCTCATGAGAAAAAGTATCGTTTTACTGATCGTTATCAGCCTGATATTTCCAATAGTCCTTCCGGCCCAACAGGCACAAATCAGACAGCTCGACTTGCAGGATGTGATCAAGCTTGCACAGGAAAACTCTCTTGATGCGCTTCTGGCTAAACACCGGTTTCGCAGCAGTTACTGGGCTTTTCGATCCTACCAGGCCAATTATCTGCCCTCAGTTTCCCTACAGACTGATGTTGTTGACCTGAGTCGAGCCATTGTTAAAAACGTAGTACTGGAAAATGGTGAATGGGTGACCAAATACGCACCGTCCAACCGGCTTAACTCCACAGTCAGCCTCGAAGCAAGTCAGAATATCCCGATAACCGGCGGCAGGATCTATGTGAGTTCCCAGCTTGGTCGTCTTGATCTGTTGAATAACGATCCGATCACGCTGATGTCCACTCCGGTTAGCATAGGATTGGTACAGCCTCTTTTTGCATTCAACAAGTTTAAGTGGCAGAAAAAAATCGAACCCCGGAAATACGATGAAGCCAAAAAGACTTATCTGAGTAACATGGAAGATGTTAACCTCAAGGCTGTACGCTATTTTTATGATCTGGCATTGGCGCAGATGAACGTTAAAACATCGAAATTCAACGTTGCCAATAATGATACCCTATATCAGATTGCAAAAGGTCGGTTTGAACTCGGGATGATCGATCAGGGCGATTTGATGCAGATGGAACTGAACTTGCTAACCAGCCAGGATAACCTGACAAAAGGGGTGCTGGATCTGGAGGTTAAAAAGTCGAATTTAAGAACCTTCCTGGGATTTATCGACAAAATTAATATTGAACTTGTTACCACGCTTGATGTTCCGAAACTGGTGGTAGATGTTGATAAGGCGCTGGCACTGGCTCGTGAAAATAATCCGTCTATGCTATCCATGGAACGATCGATATTGGAGGCTCAGCAAAATCTTGCGCAGGTGCAATCGAACTCACGCTTTCAGGCCAACCTGATGGCTCAGTATGGGTTAACGCAGCGGGGAACCGACCTGACTACTGCTTATCAGAAACCTCTTGAATCTCAGCAGTTGAACATTGGTGTTACGATTCCGATACTCGACTGGGGTATGAGAAAGGGGCAGGTGAGGATGGCCAAATCAAGCCTGGATGTTACCCAGGTTAATGTTGAGCAGCAAAAAATCGATTTCGAACAGCAGGTTTTTCTTGATATCATGCAGTTTAATATGCAGGATGAGCAACTCTTGCTGGCGGCAAAAACAGATACGATATCCCGGACCCGATATGATATCACCAAACAGAAATTCATGCTTGGGAGCCTGGATGTTCTGAAGCTGAACGACGCTTTATCGCAGAAGGACAGGGCTATTACGAATTATATGAGCGCGCTGAGAACGTATTGGAACTACTTCTATAATGTTAGGAAGACCACCTTATTTGATTTTGAGAAAAATGTTCCCTTGGAACAGAGTTACGACGACTTGATTAAATAGATAAATAGATGATTGGAAAGAGGTGATTCTGATACCGGAATTGCCTCTTTTTTTTTAAATAAATCCATTATATTTGCGCGTTCAAATTGGAACGGATTATAAAAGAATAATTTAAATCGGAAAAACATGCGTAATAAAGGAGCGATCACGCTGGTAGCTATATTGTTGGCATTAGTTTGTGTTTACCAGTTATCCTTCACCTTTGTGACATCCCGTGTCGAGAAAAAGGCCACAGAGTATGCCAAAGGAGATCCTACTAAGAAGATTTTTTATGAGGATTCCCTGGCTGGAGTGCCTGTATACAATTTCTTTTGGCTGAAAAAGTACACTTATCGTCAATGCCAGGAGCGGGAATTTAACCTTGGTCTCGACCTTAAAGGCGGTATGAACGTCATGTTGGAAGTGTCGGTTGTTGATTTGGTTAGAGGATTATCGAATAACTCTACTGACCCTACTTTTGTAAAAGCTTTGCAAACGGCAAAAGCGAGAGTCTCTTCAGGTAAGGATGATTTTGTTACGCTTTTTGGAAAGGCATTTTCTGAACTCGATCCGAATGCCAAATTAGCCTCCATATTCAATACCATACAGCTTCGTGACAAGATAAAGTATAATTCAACTAACGAAGATGTTCTGAATGTTCTCCGCGGTGAAACCAAGATTGCCATTGCAAACTCGGTTAAGATTCTCCGTGCTCGTATCGACCAGTTTGGTGTGGCACAGCCTAACTTCCAGGAAATGGGAACAGCCGGCCGTGTAATGATTGAACTTCCGGGTATCAAGGATCACGACCGTGTAAGAAAACTTCTGCAGGTTTCAGCTAAACTGGAATTCTGGGAAACTTATGAGAATAAGGAAGTTTTTGGTTTCCTTCAGGATGCCAACAGCAAGCTTGCTGAACTTGAAAAACTTTCAATACTGCCAGCTGATTCCACCGCAAAAAAGGCAGTAACCCCGGCAGCTACGGATACCACAAAAGCAAATTCACTGCTCGATAAACTGGAAAAGGACACAGCAAAGACCACCGAAAACAAGAGTCTGGCAGAGATCACAAAAAAGAATCCATTATTTGGTCTGTTGAGGCCAAATGTCAGTGGTAACGATTTAAATCCGGGCCCGGTTGTTGGTTATTGCCATTTCCGTGATACCGCAAAAGTCAACAGGTTGCTGGAATTGCCCCAGGTTAAAAATATTTTCCCGACCACACTACGTCTTTACTGGTCGGCAAAACCCATTGACGGAGCCAATGAGATGTTCTCCATGATAGCCATTAAGGTTACCAACCGCGAAGGTAAGCCTGCTCTTGACGGTGCCGTGGTAAGCAATGCTCAGTATGATCTTGGCGGCTCAGGCAACAAACCAGAGGTTTCCCTGAACATGAATAATGAAGGGGCAAAGATCTGGCAACGTCTGACCAAAGAAAACATCAACCGTTCTATCGCTATTGTCCTTGACAATTATGTACGGTCGAATCCAACTGTTCAAAATGAAATTTCCGGAGGCCGGTCCTCGATTTCCGGTGGCGGAATGACGATTGAAGAAGCCCAGGACTTAGCTAATATTTTGAATGTCGGCCGCATGGATGCTCCTGCCAAGATTATTCAGGAACAGATCGTGGGACCATCATTGGGTCAGGAAGCTATCAATTCGGGTTTGATGTCGTTCGTGATGGCTTTTATCCTGGTATTCATTTACATGGCGATTTATTATTCCGGTGCAGGTATCATTGCAAGTATTGCCCTGGTTGTTAACGTATTCTTCCTTCTTGGCGTTCTTGCTTCACTTGGAGCGGTTCTTACCCTTCCTGGTATTGCCGGTATTGTTCTGACGATCGGTATGGCTGTTGATGCCAACGTTTTGATTTACGAACGAATCCGTGAAGAGCTCCGTGCGGGCAAGGGAATAAAACTTGCCGTGAAGGAGGGCTTCAAACATGCCATGTCTGCCATTATCGACGGTAACATGACAACGCTTCTTACCGGGGTTATCCTCTATGTATTTGGTAGTGGTCCAATCCGCGGTTTTGCAACCACCCTCGTAATCGGTGTTCTTACCTCCCTGTTTACTGCAATATTTGTGTCGCGCCTTATCTTTGAGAGACTGCTCTCGAAAGACAGAAATATTCCTTTTGGCACCAAACTGACCAACAACTTCCTGGTTAATGTAAGTTTGAAATTTCTTGAAAAACGTTTCTTCTTCTACATATTCTCGGGTTCACTGGTGCTTATCTCAATCATCTCCCTTGCCACCCGTGGACTGAATATGGGTGTTGACTTTACCGGAGGACGCACATTTGTCGTACGTTTCGACCAGCCTGTTAATACAGCAAACCTTGCAAAAACGATATCAACCGCCTTTAATGGTGAAACTCCAATGGTTCAGACTTTCGGACCAACGAACCAGGTTAGAATCGTTACTAAGTACCTCGTCACCGATAATGCCAATGATGTTTCAACCAGAATTGATAAAGCACTGTACGAAGGGTGTAAATCACTACTCCCTGCTGGAACTAGCCTGGAAACATTCTTGTCAAAAAACAGGCTCGACAGCCAGTTGGTAGGTCCAACAGTGGCCAGTGACATTGTCAGGTCGGCATTCTTTGCCATCCTGTTTGCCCTGGCACTGATTTTTGTTTACATTCTTGTAAGGTTCAGGAACTGGCATTTTGGTTTCGGTGGAGTTGTCTCTCTTGCGCATGATACAATTATCGTTTTAGGGTTCTTCTCGTTGTTCTACAGTATCATGCCGTTCTCCATGGAGATTGACCAGGCCTTCATAGCAGCTATCCTGACTATCATAGGTACTTCAGTTTATGATACTGTTATCGTCCTTGACCGTGTTCGTGAACATACGACACTGTACCGCAAAAGGGACCGCAGAGAAATTATTGACCATGCCATCGACTCTACATTGGGTCGAACGATAAATACGGCAGGTACTCACGTGGTGGTATTACTGGCTATGTTCCTTTTCGGTGGACCATCAATAAGGGGATTCATCTTTGCAATGTTAGTTGGTATCATCTTCGGATTCTACTCTTCGATCTTCGTAGCTTCCGCCTTGGTTTATGACCTCCAGATTTGGAAAGAGAAACGACTTGCTAAAAAACAGAAAGCAATAGCATAAAAAAAACCCCGGATTCACCTCCGGGGTTTTTTTATATATATTTGCTAAAAATACTTTCCATGGGCGGAGGCGAGATTATTGTTGTTCTGTTGGCTGCATTACTGCTTTTTGGCGCTGATAAGATGCCCGAAGTAGCTAAAGGTTTGGCGAAAGGCATGAGGGAGTTCCGTAAAGTAACGGATGATATCAAGCGGGAATTTGAAGAATCGACACGCGATATCAAGGATGATATCAATGATGTTACTGCTGAAGTAAAAAAGAATGCCGAAGAAACCCAGAAAAATATCCGGAACTATATTGATGAGTCGGAAGTCGCAAAGAATATCAAAGATCTTGGTAAAGACCTTAAGGGCTGATCCGATTAACTTTTTTTAACAGATTTACTTTCTATTGGCTGATTTGTAACCTTTTTCGGCCATCCCAAAACCTTATATTTGCGCAAAATACGCTCTATGAAGAATGTTTTGCTGGGATCATTGTTCCTCTTTCTTTTTCTGCCTGTTTATAGCCTTGGAGAAAAGAAGCAGGTAAGCGCGGTCCGTTCCACTGGAAAGATTACAATAGATGGAATACTCGACGAAGCTGCCTGGCAAAGCGCTTCCCCTGCCACTGGTTTTGTGACCTATTCCCCAACAATGGGATTGCCTGAAACCCAGAAGACCGAGGTGAGGGTTTTATATGATAACAAAGCGGTATATTTCGGTGTATATCTGCATGATACGGCCCCGGATAGCATTTTAACCGAGCTCACGAAGCGCGATGAAGTATCGGATGGTAACGTTGACCGCTTCAAAATTTCGTTAAATCCGTATAACGATGGTCAGAACTTGTTCCAGTTTGAGGTATCTGCTGCCAACGTTCAGGCCGATTCAAAACAATCCTCAGCTTCCAGCAGCTCCAGCGATATGTATCATCATGGTGATCCAACCTGGAATACGGTGTGGTACAGCAAAGTGAATATCACAAAAGATGGCTGGATCCTTGAGGTCGAGATCCCCTTTGCAGCCATTCGCTTTCCCAAACAAGACTTACAGGTTTGGGGGATTAATTTCCAGCGCACCGTTCGCCGTACACGCGAAACAACGACATGGAATCCAATAGACCGAAATTTTGGCGAGGAAAGCCAGATTGGCGAGCTTCAGGGCATTCAATCGGTTAAGTCACCCATACGCCTCGAATTGTACCCCTTTGCCGCCGGTTACTATCAGATCTCACCAGATGGCAAGGGGTCGTCGTATGCTGCCGGAATGGACCTAAAATACGGCATTAACGACGCCTATACCCTCGACATGACCTTGGTTCCCGATTTTGGTCAGCGTAAATCAGACCAGATCATTTTGAATCTTACTCCATATGAGGTTAAATATCAGGAGAACAGGCAGTTCTTTACGGAGGGAATGGAGCTGTTCGATAAATCCGGACTTTTCTATTCCCGCAGGATCGGTAAACAGCCCATTGATTATTATAACGCCTGGAGCAATCTCGGAGAAGGGGAAAAGGTAGTTCAAAACCCGGAGGAGGCAAAACTGATCAACGTCACAAAGATTTCGGGACGTAATACCAAGAATCTGGGGATGGGGTTCTTAAATGCCATGACGGCAAATACGTATGCAACGATTGAAGATGCTAATGGAAAGCAGAGAAAGATGCTGACCGATCCATTCAGTAATTACAATATGATTGTTCTTGATCAGGTGTTCGGTCGTAATTCTTATGTAAACCTGACCAACACAAACGTGGTTACCCCATCATCCGGACACATGGCCAATGTATCAAAGGCATCTGTGAAACTGCGCGATAAGGCCAACAGGTACGGAATTTCCGGAAGCGCGGCAGCCAGCCTGATTTATGATTCGTTAACCGGAAAACCCACCGTGGGTCATTCCATGAATTTCGGAATGGGGAAATATGGCGGGGCATTAATTGCTTCCTATAATTTCAGCCTTCTTTCTGATACCTATAATCCCAACGACATGGGGTATTTGCGAAATAATAACTCTATTAATAATTCGGTTATAGTTTCTCACCGGTTCCTTGAGCCATTTTCGATATTTAACAACCTGTCCAACAGTTTGGAAATTGATTATAGCATGCTTTATAATCCAAGAAAATATTCGGAAGCACTGCTCAGATGGTCCACGGATTTATTGTATACGAATTATTGGGATACCAGAATCTCAATAGAGTGCGCACCGGTGGAATCACACGATTGGTATGAGCCGCGTGTTGCCGGCCGATATTTTGTAAGACCCTCCTATGTGGTTTTTGAAATTGGCGGATCGAGCGACTACCGAAAAAAGGTTGCATTCAATGCAGGGTTTGCCTTTTTTACGAATGCTAGGGAAAATCGGGCAATGCAGTTTGAAATCGAACCACGACTGAGGTTGAATAATAAATTGAGCATATTCCCAACATTTCAGATCCTGAATGATAAGAGTGAAGAGGGTTTTGTTTCTCTTCCCGGGGATGGGAATATCATTTTTGGCAAGCGAAATGTTAAAACGGTCACGAATTCCATATCCGGATCCTATGTTTTTAATAATAAATCCGCGATAAGCCTTTCCATCAGGCATTATTGGTCGCAGGTAGATTATCTGCAATACTATTTACTGGATTCTAACGGTGGATTGCAGAATTATCCAGAATATACCGGGAACGAGAATCTGGATTTCAATATTTTCAACATCGACCTGGAATATTCCCTCAATTTTGCCCCTGGCAGCTATTTGACAGCAGTTTGGAAGAATAACATATCGAATGAGAAAACCATAAATAGTGTTCCTTTTCTTTCCTATTGGGATAACCTTCATGGAACGCTTATATCGCCACAGACCAACTCCTTTTCCATTAAGGTGATTTACTATCTCGATTATAAGCGTGTACTGCCGGGCAAGAATAAGTGATTTTGCCGGGGTTGGATTATTCCGTTACTTTTACGGAAGAAAGTTTTTTACTATGATCCGCGTTGAGGAAATCAGAAAATCATTTGGAAGCCTGGAAGTCCTGAAAGGGATCGATCTGCACGTTGCTTCCGGTGAAATTGTTTCGATTGTTGGTCCCAGCGGGGCGGGAAAAACCACGCTTCTGCAGATCATGGGCACCCTCGATCGTCCTGATTCAGGAAATATCTGGATCCGCGATACCGGGATCAGTTCATTGGATGACCGGAAACTGGCTGCTTTTCGTAATCGTGAAATCGGATTTGTTTTCCAGTTTCATCACTTACTGCCAGAGTTTACCGCATTGGAAAACGTTTGCATACCGGCTTTTATCTGCAATACACCAAAAGCAAAAGCTGTAAAACGAGCTGCTGAATTACTTGATTATCTGAGATTGTCAGACCGGATGGAGCATAAACCGGCAGAATTGTCGGGCGGAGAGAAACAGCGTGTAGCCGTGGCACGGGCCCTGATGAATAATCCTGCGGTGATTCTTGCTGATGAACCCTCCGGCAATCTTGATTCGGAGAACCAACGTGAACTCCACCAACTTTTTTTTCGACTGAGAGATGAGTTTCATCAGACCTTTGTGATCGTAACTCACGACACTACACTTGCAACCCTGTCGGATCGCGTGATTACCATGCGCGACGGACGTATTGTTGCCAATTGATCCATGGCTGCGATAATACGTAAGGACATCAGGGACCTGCTGATTGCCAAGCATGACCAATACAACCACCCTGAATTCATACTAAACGATCCCATACAGGTACCGCATTCCTTTGTCATGAAGGAAGATATCGAGATTTCTTCTTTCATGACCGCCACAATTGCCTGGGGAAACAGGCTGTCCATTATAAAAAATGCATCTGACCTGATGGATCGGATGGACAGGGCTCCTTTTGATTTTATACGGCTGGCAGGTTCGGGCGAGATGGACCGACTGGCCGGATTTGTACATCGGACGTTCAATTCGTCTGATCTGTATTGTTTTATCAGTTGTCTTCAGCAGGTTTACCTGAATCATGGCGGTTTGGAAAAGGTTTTTACTGAAGGGTATGCCAGTGGAGGGATCTATGGGGCCCTCGTGAATTTCAGAAAAATATTTGTTTTGTCGGGCCTGTCGGGGCGATCAGCAAAACATGTATCAGATGTTGAAAAGGGATCAGCGGCTAAACGGCTCAATCTGTTCCTGATGTGGATGGTTCGTAAAGACACACGAGGAGTTCATTTTGGTTTGTGGAATGGTATTTCGGTTGCTGACCTGATGATTCCGCTGGATACGCATGTTGGCCGGGTGGCCCGGTCACTGGGCCTTCTGAAGCGTAATTCCAACGATTGGCAAGCGGTTGAGGAGCTGACTTCGGCATTGCGGAACCTGGATCCAAACGATCCCTGTAAATTTGACTTCAGCTTATTTGGTTTGGGAATATTTGATCATTTTTAGTATGCCGAACGATTGGTTTCAGTTTCGACAGTTTTTGATCCGCCAGGATCAGACCGCGATGAAGGTGGGTACCGATGGGGTATTGCTCGGTGCCTGGGCTGAATGTGAAACCTGTAAAAATGTTCTTGATGTTGGAACCGGTACAGGATTGATCGCGCTGATGATTGCCCAGAGAGCTCCTTCCTCAATTATCACTGCTCTGGAGATTGACCCCTCTGCGGTGCAACAGGCAAAAGAAAATGTGGCGGCATCTTCCTGGAAAGATCGCATTGATGTTTTGGAAGCAAATTTCCTTGATTGGCAACCTGATAATCAAACCGGGTTTGATCTGATTGTCTGTAATCCTCCATTTTTTACTCAATCGCTCAAAAATCCTGATTTAAAAAGAACCATGGCCAGACATGACCACGATCTACCTCTCGGACAGCTAGTTGCAAAATCATCCGGATTGCTTAGCAAAGATGGCAAACTTGCAATGATCCTGCCGGCTGGAAGGCTTGAGGAATCTATCGCATTGGCTTCTGCTAGCGGACTCTTTCTATATCGTCAGCTGAATATCCGGGGTAATCCTGATGCACCAATTAAAAGGGTGATGATTGAGCTGAGCAAGGAGAGCAGAAAAGCGGAAATAGCAGAATTGGTTATAGAGACCGGATCACGAGGAGTTTACAGTGAGGGGTATAGGAAGTTGACGGTGGCGTTCTATTTGTGAGATACTTGGTTAGTGAAAATTTTCCACCTGCTGAATGCCGCGGTAAGCAACGAGGTCCCCGCCTTCGCCGGGATGACAACTCTGCGAAGTAAATCTTATCATTAGCAAATTAGCACACTAGCAAATTAGCAAATTGTCTAATTCTCCACTTCTTCTTCGATAAATTTTATGCCATATTGTTCGAGCTCAGTAAGAATCGGCATATAAAACTCTGGTGAGGTAGGCACTTGCACCCCGACAGCGCGGATGGCGCCTGTGAGAACCAGGCGCGTGGCAATTGCCAGTGGTGTGCCAACGGTAATAGCCATGGCTGTCTGATGCTGGTCCTTGCCGATTACAACCAGTGATGATTTATGCTGGTATTTTTTCCCGTTCAGCTGGTAGTCGAACAAATGCTGCATTACGAGCATGTCTTTATCGTTTGGCCCGAGCCCCCATTTTTGCTCAAGCTTGTGCTGAAGTATTTGTGCCGGGGTAGCGTCATGCAGGCCAACGGCCTTAGTATCAAACATCCCCAGCCAGGCAAGTTTGTCCATGATAACACCATCCGCAGGAATATTCAGATAAGCTCCGAGCCTCTCTTTAACCGATCCGGTGGTTCCGGCAGGCAGGAACGATTCGGTAAATTCTAGCCAGCTTTGGTTGCCGGCATAGTCCATGGTGTAACTATCATCCGTCATGCCGAGTTGAACGAATGCATTCCAGGCTTCGCAATAACCCGGACGCCTCATGGTTCCACGTATCATGGTTTTAATATCCGGCAGGTTATACACCTCCCTGTATTTCAATGAATCGCGGTTGGGATACACTTCAAATTCACCCAGATCGAGGACCGTGGTCTTCTCGGCCGACCGGTAAAGCTGGTGATAAGGAATGTATTTATATTTTCCGTCGCGGATGTACATCGATGTCCCTTGTCCGGCGAGGACCACATTCCTCGGGTTCCAGGTAAACTTGTAATTCCAGGGATTATTGTCAGATTCCGGGGCGATCAACCCACCTGTATAAGAGCGAAATCCGGTGAGCTTGCCGCCTTTTGCCCTGATCGAATCAATAACGCGCATAGCCGACATATGATCGATGCCCGGATCGACTCCCAGTTCATTGAAAAACAGGAGGCCTTTTTGACGGGTCAGATAATCGAGGCGGCGGATTTCAGGTGAAACATAAGATGCTGTGAGCATATTCCGGCCATTTTCAAGGCAGGCATCAGCTACCATCGGATGAAACCTTGCTGGCAACATAGATATCACAATATCAGCATCTTTGATATATCTGTTTTTATCTGTCTCATTGAAAATATCGAAAGAAATTGCATTTCCCCTGGGATGTCCGTCGATTTTTTGTTTGGCTGTGGCAATGTCAATGTCACCTACCATTACAGTCCAATCCTCTTTTTCAGCATGAGAAAGCAGATAATCTATCAGGCTCGACGTGCTTAAACCGGAGCCCAGTACCAGAATGCGTTTCATTGTGTTTCAGATATTCGGTTGTTCCGCTAAAGTACACAATTGGGTCGGTTCAGAAGCGTTTTGATCAAGGCAACTACAGGATAAATTTTATCTTTGTTCAAATCGAAATCATAAGGATGGCATTAAACGAACCATTGGTCGATACCCCGCTGATGAAGCAATACATGGCGGTTAAGCATAAATATCCCGATGCGGTGTTACTGTTCAGGGTAGGGGATTTTTATGAAACTTTCTCGGAAGATGCGATCAAGGCATCGAAAATTCTGGGAATTACCCTCACGCGGCGTGCAAATGGCGCGGCCACCTTTGTCGAGCTTGCCGGATTTCCATTTCATGCGCTCGATACTTATTTGCCAAAACTGGTACGTGCGGGAGAAAGGGTGGCGATATGCGAACAGCTTGAAGATCCTAAACTCACAAAGAAGATTGTAAAAAGGGGGGTCACGGAACTCATCACTCCGGGGGTTTCCATTAATGACCAGATTCTCGAACACAAGGAAAATAATTTTCTGGCCGCGGTGCATATCGATCGTCAGATGGCTGGCCTTTCTTTTATGGATATATCAACAGGTGAGTTTGTTACTGCTGAAGGTTCTTTTGAATATATCGATAAGCTCCTGAACAATTTTGCCCCGAAAGAGGTGCTTTTTGAGCGGGGGAAAGAAAAACTTTTTGAGAGTTATTTCGGATATAAATTCTATACCTATAAGCTGGATGACTGGATTTTTACTGCTGATGCCGCCCAGGAGAGATTGTTGCAGCAATTTGAGACGACTACCTTAAAGGGTTTTGGAATTGCCAACATGGAGTTTGCAACCATTTCTGCCGGTGCCATCTTACATTATCTTGATCTTACTCAGCATGAACGCACCAAACATATCCAATCCATCTCAAGGATTGAAGAGGATAATTATGTTTGGCTCGATAAATTCACGATCAGAAATCTTGAGCTTTTTCAATCGATTAATGAAGGCGGCATAACGCTGATCGATGTGATCGATCAGACCATTTCTCCAATCGGGGCCAGAATGTTAAAAAGATGGATGGCCTTGCCATTAAAGGAGATACAATTGCTGAACGAACGGTTTAATGTGGTGGAGTATTTTTTAAAGCACCCCGATTTTCGTGAGCATATTGAGGACCAGATCAGGCATATCGGAGACCTGGAAAGACTGATTTCCAAAGCCGCAGTAGGCAGGATCAGTCCCAGGGAAGTGGTGCAGCTGAGGTTTGCCCTATCGGCTATTGAACCGGTTAAGCTTGCCTGTGAGGCATCCGACGATTCCACGCTTCGCCGGATCGGTGAACAGTTGAACGTTTGTCGCACCATCCGCGATAGGATAGAAAAGGAGATTGTTGTGGATGCTCCGAATCAGGTTGGCAAAGGTCGCGTGATCGCTGCAGGTGTAGTTCCTGACCTCGATGAACTCAGGGATCTGGCCTATTCGGGGAAAGATTACCTGGCTAATCTGCAGGAACGTGAAAGCCAGCGAACCGGCATCACTTCCTTAAAAGTGGGGTTCAATAATATCTTCGGATATTATTTTGAGGTCCGAAACCTGCATAAAGAAAAGGTGCCGCCTGAATGGACCCGTAAACAGACTTTGGTTGGGGCGGAACGGTATATCAATGAGGAGCTTAAGGAATATGAGACAAAAATTCTCGGTGCCGAAGAAAAAATTCTGGAGATAGAAACGCGACTTTTTAATGAACTCGTGATTGCCCTGTCGGATTATATCACCCCGGTTCAACTGGATTCACGGCTCATTGCCACCCTTGATGTACTGCGTTCATTTACTTCTATAGCTCTTTCCAATCGATTTATCCGACCTGTCCTGACGGATGAAAATGTACTGGAAATCCATCAGGGCCGTCACCCCGTTATCGAAAAGCAGTTGCCTTCAGGGGAGGAATATATTGCCAATGACCTTTATCTGGATACAGAATCACAGCAGATCATTATCATAACCGGACCGAATATGGCCGGGAAATCTGCCTTGCTGCGGCAAACGGCATTGATTGTTCTTTTGGCTCAGATAGGTTGTTTTGTACCCGCCGAATCGGCGACAGTAGGTATTGTGGATAAGATATTTACCCGTGTGGGGGCATCAGACAACCTTTCGCTGGGGGAATCAACTTTTATGGTGGAGATGACCGAAGCAGCCAGCATCATCAATAATTTATCGCCGAAATCCCTGGTGCTGTTTGATGAGCTTGGCCGCGGGACCAGCACTTACGATGGGATATCAATCGCCTGGTCGATCGTTGAGTACATACATGAACATCCTACGGCAAGGGCTAAAACCTTGTTTGCAACTCATTACCATGAACTAAATGAGATGGAAGCTTCCTTTGGCAGGGTAAAGAACTATAACGTTTCGGTGAGGGAGCTCAATAATAAGGTGATCTTTCTCCGTAAACTTGTTCGTGGAGGCAGTGAGCATAGTTTTGGAATTCATGTGGCCAGAATGGCTGGGATGCCAAAATCAATTGTTGCCAGGGCTAATGAAATTCTCAGGGAGCTGGAATCGTCGCATCGTACCGAACTGACGAGGGAACCGGTAAAGGATCTGGCCAATCACCGCGAAGGTCTGCAATTGTCGTTTTTTCAGCTGGATGATCCGGTTTTAAAACAGATTCGCGATGAGATAGCCAAACTTGATATCAATAATCTTACGCCAATGGAGGCGCTTAATAAGCTGAATGACATCAAGCGAATCACGGGATTGAAGTAAATAGCAATAATTGCTCGAGGCCGGCCATTCTGATGATTTTCAGCACATCTGGTATGGGTTCCGATATATATAGTTTGAAATCATTCTTCAAGGTAAGTTTTGTGCCCGAAAGTAAGAGACGAATCCCGGCAGAGGAAAGGTAAGTTACTCCGGAGAAATCGATGACTACATTTTTTTTAATATCGTTGAGTAACCCGTAAAACCAATGCGCAATAGAATCGGACCCGTTGGTGTCGAGAGTTCCTTTAAAAGCCAGCACCAGGTTGACTTCATTTTCACTGACAATCTTCATTTCCATGATTCCGATTTTGATGTAAAGTTTATAATTTTTTCCCCAATTTCGTCTCAACCCTTGAAACTCTGAAACCCTGAAACTCTGAAACTTTATGTCAACATGCGAATGGCCTTCGAATGATCCCCTGATGCTCGAGTATCATGACACTGAGTGGGGCACACCTGTTCATGATGATCTTAAGTGGTTCGAGTTTATTGTGCTGGATGCTTTTCAGGCTGGTTTGAGCTGGCGCACTGTCCTTCATAAGCGCGAGAATTTCCGGAGTGCATTTGACCATTTTGATCCGGTTATTGTAGCCGGTTATGATGAAAATAAGATTCAGGAACTGATGAATAACGCCGGAATTATCAGGAATCAAGTTAAAATCCGATCAGCCGTGATCAATGCAGCGGCTTTTCTGGAGATACAAAGAGAATTTGGCAGCTTCGATGCTTATATCTGGGGATTTACCGACGGCAAAGTAGAGCAGCATCAACTTACCTCCCTGAAGGGGATGCCGGCTAAAACTGAATTGTCCGACAGGATCAGTAAAGACTTGATCAAGAGGGGATTTAAATTTGTTGGATCCACTATTGTTTACGCATTTTTGCAGGCAGCAGGCATGGTTAATGACCATCTAACCCAATGTTTTCGATACGCAGAGCTTGGCGGATAAGTTTGTTTCAAAAAAAAGTGGCCGAATTTTTTCGATAAAAGCAAAGTTCCTTTATATTTGCAATCCCAAATGCGAGAATAGCTCAGTTGGTAGAGCACGACCTTGCCAAGGTCGGGGTCGCGGGTTCGAGTCCCGTTTCTCGCTCAGAAATTAGCCTGGATGTTTCTACCGCATTCAGGTTTTTATTTGTTGAGGCCCGGGTGGCGGAACTGGTAGACGCGCTGGACTTAAAATCCAGTGGCCATTACGGTCGTACCGGTTCGATTCCGGTCCCGGGTACAAAAAATAGCTGGCTTACTGCCGGCTATTTTTTTTGATAAAACTGGTCGAACGCCTCCTGATCCCAGTGAATATTCAACGGATCAGCCGCGAGAAAGATAACCAGTCCCCTGAGATACCCGACCAACGAGGCCATATTATCATAATCCAGTCGCTGCGGCTCATCGGTAACTTTATGGATAACACTCATATCGTCAGTCGTGACCAACGTAAAGGCAGGGATGTTTAATATCAATTTGTCACCTTCTCGTTTTACGGCAAATGCAGCATTGTCTGATGCCTGAAATACTCCGGGCGGTGTTTTGTATACGTTGGCACACTCCCATGAGGTGTTTTTATTGTAGCTGTCGAGCAGGTCGTCAAAATCCGTAAACAGGTCGCCTGTAAGAATGTATTTGTTCTTGCCCAGGGTGGCACACTCTCCTTCCATCTCGAAATTGATATCAAGCTTGATCTGATCCAGCGCAATCGGAGAATGCGCTACGAACCAGCGAGAGCCACGCATCCCCATTTCCTCACCGCTGAATGCGGCAAAAATAATGGAGCGCTTGGGTTTTACTTCCATGCCTCCAAATACTTTTGCCAATGCCATCAGAGTAACTGTACCTGAAGCATTATCATCGGCTCCGTTATAAATGGAATCGCCATTAACCGGCTGTCTTATTCCGATATGGTCAAAATGCGCCGATAGGACGATCCATTCATTTTTTAAAACAGGATCCGACCCTTCGATCATGCCGATAACATTACGCTCAGCCAGCGTATCCAGATTCCTCCCGGGGGTAGTATATTCCTGAAAATATCCCGTGGCAGCGGAGAATGGTTTTAGTCCTGCATCCTTAAAAACTGATGCAATATAGTTTGCAGCAATTTTCATCTCAGGCGAACCATTTTTCCTGCCTTTCATCTCATCACTTGCCAAAAAGTAACACCAGGTTTTAAGTTTTTCGGCGGGTACAGGCAGAGAGTCCTGGGCATACAATCCTGTCATGCCGGAAATGAGCAGGATCAGGGTGAGAAATAAGTCTTTCATCCCGTAAAGATTTATATTTTTGATCAATCTGTTAAATAAATCTGTAATGAAAAGCATTTTGAAAAATATTAGCGGGGTCCTGGCTTTTATTTTAGTGATTGGCACTTCCTGTCAGAAAAAAAATCCCGTGATCGAAATTCAAACCCCGAAAGGGAATATTCAGGTGGAACTTTATATTGATAAGGCACCTATAACCGCTGGGAATTTTTTGAATCTTGTTAAGAATCACGTGCTTGATGGCGGAAGTTTTTATCGCACTGTAAGGAGTACTGCCGATGCAAACCCAATTAAAATTGAAGTTCTTCAGGGTGGTACGCAAGGTAAAGAAGGGGTAGCCGATGTTAAGCCAATAAGCCACGAAACCACCAAGATGACCGGTATCAAGCATCTCGACGGTGTGATATCCATGGCCCGGTCAACCCCGGGTTCAGCCAGATCAGAGTTTTTCATCTGCATGGGCAATCAGCCTGAGCTTGATTTTGGCGGGAGGAGAAACCCGGATGGACAGGGGTTTGCAGCATTCGGAAAAGTGATCAGTGGTATGGACCTGGTTAACGTTATTTTCAGCGGTCCTGCAGTTGGGCAAAAACTCGACCCGCCAGTGCGAATCTATAAGGTAATTGTTCTGTAATGGACAGTCATCCACTGGCCATTCGGTTCTCGGACCGGGGAATGAAAATTCTTCGGTTTCCCGTGATCCGGCTCGTTATCGCCCTCGTTTTCCTGGTTGTGTTTGTCGGACTGGGACTTGGTATTGGTGCGATGATTGGGAAATTATTATTGCCCGCAGAGAGTAAATTGCTGGGTTCAGCTATTAAAATGATCTTTGCGTGCATCTTTTCAATAGCTGGATATGCTTTCTATTGCGCAGCGGTGGAGGGACGGAAAATGAAAGAACTTGATCCGCGGAAAGGAGTTCGCCAGATCAGCCTTGGCTTACTCCTAGGATTCGGTTTTATTTCCCTCATTATGCTTATCATGTTTTTAGCCGGGGGATATCATGTTAGAGGAATCAAATCTGCTGCAGTGCTTTTGCCTGTGCTGATCATGTCGGTTCAAGCCGGGGTCCTTGAGGAAATTATGAGTCGCGGTATTATATTCCGAATTGCTGAGGAAGGTATCGGAACCTGGTGGTCGATGTCGCTTTCAGCTTTGATCTTCGGTTTTCTGCACCTATGGAATCCCAATGCCACCTTATTCAGCTCCATCTCAATCGCATTAACTGCCGGCGTGATTCTGGCCATGCTTTATGTGATTACCCGCCAGCTTTGGGTACCCATTGGCCTTCATATCGGTTGGAATTTTGCGCTTGGTGGAATCTATGGCGCTCCGGTTTCGGGTGGGGAGCCCGATGGTATCCTGGCGGCCTCGTTTTCGGGACCCGATTGGCTCACCGGTGGTGCCTTCGGACCTGAAGCTTCAGTGATCATGGTGGCGGTATTTGTGGTATTTGGCTTTTTCCTGATCCGGAAAAGTATTAAAGATAAAAGTTGGGTAAAACCCATGTGGAGGAATGATATATGATCAGTATATCAAAGGCAGTTTCTTCAGATATTGAGGACATTGCAGCCTTTCAGATTCTAATGGCAAAGGAAACTGAAGGAATTGGACTGGATCGCGATACGGTGATGCGAGGAGTGAAGGCCGTTTTTGATGATCCGGGCAAAGGGTTCTACCTGGTGGCATCGGAAGCCGGTTGCACTGTGGGAAGTTTGATGATAACCTTTGAATGGTCCGACTGGCGCGCCAGGCAGGTGTACTGGATTCAGTCGCTATACGTGATTCCCGAGCGGCGCAGACAGGGAATTTTCAAGCAGATGTTCGCCTGGCTGCATGAAAGAATTGAGCATGATGATTCGGTGGGAGGCATCAGGCTATATGTCGATCAAACCAATGTAAATGCGCAAAAAGTGTATGAATCGCTGGGAATGGACGGAAACCACTACCGTTTTTATGAATTAATGAAATGATTTCACCCAAATGATCATCATCCCATCGAAAACCGGTAAAAGAAGATTTTCAACCCGGTCATCGGCCTGTATATAATCATTGAAACGCCTCAGCCCACGTGTAAAGTGATCGTTTTCAGGGATATCGTTTTCTAAAACTTTACCGCTCCATAAAGTGTTATCCGCGATAATGAATCCGCCCGGTCGAGTTTTGGCCAATGCAGCCTCATAGTAATCAATGTATTGATCCTTTTCTCCATCGATAAATACCAGATCGAATAGGATTTCAAAATTGGGAATGATCATCAGTGCATCTCCAATATGCAGATGAATCTTATGGCTATCGGCTGATTCCCTGAACCAGCCTTCAATGAATGGCTGCATCTCATCATTTATTTCGACGGTATGCAATTCAGCTTCTGCAGACAGGCCTGCTGCTATTGCCAGTGCGCCGTAGCCTGTGAAGGTCCCTATTTCAAGCACCTTGGAAGGCTTGATCATTTTACAGATCATTTCGAGAAACTTACCGGTCAGATGGTCGGAAGTCCGGCGGGGATGATGGACCTTGACATAAGTATCACGGAACAGGCTACTTAAAAGCTGACTTTCGGGAGTGGTATGCCCGATAATATATTGATCGAGTCGGGGATGGATAATGCCCTTATGCTTGAAAAAGTCGCTCATTTGAAAATCAGCATGGATAATTTTTCCGGGGCAAAGACCTCATTAGCAGTGTCAATAAGATGGTCGGAAGTAATTTCCTCGATTTTCTTACTGATGGTTTCCATGGAATCAAAGCGATTGAAAAGCATGATGCTTTTGCCGAGAGTAAAAAGGAGATTCTCTTTATTATCGGTCGACATGGCGATCTGTCCAAGTATCTGGTTTTTTGCCCGGTGAAGTTGAAGGGTACCCAGTTTTGTAGACCTGAGTTTATCCAGCTCCTTGTGCACCAAAGCGATGCTCTTGTCAAGCTTTTCGGGATCGGTACCAAAATATATTGTCAGCACACCCGTATCGATATAAGGAGTGTAGGTTGATTCCACATTGTAGGCATACCCGTGTTTTTCCCGCAGAGACATATTCAGCCTGGAGTTGAGTCCTTGACCACCCAGGAGGTTATTTAGGAGTATTAGGTTCATGCGGCTGGGATGCTTTGCCGGATACGCAAGGTTTCCAATGACACAGTGAGCCTGAAAAGTATTCAACTCCCTGATCTGCTGATTTGGTAAATACCCGACGACTGGTGCACGCTCGATTTTGCGGTGTTTTGTCCTGACCTCCCCAAAATACTTCTCGATCATTTTCGTCAGACGGGGAAAGTCGATCTTTCCGACTGAGCAGATCACCATCTCATCAGTATCATAAGTCCTCGACATGAATTTGTGAATCGCTTTCTTATCGAAAGTAAGCAGCGTTTCGGGAGTTCCAAGGATATTCCTGCCGATCGGGTGAGTGGGATAAATCAGCTCCTCAAAATCATCGAAGATCTGGTCTGATGGGTTGTCTTTAAACGAGTTGATCTCATCGGCAATGACTTCCCGCTCTTTCTCCAGCTCATTTGCCGGGAACGTGGAGTTAAATATAATATCTGAAAGAAGTTCGACTGCCCGGTCATAATGCTGGGCCAGAAATCCTGCATAAAAGGCAGTTTCTTCCTTGGTCGTGTAGGCGTTTATTTCACCGCCGACATCATCCAGGCGGCACAGAATGTGGTAAGCTTTTCGATGGGTTGTTCCCTTAAATATCACATGTTCAATGAAATGGGCAATACCTTGTTCATGTTCCAGCTCGTCGCGTGATCCGGTATTGAGCAGCAGTCCGCAATAGGCCACGTCGTTATCAGCAGGCATATGCACCAATCGCATTCCATTTTTCAGGGTATGAATAAAATACTCCATTCCAGCTTATTAATAGGGTGGCAAAGATATAAAATAGGCTTTATGCGGTTAGTTTTTTCCTCAGGTTATTGCTGATCTGTAATTTTTATTTTACATTTGCCTCCCCATTGAAAATGGTACCATAGCTCAGCTGGTAGAGCAACGGACTGAAAATCCGTGAGTCCTTGGTTCAAATCCGAGTGGTACCACCGGTGAAAACAAAGTAAAACCCTGTAGGTCATGAACTTACAGGGTTTCTTTTTAGCCTCTAGGTGAAACATAGTAGAAAAATTTTTTTATTTGGCCATCGTCGCGTTCCACTTTATTTCCCGATTATCGTAATAGATATTTAGTAGATATTCTGGTCTAAGTGAGCACCTCATTTCGGACTAAAGCAAGCAGACCATTGTTTCCAAAGAATCCTGGTCCCGAAGTGCCATCGGGAACTGTAGTGATAATGCTGTTTATTGGAGGACTTACCGGGATGGTCAGGAACGGAACAGAGTATGTCAACGGATTTGCCCCGTCAGCCAGATTATTGGATAAACCCTGACCCAAGGTAATTTGCACCCAAGCAAATAGTAGAACAGCGGTGATGATTTTGCGAAGCATGGTTCAGGTTTTTAGAGGTTAGGAAATTCTTATGCCGCTTGCTATACCTGTTAACGGATTAACAAAGAATAAATTGTATTTGCATTGGAAGGATAGAAGTTGTTAATATTGGTAAATCTTTTCGCTTTGAGAAAGTATAATCTGGTTGTAATAATTTTCGCCATACTTGCTGCCTGTCGCACTAACGAAGTCAGCCCATTACCTGTTGTTGAGTCAATTCACGCCGAATTAACCGATACTATTCATGTCGTACTTCTTGGAAATGTTCTTGACGAGGGAACCTCTCCTGTGACATCGAGGGGTTTTTGCCGTGCATTATCTGCAGATATGAAGCTATCGGATACTATTATCAGCGTTGGGACTGGAAAGGGAGAGTTCGCTTGTACCATGATCCTTAAATCCGGCAAGAAGTATTATGTAAAACCTTTTGCGGTAAACGCTTCTGGAACCACCTATGGTTCTTTGATTACACTGTCGGACCCGGGGAAAGACATCATAGCACTGGACGGTGATTCACGCACGGACGGATATAATTGCAAGTCAGTAAATCCTTATCTGAATTTTCTTCAGCTCCGGGGATCCCCTGTCATTTATAAAACATCCGCTGGAGGGTTGACCTCCGCTGATCTGATTGAGAGGGCTGAAGTTTTTGTTGACCCCTTCCTTTCAGATATCGCCCATTCGAATATACTTGTTGTCTGGATCGGAGTGAACGACATTGCTTTTAATCATCGATCCGCAAACTCGACTTATAATAATTTAAGAGAATACTGTATTGCCAGGAAAAGTAAGGGTTGGCGCTTGATCGTTTGCACCGAGGTGAGTATGAAAGGATCAACCATTTATGGTCAATCCGACAAGGTTAGAAACCTGTATAATAATCAAATCAGATCGGGATGGAATGAATTTGCAGATGGAATTGCAGATCTTGGAGCAAATGCATGCATCGGATCCATTGGTGCCTACAAAAATTCCCTTTACTTTTGTGATGGTACTCACCTCACTGATGCCGGTAGTGTTCAAGTGGCAGTGGTTATTAGTCAAGCGGTCAATAAGTTGCTAAAAAGATAATTTCAAATTTGTCCGGGAGAAATAGGAAAATCAGTTTAGATAAATATTTCCTCAGAACTTAGACTTTTTGTAACTCTTTGCCGTTACAAACGTCTATTATCCGGATGCAGCCAATCACAAGGATATTTTAAATATTTTTGAAGCTTACTAATCGGGTGAACGTGTTAAAACTCTGGAATAAATACTTTGCTGATTATGAGCCTCTAAAGAATCTGTATTTATTGCTGATTTGGCGCTTTCTTGTGGTCATGGTCCTGTTTTCGCTTTGCAGGATTGCATTTTACCTGATCAATATCGGATATTTCCCGAACACCACATTTCATGGAATGATCCGGATCATGGGAGGAGGCCTGCAGTTTGATACTGCAGGGGTTCTTTATACCAATCTTCTGTATTTTACACTTTTACTTCTGCCTACAACTTACCGGTATACGCAGCCCTATCAGATGGTGCTGAAATATTTTTACCTGGTGACGAATAGTCTGGCAATACTGGCCAACTGTATCGATTTTATATATTTCCAGTTTGGATTTCGCCGGACAACCGCTTCGATATTCAGCGAATTTAAAAATGAGGATAACCTTGGTGCCCTGTTGCCAAAATTCATTGCAGGTTACTGGTATGTCGTGCTAATCTGGATTGCATTGACAGCAATACTTTATTTTTCATACGGACCACCGCATTATGGGAAATCATGGAAACGCCAGGGATGGAAACCGAAAGTTGTTCCCGTAAAGAGAGGCACTGTTTTATTCGTAATATTTGGAATCCTTATTCTCGGCGGATTAAAAGGCGACCTGAAGCATAATACCCCATCGCTTAAGATTAGTTATGCCGGCAAGTATATAAATGAACCACTTGAGGCAAATATTGTTCTTAATACCCCTTTTGCGATTTACAGCACGCTCAGTAAGAAGACTTTCGAAAAGGAGAATTATTTCGGAACCATTAAAGAGCTCGATTCAGTGTACTCCCCGATTCACCTTCCTGTCGTCAATGGCCCATTTATAAAAGAAAATGTGGTTATTCTCATCATGGAAAGCTTCGGTTGCGAATACACCAAAACCTGGGGCCACCATCTCGATGGCGGCACCTATACCGGATATACGCCATTCCTTGATTCACTGATCAGTAACGGCCGGGTGACAATCAATTCTTTCAGCAATGGCAGGAAATCGGTAGACGCCATTCCTTCAGTGCTGACAAGCATTCCCATGATGGAGGAGCCATTTCTCCTAACCTCTTACTCTAAGAATAAGATGAACAGTATAGCTTCCATTTTAAATGATGAAGGTTATCATACTGCTTTTTTTCACGGGGCCCCAAACGGCTCCCTGGGTTTTGAGGCATTTACGAAATCAGTGGGTTTTAAGGAATATTATGGTATGACCCAATATCCGCATAAAGAGGATTTTGATGGCTCTTGGGGCATTTGGGACGAGGAGTTTTTTCAATTCTTTGCCAAAACCATGAATAAATTTCCCCAGCCTTTCTGCTCAGCGATTTTTTCGGTCTCTTCCCACCATCCCTTTGAGGTTCCTGAGCGATATATTGGAAAGTTTAAGAATGGCCCGATGCCCATCAATAAATGCATAAACTATTCTGATTTTGCTTTGAGAAAGTTCTTCCAGGCCGCCTCAAAAATGCCCTGGTACAAGAACACCCTTTTTGTGATTACCGGCGATCATACCAGCCAGTCCTCCTACCTGGAATATAAAACCAATATCGGGGCCTTCCGGGTGCCGGTGGTTTTTTTCAAGCCCGATGGGAGCCTTAAAAGCGTTGTTAATGGACTTGCGCAGCAAATTGATATCATGCCAACCATTCTGGGTTACCTGAATTATGACAAGCCTTATTTCGCTTTTGGCCGGAATTTGCTTGATTCGGTTGAGGAACCTTTCGTAATTACCTATACCACAAATACCTATCAGTTAGTGATGGGCGATTACCTATATCTTTTTAATGGCCTGACTGAAACCGGGTTTTTTAATATCAAAACTGATATCCTCCTTTCCAATAATCTCACCGGAAAATTGCCGGAGATCGAACAGAAAATGGAAACAAAAGTCAAAGCATTTATCCAGCAATACAATAATCGGATGCTGGATAACCAGCTGACTGTCGAAAAATTGCCTTAAATTCTGATTATGCGGAAACTGCTGGTCATATTGATTGCATGTCTGATTTCTGCACCCGGGTTCTGTCAAAAACTGACAGACGGGAAGGATTTTCCACGCTACAAGGTTCCGGATGAAGTTTATCTGAAATCCTCGGTAAAGCTTCCTGCAAAAATTAACCTGGCCAAGAGCAAGTACTTTCCTGATATTTTTAATCAAACCGGATGGAGCTGCAACCAGTCGAGTTCCATCGGTTACCTGCTGACTTACGAGCTTAACCGGTTGCGTAATGCCGACGGCGGACTACCTGAGAACAGATATCCTCCACTTTATGCCTGGACCTTCCTGAATTCAGGACTCTATGGCAACGGGGTAAGCTACTTCGATAGCTGGGAAATTATTAAGGCAGGAGGATCGCCAAATGAAGTGGATTATCCAAATGTAACGGACCTGAATTTTTGGATGTCGGGATACGACAAATATTATCGTGCCATGCAGAACAGAGTGCTTGCAAACTGGTCGCTCCCGGTGGGAACACCTGAAGAGCTTCAGGTGCTGAAACGATATCTATATGATCACTTTAACGGATCGAAATTTGGCGGTATGGCCAATTTCCAGGTTGCCAGCGGTGGCATGAGCCTTGCTCCTCTACCGAAGAATTCCTATGATGAAGGCGCTTCTTACATAACTACCTTCGGAACTTATGTTGGTCATGCACTGACTGTTGTGGGGTATAACGATTCCATCAGACTGGATAGGAATGATGATGGCGAATACACCAACGATATCGATATAAACAATGATCATGTTATCGACCTGAAGGATTTTGAAAAAGGCGCCCTGATTGTTGCCAATACCTGGGGTAAAAACTGGGGCGATAACGGATTTGCCTATGTTCCTTACTTTTTACTGGGATATTACGGCTGGGAAGGCGGCATTTGGAACAAATCGGTTCATATTGTTGATGCAGTGAAAAATATGACTCCGATACTGACACTGCGGGCCGAACTATCGCACGGTTGCAGAAGCTGCGTCCGTTTAATGGCAGGGATTTCCAATGATCCGAATGCCAATGAGCCGGAGCACATAATCCAATTTCCGATGTTTAATTATCAGGGAAACCTGCTTCCTCTTTATGGCAATGGAAACCCCGACATTACCCGGTTTGAGGTAGGGCTTGATATTTCCCCGCTCCTGGATTTTGTAACAACCGACGGCCCCGTTCGCATATTTTTAATTGTTGATGATAAGGGCTCCTGGGGAAGTGGCAATGGAACGATCAGGTCAATGATGGTTTACAATGATTTTAATACGCGCGATTCCACGATTTGCACGCAAGCCAATGTTCAGGTCAATAGCAATTCCCGGACCCTCCTGAGTGTTGTTCGGCCGGTTAGGTTTAATCAGATTAAAATCAAGGAAGTTCCTAAGCTCATTGCAAAAGCGGGAGAGTATGTGTCTGTCCAGCTTGAAGTTGAAGGTGCTGCAAATCCCTATGTCTGGGAACTGGTACCCGATTATCAGATCGGATTCAAAAAAACTGTTGTTCCGGAATGGGGGGGTAAGCTTTTATTCAACGGACAATCAGGGAATATGGTCAACAGGATTGATCTGCCGTTCAAATTCCGGTTTTATGACAAGGAATATGATCATTTTTCGGTGACACAAGATGCCCGGATTTTGTTTGATCAGGAGGAGTATGGATATCCTTATGTTATCGACCCATCACTGGTTTTTCCTTCGATTAAGAAGATCGGCGGTCTCGAAATGGCTCTTGACTATTACATGCCAGGCAACGGAATCTCCTGTTTTGCCAATGATACAATTCTTGCCTTAACCTGGAAAGCAATGGCTCCCTCGCTGCAGGGTGGTACCGCAGTGACGATTGTTTGTGAGTTACATCCAGATGGAAGGATCTGCTTTATTTATGATAAACCGGATGTTTTATTTCCTTCTGGGGCAGTTAACGATATCGGGGTTTCAAATGGCGATAACCTGCAATTCCGAAGGGCATCAACATTTAATCCGGACAAGATTGAGGGGGCGAATTGTTTGTTGATCAATCCGTATCTTCTTCCCGGGGAAACCAAGTTTGATCAGACAGGCTGGCTGTTTTGCCATCCGGATAACAGCAATAAGTTGTACGAGATAAAAGTGCAGGTTACGGATAAAAATAATCGTAAGGCTTATTCCACCATCAGGATATCTACACAGGATTTGTCATCTTCCAGATTATTGTCGCTGTGTTTCCCCAATCCATTTCAGGAGAAAGCGCGTTTCTCGATAATTGTTCCGGAAAAGGCGACGGTTTTGGCAGAAATTTATGATCTTCGGGGTAGCAAGGTTGCTGTTTTGTGTGACGGAGAGTACATACCGGCAGAATATGAGCTGGGCTGGGATGGAACCAGCAGCACAGGTTCACAGGTTAGTCCCGGAGTTTATATTTGCCGCCTGACTGTTGGAAATCGTGTAGAATCGTGTAAATTCATCAAGTCGAAATAAATCAAAATACCCGAAATGGACTATAAGATTTTGAAAACCGAACGGTTTGGAAGAGTCGAACTTCTAACCATCTCACGACCGGCTTCCTTGAATGCCTTAAATTCAGCTTTTTTTACTGAATTGATTGATTATATTGACTATGTCATTACAGATGAGCCGTTTGATGTCCTGGTAATAACTGGCGAAGGAAAAGCATTTGCGGCAGGTGCAGATATTGCCGAAATGGCCGGCCTTGATGCCGAAGGAGCACGCAGGTTTTCGGAACGCGGACAGCAAACTTTCCTTATGCTTGAGGATTTACCCATTCCGGTGATTGCCGCAGTTAACGGATATGCACTGGGTGGCGGATGTGAACTTAGCATGGCTTGCGATATCAGGCTTGCCTCTACCACTGCCGTTTTTGGCCAGCCCGAAGTAAACCTGGGTCTCGTTCCGGGTTACGCCGGAACTCAGAGGTTATCAAGGTTGATTGGTCTGGGCGGTTCGTTGAAATGGATATTATCGGGATTGAATATGGACGCCAGTGAGGCTTATCGTATAGGCCTGGTTCAGGGGCTTTCGGAACCGGATAAGCTTATTGACGACTCATTAGCGTTGGCAAAACGAATTTCCACCAGGGGACCGAAAGCCGTACGTACGGCTAAAATGCTGCTTCGCAAAGGATTCGATATGAATTTCCAGAAAGCGCTCGATATGGAAAAAGAGCATTTCGCCGAGCTGTTTTCTGATGAAGGCATCGAAGGCATGAAAGCCTTCCTGGAAAAAAGGAAGCCTTCGTGGGAAAAGGAATAATCGCTGCTGTCTGTTAATCGGGGTAGTATTCCTCTATTCCTATCTCTCCCTGAAGAATATAATAACCGTTGAGCGCCAGTGCCTCAACATCATCCTCATGCGGATAGCTGTGAACAGGAGCTATATTTTTAATTCTCATCTGCAGTTCTTCCATAAAAATAGTGCTGTTCACCAACCCTCCGGTAAGAATTATTGCGTCAACTTCCGCACATAAAACTGCATACATGGCTCCAATTGTTTTAGCCACCTGGTAAGCCATGGCTCTGAGGTAAAAAGCCGCTTTTTCATCACCGTTTGATGCCATATGGTCGGCCGAATATCCATCGTGCACACCCAGGTAAGCAAAGAGCCCGCCATCGATGGTAATCATGGAATATAATTGATCATGCGTATATTTTCCGCTGTAGCATAGATTGATGAGATCACCGATTGGCACGGAACCTGTGCGGGAAGGGGAGAATGGCCCGTCGCCGTCGAGTCCCTGGTTGGCATCGATAACACTGCCTTTGCGGTGAGCTCCAACCGTTATTCCATTACCCAATTGAGCAACAATAAGATTCAGCTCTTCATATTTTTTCTGTACTGTTTTTGCATATTTTCTGGCAACGGCTTTCTGCTCAAGGGCATGGAAAACCGACCGCCGAACAAATTCGGGGTGACCGGATACTTTGGCAATTTCGTCGAATTCATCCACAACAACCGGATCTGCAACATAAGCCGTTGATCCCGGAATCTGTGCCGAGATCTGATGCGCAATTAATCCGCCAAGGTTAACGACATCTTCGCCTGAAACACCGGCTTCCAAATCCCTGAACATGGTTTCATTTACCCGGTAAATACCAGCATGAACCGGGCGCACCAGGCCACCGCGGCTGATAATTACCTTGATGTCCTCAATCGGTAGTTCATTGGTCATTAATTCTTTCATGATCTGCTCAGTCCGAAAATCAGTTTCAGCCGCATATCTGCCGAATTTTTTCCGATCTGCCTCAGGGTGAACCACTTTCTTTAGAAAAACCAGCTGTTGGTTACGGAATAATCCAATGTTGGTAAAAGGAACCCTTGGGTTGATTGCGAGGATCAGATTACCGGGGAAGGCGTTAAAGGCATCCATAAATTCTACTTATTGAATGGTGAAAATATAAAAAAATAGAACGGGTACAGTTAAATTCACTAATATTGAAAGCATGAAAAAGATGAATTTATTTCGATTTGTGGCAGTTGCCATGTGCCTGCTGTCCTTTATTCCTGCTCGGTCACAACAACCTGAAGAGGCAACGGTAATCAGGAATATCTTCAATGAAGCCCTCACAAGTTATGAAGCCTATCATAATCTGGAAAAACTGTGTAAAACCACCGCAGGAAGAATTTGCGGACGCCCTGAAGCTGCCGAGGCAGTAGAATTAACCAGGCAGATCATGATTGGCATGCACCTCGATTCGGTTTGGCTACAGCCGGTAATGGTGAAAAGCTGGGATCGCGGAGAAAAGGAGATCGCACGGATTGTATCAGGTAAATTCGGCACTGTCGCTGTTCCTTCCTGTGCTCTTGGATGGGCCATTGGAACCGGCGATCCCGGACTATCTGCCCGCGTGGTGGAAGTGAAAAGTTTGCAGGAGCTGAAAGCGAAACCGAGAAGTGAAATCGAGGGCAGGATAGTTTTTTTCAATCAACCAATGAAACAGACCAACCTCGGGACATTCACCTCCTATGGCGAAGCTGTCTGGCAAAGGACCTCCGGTCCCGCTGAAGCTGGAAAACTGGGAGCCATAGGTTGTGTTATACGTTCGATGAGTATTGAGATTGACGATTTCCCGCATACCGGCATTACCCATTATGAAGATGCCGTAAAGCCTATACCTGCCATAGCTATTTCAACGAAGGCAGCCGAAATTCTATCTTCCTGGCTGGCTGTCGATAAGGACCTGAATTTCTACTTTCGCACCACCTGTCTGGCTGGTCCCGATGTTCCTTCGTTCAATGTGATCGGGGAGCTCCGGGGTTCGGAATCTCCAAATGAAATAATCACTGTTGGCGGGCATCTCGATGCCTGGGATATTGCTCAGGGAGCACATGATGATGGAGGTGGATGCATCCAATCAATTGAAGTACTGCGATTATTCCAGAAAAATGGAATCAGGCCAAAGCATACCGTCAGGGCGGTAATGTTCATGGATGAGGAAGTAGCTCAAAGGGGCGGACAGCAATACGCCAGCGAAGCTTCGGCTAAAAAAGAAAAGCAGATTGCGGCCCTGGAATCCGACCGCGGAGTTTTTCAGCCGAAAGCTATGGCCGTGACAGGCAATGCTGAACAAATGAAAAAATATGCAACCTGGCAACCACTTTTTGATCCCTATGATATTAAATTGATCTCGGGTGGAGGTGGTGCTGATGTCGGACCATTAAAGAAATTTTATCCGGATATCCTTTTTATGGGAATAATTCCTGAGGATCAACGTTATTTTAAGTTGCATCATGCAACCACCGATACTTTTGATCAGGTGGATCGCAGGGAAATGCAAATGGGTGCAGCCGGAATGGCCACGTTGATTTATCTTTACGACAAATTTGGCTTATGATGAAAAAAACGTTAATTGTATTTCTGCTAATCGGCCTTGGGATAGCCGGTTACGCACAATTGGTTAATAATCCAAGTATTTCAATAAAACCCATTGCCTCACTGTCAATAACCAAGGTGGTGACAAATGATTCAACAACGAGCGTTTATATCAAGATTGTCAACTCCAAGCAACTACCGCCATTTAGCCTTAAAACACGCGATCTTTTTATCAGGCCGGTAAGCGATCCCAATAATCTGAAACTTCTGCGTTCGGTTAATGCGCCTTTTGCCCCGGAAAAGCATGCCTTCCATACCCTGAATGAGGTTTTTGAATTTACACTGGTATTTAAAGCCTTGCCAAAAGGGACCAAGTATTTCGACCTGATGGAGAACGATACTAAACGGGATTTTTATATTCAGGGAATCGTACTCGATGCCAAGCTGAATGAAATTATTGCCCGTGGATTCGATTGTTATGCCAGGGCCGATGGAAATGGTGCTTTGAAGGCATTTATTGAGATGGCCAATACAGATCTGTATTTTGAATACGGACTGGCCTATTTCAATATTATCTACCTGCTCACGGTATCCAATCGTATTCCTGAAGCGCAGGAATGGTATGACAAGTGGAAAAACCGGTTCTTCTACGACAAGACTTTGCTTGAGAATGAAATGACCCGCATGGGTATTAAACAGAAATTGAAATAGATTGGTTAAGCTATTCTCCTATATCCTCCTGACCATCTTCCTTGGCTGGGGCAGCAAAATGAAAGTGGTGGAATCAACCTCGCGCGATTGGGTCGGAGGGTTGCAGGAATCTGGTTATGGTACTGATTTTGAGGTTTCCCTGCAAGTCAAGGCAGGCTCTAATGACTTAAAGATTGAGGAACTTTGGGTGGGTGATGTACACATGAAAGTCCGTGTAAACGCTTTCGAAAAAGATGCCCGCGTAAAAGTCAGGGCAGGGTATACAACCAAGCCGGATGCCAATCATAAGATGGCGCTTTCTGGTGCAGATAATGCGCCAAAACCTTTTAACTATAAGGGCGAAGGATTGTTAAAATATAGTTGCAAGGGGAAAATACTTTATGTGGTAATACCGGAATTTAAAAAACTTGAAAAAATAATTTATCCGCAATAACGACGATGAATAAGAAATTAATTCTCTTGATTCTTGATGGATGGGGTTGTGGCAGCAGGCCAGCAGCTGATGCCATACGCGCAGCCAATACGCCATATATTGATTCATTATTAAAAAAATATCCACATTCCCGACTCAAGACCTCAGGTGAGGATGTCGGTTTGCCCGAAGGACAGATGGGCAACTCCGAGGTTGGTCACCTGAATATTGGTGCAGGCAGAGTGATGTACCAGGATCTTGTTAAAATCAACCGCGCTGTGGCAACCGGCACCATTAAACAAAATCCTGAGCTTTGTGAAGCATTTGATTATGCTAAAAAAACAGGCAAAAAGGTCCATTTTATTGGTTTAGTCTCAGATGGCGGAGTGCATTCACTTGATCTTCATTTGTATGCATTGTGTGATATGACAAAAGATTTTGGTCTGGATAAGGTTTATATCCACGCGATTACTGATGGCAGGGATACCGATCCATTCAGTGGCAAGGGATTTGTTGCCCAGCTGCAGGCTCATCTCGATAAATCTAATGGAGAAATAGCTTCGGTGATTGGCCGGTATTATTCCATGGACCGCGATAAACGCTGGGAGCGCGTGAAGCTCGGCTATGATCTGTATGTTAATGGCACAGGTACCCCGGTAGATAATATTACAGATGCAATTCAAGCCAGCTACGACGAGGGAATTACCGATGAATTCATCAAACCTGCCTACCGGACAAATGCCGCCGGCGAGCCTTTAGCAAAAATCGAGGAAGGCGATGTGGTTATCTGTTTTAATTTCCGTACCGACAGGCTCCGGGAAATGACCGTTGTTCTTACTCAGCGCGATATGCCTGAATTCGGGATGCACACGTTACCATTACAATATTATACCATGACCCGCTATGATGATACCTTTGAAGGGATTCATGTTATTTATGACAAGGATAACCTGAAGGAAACTCTGGGTGAACTGATGGCCGATGCCGGAAAAAAACAGATCCGTATCGCTGAAACGGAGAAATACGCACATGTAACGTTTTTCTTTTCCGGTGGACGTGAAGAACCTTTTGAAGGCGAAACCAGGATAATGATCCCGTCGCCCAAGGTTGCCACCTATGATTTACAACCCGAAATGAGTGCTTATCTGGTGAGGGATGCCATTGTTAAACAATTGAAAACCGGGGAACCGGATTTCGTGGTCCTGAATTTCGCCAATGGTGATATGGTGGGCCATACCGGCGTATGGGATGCTATTATTCAGGCAGTTGAAGCAGTTGATGATTGTGTTCAGGATGTTGTCGAAACAGCCAGGGCAAACGGATACACAGCTATTATCATCGCTGATCATGGAAATGCCGATAATGCTATCAACCTGGATGGTACACCCAATACCGCACATTCACTAAACCCTGTTCCTTGTATTGTTGTTTCGGATGAATACAAGGAAGTTCATAATGGAATTCTTGCAGATGTTGCACCCACTATACTGAAAATTATGGGAATGAAGCAACCTGACTCTATGACCGGTAAACCATTGGTTTGATGATAGAAATTGGCAATGCACTGGTGAGCTTTGATGTTTTGCAGCAAAAATTTTGCTGTGATCTTCAGACTTGCAAGGGCGCCTGCTGTGTACATGGTGATGCCGGAGCCCCGCTGACTATCGAGGAAGCAGGGGATCTCGAAGATTATCTCGATGAACTCAGTCCGTATATCAGTGGCGAAGGGCTCATGTCGATTATTGAAATTGGAGCTTTTACCCACGATATCGACGATGAAATTGTTACCCCTCTTATTAATAATAGTGAGTGCGCCTATACCGTTTTTGAGAATGGAATCGCATTTTGTGCCATTGAAAAAGCCTTCCATGATCAGGCTGTCCCATTTAATAAGCCTTTATCCTGTCATCTTTATCCCATCAGAATAAAAACCTTTGATGATTATGATGCCGTGAATTATGATATCTGGGATATCTGCAATTGTGCGCGCACCAAAGGTAACCTGGAAGGGATTCCTGTTTATCAGTTTGTTATGGATGCCTTGATTCGTAAATATGGCGTGGATTGGTTCGATCAGCTGGATTATGCAGCGCGAAACCTGGATTTTGAAAAATATCCGGGACATTAAAAGTTAGGATTGTTTATTTTCGATGAATATTTAAAACCTTAAGGAGCAGTTATGACTAAAAAATTTTGGATCCTGCTGCCTTTGTCTTTCCTCATTGGTTTTTCAGTTTTCGGCCAGGACAAACAGAAGAAAAAAGCCACTTCTGAACCTGCCGATTCTGCGGTTGTTATCGGTAAAGGCCGACTGGTGCTTAAAAATCACATTTATCGCCAGAATGCTTCCTATGTGACGTTTGGTTATGGTGCTGGCTGGAGCTTTCAGGAAGGCGCGATTGAACAGAATATGGCTGTTTCTTATCAGCACTTTATCAAGAAATTCGGGTTGCAAATCGGTTATCATTCCTCGTCAGACAGACAAACATGGTGGAATTCCGATCAGAAGCTCAATGACCTCTTTCTCGGTGTTGGCAAACGCTGGGAAGGAAATAATTTCAATTTTGCGGTTTTCGGTGGACCTAGCCTGGCTTACGGGCGCTACACCTGGTGGGATGAGGCTAATCAGAAGACCTGGGTGCACTATTTCTCCACCCTCGGATTACGCACAGAGGTCCTGCTTACCTATAAAATTGCCTATGATATCGGGCTGGGATTGTCGGTTTATGGCAGTATGAATAAGGAATATTCGGTTACCGGCGCCCAGATACATATGTTTTTCTCGACGGCATTTGTTCGGAATTATAATTAACTCATCACCACTAAACTCCTTACCTGTAATGGATACTATCAAAGAATACATCTCGCAGAATCAGTATCGTTTTCTCGAAGAACTTTTTGGCCTGATCCGGATCCCATCCATTAGTTCGATAGCCGCCCATAAGCCCGATATGTATCGGGCAGCGGAATATTTAAAGCGGATGTTGCTCGAAGCTGGGGCCGATAGTGCTGCGGTGTATGAAACAGCGGGCAATCCGGTAACTTTTGCCGAAAAGATTGTTGACAGGTCCTTACCTACAGTACTGGTTTATGCTCATATGGATGTAATGCCAGTGGATCCGATCGATCTATGGACAACCGATCCGTTTGATCCGGTAGTGGTTGATGGTAAAATTTTTGCGCGGGGGGCAGATGACGATAAAGGCCAGTCCTTTATGCATATCAAGGCATTTGAATATCTGGTAAAGACCGGTCAGCTGAAATGCAATGTTAAATTTCTTATCGAAGGAGAAGAAGAGGTAGGATCTCCGAATCTGGGAGATTTTTGTAAAAAGAATAAGGAACTTCTTCAATGCGACATTATCCTGATCTCTGATACCTCAATGATAAGTCAGGAAATTCCTTCGATCACTACGGGGCTAAGGGGATTGACTTATCTTCAGATTGAGGTGACAGGGCCCAACAAAGATCTCCACTCCGGACTTTTTGGCGGAGCGGTCGGGAATCCGGTAATCCTTTTATCGAAGATGCTCGCTTCGGTGCATGACGAGAATAACCGAATCACGATTCCTGGATTTTACGACGAAGTTATGGAACTGACTGCCGAGGAGAAAGGCCTTCTGGCACAAGCACCCTTCGATGTTGAACACTATAAGTCGATGCTTGGAATCGGCGAGGTTTGGGGTGAAAAGGGATACCGGGTTCCGGAGTTAACAGGCACCAGGCCAACTTTTGATGTGTGCGGGATCTGGGCAGGGTATACCGGCGAAGGGAGTAAAACAGTTCTTCCATCAAAGGCCTATGCCAAGGTGAGTTCCAGGATAGTTCCCAATCAGGATCATCACCAGATAGCTGAATTGATAAAACGGCATTTTGAATCTATCGCTCCCCCGCAGGTAAAAGTAAACGTGGAAATCCTGCATGGGGGTCCTGCTTATATATGCCCGATCACACTCCCAGCCTATAAGGCGGCCGAAAAGGCATATGCCGATACTTTTGGAAAACGACCCGTCCCATTTCGCAGTGGTGGCAGCATCCCGATCATTTCGACATTTGAAAAGGTGCTTAATGCTAAATCTCTCCTGATGGGATTTGGTTTGGAATCTGATAACATACATTCACCCAATGAAAGTTATCCGGTCTGGAATTTTTTAAAAGGCATCGAGACCATAACGAAGTTCTACGAGCATTATACAGCTTAGTAGGCAGCAGGCAGTCGGCAGTATCCCATATTTTTCGTATCTGTCTAAAAAATGCGAATTTCTTGAATTAGGTATCAAGATTTCAACTATTTTCTAAAAAAGTTGATAAATATTTCTGAACACCCCCTGTTTTTTAGGGGGGGTATCGGAATATTATATAATTTTGTCCCAAAATAAATAAACCCGATATGTCAAACATCCGCGTTGAAGCCGTTAAGGAGCTGTTCTCAAGAAAACCTTTAGAGGTGGTAGCTCCGGGTGAAAAAGTATCCGATTATTACGGAGTACACACCTTTGGATTGGAAACGATGAAAAAGTACCTCCCAACCGAGGCTTATGAAAATGTTAAAAAAGCTGTTGATACCTGGGGATATATCGACCGCAGGTCAGCCGATTCAGTGGCTGCAGCTATGAAAGCATGGGCAATGAGCTTTGGCGTAACGCATTACACACATTGGTTTCAGCCTTTGAACGGTTCAACTGCAGAAAAGCATGATGCATTTTTTGAGCCGACGAAAGATGGGAAAATGTTTGAACATTTCGGTGGTAAAGAATTGATCCAGCAGGAACCAGATGCTTCGTCCCTTCCAAGCGGCGGTATCAGAAATACCTTCGAAGCTCGGGGTTATTCGGCGTGGGATCCGTCGTCGCCAGCCTTTATTGTTGAAAAAACACTCTGTATTCCAACAGTATTCGTGTCTTATACCGGTGAGGCGCTCGATTATAAAACACCGCTTCTTAAATCATTGTACGCTCTTGATAAAGCTGCTGTTGATGTTTGCCAGTTATTCGATAAAGACGTTAATAAGGTCATCGCTACCCTGGGCTGGGAACAGGAATATTTTCTCGTGGATGAGGCGCTCTTTTATGCACGCCCTGATTTGCTGCTTACCGACCGCACCTTAATGGGACATGCCTCGGCCCGCGATCAGCAGCTCGCTGACCACTACTTTGGATCGATACCTGAAAGGGTTACTGCTTTCATGCGTGAATTTGAATTTGATTGCTTTAAATTGGGTATCCCTGTCAGAACCAGGCACAATGAGGTGGCTCCCAATCAGTTTGAGTGTGCTCCGGTTTTTGAGGAGGCAAACCTTGCAGTCGACCACAACCAACTTTTGATGGATATCATGAAAAAAGTGGCGCGCAAACATAATTTCCGCGCGCTGCTGCATGAAAAACCTTACAAAGGAATCAACGGATCAGGAAAACATAACAACTGGTCGATGCTTACCAATACCGGGGTCAACCTGTTAGCTCCCGGAACAAATCCAAAGTCGAACCTGCAGTTCCTGACATTTATCGTTAATACTATTAAAGCGGTTCATGATTATGCTGATCTGTTAAGAGCCAGTGTGATGTCGGCTGGAAACGAACACCGTTTGGGTGCTCATGAGGCTCCTCCAGCAATTATATCAGTTTTTATCGGTCAGCATCTGACCAGGATTCTACAGGAAATTGAAGATAAAGTTCCTGCTGCCGAGATGACTCCGGATCAGAAAACCGAACTTAAACTTGACATCGGTAAAATTCCTCAGATCCTGCTCGATAATACTGACAGGAACCGTACCAGTCCGTTTGCTTTTACCGGAAATCGTTTTGAATTCAGGGCCGTGGGTTCAGCTATGAACTGTGCTGCCCCAATGACCATATTGAATGCAGCAGTCGCTAATCAATTGGCCGAATTTAAAGTGGAGGTGGATGAGTTGCTCGAGAAGGGGGCCAAAAAAGATGAGGCCATTTTCCGTATCCTCCGGAAATATATCATTCATTCCAAAAAGATATTATTTGAAGGTAACGGTTATGGCGAAGAGTGGAAAAAAGAGGCCGAACGCCGTGGTCTTTCCAACGTTTTGAATGCTCCGGAGGCACTGAAAGCCTATATTGATCAGAAAAATATGGATATGCTTGGTCACTTGAAAGTTCTGTCGGAACGTGAACTGAATGCACGGTATGATATCCGTCTGGAACTGTTTACCAAGAAAATCCAGATCGAATCCAGGGTTTTGGGAGATCTGGCGGTCAACCATATCATTCCAACGGTCATAAAATATCAGAACCGGTTAATAGAAAACGTTAAAGGACTAAAAGAGATTCTTCCTGCAAGTGAATTTGCCGATGCTGCCAGCTACCAGTTGAATGCCATCCGCAGAATATCCAAACATAAGGCGCTGATTCTTGAAATGGTAGAGGAAATGGTGAATGCCAGAAAGGAAGCCAACAAAATTGAGGATGTTCGTCAACTTGCCGATGAGTACAATTCCAAGGTCAAGCACTTCCTCGATGAGATCCGTTATCATATCGATAAACTTGAATTAATTGTTGATGACGACCTCTGGCCCCTGCCGAAATACCGGGAGTTGCTGTTTGCACGTTAATTCGGTTGCATCTAGGTAATTATTCCCTATTTTTGAGCGTTATTGATCAAAAATGCTCGTATGAAATTATTTCGGTTGATCGCAGGTCTGATGGTGACTCTCTTGCTGGCAGGTCCTGTGATGGGTCAGAAGAAAAGGGATCTTATCGCTCAGGCTGATAAAACCTATGCTATCGGTGAATACTTTAATGCTATAGAAAAGTATAAAAAGGCTTTTTCACGCGAGAAGGACCGTACGAAAAGGCTGGCAATTAAGCTGAAAATCGGCAATTGCTATCGCCTGATCAATGATACCCGAAAGGCTGAATCGTATTATTCATTGGTGGTCAAGCAAAAGCTGGCCGATCCAAAAGCACATCTGTATTATGCAGATGTGCTTAAGGCCAATGGGAAAACTGCCCTGGCAAAAGCGGAATATGAAGAATACCTAAAGTCGGAGCCTGCTGATCTGATGGCTTTGATGGCTTACCAATCATGCGATTCCATTCTTACCTGGACAAAAAATCCTACCCGATACCAGGTTGCCAACGTCAAGGATTTTAATACTAAATTCAACGATTACAGTCCTTTTTTCGCATCAAAAGATTATAAGGAACTGTACATTTCTTCCTCACGTGATGGAAGTAACGGCACCAAAAAGCACGGAGCCACCGGTCAGAGTTTTTCAGACATCTACTTTACCCGATTGGATAATAAACAGAAATGGGCGGTTCCGGCTCCCGTTGATAAATCCATTAACAGTATTTATGATGATGGAACGCCATGGGTATCTCCCGATGGCAACACAATGTACTTTACCCGCTGCCGCGTCGACAAACAGTCATCTCTGGGATGCCAGATCATGATGACCAAGCAGGTGAACTCAAAATGGTCAGATCCGGTTGCCGTGCCAATGGCCAAGGATTCCGTGATTATCGCACATCCTAGCCTGACAGATGACCAACTCACTATTTTCTTTGTAAGCGATATGATGGGTAGTGTTGGTGGAAAAGATATCTGGAGGGCAAAAAGAGCCAAACCCGATGGGCCTTTTGGTGCGCCGGAAAATCTTGGCGAAGTGATCAATACGCCTAAAGACGAAATGTTCCCGTTCGTAAAATCCGATACACTCTTTTATTTCTCATCAAACGGGCACCCGGGGATGGGTGGTCTGGATATCTTTAAGGCTCATACTGATATCGAAGGGAAATGGGTGGTTGAAAATATGAAGTCCCCGATCAATAGTTCGGGTGATGATTTTGGTATCATTTTCCAGAAAGATGAGGAAAAGGGATTTTTCACCAGCAGCCGTCTTGATAAAAGCATGGGTGGAGATGATATTTATTCCTTTGTTCTTCCTGAAAAACGATTTAATATGACGGGTCGCGTGATCTCCGAAAGAACGACACTGGCACTGAAGGGCGCTGATGTCCGCCTGATCGGAAGCGATGGAACCAGCCTGGAATCAAAAACCGATTCCACCGGAACATTTTCATTCAAGCTGAAACCAGAGACGGATTATCTGTTAGTTGCCTTTAAAAAAGGCTATCTCAATGGAAAACTCCGCGAAACCACCATGGGTCTTGAGGCCAGCCGCGATTTTAATGCTACTCTGGTATTGGCTCCTTATGAAAAACCTATCGAATTGCCGAATATCCTTTATGATTTGGCAAAATGGGACCTCAGGCCGGAATCCATGGTTGCCCTGGATGCACTTGTTGAAACGCTGGAGGACAATCCGAACATCACCATTGAATTGATGTCGCATACCGACGTGAGACCTTTCCGGGCCATGTCGAACCTCGAGTTATCTCAAAAAAGGGCCGAGTCGGTTGTTGATTACCTGATCAGCAAGGGTATTGCATCAGATCGCCTGAAAGCCAGGGGATATGGTCCGGATGTACCACGTGTTGTGGATGAAAAAATTGCCGCACAATATAATTTCCTGAAAGCCGGGGATTCGCTGACAAAACCAAATATCGATCTTCTGCCGAATGACCAGGACAAGGAAATAGCTCATCAGCTGAACCGCCGTACTGAATTCCGTGTACTCCGGAACGACTATGTTCCGGCAGGAAAACCAGCCAGTGAAGTCGACGGACAGCAGCAGATCCTGATACGCGGAATGGAAGAGTTGCAGCAGGGGAAAAGAAAGCGGATCAAAGATCAGGGTGCCGCTGTAGTCGAACCTGAAAAGCAGGGTGTACAAGGCGGTGCCGCCATCAAGAAAATGCCATAATTTTCTTACCTTTGCCCCTCGTTATGGAGCAGGGTAACAGATATTCACAGCGCGGTGTTTCGTCATCCAAAGAGGATGTGCATCAGGCGATAAAAAACCTGGATAAGGGTTTATATCCCAAGGCATTTTGCAAAATCATTCCCGATGTGCTTACCGGAGATCCCGATTGGTGCTGCATCATGCATGCCGATGGTGCCGGAACTAAATCATCACTCGCATACATCTATTGGAAAGAAACCGGCGACCTGTCGGTTTGGAGAGGTATCGCTCAGGACGCGGTCATCATGAATATCGATGATTTACTCTGTGCGGGAGCCACAGGGCCGATTTTGCTGAGTTCGACAATCGGACGGAATAAGAATCTTATCCCAGGTGAAGTTATCAGTGCGGTCATCAGCGGAACACAGGAGGTTGCGGATTTTCTCACCGCAAATGGTGTTGAAACCGTTTTCTGCGGAGGTGAAACAGCTGATGTAGGTGATCTGGTCCGTACTATCATAGTTGACAGCACCGTTACTGCCAGGCTCAGAAGAACTGATGTGATATCAAATCACAGGATTGTTGCCGGAGATGTTATCGTTGGATTATCCTCCTCGGGTCAGGCAACCTATGAATCAGCGTATAATGGTGGCATGGGAAGCAATGGCCTGACCTCGGCAAGGCATGATGTATTTGCTCATTACCTGGCCGGGAAATATCCCGAATCCTTTGATCCTCATGTTCCGGATAGCCTGGTTTATGCCGGGAATACCAACCTTACTGACACGATTGCCAATACCGGTCTCGACGCAGGAAAGCTTGTTCTTTCGCCAACCCGTACCTATGCCCCTGTGATCAAGGCTATTCTCAATAAATTCAGGAAGGATGTTCATGGAATGGTCCACTGTTCTGGCGGGGGTCAAACGAAAATTCTTCATTTTATTGATAATCTGCACGTTGTTAAAAATAATCTGTTCGATTTACCCCCATTGTTCCGATTGATTCAGGAACAGTCAGGAACACCCTGGCAGGATATGTATAAGGTTTTCAATATGGGGCACCGTTTTGAAATTTATCTTCCGAAGGAATTTGCGGAGGGAATAATTGATGTCTCCTCCTCTTTCGGGATTGATGCCCGGATTATCGGTTATTGCGAATCGTCTGAAACGAAAAGGTTGACTATCAGCAGCCCTTACGGTGACTTCCTGTATTAAGTAATTATAAATCAAGTTAAATGTTATTAGATAAATTAGCCGGGATAGTAGCCAGATATGACGAAGTAGCGCGATTGATCACCGAACCGGATGTGGTCAACGATATGAAGCGCTATGTTCAGCTAAACAAAGAATATAAAGAGTTGACCAAAGTAGTAGCATTTTATAATGAGTATAAAAATGTGATTCAGAATATTGATTCAGCCAAGAAGATCCTCGACGAGGAAAAAGATGAAGAGATGCGCGAAATGGCTAAGGAGGAACTTGAAATCCTGAACCGTCGCTGGATGGAGATGGAAGAAGAGATCAAGGTGCTTCTTTTGCCTGCCGATCCTCAGGATGCCAAAAATGCCATTGTTGAACTCAGGGCAGGGACCGGAGGCGATGAAGCCAGTATTTTTGCCGGCGACCTTTTCCGGATGTACTGTAAATTCTGTGACATGAGGGGCTGGAAATACAGCATCAATACTTTTACCGAAGGAACCAACGGTGGATATAAAGAGGTCATTTTTGCCATTACCGGTGAGGGCGTTTATGGCGTTATGAAATATGAATCAGGGGTTCACCGAGTTCAGCGTGTTCCGCAAACTGAAACCCAGGGCCGTATACATACCTCAGCCGCTACGGTTGCGGTGCTTCCTGAAGCCGAAGAGTTTGATATTGAGCTGCTGCCTTCAGATATCAGGGTTGATACCTACTGCTCTTCAGGACCAGGAGGACAGTCAGTGAACACTACCTATTCAGCTGTGCGGTTGACCCATATGCCATCCGGAATCGTTGTTACCTGCCAGGACCAGAAATCGCAGATCAAGAATAAGGAAAAGGCTATGATCGAGCTTCGTACAAGATTGTATGACAGGGAATATCAGAAATATCTTGATGAGATATCCTCGAGAAGGAAGACTATGGTTAGCACCGGTGACCGTTCGGCGAAAATCCGGACCTATAACTACCCGCAGGGCCGTATGACCGATCATCGTATTTCTCTTACCATGTACAACCTTCCGGCTATCATGAATGGTGATATTCAGGAAATTATTGATAAATTGCAGATAGCTGAAAATGCTGAGCGTTTGAAAACATCTGAAACTTCAAGATAATGACTGCATCGGAGCTAAATCTTGAAATCCGTAAAAAAAAGTCCTTCCTGTGTGTTGGACTGGATATCGATATTACCCGGATTCCAGCACATTTGCATAGGGAAGCAAATCCTGTTTTTGCGTTTAACCGGGCCATCATTGATGCCACTGCCGATCTGGCCATCGCTTATAAACCCAATCTGGCTTTTTACGAGGCTATGGGGACCGAAGGGATGAAGCAACTGGAGATGACCGTGGACTATATCCGATCAAAAGATCCAAACCTGTTTATCATTGCTGATGCCAAGCGGGGAGATATTGGCAATACCGCCGAACAGTATGCAAAAGCATTTTTCCTCCATTACGATTTTGATGCGATAACCCTTTCACCCTACATGGGGAGGGACTCGATTGAGCCATTCCTGCAGTTTCCGGGTAAATGGGCCATTCTGCTTGCCCTGACCTCAAATCCGGGAGCTTCAGATTTTCAGATGCTGAGTGTAAATCAGGATCAGCCATTATATGAGCATGTTTTAATGCAATCGGTAACCTGGGGTACAACCGATAACCTGATGTTTGTCGTTGGCGCTACCAGACCAGAGTATTTCCGGAGCATTCGCCGAATCGCTCCCGATCACTTCTTGCTCGTTCCCGGTGTAGGTGCCCAGGGTGGATCAATCGAAATGGTAGTCGAAAATGGTAAATCATCTAAGGGCGGTTTGCTGATCAATAATTCAAGAGGTATCCTTTATGCTGGTAATGGCCTCGATTTTGCTCAGAAAGCACGTACTGCAGCCGAAAATATGCTGATAGGCTTTGGTTTGTAAAAAATCCGCCTGAAAAATTCCATTGCTTGTTTGTTTCTGCATCTATATCTGAAAACAATATCAGATGCAGGAAGATTTTCTACAATATCTCTGGAAATATGGATTATTTCCGGCAGATAAATTATTTACAGCCGATCATCAAAATGTTCAGATCTTAACCCCCGGTCAGCTCAATACAGATGCCGGCCCCGATTTTTTAATGGCTCGTATCCGTATAAATGAGGCTGTTTGGGCGGGTCATGTAGAAATCCATGTAAAGGCTTCCGATTGGTACAGACATAATCATAATGAGGATCCTGCATATGATCCTGTGATCCTTCATGTTGTATATGAAGCGGATTGTAATGTCAAACGGACAAATGGTGACGATATTCCCATGGTAGTGATTCCCGTAAAACCCTCCTATATTGATAATTATCATCTGATGCTATCAGCCATGTCCCCAGTGCCTTGCGAGTCTTCCTGGAAAAAAGTGGAAACTTCGGAGGTCGAAAACTGGATCGTGAATATGGGTATTGAGCGCATGCAAACAAAATCAAGCGAAGTGTTTAAGCGACTCGAAGTGAATAAGGGAGGATGGGAGGAAACCTGGATTCAGATGATTTTTCGGTCGTTCGGTTTTGGAATAAACCAGGATTCTTTCGACAGGTTGGGTCAAGCGATACCGCTAGCTGCAATCCGGTCAACCGGCTCAAATTTGTTCAGGCTCGAGGCGATACTTTTCGGACAAGCCGATCTTATTCCCGTGCGCAAACCTGATCCGTATTGCAGGGCCCTCATGGTGGAATACGGTTTTGCGCGGCAGAAATTCAACCTGATACCGGTGACAAATCCCGGATGGAAGTTTTTAAGAATGCGACCGGCTAATTTTCCAACGGTCCGAATTGCTGAACTTGCAGCTTTTCTGGCTGGCAATCCCGACCGGATTGAGTCTGTACTGAGAACAGCGGAAGAGGAGATTAAAATTATTACTGATTATCCTGTATCTTCTTATTGGCGAATTCATTATGATTTCGGTAAGAAATGGGAGGGCAGAACCACAGGCTTTGGAACCTCAACGCTCAACCTGTTTTTCATTAATGCAGTTTTGCCTTTCAGGGCAAGCTATGCAAACCGAAATGGTGATCCCGGAGCCTGGGAAAAGTGGATGGACCGTCTCGAGAAATTGCCACCAGAAAATAACAAGATTACACGTTTATGGACAAGCTTTGGATTTAGGGTACCTAATGCTTTTTATTCTCAGGCTTTTTTGCACTTGTATTCAAATTATTGCCGCACGAGGAATTGTCTGCATTGCCACATCGGCCAATGCTTGATTCGTGGCAGGTAAGGCTGATAGGATTTTTTGTACCTTTACCCTAATGCTGAAAATCCTGATTACCGGTGCCAATGGACTTGTCGGACAAACACTTGTTCGTAAGTGCTTGCTCCTATCCGGATATAATATTCTTGCCACGTCGGCTTCGGAATGCAAAATCAGGGAGTTCGATCCGGTTCGATACCGGCAAATGGATATTACCGATAAGGTCCTGGTTACAGAAGTTTTTGAAGATTTCAGACCGGATGTTGTTATTCATTGTGCCGCCATGACTCAAGTGGACCCGTGCGAGCTCGATCCTGATGTCTGCGATCGAGTTAATATCGAAGGAACCCGAATAGTTGCAAAAGCCTCAGAAAATATTGGCGCAAGATTCATTTACCTTTCAACTGATTTTGTTTTCGATGGCCTCAAAGGCCCTTACAGCGAGGATGATGAGCCGGGCCCCGTTAGTGTTTATGGATGGTCGAAGTTGCAGGGAGAATTCATTACCAAGTCGTTGAAGGTTCCGTGGGTGATTGTCCGTACAATTCTGGTTTATGGTGTTACCTTTTCCATGAACCGATCTAACCTGGTTACCTGGGTGCGGGATTCACTCACACGTAATAGCCCAGTCAGGGTGGTCGAGGACCAGTTTCGCATGCCTACCCTGGTTGATGATCTGGCCGAGGGGATTATCAGGATAATTGAAAAAGAGAAGACCGGGATTTTTCATCTGTCAGGTCCGGAAATGATCTCAGTGTATAATTTCGCCTTGGAAATTGCACGATTTTTTGGCCTTGATGAGTCTCTGATAACAAATATTCCATCGGTTTCGCTTAACCAGCCTGGCAAACGACCGGTTTCAACAGGATTCTGCCTGGATAAGGCAATCGAAGAATTGGAATATTATCCAAAAAATACTCAGGATGGCCTGGCGGTGGTACAGAATTTGATTGAAGAATTTTCATGAAAAAGATTTTCTTCTGGTTGATTGCATTATCCTTGCTGATAGGTAGTTGCGCCCGGGAACCGGCTTCTGACCCTGCTGTCGGATCAGTTAGTTCGTCGAAATGCAAAAGCCATGGAGTCAAGTCAACCTCGGACCACGCTGCAAATCAGGATTGTATGCAGTATAATTGGGTGTCTGGTGATACATTGAACATCAAACATGTGAATGCAGGGTTTAACTGCTGTCCCGGAGGTGTCGTCGCTGAGCTTAAAATTTCCGGTGATACTCTGGTTGTTACCGAAAAGGAAAACTCCTCTCTCTGTGATTGCAATTGCCTGTATGACCTGAACTATCAACTCAGCGGAATCAGTAAAGGTACCTGGTGGATCAAAGTGGTGGAACCTTATGTCCAGCAGCCATCTTCTCCGCAAATTCTGTTTAAAATTGAATTAAGAAAAAATGAATCCGGCGAGTTTTGCATCACCCGAACCGGATATCCTTGGGGAACATGATTTTAATGAATAATAGCTCTCTTATGAAAACAGGTATTTGGACCTTATTTGGATTCGCTGTTATAGCGATAATATCTTCCTGCACAAAAGAAAAAGATTATGAGCCTGTTCCACTAAATCTGCCGCAAAAGTCAGCCGCTGTAATTACTGCGGACAATACTTTTGGCCTGGATTTATATTCCCGGCTTTCAGGTTCAGCAAAATCCGGAACCAATTTAATGATTTCACCTTTGAGCGTATCGCAAGCCTTGTCGATGACGCTTAATGGTGCAAGTGGCGATACAAAAACGGCTATGGAGGAGGCGTTAAGGGTAGCAGGATACGACAGGGATGAATTGAATGAGTTAAATAGGACATTGATTTCAGCCCTTGTTGCTCATGATCCAAAGGTGGTCATATCAGTGGCAAATTCGATATGGTACCGGCAGGAATATACCATCCAGTCTGACTTTGTTACTCGAAACCAGACTTATTATAATGCTGAGGTCAGGCCGGTGGATTTTGCAGCTGCAGGTTGTAAGGATTTAATCAACAACTGGGTTTCCGATAAAACAAACAAGAAAATCACTCAGATTGTTGATCAGATTAATCCCGATGCTTTCATGTTTCTGATCAACGCAGTCTACTTTAAAGGTGCCTGGACCAATGAATTTAACCCCAAAAACACAAACAGACAATCCTTTAATCTTGAAGATGGATCTAATACTCAGGTTGACATGATGCATAAGAAGATGGATCTGAATATGTTTTCCAACGAAACCTTCACTTCTGTGGAACTGCCTTATGGAAAGGGCAATTGGAGGATGTTTCTGTTTCTCCCGCAAACAGGTAAAAAAGTTGCCGATGTTGAAAGTACCCTGAACGCTGAAAACTGGAATAAATGGTTGCTGCGCTACGATACCGTTCGCGAGGTTCAATTCTCACTTCCCAAATTCACTTTCTCGAACGACGAAAACCTGAAAGATGCCCTTACGGCGATGGGTATGGGCGTCGCATTCACTGATAAGGCTGATTTTACTGGTATTCTGCAACAGGGAGGATTGCAGATTACCGGAGTTAAACACAAAACTTTTATTGAGGTTAATGAAGAGGGTACCGTGGCTGCAGCTGTAACTTCGGTAGAGGTTGGCGTTACCTCGATAGGAAATTTTATCAGTTTCGATAAGCCTTTCCTGTTTGTCATAGCGGAGAAAACTACGGGGACAATATTATTTGTCGGACGTTTTATGAAACCAGAATGACAATGTGCTAATGTGCTGATTTGCCAATTTGCTAATTAAAGAATTAAGTCAGAGGTTATGAAGAAAGCGGTGATTATGGCAGGGTTGGTAGTGATTACGGGAATAATCTGGTCATGCGAGAGAAACAACAGTAATGGAACACTTGCGATTTCAGTTACTTCGGATATGATTTGCAAGAGTAATGGATTGCTTAAAACTCAGGGAACTCCATTGGAAAATTCATGCATAAACTACACTTATTACGGTGATAGCTTACTTTCGCTTAAGCATATTAATGCAAGTTTTAATTGTTGTCCCGAAAAGTTTTTGGTCGAGATTGAAGTAAAGGGAGACAGCTTGATTATCCATGAAGATGAATTAAAGCATGGCTGCAGGTGTAACTGCGTTTTTGATTTGGATATTTCGGTACGCAATCTCCCGGCAGATAAATACCATGTCAGAATTGTTGAACCCTATGTAAATAATACCTGGCCAAGATTAATTTTTGACCTGGATCTGAAGAAAACCACCACCGGACAATACTGTGTGACCAGGCCTGAAGGTTGGTGGCGATGAGGAAGACAGGAGACACCAAGACACTTAGACGAAAATGAAAAATAAGTACTTTATCTCAGCGATTTCGATTTTAATGATTTTTGGAAATTTCGTTTCATGCCGTTTAGAACCAAATGAAGATTGTGGCTGCGTGTTTAAAAAAGGCATTATTGTATTTGCCGGAGCGCCTGAGGTTGATGGATGCGGATGGGAGATCCTGGTTGATTCGGTATACTACCATCCTGTAAATCTTGAGGCAGATTATAAAGTGGATGCCCTGCCGGTGCTTTTAAAATTCGTTGCCGATCCTGAGGAATTCAGATGCGGCCGGGGTGGGGTAACCTACTCCTCCATAAGGATTACAGAGATTAAAATGAATCCACCTGAGGTGAAGAATCTGAATAATGATGAATGGGAAAAGTATTCGATGGATCCTTTTCATCTGGATTCAGCTTATGTCAAAGGAGATTGCCTGTTTATGCAGGTAGGATACAGCGGAGGGTGTCGTGAACATGAGTTTAATTTATGGAGATTGCCTCCAAATGCACTTAATCCGCCGCCGATTGAGATAGCACTGTCGCATAAGTCTAATGGTGACGTTTGCGAAGCCTATATAACCAGGTGGCTGATATATTCCCTCCTTCCGATTCGCGAAGACGGTAAGCACGAGGTCAAGTTTTTACTAAGAGGTTCACCCGAGATGTCGGCCTATTTTGGGACGTTTATCTACAAATATTAATAGTCACCTGTCACCAGTCACCTGTCACAAAAATTCTGATTGCTTTTCCGATTCTTTTGAATATCTTTGCGCGTTAATTTAACGACAACAGTAAAATTATAGTAAACATGTACTTAACGGCAGAAAAGAAACAAGAATTTTTCGAGAAGTACGGGAAGTCCAATACAGATACCGGTTCACCAGAGGGACAGGTAGCTTTATTCTCATACCGTATATCTCATTTGACGGAGCATTTGAAGAAAAACCGCAAGGACTTCAGCACCCAGAGATCATTGATCAGATTAGTAGGAAAACGCAGGCGACTGCTAAACTACCTGAAGGACCAGGATATAAATCGCTACAGGGCGATTATCAAAGAATTGAACTTACGTAAATAACCCAAGGGAAAAAAGGCAATTGCATAGTTGCCTTTTTTCTTCTTATCTAATCCAATTATATAAAATGTATCAAGCTTATCAGAAGACCATCACATTAAATGATGGCCGGACGATAACCATTGAGACCGGTAAACTGGCCAAGCAGGCCGACGGTTCAGTGGTGGTAACCATGGGAAAGACCATGGTTCTGGCGGCAGTGTGTGCCTCCAAAACGGCAAAAGAAGGTGTAGACTTCATGCCACTAAGTGTTGAATATAAAGAGAAATTTGCTGCAGCCGGCCGTTTTCCGGGTGGCTTCATGAAAAGAGAGGCTCGTCCAAACGATAACGAGATCCTTATTTCCCGATTAGTTGACCGCGCCTTGCGCCCACTTTTCCCGGATGATTATCATGCAGAAGTTTTTGTATCGATCAGCCTGTTATCGGCCGATCCTACCTGCCCGCCGGATGCGTTGGCAGGATTAGCTGCTTCGGCAGCATTTGCTCTTACCGATATCCCCTTCGCTGGCCCGATCAGTGAAGTGCGGGTAGCTCGCATCGGTGGCGAACTGGTGATCAATCCCGGCATGGAAGACATGAAAACTGCCGATCTGGATATCATCGTAGCCGGAACCTATGATAATATCATGATGGTTGAAGGTGAAATGCATGAAGTGTCAGAAGCTGAAATGCTGGAAGCAATAAAACTTGGTCATGACGAAGTAAAAAGACATTGCCAGGCTCAGCTTGACATGCGTAAGGAACTTGGAAAAGACAGCGTAAGGGAATATAGCCATGAGACAAATGATCCCGACCTGAAAGCCAGAGTTTTTGAAGCAACTTACAAGCAGGTCTATGATATCGCCAAAGCCCAGAAGCCTAAGCATGAACGTGCCGAAGCATGGGAAAAATTAGAAGAGGAATATATCGCTTCTTTAGGTGAGGAAGCAACCGACAGCATTAAAGCGATGGTTAAGAGATATTTCCACGATGTAATGAAAGAAGCTATGCGTAATATGCTCCTCGATGAAGGTATCCGTCTCGATGGTCGTAAGACTGATGAGATCAGGCCTATCTGGAGTGAAATTGATTACCTGCCGATGGCACACGGTTCAGCAATTTTCACCCGCGGTGAAACCCAATCGCTGACAACCATTACGCTTGGAACTAAACTCGACGAAAAAATCGTTGATGAGGTTATGAACCAGGGGAAAGACAGATTCCTTCTTCATTATAATTTCCCGCCATTTTCAACAGGCGAAGCCCGACCAGTTCGTGGCATCAGCCGTCGGGAAATTGGCCATGGCAACCTTGCACACCGTGCGATTAAACCCATGCTTCCCAGTGTGGAAGACAATCCCTATGTAATTCGTATTGTTTCAGATATTCTGGAGTCAAACGGCTCGTCCTCTATGGCAACTGTTTGCGCTGCCACTCTCGCACTGATGGATGCAGGCGTAAAAATCAAAAAACCGGTTTCCGGTATTGCGATGGGACTCATCGTTGGTAGAGACAAGAGGTATAAAGTTCTTTCAGATATTCTGGGCGACGAAGATCATCTTGGTGATATGGACTTCAAAGTTTGCGGTACCAGGGATGGTATCACCGCTTGCCAGATGGATATCAAAGTTGACGGACTCTCCTACGAGATTCTGGAAGATGCTTTGGCTCAGGCAAATCGCGGCAGAATGCATATTCTTGATAAAATTCAGGAAACGATTGCTGCTCCACGTGAAGATTACAAACCTCACGTTCCAAGAATTCAGACTATGACCATTCCGAAAGAAATGATCGGTGCTGTTATTGGAACCGGTGGAAAAATAATTCAGGAAATCCAGCTACGCACACATACCATTATTACTATTGAAGAGAAAGATGGTATCGGATTTATTGAAGTGGCTGCTCCTGACAAGGAAGCTATCGAAGCTGCCATGGAAATTATCCAGGGTATCTGCGCAGTTCCTGAGGTTGGTCTGACTTACAACGGGAAAGTTGTTTCGATTCTTGCCTTCGGTGCATTTGTCGAAATTCTTCCGGGTAAGGAAGGCTTGCTGCATATCTCGGAAATTTCGTTTCAGCGTGTGGAAAATGTTGAGGATGTCCTCAAAGTTGGCCAGATGATTGAAGTGAAACTGATTGAAATTGATGAAAAATCAGGCAAATACAGGCTTTCGAGAAAAGCGCTTCTGGAAAAACCTGAAGGTTATGTTGAACCCGCTCCTTTTGATCGTGGTCCGAGAGGCCCTCGTGATGACCGTGGCGGACGCGACAACCGTGATCGCCGCGATGGTGGTGACCGCGGAGGCCGACCTCCCCGCAGAGATTTTGACCGTCGTTAAAAGATCGGTTAATAAGATAAAGCTCAGAAAATCCCTGCATTCGCGGGGATTTTCTATTTTTGGCAATGGAATTGAGTGATAAATATCCGTGTAAGTACCGGATGGTAATAATTGAAGGCAATATTGGCGCTGGTAAAACATCTTTAGCCAGGCGCATCAACAATGATTATAGTAGCCACCTGATTCTGGAACGATTTGCAGACAACCCCTTTTTGCCAAAATTTTATCAGGATCCTGATCGTTTTGCTTTCCCACTGGAGATGTCGTTCCTGGCCGACCGATACACACAACTTAAAAAGGAACTGATCGATCCCGATATTTTTGCCCCTTTTATTGTGGCTGACTACTATTTCATGAAGTCCTTGATTTTTGCAGCCAATACACTTACAGGTGATGAGTATAATCTTTATTCTCAGCTGTTTCACCTCATGTATTCGTCGCTGCCAAAACCCGATTTGTATATTTATTTACATCAGGACGCTGAAAATCTACTCACCAATATTTGGAACCGGGGCCGCGAATATGAGTCGGCCATTACTGCGGATTATCTTAAAAAGATACAATCAGGTTATTTTGATTTCTTCCGGCAGGAGCCTTCCATGAGAATCCTTCTAGTGGATACCCGAGAAATTGATTTTGTAAATAATCAGGAAGATTATAACACCTTGATCGATGCTATTTTCGGTCAGGAATATCCTATCGGATTATCACGAGTTTTTTTGCATTGATCTCCAAAAGATTTATATTTTTGTCGTACATTGAAATCGAAAATCACAAACATAAAACTAGTAGTTATGAAGAAGTTGAACCTGAGTTTTTTAGCGGCCATAGCAGTCATTGCTCTTTTTTCGGGCTGCAGCGGTCTTAACAAAATGAAGAAATCCGCATCAGGGATTAAGTATGAAGTAAAACCAGAAGTTCTGGAAATGAATGGCGGAATCGTCGGCCTGACTCTTGAAGCCACTTATCCGAAGAAGTTTTTCAACAAAAAGGCAATTGTTGTTGCTACTCCGGTTCTGAAAACTCCTTCAGGCGAAGTTGACTTTAAACCTTTAACTCTCCAAGGTGAAAAGGTTACTGACAATAATAAAGTTGTGAATTATGCTTCAGGCGGAAAAGTCAGTTATGAAGGTACTGTTCCTTATACCAAGGAAATGCGCCAGTCTGAACTGATTGTTAAAGTTGACGCTTCAATGAAAACCAAAAAGGTTTCATTTGATCCGGTCAAAGTTGCTGACGGTGTGATTTCAACTCCAACCCTTCTGGCTAACCAGCTTGGCGAAGTGGTAGTTGCCCCTGATAAATTCCAGAGAATTATTCCTGAAACCTACCAGGCCGACATTAAGTTTGATATTAATAAATCCGAAGTTAAAAAATCGGAAATGAAATCAGACGATATCACAGCACTGAAGGATAAGGTTAAATCAGCCAATGCACAGAAAAATTACAATATTAAAGGCATTGATGTTTCCGCTTATGCCTCACCAGACGGAAAATTAGCTTTAAATGATAAACTGGCTAAAGATCGTTCACAGACCTCTTCCAAGTTCTTCAAAAAAGAACTTGAAAACATGAAGGTGTCTAAAGCTGATCAATCAGAATTTTTTAAACTGATGTCAACAGCTGAAGACTGGGACGGTTTTAAAGAAATGGTTTCAAAATCAAAAATTCAGGATAAAGATTTGATTTTGCGTGTTTTGTCAATGTATAATGATCCTGAAGTTCGTGAAAAGGAAATACGTAACATTTCTGCTGCTTTCTCAGAATTGGCTACACAAATCCTCCCGGCTTTGCGTCGTTCAAAATTCTCTGTTAATGTTGATGTCATTGGAAAATCAGACGATGAACTGCTGAAAATCGCTACCACAAAACCAGCTGACCTGGGTATCGAAGAAGTTCTTTATGCTGCCAGCCTGACAAAAGATGTTAAAGTTCAGAATGGTATTTATAAAGCTGCTACTGAAAAATTCCCGACCTGCTACAGGGCATGGAACGATTTTGGGATGACTGCTGCTGAGCAAGGGGACTATAAAACCGCTAAAACTGCAATTGAGAAGGCTAATTCATTAAAGGCTGATGATCCTATTATCCTCAATAACCTTGGAGTTGTTGCTTTGGCTGAAGGTAATTATGATAAAGCTGAAGGCCTGTTCCACAGTGCATCGGCAGCCGGAAGTGAAGTTGATCATAACCTGGGTATCATTAATATCAAGAAAGGTAATTACAGTCAGGCTGTCACCAATTTTGGCGCTTCCTGCCTATTTAATGCAGCATTGGCTCAGACCTTAAGCAAAGATTACGCTAAGGCACTGAAAACCCTGGATTGCATTAAAGATCCTAACGCCATGACCAATTACCTCAGAGCTGTTGTATATGCCCGCCAGGGACAGACTGCAAACATGTTTAAATCACTTGAAGCTGCTGTTGCTGCCCAGGCTGATCTGAAACAACTGGCAAAAACTGATCTCGAATTCGGTAAATTCTTTGCTGATCCTAAGTTTACGGCTTTGGTGAAGTAGATTTTATAGTTGCCAACTTGAAAGAAAAGTTGGCAACTATAAAATAAAAAAGAGGCTGTCTCAATGCGAGGCAGCCTCTTTTATTGTAAATCAGACGGTCATTTTTTCTTTTGGTCAAGAGTGAAATTTACCGGGATGGTAATATTTACACTGCATGGTTTTCCGTCGAGCTCAGCTGGTTTCCATGCAGGTGATGAATTGATTACTCTGACAGCTTCCTTGTCGAGCATCGGATTGGCACTTCTTACCACCTTAACATCACGGATTTCGCCAGTCTTGCTGATCTCAAATGACACGAATACCTTACCGGTAATATTAGCTTCAATGGCTTTTTCCGGATACTTGAGGTTTTCCCCGATCCACTTGGAAAAGCCTTCCATATTGCCCCCCTGGAACAGAGGCGGCGCATTGAACTTGGCAGGTTCCTTTGCTTCAATTTTTTTGTCCTGGTCAACGGTAGTTTCCTTTACAGTTTCTTTTTTGTTTTGAACCTGTGCCAGAACCGATGACGACCAGCCACTCAGAAGGACCATCACGGCGATCAGAGGGGCTGAGAGCAGATATTTCAATCCTGCCAACCTTGTTTGTTTGGTTTTGAGTAACATAATAAGTCTCCTTTTTAAAAATGATTGATTGTTGAATGAATTCATTTGAATAAGTCGGGGAGCGTGGAACTGATGATTTATCAGGGTGGTGGAATATCCTGCTTTATCGCTTCCGGCAACTGCTGCATCGGCAATATATTCATGCGTAAGACGAAGTTTTCCGGCGATAAGATGAATGGCCGGATTGTAAAAGAAAAGAATCCTGATTATCAGTATTATCAGATTATCAAAACTGTGCAGCTGAATTGCATGCACTTTTTCATGCTCCAGAATGGCTTGGGTCTCACTTTTTTCGGGTTCAAAAGGAGCAGGGAAGTATATCATATGAAAAAAGCTGAAGGCTGACCATGGTTTATCAAGGATCACGATGTGGTGAGAGTTCCATTTCTGTCTGGGCATTGTTTTTGACCAGATCAGCAACCTGATAAACTGAACAAATGCAACGGTGATCAGCACCACGACAATGGAAATATAAAGGATTCCCGGCCAGGGTATCATCTGACCCGTTAATGCCATGTTGGAATGACCATTCGATTGTGGGTTATTGATGGAGATTTCCCTGAGCAAAATCATCGGGATGCCAAAAATTGAATTTATCTGAGATCCCATTTTAATTTGTAAGGGCAACCAGGGTATAATCACAGCCAGAATCGATCCCCCAAGTAAAAAGAACCTGTTTGCCTGGAAGAACCTGATTTTGTTGAAAAACAATTCAAAAGAAACCCAGATAAAAACCAGGAAAACATTGGTAAGAATGAGGTTTGGTAAATAGCTCATGGCTTTTCTTTTTTCAGGTTTTCCATCATTTTCAGTAAGTCATCCATTTCTTTCACCGACATCTTCTCCTTCCGTGAAAAAAACGATACCATTTGCTTCAGACTGCCATCAAAATAATTCTCCATCATTTTTTTTAATGAAAAATGGGAGTACTCTTCCTTGCTGATGATTGCCTTGTACCGGTGGGTGGGGCCAAAAGCCTCATGATCGATAAATCCTTTTGATTCCAGAATTCTTACAATCGTTGAAACCGTGCTGTATGCTGGCTTAGGTGTGGGTAGCTCGGCAATTATGTCCTTAACAAATGCGGGTTCTATATCCCATAAAACCTGCATAATCTGTTCTTCTGCCTTTGTTAAATCGCGCATCTCGTTACATTTTAAATCAAATATATAACGAGGAAATTAATTATCCAACTAAATTGTTAGTTGATTTAACTAAAGAGTTAGTTCACTTCACAGATGAGCACATTATCTTATAATTTCCCAGAGCAGAATGCCAACGCTTACAGCAACATTAAGGGAGTGCTTGGTGCCATATTGCGGTATTTCAATGGCAGCTTCACATATTGCAAGGACTTCCGGGGAGACACCATGAATTTCATGACCAAAAACAAATGCCAGAGATCCATCAGCCTTGAATTCATTGAGGGGTGTTGTCAGGGTGGTTTGCTCCACGGCAAATACGTGGTACCCTTTCGATTTAAGGTCCACAATAGCATCAGAAGTATGTTCAAAATACTGCCAATCAACGGAAAGTTCGGCCCCGAGAGCACTTTTGTGAATATCGCGATGAGGCGGAGGGGTACTGATACCGCAGAGTATAATCTTTTCGATACGGAATGCATCGGCTGACCGGAAGATTGAACCTATATTGTTCAGACTACGGATATTATCCAGAATAATAGTAATTGGATTTTTTTCAGAGGCTTTGAATCCTTCCACATCCAGTCGTCCGTGTTCATCGTTAGTAAGTTGTCTCATCGTGCATATTTTGCGTAAAAATAGCACCATTGGGATTAACCTATGTAAATGATTTTTGTTTAACCTAAAAAAGTTGCAATTTTAGAGCCTTCCAATAGTTATATAACCAGATTAATCTTGCGTTTATGAATCTTCACGAATACCAGGCCAAACAACTGCTTCAACTTCATGGAGTACCGGTTGCTGAAGGACTTATGGTTGAATCACCTGAAGCAGCAGTTGAAGCTGCCCAAATCATACAGAGTCAGACTGGCACAAAATTCTGGGTGATCAAGGCTCAAATACATGCCGGGGGCCGGGGAAAAGGCGGCGGTGTAAAGATTGCTTCTTCACTGGATCAGGTAAAGGAACTGGCTACTAAAATTCTTGGAATGACGCTGGTTACCCCCCAAACCGGTCCCGAAGGGAAACTGGTTCGTAAGCTTTTAGTTCAACGCGACATGTATTATCCGGGTGCTGATGGGAAACCAGCAGTAAAGGAATTCTATATGAGTGTCCTTCTTAACCGCAAAACCGGTAGGAATATCGTTATGTATTCAACTGAAGGAGGTGTTGATATTGAAGGTGTTGCAGTAAATACGCCCCATCTGATCTTTACTGAAGAAATTGATCCGGGTGTTGGAATATTGCCGTTTCAGGCCAGGAAAATAGCCTTTAACCTCAAGTTGCAGGGGACGGCCCATAAGAACATGGTGAAATTTGTCACCTCACTTTATAATGCCTATTTGGCAACTGATGCTTCACTGTTGGAAATCAATCCTTTAGTAAAGACATCCGACGACCTGATTCTGGCCGCTGATGCCAAGGTCAATCTTGATGAAAACGCCTTGTTCCGTCATCCCGATTATGCTGCCCTGCGTGATCTTTTTGAGGAAGATCCCACCGAGGTGGAAGCTTCGCAGTTTAATCTCAATTTTATTAAGCTCGACGGTAATGTCGGTTGTATGGTTAATGGTGCTGGTTTAGCCATGGCAACCATGGATATGATTAAGCTTTCGGGTGGTCAGCCTGCTAACTTTCTGGATGTTGGAGGTACGGCCAGTCCGGAGACTGTGGAAGCAGGGTTCCGCATCATCCTGAAGGACCCCAATGTAAAAGCCATCATGATCAATATTTTTGGTGGAATTGTACGTTGCGACAGGGTAGCGCAGGGTGTGGTAGATGCTTATAAACAGATTGGAACAATACCTGTACCGGTTATTGTCCGGCTCCAGGGAACCAATGCTGTTGAAGCTAAGGTTATCATTGACCGATCGGGACTTAAGGTGTCGTCAGCAATTACACTTGAAGAGGCCGCCGCTCTGGTGAAGAAGGCTGTTTCCTGATATATCTTTGTAAAAAATCGGCAAAGGAATTGCCTGGGTACGTATGCGGTTTATTGTAGCAGCGATTCTCTTTTGCCTGGCAGGGACAGGTTTATCCGCTCAAACGGTGAAAACGGCCAGGAAGGATTCGACTATTCAGGTCGTTATCGTAAATGGAGATACCCTCTGGCATATAGATCTGAAGGAAGTCGTAATTTTCCCACCCAAAACTTTTAAAAGCCGATCCGATGAAAAACAATACTGGAGATTGGTTTATAATATCAAAAAGGTATTACCCTATTCAAAAATTATTGCCGCCACAGTAAATGAGGTTGAATTTAAATTGGGATCACTGACCAATGATCGGGAACGGAAGAAATTCATCAAGAATATGGAAGATTCCCTTTGGAAAAGATATGAGCCTGATATGCGGCAAATGACTACCACTCAGGGGGAGCTTCTGTTTAAACTGGTTGACCGTGAAACTTCAAATTCCTCGTATTTCTGGATCGAGTCGTTCAGGGGATCCGTCAGCGCTTTTTTTTGGCAGGGAGTAGCCCGCCTTTTCGGTACCAACCTCAAATCCAAGTATGATCCAACAGGCGAGGATGCGCTTATCGAGCAGATCGTCAAGTATATAGAAAAGGGGATTCTTTAGGGCAGAGGGCAGAGTTCAAGCAGCGCATTAACAGTATTCATGGCCCCTTCGGCTATATCAACGATATTGGAATCGAGCATATAGCACGGATTGGTTACCACCTTATTCTTTTTATCGACAACAATTTCCTGAGCGTTCGTAGTTTCGTGATTTGCGCCCATCTTTTTAACATTCTGGATTGCAGATGGATCCTGCCCCATGGTGATAGTCACATTGTTAAGGACTTTTGCCAGAATCACAGGTGAGATGCAAAGTGCACCAATTGGCTTGCCTGCTTTGTGCATTGATTTAACTGCTTTCTCTACCTCCGGATTAACGGTGCAATCGGCTCCGTCAAAAGCATAAGTGCATAAGTTTTTAGCAACGCCAAATCCTCCGGCGAACATCAGGACATCAAAGTCCTGATCCTTAAACTCACTCAGCGGCCTGATTTTTCCACGGGCAATTCTGGCGGCTTCAACCAGAACATTGCGGGTTTCGTCAGCAGGCTGACCGGTAAGGTGGTTGATAACATGATGTTGATTGATATCAGGTGCAAAAACCTCGTATGTTGATTTGGCTCTGGCAATGGCATAAAGGGCCATTACGGATTCCTGAATTTCGGCGCCGTCCTTATGGCCACAACCGGCGAGAATAACAGCAAATTTCTTAGGTGTTTTCATAATCTGGGTAATTATTTTCCACTGGCGTTAAGCACTGTTTTGACAGTATAAATCATGATTTTCAAATCAACCAATAACGACATGTTCTCAATATAAAGGATATCATATTTAAGTCGTTCAACCATCTCCTCGACATTTGAGGCATACCCAAATTTAACCTGGCCCCACGAGGTTATTCCCGGTCTAACCTTTTGTAAATGATTAAAATGAGGCGCCTTTTTTATTATCTGATCGATAAAGTACTGTCGTTCAGGCCTAGGTCCAACAAGCGACATGTCGCCGATCAGCACGTTATAGAATTGAGGAAGCTCGTCGAAACGCATTTTACGCATAAACATTCCGAAACTGGTAATCCGTGCATCGTTATGGCTCGACAGTGCCGGTCCATTGGATTCAGCATCCATAAACATCGAACGGAACTTGAAAATCGTGAATGGCTTACCATAACGGCCTATGCGCTCATGTGAATATAGTATCGGTCCTTTTGAAGATAGCTTGACTCCAATGGCCAGCGCAAGGTAAAGCGGGGAGAGAATTATCAATGCAAATAAGGAGGTCAGAATATCAATAATCCGCTTCATGTTGGCTTCCCAGGCAGGCATCAGATCATGGCTGATCTGAATCAGCGGGGTTCCAATAATGGAGGACATTTTAACCATGCCAGTCAAAATATCGTACATATCCGGAAGTACTTTTATGGTTATTTTTCTGTATTCCAGTCTATTGATAATTTTTTTTAATAGCTCATGCTCTGAACTTTCGATTGCTATAATCACTTCTTCCACCGGATGTTGTACTAGTATTTTCTGAAGGTCGGATAGGGTGCCCAGGTTCTGTATATATTTATCCATCAGATATTTATCGTGTTTACTGACACTGATAAATCCAATAAAGCGGTTGCCCGTGGATCGTGGCTGATTTTCCATCCCGAGGAAAAGCTCCTCAGCCTGCTTGTCAGAGCCGATTAAAAGAGTTGGGAACCCGATAACCCTGTTGTGAATACGGTGGGCTGAAATGGTGGTAAAAACGAGCCTGGGGAGGTAGGTCAGGACAAAGTGCAGCCCGAAAAGCACCAGAAAGGAAAGGTAATAATTAGTATAAGTTTTAACTGTATCGTCCAGGATCAGAACAAAGAAAATAATCAGGACTCCTATAAATGTGGTTGCAATAGTTTGGCCCAACTCACTTAACCTCGATTTCCTGTAAACATCCTTATAATAGCCGGTTATGAAATAGAAGAGAACCCAGGCAATTGGAAGAATGGCTAAACCCAGAAAGAAAGAGTGGTCGAATTCAATAGGAACGGGATATCCGAATTTCTTGGATTCGATATATACCTTTCGGAAAATAAAAAACAGGGTCCAGCTTGCACCAGCTGCAATAAAATCTGAACATAAGTACTTGAGCAGTTGTATTCTTCGGTTCATTAAAAATGGATCAATTTAAGGTTGTCCATAATAATTCCCTGAGTGGCAATTCCGGTGGAATCCCATGCGGCGCGGAATCCAGGTCGGAATGCAACAGCAGTTTGGTTGTTTTCTGCGGTTGTACCAAGATCAATATAAATCCGGGTCCAGGTTTTTGATGGTCTTACATAAACCAGGTCGTTCCATACAGCTGATCCATCAGCCAATACATAAACACCGACTTCCATCAATCTGTTGCTCTTGTAATCGAACTCCAGGATAACCTTTGAGCCATCCATTGGCAAAGCATAGTCTGTGCTGCTATAGGCTTCGAAAAATCGATGTTTGGTATCCAGGTAAATGGCACCTGAAAAATGCCCTTCACGGACTGAATCGTTTTGAATTTTAAAGACGGTATCACTGTATGTCGGATAAATAAATGTGACTCCGGCATCCTCAAAGTCTTCCATCCAAACGAATTTGCATTCTTTTTTGTAGGTAGTTGTGGGCACTACTGTTATCACCTTACCCGGGACAAGATCAAATTTTCCGGTTCCGATATAAGGTGTAAAGAAAGGGTAAACCTCGCGGGTTCCTGATATGCCGTTTACTTCATAAACCGGCTCAATGAAAAGGCTTTGCGGTCCTGTGGAGAGGCAGGGAACCAGGATGGGGAACTGAAAGAATCCAATCGTAGTACCCGCAACGTTGATTTTCATGCATGTCATGCTGTTGCTGGCAGATCCCTGGTCAAAATTGGTAACTTTGACCTGTAACGTGTCAATTTTGATATACGATGGTATATCTTCGGGTGGGTTAATAATATTGCAGGAAAGAAAAAATACGGCAAGGGTAATCACCGGTAAGATCATCCACGTTTTTCGCATCTTAAATTTTTTCTGATATTTCACTTCACAAAGTTAACAGAATTGTAATGATCGAAGATAGCTTTCTGCATTGGGGATTACGACGTAAATTGGTTGATCAGGTTAAAAGCAAAGGGATTCTCGATCAACGCATATTGGATGCCATGCTAAAAATTCCCAGGCACGCATTCATGGATTCTTCCTTCCTGAAATTTGCCTACCAGGACCAGGCTTTTCCAATTGCTTCAGGCCAAACTATCTCACAGCCATATACTGTAGCTTTTCAAACAGAACTTATCAAACTGGAGATACATCAAAAAGTGCTGGAGGTTGGAACTGGTTCAGGATACCAGGCAGCCATACTGGCCGAATTGGGCGCCCGGGTATATACGGTGGAGAGAATCAGGAAGTTGTATCAGGAAGCCCAGGTAATACACCGTGAATTGGGCTATCAGGTGAAATTTTTTCTTGGTGACGGGAATATGGGGCTTCCATCCTATGCCCCATTCGACAGGATATTGATAACCGCAGCCACGCCATCGATCCCGGAGGCACTTAAACAGCAACTTATCATAGGAGGTATCCTGGTTGCGCCTGTCGGACAGGGCGATAATCAGATAATGACAAAATGTGTGCGAACAGGAACCGACACTTTTGACATCACTACTCATGGCAATTTTATTTTTGTTCCGATGAAAACCGGATTGGAATGACTTTCTATGATTGCTGACAATAGATCTGGATTTTCTGGCCTGATCAGGTTTTTGATCCTGGGATTTGCTGTCTTCTTCCAGCAAGTGAAAGCCCAACCTGCCGATACCGTTTTGTTGCCGATAAAAACCCTAAGGGTCTCAATTTATATCTTTCAGGATGATGCCGGGCAAAGGAACTTTAGCGCGGATTCGGCCGGTCAGGTGAAGTTCCTTCATGAGCTTACCGATTGGGTAAATCACAGGCTTGCCAACCTTGATACGCTAAAACCTGCAATGCCCTCTCCGTTCGTTGGAGATAGCAGGGTAAGGATCAGGCTCGATACCATTTATTATATAAGGGATAACAGGGCCTGGGATTGCTCGGTAGATATTGATGCACCCTATATGCGTGATCAATACGTAGATGCCAGTAAATTACTCGATTACCGGCAGAAATATCAGACCCTTCCCATTTTTATCGGGGCCAATTATTCCGTCATCGGAGGACATTCGAGGAATATTGGTGACCGCGGGTATATTGCGGTTCGGGGCTATTATGAAAAATTCCTGAGTCAGCCAAAATCAGATGCACTTGATGAATGCGGGCGAAACCTGGTTCATGAACTTGGACATTGTGCCGGACTTTCGCATAACTTTTCGGGTGGTCCGGATGGTGACCAATGCGATGATTGCGGCGATAACGGCTGTCCTCTCGAAGGCACATCGAATAATATTATGGATTACTGGCCATCCTACGGATATGCATTGTCGAAATGTCAGTTTAATCAAATGCAATTCTGCCTTAACGGAGGAATGGGGAATATCTCTGAGGCAGTGATCAATGACAGCTGCTATAAGGTTTCGGGTATCGGGTATCAGGTATCGGGAGGAGATACTGTTGTCATAAAAGATACGGTTTATGCGCATCAGGATTGGCTGATAAAAAGCGGAGGATATTTAAAGGTTACCGGATATCTGTCCATGCCTTCGGATACCAAGATTACTTTGGAAGCCGGTGCCAGCCTTGTTATCGACGGAGGCACTATAGGGAACCTTTGCGGCGATTTGTGGTCAGGATTAAGGCCCGAAGTTTCTACACGATCAAATCCTGCAAGAATAACTGTCAGCCATAATGGGACAATCGAAAATGCTTATACGGGAATCCTGGCAGCCAGATTACTGGAGGTTAATCTTGAGAATTCAGTATTTCGAAATTGTTCCGAGTCATTGGTTTTTCCAGAGATTTCGGTTGATTCCCTTAGCCTGAGCAACTGCTCCTTTCTGATCACCACAAAATTGAATCATTACGAGGAGGGCTTGACACCGGTTAGTTTTTTGCGAACCGACGGTATTTCCCGGTTGTCGGTCACCAATTCGCGTTTTATCAATGTACCGGGCACCTCAATCACTGACGCAAATTGGCTGGGTATTGGTATTATCGCAGCTGCAGGCTCAATTTTTATCAATAAATGTGAGTTTACAAACCTCACAACCGCATTGGATCTGAGCACCCAATTTTCTGATTCAAAATTGAGAATCATTGAAAATTCATTTGTTGATAATAAGATTGGTATTAAAACTGATTTTGCCGGGCTTCAGAAAATTTCCAATAATCACCTGACCCTGCAAAGGTTTAACAGCGGATATTCTTTAGGGATTTTGCTCTGTTTTCCAGATCGCTTTTCCGTTGACCATAACCGTTTCGAATCGTTGTATGGGGGAGGACAGCAGGCTGGATTGGCAATTATTAGCCCGTCTCATCAAAATTCTCCTGTTTTCAATAACAAATTTTCCAATCTGCCACTTGGTGTTTATCTTGATGGTCCACCTGCAATTGATCTCGCCTTATTTCAATGGGCTAAATTTCCGGGATCAGAAAATCTTCTGCAATTAGGACCGCAATTGCGGTTTAATGAATTTGACACTGTTTCGCTCCCTTTTGCCGTATCCACCGATTCTGTGTTTGGATCAGCAATCGGAACTCCGGAGAAAATTCGTTCCGTGGATTCTCTTCCACCGACCCGCTGGAATATTGGTGGCTATCTATGGTACAATAATCAGGTACCGATGGTAGCATTTAATGGTTGGAGGCAGGGTTCAGAAGCTTTACCTGATCACGGTTTGTATTGGTTTATGAATTATATCGGGGTAACAAATCCGAACATGACTTGTGAAGGCTGCATTGGCGGGGTAATGGTCAACCGGAATTCTGAACTTATTGAATATCTGAATAAACTTGCCAATTATCAGCACACCGAAGAGAGCTATAATGGGTCTGATATTTATCAGGCACTTCAGCGAGTTTCCAAGGTGCCTGCAGTTTTAAGGTCCTCAATATTTTCCTCCTGGTGGGATAAATACAATCCGGGAGAAAATATCTGGCTTTCGGCATCACTTGCGTCAATCGCCGGCAACTTTGTGAGGGCTGACACCCTCCTGACCGTTTTAGGAACGATACTTTCGCAAAAGAACCTTTTGGAATGGAGTTCTTCGCAACCGTTGAAAAATATTTTTAATTCATCCAGGCAAAAGAGTTCTGCTGATTTTCAATTCATTTTTCCGGATTTATCCTGTTTTCGCTTTGTCAGGCCACAGCAATCTGAACCTCTTACTTCTGGGTTTTTTATTTACCCTAATCCGGCTGAAGATTATTTATTGGTCGAACCCAATGCAGGCTATTCATTCAACAATGTCTGGCAAGGACGTATTACTTCAGCCATCGGGAGTTATTCGAAAGAAATCAGGATTGGTTCCTGGCAGGATCAGAAATTGAACATTTCAGATTTGCCTTCAGGGTTATATATCATTGAATTTTATACGGGGAATAAATACCTTGGCGCCGCAAAGTTGATAAAAATCACACATCGATAGATATGCCTCTACTTAAAATTTTCCCATTTAATCCACTTCAGGTCAATGCTTATTTGATTTATGAACCCAATGGTGCCGGAATCCTTATTGATCCGTCGTGCATGGATAAATCGGAATTCAAAGTCCTGCAGGATTTCATCAGGAATAATAATGTAAGCCTTGAATATCAACTTAATACTCATGGTCATTTTGATCATGTTTTTGGTATTGGTATGGTAAAAGAAGCTTACAATCCGAAATTTTATATTCATGAGGGAGATTCGTCATTTCTTCGGATGGCCGGTGACCAGGCACGAAGTTTTGGTTTCGATTATGTTGGAGAGATTCCGATGCCTGATGGATTTTTGTCGGATTCGGATGAAATCACCGCAGGAGGCATCCGGTTAATTGTGATTCAGGTTCCTGGCCATTCACAGGGCAGCGTTGCCTTTTATGAACCCTTGGAGGGCTGGCTTTTTTCAGGAGATACTCTTTTTGCCGGGGGAATTGGCAGAACCGATTTGAGAGGCGGAAACTATGATCAGATTATTACCAGCATCAAAACCAGACTATTGACCTTGCCTCCAGAAACACTGGTATTCCCAGGGCACGGACCACAAACTTCCATAGCTGCCGAGAGCCCGGATTTTTAATAACAAATGTCATTCTTCTTCTTAATTTTACCTTCTTAATTTGTAATACAACAACCCAAATATTATGATCACTGATCAATTCATTTACAGGCATATCGGCCCAAGGCCGCACGAAATTCAGGAAATGCTTGAAAAAGTTGGATGCTCCACCATGGAGGAGTTCATCTCTTCAGTTGTTCCGGACGAGATAAGGATGAAAGAACCGCTGAAACTTCCTGCCGGCTTGACTGAGCAAGAGTATGCAAAGAAAATCAAGCAGATCGGTTCGAAAAATAAACTTTACAGAAGTTTAATCGGGATGGGCTATTACGGAACCGTGATGCCGGCAGTGATCAAAAGAAATATTCTGGAGAATGCATCCTGGTATACCTCTTATACTCCTTATCAGGCTGAGATTTCGCAGGGCCGACTCGAAGCCTTGCTTAATTTTCAGACACTTGTTATGGAGCTCACTGCAATGCCTTTGGCAAATGCATCGCTGCTTGATGAAGCAACTGCAGCTGCCGAAGCGATGATCCTTATGTATAATGCCCGTTCGAGAGACCTCGTTAAGCGCGATGCCAATCTGCTTCTGATCGATGAGAATATTTTCCCACAAACCCTCGAGGTAATCCGCACCCGTGCTTTACCTCTTGGCATCGAGGTTGAGGTATGCAAGATGTTCAAAAAGCAACTGACAGATAGAGTTTTTGGCATCATTGTTCAATATCCCGCAAACGATGGAAAAGCTTTGATATACAGAAAAGCTGTTGAACAGATTCATGCGCTTGGCGGTTTGTATACCGCGGTGAGTGATTTGTATTCTTTGGTACTCCTGACTCCTCCGGGAGAGTGGGGCGCTGATATTGTTGTTGGAAGCACCCAGCGTTTTGGGGTGCCAATGGGTTTCGGAGGTCCGCATGCAGCCTTTTTTGCTTCGCGTGAAGAACTGAAAAGGAGCCTGCCGGGCAGGATTATCGGCGTATCCCAGGATGTTCATGGAAACAAGGCTTTGCGCATGGCTCTTCAGACTCGTGAACAGCACATTAAACGTGAAAAGGCAACCTCAAATATTTGTACCGCACAGGCACTTTTGGCCACTATTGCAGGTATGTATGCTGTTTATCATGGCCCGGATGGCTTGCTGGAAATTGCAGGAAAAATTCACCGGTCGGCTCATACTTTGGAGCTTGAACTGGGGCAATACGGTTACGTTCAGGAAAATAAAGATTATTTTGATACCCTGAGGCTCGTACTTCCCGAAAAAGTTACGATTAAGCATTTTAAGTCTATAGCCCTGAAGCACCATGTTAATTTCAGGTATTTCGATGATGAAACGATTGGTTTGTCAACCGATGAACTTACCGATGTGGCAGAAGTAAATCGAATCATTGAGATATTTGCTGAAGCTGCCGGTAAAATGGCTATTCCAGTGTTTGAATTATGCGACTCTGCTGGTTTTGATCCCGAATTTGCGCGTACTTCCGAGTTCCTGACTCAATCATGCTTTAATAAGTATCAGTCGGAAACGGAAATGATGCGGTACATTAAGAAATTGGAGAATCGCGATATTTCACTTACGCATTCCATGATTCCGCTTGGTTCATGCACCATGAAGCTGAACCCCGCAAACTCGATGTTTGCTTTGTCATGGGATGAATTTGCTGGTATCCACCCATTCGTGCCTGTTGATCAGGCTGAAGGATATCATCAACTAATCAGTGAATTAGAAAGTGCATTGGTGGAGGTGACCGGTTTTCCGGCCATCTCGTTCCAGCCAAATTCCGGAGCATCAGGGGAATATGCAGGTCTGATGGTCATCGAAGGCTATCACAGGAGCCGTGGCGAGGGTCATCGTAATGTAGTACTGATCCCGGCATCAGCACACGGTACCAATCCCGCAAGTGCGGTAATGGCTGGCAATAAGGTTGTTGTGGTAAAATGCGATGAACATGGTAATGTTGACATCGAGGATTTAAGAGAAAAAGCAGCAGAATATGCCTCTGTGCTCGCAGCCTTCATGATTACTTATCCGTCGACTCACGGTGTTTTTGAAACCGGCATAAAAACCATGGCAGATATTATCCATCAGCATGGTGGATTGGTCTATATGGATGGAGCCAACATGAATGCGCAGGTCGGTCTGACTAAGCCCGCTCTGATTGGTGCCGATGTTTGCCACCTTAACCTGCACAAGACCTTTGCCATTCCACATGGTGGAGGTGGTCCGGGAGTTGGCCCGATTGGGGTTGCTCAGCATCTTGTTGAGTTTTTACCTTCGCATCCGGTAGTAAAAGTTGGTGGAGAAAAGGGTGGGGTAATTTCTGCCGCACCTTATGGCAGCGCCCTTGTGCTGACAATTTCGCATGCCTATGTGCAGATGCTTGGCGGTGCCGGGTTGAAGGCAGCAACAGAGATGGCTATCCTGAATGCCAACTATCTGGTGGAGTGCCTCAAGGGACATTATGAAGTATTGTATACAGGTGCTAATGGACGGGTTGCTCATGAATGCATCCTTGATTGCCAGAATTTCAAGGCACAAACCGGTATTGAAACTGGGGATATTGCACGCAGATTGATGGATTACGGATTCCATGCACCTACACTTTCATTCCCTGTTCATGAAACCCTGATGATTGAGCCAACCGAAAGTGAATCGAAACAGGAACTCGATCGTTTTGCTGAATCCCTGATTTCCATCCTTTTTGAGATAACTGATGTTGAAATGGGAATCACTCATGCTGATAATAACGTCCTGAAAAACGCTCCGCATACAGCGGTTCATATTGGTGACGATACCTGGAGCCATCCTTACGGAAGGTTAAAAGCAGCTTTTCCACTTCCCTGGATTGCCGGAAATAAATTCTGGCCTTCTGTTGGTAAGATCGATAATGCCTATGGTGACAGAAACCTGATTTGTTCGTGCAAAGGATTGGATGAATATTAGAGGTTGAGTTATCAAGATACTTTAACGGGAAAAGGAGGCCATTGGCCTCCTTTTCGTGCATAATCAATCTTTTTTTAGATTAATCAACTATTCTTTCGACAAATTAACCTGAAAACACCAATCGGTCATTGGGTAGCACAGGCAGTAATAGAGTTTAATGTTTTGTGGCGTGTTTACATGATACATGAATGTCCTGTTACATGTTTCCCCAACCCAATCGGAGTTGAACCATCTGTGCGTCTGTTCTACCTTAATTTCAGTGTCCTGACGGCTCAGCGGTTCAAAGAATCCCTTCATGGATGATGGATCCTTGTCGCCGGTCATAATCTGGGTAAATTCAAGTTTAATTTCGCCTGCAGCGGTTATGTCTGCATTAACTCTCATCAAGCCCGAACCAAAATCTATTGGTCCGCTAACCCAGCTTCCAATGTAAGGTGCGGGTGCTGTTACAACCGTTGCGGTAAAAGTCTTGGTTGAACCATCTTCTGCAGTAACGGTATAAACCACCGGTCCGGAAAAATCTGTAAGCTGACCGGCTTTTGGGCTTAAAGTTGCCCGAGGCGATATTTCTATCGTTGGAATAAGCTGATTGGTACTAACGCCAAAAGCAACCTCGGCCGAGACTGCAGTTCCGTTAATATCTCCCAGGTAATTCCTATCCAGTTGCGGGTTTTTGCTGGCTTCAAAAATCAAGGAGAGGATCTCCTTTTTACTGGATAATTCTTCCTTTTTGCAGGAAGAGAAAAATACTGCTCCCACTAGTAGGAACAGGGCCAGAAAGGCGGTCTTTCTAACCATGGCTGATTTTTTTTTGGTTGACCTAAAGTGTCATAGCATCCTCAATGAGGATGCTGAAAAGATCGTTGAGACTCAGGCCTGAAATGTTGGCCTGTTTGGGGACAATGCTGTGCGGGGACATTCCTGGAACAGTGTTCACTTCGAGGAACCAGGGGATTTTGTCGACCAGGATATAGTCCATACGCACTACTCCCCGGCAATCCAATAAATCATAGATCAATGATGACAGGTCTTGCACGGACCGTGCAGTCTCCGCGGAAATTCTTGCAGGCGTTATTTCGTCTGACATTCCTGGAGTATACTTAGCTTCATAATCGAAAAATTCCTTTTTACTGACAATTTCAGTAATGGGAAAGACATCACTCGATTTTCCGGTCTTAAACAGACCGCACGTAACTTCGGTTCCAACCAGGAGCTTTTCAATAATCGCTTCCCGGTCTTCGTTTAAAGCCCGTTCGAGGGCAGGCAGGATTTCGCCAGAATGATTAACCCTGGAAGTTCCACAACTTGAACCTCCGTTGTTTGGTTTGATAAAACAAGGTAATCCAATAGCTTCAATAATATTGTTAATGTCGATAGGTTGGTCTTTTCGGATCAGGATGGATGGGGAAATGTTTATTCCACATTGTTTCAGGAACTGATTACAAAAATATTTATTGAATGTCAGCGCACTGGCAAACGAGCGGCAACCTGTAAACGGCATACCGATTAATTCAAAGTAGGCAGGAAGGATTCCGTTTTCACCCGGAGTTCCATGAATCGAATTTATCACTGCATCGAAATGCCTGACTTTACCGTTTGGCTGCCAGCTGAAGTCATGCCGGTTGATGGGATAAACCGAACCATCAGCATCATAAACATTCCAGTCTTGCTGAGAAATTACCACCACACGTGCATCAAACTGAGCCTTGTTGAGTTGGCTTAAAATGTTATTGGCACTGTTAATGGAAACTTCGTATTCACCCGAGTCTCCACCGGCAACAATCGCAATATTTAAGGGACTGGAATTCATTTCTTTAGTAAATCAGGATTAATTACTAATCCACACTTTGTGTACGGATTTCTTGACATTTTTGTTTCATAAAAAACTAGAGTTCCTGGGTGCGTCCGGCAAGATATGTATGCCATTTCCGGATGACCTCTGCCATATCGTATGGAAGTTCGGAATCAAATTGCATCCATTGCTTAGTTTCGGGATGAATAAATCCAAGTTCCTTTGCATGTAACGCCTGCCTGGGCAGGATACGAAAGCAGTTTTCGATAAATTGACGATACTTCGTAAAGGTGGTTCCCTTGAGAATTACATTGCCTCCATATTCCGAATCATTGAATAATGGATGGCCGATATATTTCATATGCGCCCTGATCTGGTGGGTTCGGCCTGTTTCGAGCCGGCATTCAATAAGCGAAATATAACCAAGATCTTCCAATATCCTGTAATGGGTGATGGCTGGCTTTCCCTGCGAATTGTCAGGAAAGACAGTCATAACCTGCCTGTTCTTAGGGTTTCTTCCGATGGCCCCTGTTATCGTGCCTTCCGTTTCTTTAGGGGTTCCCCAGACGAGAGCCTGATAAATGCGGTGTGATGTTTTATTGTAGAATTGTTTGCCCAGGTGAGTTTTTGCTTTTTCGGTCTTGGCAATTACCAGCAACCCCGAAGTGTCTTTATCTATTCGGTGAACTAATCCTGCCCTGATATCCTCCTTCGTAAACATCTCCAGCTCACGATATCTCCAGGCCAGTGCATGTATCAGCGTGCCTGTATAATTTCCATGAGCAGGATGAACAACCATGCCCGGTTTCTTATTGATTACCAGGAGTGTTTCATCCTCATAAACAATGTCAAGCGGTATATCTTCCGGAATCAGCTCGAATTCTTTTCTTGGAAAAGTGAGCATGATCACGATCAGGTCTCCAGGTTTTACCTTATAACTTGCTTTAACTGGATTGTTATTGACCAGAATGCATCCGGCATCTGCCGCATCTTTGATTTTTGTACGGGAAGTGTCCTGAAGCCTGTCGATCAGAAAACGATCAATTCGGATAAGTGACTGCCCCGGATCTGCAACAAATCTGAAGTGTTCGAAAAGTTCTTTGTTTTCCTCCAGTTCGTCGAGGTGCAACCACATTTTATTCATGAATAATGATCAGCTTTTGTCTTGTGTTTATTCCGGAATCAGATTGAATGCCAATAATGTAAATTCCTTTCTGAAGATCTGTAACGCTTATTTTACAGGAAGGACCCGACTCCAGATAGCTTTTTACCACCCTGCCCTGTAGATCAGTAAGTGTAATTCTCATTATTCCCGACTGGTCGCCGCAATCGATCCGTACCATATCGCTAGCAGGATTGGGATACACCCTGGCCAGAATATTAACTCCAGTTGATAATACAGTGGGATCAACCCCTGATTTCAGTGACTTATTGGCAAACACCGGCCTGATCATCAGCGAACCTTCGAATGATGACTGAGTCCAGTCACTGACGGTTTTGTAATAAATGTCCTGACCATGATTGTTTTGTTTGTCAAACCCCACGTTTAGAAAATCTGATGTGGTTTGTATCCAGCCGATATAATAATTGCCACTGACCAGCTGCGATGTATCCAGCTTAATTCTTTGGAACTGGTTGATGCCATTATAAGCAGGCATTATACCGGCTTGTTTGTGAATCAAGGTTCCCGGCTTATTGTTATCGTCGGCCCATATGGCCAGCGTAAAATATTTTTTGCTTGCATCAGCAAAACTGCGATTGAAATAGAAATCAACAGCATCCAGGGAATCTGCCGCATTGAAATTTTTAAAACGATAAGCCACTTTCGCTGATTTTGCACCTTCACCAACCATTCCATATCCGGCTTCGGCCGATCCGTCGTCGTAGGCATAGTAATCCGAGAAGAGCTGTTGTGACACAATCTTGTCGTTTCCAGGTATCCAATCGGTTGCAGATTGATTCATATCGAGTGACACCTCAAAAAGAGCGGAGTCCTTGGCATTTAGGGTAAATCCATAATTAAAAGTTGCATCGTATTTAAGAGTCTGAAATGCTTTAACCTCATCAGGGTCCATGGTTTTTTCGAAACCTGTTCCTGAGGCCCATATCGGCGTAATTTTAAAAACAGGTGTAAACACGCGCCGGTCGCCGGACAGGTTATTAAGATTGATCGGGAATATAGCTTTCACCGATGAAATTCCCGCCAACTTGAAATGTTCCCAGGGCATGGCGGTGTAGTTGGTCAATAGCGATCCTACCGGCTGGACGAGTGAAGCATCTTTCATAATGGTATCATTGAAATGTCGTCCATTATTAAGATAGACGTAATCGATGTTCCAATGGTCGGCATTTACTTTCAGACTGGGCTCATAAGCAGGGGCCAGTGATGCATAATTCCTAAACCGGAATTTGAATCCCGGTTGCAGGAAGCGGGAATCCGTAATATTCACCATTGCAATTTTAAAATCGCTGGTAGATGAGCCGGGCATACTCCAAACCCTGAGCCAGTGCTTGCTGTCGGGTGCATAGAATTCAACCACCAGTGAATCTTCAGGTTCCGGAGCATCGCCAAGTCCCTGGGGCTGGTAAAAAAAGCTCAGGTAAATAGTAGTATCCAGTGGAAAAAAGAGATTAATCGGCTTCGATGTGAGTGCATCAGCAAGAAAAGCTTCTGTGGTAGCATTACTATATACCTGACCAGCAGAATCGATTGCATCAAAAGTTGCTACTCCGTAGGTCGGAGGGTTTATGCAGAAAGTATTATTAATATAAACCTGATAATCGGTCCATATGGCACTGGTCGGAAAAGGAGATGAATTGCTAAAATCATCCATGACCGGAAGGGTTAATGTGTCGGGTACTCCGGTTTTAAGCGAAACAGGCCTAAGGCCTTTCATTAACGCTGGATAAGCGGCAACCGAGGACAGCCGCTCCTGGGCCATGCCTTGAATGCTTGTAGCGGCTAATAGAAAACAAAAACAATAGACAATATCCCTGACCTTCATTTGATCTTTATGGTATTAGGTTCGAGTCCTTGAAAAGTGTGTCGTTCACAATGTTAGTGGAATCCATTTTCTTGATTATCAATGAATCAATGGTAAGCCAAATATCAATGGATGTTCCCAGCTTGGATTGAGTTTTTACATCAGGGAACTGCCTGAAAACTTTGGCTTGCATGCTATCCCTGGCATTGGTAACAGTAGAGTCGTATTTTACAGCTCCCAGATTAAAGTAGCTGTTCATGGCAAGTATTCTTGCTGTTTCCCGGCTGATGTTGAGCAGGCTCGGCACGGGAGCAAGTTCATTGCTCAATCCCATGCCTACAACCAGCGTAATGCCTGAGCCTTTGGCAATATTGCTACCTTCGGATATCGCTCGCCCATCAAATTTTTGTCCAAGGACATAAGTTGGTGCGAAATGCGGTATATATTCGATATTAGCTATGCGAAGTCCAGCACTTGCTAATACTCTTTCTGCCTGACGATAAGGCATATCGAAAGCCTTAGGCATTTTAATAATTTGAGGAAACCAGCAATTGGTAATAAGAAATATTTTCCGATTTTTCTTGATGCCAGCACCCGGTTCGGGATATTGATCTAAAACCGCTCCCCGGGGCGATTCCTCGAAATAGGTCGAGTCTTGAATAACCCACTTGATATTATTTTCAGCACATAACCGATTTACTTGTTGCAGAGACATGCCGGTGAAGTCGGGGACCTTGATTTTCTTACCATGACCTGTATAGAAATACAGACTGATCTGCACTAAAATCACCAGGCCGACTGTAATAGAGAGAGCTATCAGAACATTTTTCCAAAATATCCGGCTGAGCAGAAACTGAATAAAAGGTGACTTCATAATTGATTAATGCTGTGATAACAACGTTTCGGCAAAGATAAAATTATATGACGGATTGAGTTAATAGGTTTTCAGCGTGTTGTACAAGGTATCCCGCTCCACCGGCTCCAATCCGCAGCTCCTGATCAGAGACACCAAACCATCGGTTGTCATCGCCGGATTCTGATCTTCGGCTCCGGCCATGGAATATATTCGTGTTGTATCCTCAATGGTACCATCGAGATCATCAACGCCGAATGAAAGCGATAATCCGGCAATCTCTTTCCCGATCATCGGCCAGTAAGCTTTCAGATGAGGAAAATTGTCGAGGTAAATTCTGCTGACAGCATAATTGCGCAGATCTTCAATGGTACTTACTTCACCGATTGTACCCAGGGCATTATTTTCTTTTCGGTATTTGAGCGGAATAAAAACCTGAAACCCCGCGGTTCGATCCTGTAATTGCCTCAGACGGTTCATATGGTCAATCCGATGAGTATATTTTTCAATATGCCCGTAAAGCATAGTTGCGTTGGTCGGAATTCCTGCAACATGAGCAGCTTCATGAATTGAAAGCCAAGGGTCGGATCCTGTTTTATCCGGACAAATCATTTTCCTCAATTCCTCATCGAAAATTTCGGCTCCACCTCCGGGAATTGCATCCAAACCGGCAAGCTTAAGCCTTTTTAGTCCATCTTTTATGGATACCTGGCTTTTACGGAACATGAAATCAAGTTCTACAGCTGTGAATGCTTTAATAAATAGCTTTGGATTTAACTCTCTGATCTGCCTTATCATACCCTCATAATATTCAAGGGTGCGATGTGGATGCACTCCACCGACAATATGCACCTCGGTGGCAGAACGATCTTTAAATTTATTGATCTCCTGCAAGATATCCTCAAGACTCATTTCCCAGGCACCCTCTTGATTGACTTTGCGTGAGTAAGAGCAAAATCTGCAATTATGTATGCAGATATTTGTTGGCTCAATATGAAAGTTATGATTGAAATAGACGTTCTTCCCGCTTATTCGCTCTTTAACCAGACAGGCGAGCCTTGATAAATAGCCCAGCCCCGCATGTTCATATAAATATAATCCGTCGTCTGAATCCAGTCGATTACCTTCAACGACAGATTTTTCGATTTCTATTAAACGATCATCCTGAATCCCTGGCATCACCGATTTTGTTAGATTTTATGGCCAACAAAGGTACGACAAAATGCCATTTGGGCGATCGGCTATCTTTTTCGATATTTGTTCGCATACATCCATGACCCAAAAGAAGAGAGCCATTATAATAGGTGCCGGTCCGGCCGGACTGACTGCAGCTTTTGAATTGCTGGGCAGAACAGACATTGAAGTGGTTGTACTTGAGGCCACCCCGCAGATAGGCGGCATTTCTCAGACCGTTAATTATAAAGGCAATCGAATGGATATCGGTGGCCACCGTTTTTTTTCAAAATCAGCCCGGGTGATGGACTGGTGGCTACGAATTTTGCCCTTTGATAGGGCAGAGGAGGAGGCAAAGGAGCTGACTTTGACTTACCAGACTAAAACTAAGACAATTAAGACAGATGACCTGCCAGATAAACCAGTAGATCCGGATAAAGTGATGATGGTTCGAAACCGGCTCTCCAGAATATTTTATGGCAGAAAATTTTATTCTTATCCCATAAGATTGGATATTAATACTATTCGCAATTTGGGTCTGATCCGGATGGGTGCTATCGGATGGTCGTACCTGATGGCCATGGCCAGGCCGATAAAGCCGGAAAAAAGTCTGGAGGATTTCTTTATTAATCGTTTTGGTAAACTGCTTTTCCAAACTTTTTTCAAGGATTATACGGAAAAGGTATGGGGAGTGCCATGCAAAGAAATTAAGCCCGAATGGGGTTCGCAAAGGGTGAAAGGATTATCGGTATCTAAGGCACTCTGGCATGCCCTGAAATCTATCTTTCCAAAGGAAACCGGTATTGGCCAGAAGTCGACCGAGACCAGCCTGATTGAGCGATTCCTTTACCCGAAATTTGGTCCCGGTCAGCTTTGGGAAGAGGTTGCCACTCAGGTAACCGATATGGGCGGAATAATCAGAAAATCCTGCCGGGTAGTGCGATTGCAATATCATGATGGAAAAATCAAAGGGTTATGGTTCCGTGACAATGAAAGTGGTGTGGAGGAATTTTCGGAAGCTGATTATGTTTTCTCAACCATGCCTGTTCAGGACCTGATCAGTGGCATGGGGACAGAAGTTCCTGAGGCGGTGAGAGTAATTGCCGAAGGTTTGCAGTACCGCGATTTTGTTACGCTGGGCCTATTATTTCGCAGGATGATGGTTTGCCAACCGGACTGTACTGATGGCAACAGGGTTCCCGATAACTGGATTTATATTCAGGAGGCGGATGTGAAAGTGGGCAGAATCCAGGTATTTAATAACTGGAGTCCTTACATGGTAAATGATCCTGATACGGTTTGGCTGGGGTTGGAGTATTTCTGCCAGGAGGGCGACGATTTATGGAATTCTTCGGATAAGGAATTGATTCATAAGGGAATTATGGAGCTTTCGAAAATCGGATTCTGTTCGCCTGATGATTTTATTGATGGCACGGTTGTTCGGATGCCAAAAACCTATCCGGCCTACTTTGGTACCTACGAACAGTTTGATATCATTCGCAATTTTACCGATTCTATTGAGAATCTCTTTCTACTTGGGCGCAATGGGATGCACCGGTATAATAATCAGGATCACAGTATGCTAACTGCAATGACCGCAGTAGATCTCCTTATCGAAGGTAAAACTGAAAAAGTTGCGATATGGGCAGTCAATACTGAGGAGGATTACCATGAAAGTTCTGAAAAATAGACCGGTAACGTTACTCCTTGTACTGATCATTGTCGTGCTGACAGGCATTTATGCGATTGTTGGAATTCCATCTACCGAAGGTTTTAATCCAAGCGATGATGGTGTTATACTGGCCCAGTCCTATCGCATGATCCATGGGGAGGTTCCGCACCGTGATTTTATTTCCATTCGTCCGGCTGGTTCAGGTGTTATACATGCTATTAATTTTTACTCACCGCTTCCCCTGGAGATCTCGGCACGGTGGATGGTGCTTTTTGAGTATCTGTTCGGATCGATTTTTATCACCTCACTTCTTGCTGGCTCCTGGTTCCGCGGGTTGCGAAAATCCCTGTTCCTGCTGGTTGTTGGCGTATCTGTCGTGCTAATGTTTCTTCTGAATCAGAATCACTATAATCTTTTCCCCTGGACCACGATCGATGCACTATTCTGGTTCAGTTTAGCTTTATATGGATGGTATAAGCTGAAAAATAGTCCTGGAAAAAGAAATTTAGGATGGCAAATACTGGTGCTTTTCGGCGCAACATCTTCCTTGCTGTGCCGTCAGACCTTTTTATTGCCAGCCCTGCTGCTTTCCTGCCGCATGATTGCCTGGGAATTCAGCAAGAACCGGGGGAACGCAGCAAGATGGATTAAAACCTTAATTCCAGCGCTGATTATTGGCCCTTTGCCAGGCTGGATTTATGCTGGGGTATTAACTTATACCGTTTCGTGGAGTGAATTCATCAGGCAGCTTACCGGACGCACAGAATTGTGGGAAACCGGCTTTGTGAAGTTCTCTCACACCTTTTGGCATTCACCTCTGCTGATATTATTTGGCCTTGCAATCATTACCGGGCTGATCAAAATCTGGTACTCTGAATCAGGGAAAAATACTTATTGGGTTGATCTGGCCATAATGATTCAGAAATTTATCAGTTTCCTGGTCAAAGTCATTTTCGCATTTGCAGTATTTCTTAAGCCGGATTTTCTCTTCGCGATTTCCTTTGCTTTCTTCTGGATTCTGATTTTAGATATTTTCCTGATCTATCTTCATGACGGTCATTTACCGCGCTGGACCTGGCCGGCTTTCTGGATTTTACTGATTGCCTGGACAAGCGCGGTTTCGTTGGGTGATAATGCACCTGTTTTTGCTACCGGGTGGCTTGCCGGAACCGCTATGTTGATGCAAGTCAAGGATTTTTGGAATAGGATTTACAGAAACGCCAGACCGTATCAGTGGATCGCAGCTGGATTGCTGATGCCATCGTTGCTGGCTTTGTCCCTGATTGTTCAGAGGCAGGTTAACTATCGTGATCTGCCGGCTGAAAAATTGACTTGTGAGGGTGGCGATATTTTTCCCGGTTTGGCAGGTGTTAAGATTTCCTCCGGGATGTCGGACTACTTAACCGAGATTAAAAGAATTTATCAGGAGTCGGGTTCTCCCAAGGGGAAATTTATCGTCTGGCCCAACGATGCGTTCATCTATCCTCTTCTGGGTAGTAAAAATCCTTTCCCGTTGGATTGGATGCAATCTGCGGAATTTGTCGGGAGTGAAAAAAGAATCAGGGAATCGATCATTAAAATTCTGAAGAGTAAGGATATCGTTATTCTTGTCGAAAAGATGAACATAAAATGGATTGCGTCCGTTCAGGTTGCTGTAGATTACCACTCTAAGGATTACCAATATCTTCAGCTGCTTGATTCATTAGCAATGAAGACCTCTGCAGAGAGCAGGTTTTTTACGGTATACCACACAAAATAAAAAATCCCCGTTGTTCGCGGGGATCGTTGTATCATTGCAGGGAACTACCCTGAGCTAATGTTCTATCTCTTGTGTTTTGGCTCGTCAGAAACGGACAGCTTTTTGCGACCTCTTGAGCGACGGTTATTCAATACGGCACGTCCGCCAACAGTTGCCATTCTTTCGCGAAAACCGTGTTTGTTCTTTCTTTTGCGGTTGTGAGGTTGAAATGTCCTTTTCATGATCGTGTCGCTTTACGTATGTTTCCCTAAAAATTGGATTGCAAAGATAAAGATTATTTAATAAAAACAAAAACCTAGATCAGATTCATTAAGACGGAAGGAAAATTATTTTTTTTGTCTCGAAGCAATCCTCTTCAAAATAGGATGATATTTCCTGAATTGTTGCTTTGCCGGCATAGGTACGCAGTTCTTCTTCCAGGTCACCGCCTTTTAGGTAGATGATCCCGTTTGGGAGGTCGTTGAATCCACCGGGGATGATTTTTTTACGCACCCAGTGGGCAAATTCCGGTAGTGAAGTAACGGCTCTTGAAACGACAAAATCGAATTTTTCATCCAGGGTTTCTACACGGGTCCAAAGTGCTTTTACATTGGTTAGTCCGAGTTCCTCAGATACAGCCTCAACAACCTTGATTTTTTTGGCGATGGAATCGACGAGAGTGAATTCCACGTCGGGGAAATAGATAGCCAGCGGAATGCCAGGGAATCCTCCGCCGGTGCCTGCATCCAATACCTTTGTACCCGGCTTGAATGAAACAAAACGAGCAATAGCCAGTGAATGAAGAACGTGGTGGAGGTAAAGATGGTCAATATCTTTTCGTGAAATCACGTTAATCTTTTCATTCCATGACCTGTACAGATGATCGAGTTGCTCAAACTGAGCAAACTGTTTCGAGGAGAGGTTCTGAAAATGGGAAGCAATCGGGTTCAACTTAAACTTCTTTTGAAACGATAATATGATACAAGAGTTCCTTGGCCCGGAAAAGTTGAGCTTTAACAGTACCGATAGGCAGGTTAAGTGTTTCAGCGATCTCCTCGTAGGAATATTCCTCGAAATAGCGAAGATGAACCAGCCTGGAATATCTCGGCTTCAATTCTTTGACAATAGTTTTAAGAAATTCGGTTTTTTGCTTGCTGATCAATACTTCTTCCGGATCTGGTGTGTCGGACTGAAGCTGAACGGGGTTGTCCTCATCGGCATCGCGACCCTGGCTATCTATCGAAATAGTTTTGGTATGCTGCTTTCGGAGAAAATCGATGGCGTTATTGTTAGCTATTTTGAAAAGCCAGGTGCTGAATGCAAATTCCGGCTCGTAATTCTGGATGAATTTAAAGGCCTTTCCGAAGGCTTCAATCGTCAGATCTTCGGCATCATCCTTGTTGTGTGCCATTTTCAGAATCATGAAGTAAACCGAGTCCCAATAGCGGTTTAGCAACTGCGCAAAAGCGTGTTGATCACCGTGTTGTGCTTTTTGCACAAGGGCATAATCCTGCTTGGCTTTATCGGAAAGGTCAGATACCATTACCAGGCAAACTTATTGTTTTTCTTTAATTTGTTTTTCAGGATCAGGAATCCTGAAATTATTGGCATGACGAGGTCGTAAATCAGTGAAAACAGCCAGATTCCTTTTTCCTGGAACCTTTTCATCGTGAGTTTAACGATCCAAAGGTGCATGATCCATCGGAACAGGATCAATACAATAAGGTAGCCGGGAAATTTCCAAAATGATAAAAGGACAATAACGCTCAAGTAAAAATACTCGCGCGACACAAGCTCCAGGCCAATGAGAAAGCGGTGTATGGGTTTATAGTACATCCCCGCAGTCAGGTGCCTCCTTTTCTGACGGAGCCAGTTATTCATAGTAAGCATTGGCTCCGATATGGTTTTACTGTCGGGGTCAATTTCTATAGCTGTATTGGTTTTTGTTGCGGTGTAATTGACAAACAGGTCATCATCACCTGACTGCAGATGAAGTTGATTGGCAAATCCCTTATTATTAAAAAAAAGCGATCGACGGTATGCAAGGTTTCGGCCAACGCCCATGAAGGGAATTCCGCGAGCTGCAAAACTCAGGAAATGCTGAGCAATCCAGAGGGTATCCATGCGGATGAACTTATTGACCATTCCCCTCTTCTTTTCATATGCTCCATAACCCAGTACAATCTCCTTTTTAGGAAGGAAATTTGATTGCATGCAAGAGATCCAGTTCGCGCTTGCAGGCCGGCAATCGGCATCAATAAAAAGTAACTGATCATAATTTGCAGCTTTGATCCCGATGGTCTGCGCAAGTTTTTTAGCGTGGGGGTAAGGATGCGTATGCTCAATCCGCGTTACATACAAGTGTTTATACTTTTCTTGCAGTTCCGACAAAATTTCTGAAGAACCGTCATTGGACCCATCATTGACCACAATTACCTGGAATTCGGGATAGTCCTGTTCCAGCACCAATGGAAGAAAATTCTTAAGGTTTTCGGCTTCATTTTTCGCACAGATAATTACCGAAACCGGATCCTTGGTTTCCTTTGGATTAACCTTACGGTATCGGTGAATTCTAAGATAGAAATAGAAATAGTAGAAGATTTGCACACCCAGGGCTATCACTGTGAGCCCGGCCAGGGAAAGGAACAAGAAATCTGTCCAATGGGTTAATGTAATACGAAATAAGTCTGTAAGTACCTGAATCATACAATAATAAATTCTAAAACTAAGGGACATGACCTCAATGGCCACCAAAGATAGTTTTAAAATACCATATCTTTGCGGTTTTGCGAATGATGAATTTCCGGATCGAACGTACTGATTCCGACAGTAAAGCCAGGGCGGGTATCTTCACCACGGCCCATGGCGATATCCCTACACCTATATTTATGCCGGTTGGCACAGGTGCCACGGTTAAAGCCGTCCATCAACGTGAACTGGCCGATGATATTGATGCTCCGGTGATTCTTGCCAACACTTATCACTTGTATCTCAGGCCTGGAATGGAAATCCTGAAAGAGGCCGGAGGGGTGCACAGGTTTATGAACTGGGACCGCACCATTCTCACTGATAGTGGAGGATATCAGGTTTTCAGTATGGCAGCAAACCGGAAGCTTACCCCTGAAGGTGCATGGTTTTCTTCACATATCGATGGATCGAGACATTTGTTCAGCCCGGAAAAAGTGGTCGAGATTCAACGGGTGATCGGAAGCGACCTGACAATGGCTTTTGATGAATGCACACCTTATCCGTGCGATGAAAAATATGCTCGCGAATCCATGGAGCTTACCCATAGCTGGCTCCTTCGCGGTATTGAGCATTTTCGAAAAACCGAACCTCTTTATGGATATGATCAATTCTTTCTGCCGATCGTTCAGGGTTCAGTTAACCGTGATCTTAGAAAAAGATCGGCCTCCTTTATTGCTGAACAGGGTATGCCTGCTAATGCCATTGGCGGGTTATCAGTTGGTGAACCTGAAGACGTGATGTATGAAATGATTGAAGTGGTCAATGATATCTTGCCTTTGGATAAACCCAGGTATCTGATGGGCGTTGGTACTCCTGTTAATATTCTTCAGGCGATCAGCCGTGGGGTAGATATGTTCGACTGTGTTATGCCAACGCGTAATGCCCGCAACGGGATGCTTTTTACGAGCAACGGAATTATGAACATGAAAAATGAGAAATGGAAAGCCGACTTTTCTCCTATTGATCCAGATGGTACTTCTTATGTCGATAGTTCCTACTCGAAAGCTTACCTTAGGCACCTGATAATTTCGGGCGAGAGGCTTGGCGCCCAAATCGCAAGCATTCACAACCTGGCTTTTTATCTTTGGCTTGTCCGCGAGTCAAGAAGACATCTGTTAAATGGAGATTTTTCCGAATGGAAAACGAATATAATACCATCCTTGTCCAGCCGTTTATAAAATATGCTTAAGCGACTCGATATATATATTATCCGCAAGTTCCTGGGAACATTTTTCCTTGCGATAGGGTTGATTATCCTTGTTGCGGTGGTATTTGATTTCTCGGAAAAAGTCGACGATTTTATTGGGCATAAAGCACCTTTCCGGGATATTGTCGTACAGTACTATCTCAATTTCATCCCATTTTTCAGCAATCTCTTCAGCTACCTCTTCGTTTTTATTTCGGTGATTTTCTTTACCTCGAAAATGTCGGTGTACAGCGAAATCACAGCGATACTTTCCACTGGAGTTAGCTATAGACGCTTAATGTTGCCCTACATGGTATCGGCTGTTTTCATTGCTGCCCTGAGTTTCGCCCTTTCGAATTATATCATACCCTATTCCAGCGTCAGCCGTTTGGAATTTGAGGCTAAATATTTCGATAAACGATATGGAACACCTGAGAGGGATATCCATAAACAGATCGATGACGGCGTATTTATTTATGTTGAGAATTTTTCGCGTAGGAATAACTGGGGAGGAAAATTTTCCATGGAAAAATTCGATAAAGGGATACTAAAGTCTAAACTGATGGCTGAATCAATTCGATATGATTCGATCAATAAAACCTGGAAAATCAAGGATTACTGGATACGCAATATTGATGGGGTAAAAGAAACCACCATTAGCGGGGCATCGATAGATTCGGCGCTGAACCTTTCCCCGGATGAATTCAACAGGAATGCTAATTTGGTTGAATCCATGACCACCCCTCAACTAAAAAAGTTTATCAAAAGAGAATTGTCGAGGGGGCATGGCGATGTTTTGTATGATATTGAATTGCACAGGCGGTATGCCGGTCCATTTGCCGTATTTATTTTAACCATCATCGGAGTTTCGCTCTCCAGCCGAAAAGTACGGGGTGGTATAGGTATGCATATTGGTTTTGGAATAGCGCTCAGCTTTTCCTACATACTTTTCATGCAGATATCAAAAGAATTTGCCAGGGCCGGTGAACTGGCGCCCTGGATGGCAGTCTGGCTCCCTAATTTTGTGTATGCTGCTATTGCGGTGGTGCTATACCGGATGGCACCAAAATAGAACCTGTTAGTTATGTACTTTTTTATCAAGGAATCTTGCTAATAACAGGAACGCCCAGGTCAGCAAAATTCCCCCTCCGATAATCCAGGTAATCGTTGAAGAAAGGTTTGAGTTCGGTAGGTTTATATTCAGATGTAATCCTGAAAACCATGAATTAATGGAATTGAAGGCTTTATCAAACAGGGAAGGTCCTTTAGCCTGCTGTGCAGTATTATTTTCATTTCCCCACACAAGTAGCACGAGCATCAGAGATATGATGGTAGCTGGTATTCCCCATTTTAGCCATAGAGGTGGATTATAAGGCTTGATGGCGGTAGCAGCAGGAATTGGACCGATCTGGTTCATGATACCGTCAAGTAAACCTTCCGGCGCCTTTAACGGCTTGTCAGACCTGACCATCGCAGAAATAAAATCATCGCGAAGATCATCTTCTGAAATCATCTTGTTTGCCATATATGGATCTCCTCTTTTAATGCTGTTTTAATTTGCCCGTGCATTTTCTGCCTGGCTCGGAAAAGTTTAACCTTAACATTGCTCTGACTTAACCCTGTCATAGCTGAAAGTTCATCAATAGAACACTCTTCATGATAAAACTGTTCAACCAGAAATATCTCCTCCGGACTGAGGACTTCGTATGCCTTTAGCAACATCTCCTTCATATCTTCTTGATCCAGATTGGCGATGGCTTCATTGTCGCTGGCGGAATTATTCCAGACAGGATCATCAGTTTCAAAGCCGGTATCGGTTCTATCCTTTCTGATTTTATTAAGGCATGTATTATATATTATACGGTAGAACCAGGTGGAGAACTGTGAATCGAGCCTGAATCCCGGCAGGGCCTCATAAGCCTTGATAAAGGCATCCTGAGCTGAGTCACGTGCTTCTTCCTTGTCCCTCAGTATCTTGTAGCAAAGGCTATATGCTTTATCCTCATATTTCTTTACCAGAAAGGCAAAGTAAGCTTTTTCTCCCCGGAGAATCATCCGGATGCATTCCGTATCGTTTATTTCGTGCATTCGTTATTTAGACGCGAAGAAGCAATTTTTGGTTACAAAGGTGTAACCGATTTTTTTTAGCTGCGTCATAAAGGAAATTAATACTTCAAAATCATGGGACTAACAATTGTTTTTATCGTTTTTTTCCTCTCTATTTTCGGGGTTTTCTATTTGCATATAACAACAAGAAACCGTGAAAGAATGGCAATGATTGAAAAGGGCGTGGATCCCGCTCTCTTTTCATCTGCCCGTATGCCAAAAGCTGTCAGGGGAGGCAGCATTTCTTCGGGTGTCAAGTTTACATTGAAAACAGGTATGTTGTTCATCGGTGTCGGTATCGGAACTGTAATATCAGTGTTCTTTAGTGGGACTCTCCCTCACGATATTTATCCTTTACTGGTCTTTGGAATCATATTTGTCTGTGGCGGTGCTGGTCTGGTAGCTGGCTTTTATATGGGTCGAAACCTGGATAAGAAAGACATGAAGGAGTAGGATTTCCGTACAAATCGATTTTGAAAGCCGCAATGGTCCGTCCGTTGCGGCTTTTCATTTAACATCTTTTAACAACCTTAGGTTTTAAACCTAAACCGTATATCTTTATCCAAAAGCTAAATCACTATATAAACCGTGGAAATCAGAATCGAAAACCTGAGCAAGATTTACAAAGGTGGAAATAAGGCCATATCCGACATTAACCTCGTAATAGAGGATGGCATGTTCGGATTACTGGGCCCCAACGGAGCTGGTAAATCTTCGCTAATGCGCATTCTCGTAACGCTTATGAAACCAACCTCCGGGAGGGTATTGGTCAATGGAATGGATTTACAGAAAAACCGGAAACAAGTGAGGACCTTACTTGGGTACCTTCCTCAGGATTTCAGGTTTTTTGCCAAATACCGCACCTGGGAGTTTCTGGATTATTCTGCCCGCCTTGCCGGACTAAAGCAAAGGTCGGTACGCAACAAGGAAGTAGAGCGCATGCTTGAGCAGGTTGGCCTGTTTGAAGCACGCGACCGGAGTGCAAGCAAGCTCTCCGGAGGTATGAAAAGACGCCTTGGGATTGCACAGGCATTGATCGGAGATCCAAAAATCGTTATCGTTGATGAACCGACTACTGGTCTGGATCCCGATGAACGTATCAGATTCAGGAATCTTCTATCGAAAATGACTGAGAAAGAGATGATTATCATTCTTTCGACTCATATCGTCGGTGATATATCCAGTACCTGCCGCAGTATGGCTTTGCTCGAAAAGGGCAAGCTGGTTTTTAATGGAGCACCGGATGACCTCGTTGCACAAGCACGTGGTCATGTATTTCAGATGACTGTCTCAAACCGTGAGTTTGAGGATGTTAAAGAAAAGTATAATGTTATTTCCACTATACCGTCGATAAACGGTTGGGATATTCAGGTAGTAGCTCAGGATACAGGTAATTACCCTTCAATTCCGATTGAACCGAACCTTGAGCATGCTTATGTTTATTTTATGGAACTGGTATTAAATCAACCGCAATTATTGTATTGATCATGAAAACTATCAGAATTATTGCAACTATCGCCTGGTTTGAAATGCTGGTCCTTTTCAGAAGCTGGTTTTTCAGGATTTTCACCGGTTTGATTTTGCTGGTGCTTTTGGTTATGAACATCAATGTTCTTAGCGATACTGGCGGGAATTGGGCCATTAAAGCGATTGCCGCCAATGTTCCTTATTTCAATATCCTGATATTAAGCCTTACACAGGCTTTCATTGCTATGTTTCTGGCATTGGATTTTCTCAAACGGGATAAGAAACTAGATACCTCCGAAGTTATTTTTACCCGCTCCATGAGCAACTGGGATTATATCTGGGGAAAAACTTTCGGAATCCTTACTGTATTTCTGGTGCTGAATTTCCTTGTTCTCTTGCTCGCACTCATTATAAATATGGTGATGGGCGATGTATCAGTTAATTGGATGGCCTATCTCTATTATCCATTGATTATCAGCATTCCATCTCTAATTTTCATCTTGGGATTTTCTTTTATGGTGATGTCTCTTCTGAAGAATCAGGCCATCGCTTTGGTAATCCTATTGGGGTACACAGGCATGATCATGTTTTTTGGTAAGGATAAATTCGATTTCATTTTCGATTATATGGGATTCCGATTACCGATGGTTCATTCAGATATGATCGGTTTTGGGTTTGAAGGAAGACTGCTGCTCCAGAGAGGAATTTATTTCTTCCTCGGCCTTTCGTTCATTTCCGGAAGTATCCTGCTGATGAAACGATTGCCGCAATCAAAGTTTCATTCCACGATATCATGGTTCATGACTATCGGTTTGGCCGCTGCTGCGGTTATAGGAATCTTTACCTATGCAGGAACCACCGCTTATGACAATCATTTCAGATCTGAAATGATTACCCTCAACGACCAGAATTTCAAGACTCCGTCATTGAATACGGATGCGTGCGATCTGAACATTAAGCACCATGGGCGATCGATCACTGTGGACGCTAAAATGTCCTTTACCAATAAAACAAATGAGAGTATTTCGAAAACGGTTTTCTCCCTTAACCCGGGTTTGAAATTAGAAGAGCTAACATTAAATGGAGCCAAGGCTTCTTTCGATAGGAAAGATCATTTAGTATTTGTTACGTTGCCTCAACCCCTTGCTTCAGGGCAAAGTGTGCAGGCTGAATTCAATTATAAGGGGGGTATTGACGAACGGGTTTGTAATCTGGATATCAAGGATGAACAGGCAGCTGAAAAGTGGGGTCCGGATTTCCTTATCGCCATTCGCAAACGATTCGCTATCCTCGAACCTGACTATGTTTTATTAACGCCGGAATGTGCCTGGTATCCAATTCCTGGTGTTCTTCATGGCTCGACAATTTCCATCCATCCAACCTGGAATTTTTCAACTTTTAAAGCTTCAGTAGAAACAAAAACCGGACTGCAGCCTATCATGCAGGGAAAAGTTGAACAGTCGGGAAATTCCTGGGTGTTTAATCCGGAAAATCCATTGCCTGGCATGACTCTGATTATCGGTGCCTACAAGCCGTCAAATCTGCTGGCCGGCGGAGTTGATTTTGAACTGAATATTATCAAGGGACATGATTATTTCAGTAAAGTGCTGGATTCCATTTCCGATACACTGCCAAAGTTTGTCGGTGATATGAAACAGGATCTGGAGCGGAGGCTTGGTTTAAAATATTCGTACAAAAGACTTCGACTGATTGAAGTTCCGGCGCAATTTTATGCTTATTCAAGATTATGGATCAAAAACCGTGACTTCCTCCAACCCGAGATGATTTTACTTCCCGAAATGGGTGGAATGTTAAGCCGGTCGGGGTTTGCCCAAGAACTCAGGCAATCTAAAAAGAGCGCCAAGGAACGAGAAGAGTCCCTGTCGGAAAAGGAAATTCAACTCAGGGTACTCCGGAATTTCATCTCAGAGAACTTCCAGCCAGGAGCTTCCGACAATCGCATGTCGTTTAATATGAATGGCCCATCGATGTCGACGGATACAGATAAGAAATTTTCCCTATTTCCTAACTTTTTTACTTTCGTAAATCACCTCGGCTCCAGTCAATATCCGGTACTGAATATTGCACTGGAGGCATATCTCAGCAATTCAGGAGATACACAGATGGGTGGATTTGGCATGGGAACAAGTGGATTAAGCGCTGCTGAACAAGCCAATGTGGAACTTCAGAAGAAATCCTTTAAGAAATTGCTTAGTACCGATATGGATAATCTCGCTTTGCGTCAGGTTATCGATGCAAAAGGGAAATATTTCTTTACCTATCTCGAAGCAATTGCAGGGTCGGTGGATTTTATGCCTTTTATTTTAGATGAAATAGCAAAATCGCATTATAAGACCATTGAGTTTGCAGAGTTCTCTGCTGATTTTAAATCTAAATTCCGTTTTGATGCGGATTCACTGGCTAACAGATGGTTTAATGCTGATCAATTGCCTGGTTATCTGATTGGACATGTAAGGGTTATTGAGGTTCAGCAGGATGACAGGACACGTTACCAGTTGCTGTATGATGTATCAAACCCATCCAAAGAGAGCGGTTTATTGCAGGTTACGCTTCGTGCTGGTGGCCGTGGCGGTATGGGTGGTGGACGACAGGGTGGTGGTGGTGGCCGGGGAGGCGCAAGCTTTGCACTCGCCGGAAGAAATGCTGCAACAGACAAGTTCCTTGTGGTTCCTGCCGGTCAGGCTTTCCAGATTGGCTACGTGCTTGATGATCAGCCCAGGGCGATGTCGGTCAATACAATGATCTCTACAAACCTTCCAAATAATATCAGCTATCCTTTCCCGAAACTTGAGCAGATCAAGGGCTTTGATCCAATGGAGGGACAGAAACCTATTTCCCTTATCCTGACGATGAGCGAGCCGGGTGAGATTGTTGTGGACAATGAAGATCCGGGCTTCTCCACAGCAGGTGCCGCCACGGTCAGCCGGATGGTTAAATGGCTGAAGATAAATGCTAAAAATCCGAATGTGCCTTATGAGAGCATGCGTTCCTGGAGGCCTCCGACATTCTGGACACCAATTATCCAATCCGGTTTCTATGGCGATTTTATCAGATCAGCCGTATATATGAAATCCGGAGATGGTAGTGTTTCCGTGGTTTGGAGAACACTGATTCAAAAACCTGGATTTTATGATGTTTATACTTTCCTGAACCCGAACCTTGCTCGAATGGGGATGAGATTTGGCGGTGGTGGAGGCGGTGGCGGTGGCCAGCGTCCACAAGGCGGTGGTCCCGGTGGTGCCCAGGGTGGCATGCCTGAAATTGCTGACGAATACCATTTTACAATATTCCATTCCGAAGGCAAGGAGGATGTCACCATTGCCTTAAAATCTGCCGAAACCGGATGGAACAAGCTGGGCTCATTCTATTATGGAGGAGCTGATACAGCAAAGATTATCATGACTAATAAAAATACTGGTAAAACGGTGGTGGCTGATGCAGTTAAATGGGTGAAACAGCAGTAGGCAGTTGGCAGTAAGACAGAAGAGAATAGACAGAAGACAGAAGACAATAGATAAACCTTAATAAATTATGAATAAGAAAACGTTATTATTTGCCCTATTATTCGGCCTGATTTTCTCGGGTTCATTGTGGGCACAGCAACTGGTTAAATTACAGGATGCTTTGCTGATAGCAGCCAAGAACAGCCCTGATATTAAAATTGTACAGTTAAATCTGGTGCAAACTCAGGAATTGCTGAAGGCTACTGAAGCTTCTTATAAAGCAAATTTTAAGATAAACCTGAATCCATTGACTTATGGAAATAACAGAGTTTGGTACGACCTGGACCAGAAATTCTGGACAACCAAGAATTTGAAAACTGCTGGTAATTTTAATATTTCCCAGAGATTACCGTGGACCGATGGAACCGTTTCTCTGACCAACACGCTGTTTTGGCAACAGAGCAGTATTGAGAAATACTCGCAGACAACATCAAAATTCAATAATAATGTTAACCTGCAATTTGATCAGCCAATTTTCACCTATAATAAGATGAAACTGGAATTGAATTCATTACGGTTATCATTTGAGAATTCACAACTCAACTATAACCTCCAGATGTTGCAGCTGGAGAAATCAGTGACCCAGCAATTTTACCAGGTGTACAGTGCACAGATGAGACTGCAGATTTCATTGGAAGAATACAATAACCAGAAAGCCAACTACGAGATTATCAAGAATAAGGTGGCAGGAGGTTTATCTGCATTAAAAGAACTCTATCAGGCCGAATTAAACCTGGCGTCCAGTAAATCGACCTGGGAAAACGGACAGGTTTCACTGGATAACGCGAAAGATAATTTCAAGATGCTGATTGGTATGGATATCTTCAGCGAGGTCAGTGTACTTGCTGATCCTGTTGTAGATTCCGTTCCGGTAAATCTTGATCAGGCCATAAAATATGCTTTGGATAACAGAATGGAACTTCGTCAGCGGCAGATCACCGTTGAAAATGCGCAGCAAAGCCTTACTCAGACGATGGCCTTTAATTCATTCCAGGGAAATGTTTCCCTGGCAGTAGGACTCGTAGGCGACAATACAAATGCAGCTAAGATTTTCTCATCACCAACAGATAATGAGCAGGTTGCATTAAGTTTGCAAATTCCGATCTTTGACTGGGGCGAACGAAAAGCAAGAATCAAGGCATCTCAGACAAGTATAGAGAGTGCCAAGGTAAATCTTGATGATCAGCGGAATACGATTATTCAAACTGTCAGACAATCTTACAGGAACCTGCAGAACCTTTTAACTCAGATTTCAATAGCTCAGCAAAACGTTCGTAATGCCCAGCTTACTTATGATATTAACAAGGAGATTTATCTTAATGGTGATTTAACTGGTATGGACCTCAACTTGTTCCAGAGCCAGCTCTCCTCGAAAAAACTTGATCTGATTACTGCACAGATCAATTATAAGAATGAAATTTTAAATATGAAGATTCAAACCCTATACGACTGGGAAACCAAAACATCCATTGTACCAACCGACATTAAAAAAAAGTAAATTGATATGAAATCTTACCGAAACTCCCTGATTACTTTCTTGTTTTCCGGATTAGCCATTCTGGTGGTGAGCGGCTGCAAGAACCAGCAAACGGATGCTACAACTGAAGTGGCTGTACCTGTATCCGTACTTGACATCAAGTTATCTTCGATTGAAGAATTTCTTGAAACCAACGGAACCGTTTATCCGACCCGTGAAGTTGAGTTGAAATCCGAGATGTCAGGAAAATATATGCTTCAGAATAATCCCCGTGCCGGACGCCCTTGGTTGATCGGCGACCTGGTGAAGACCGGTGATGTGATTGTAAAATTTGAAGATGCTGAATATGTTAATGGTATTCAGATTGATTCAAAAAAGCTGAATCTTGATGTTTCCGAAAGTGAGTTTGAAAAGCAAAAATCACTGTACGATAAGGGTGGTGCTACATTACGTGAAAAGATGACCTCGGAACAATCCTTGATCAATGCAAGATATACCTACGCTGCAGCCGAACTGCAGATGGCAAAAATGGTTGTTAAGGCTCCTTTTGATGGTGTAATCGTTGACCTGCCATTCTATACCACCGGTAATAAACTTACTACCGGCCAATCGCTGGTTAAAGTTATGGATTATAAGAAATTGTATATGGAGTTTCAGTTGCCGGAAAAAGACTTAAGGAAAATTTCCGTCAATCAGAGGGTTAGGATCCTGAATTATGCCCTACCGGATGATACTTTGTATGGCTTGGTTAACCAGCTTTCACCTGCTATCAGCCCTGATACCCGTAATTTCAAGGGATCACTGACCATTCTGAATGATAATTTGAAACTTCGCCCGGGTAGTTATATCAAGGCTGAGATCATTACTCAGAAAAAAGATAGCACTGTCGTCATCCCTAAAAACATCATTGTTTCACGTCAGCGTGGAAAAACCGTATTCGTAATTGACCAGAACACAGCCATGGAGAGGGTTATTACGACAGGATTGGAAAATCCTGATTCAGTTGAAGTTGTAAAAGGGTTACAGAAGAATGACCGGATTGTAATTCAAGGATTTGAAACCCTCGGCAACCGTTCAAAAGTTAAAATCGTCCGTTAATAGGACATATTCTTATTATCATGAGAAAGATTACCGAGTTTTCAGTCAGATACCCGGTCACAGTTACCATGTTTATCCTGGGGGTCATACTTCTGGGGTATATTTCCTTTGGTAAACTGGGCACGGATCTGTTTCCGAAGCTTAACAATCCGAGGATATATATCGAGCTCAAAGCGGGTCAGCGTCCACCTGAAGAAGTTGAAAAGCTTTTTGTCGACCCGATTGAGTCTGTTTGTATCCGGCAGAGCCAGGTTACAGGGGTTAAGTCAGTTACCCGTGTGGGAACGGCTCAGATCACCGTTGAGTATGCCTGGAACAAAGATATGGACGATGCATTTCTGGAACTTCAGAAAGCGCTCGGAACTTATTCCCAGAATAGTGAAATTGAGTCGTTGGCGATCACCCAGCACGACCCTAATCAATCACCGGTTATGCTGGTTGCCATGCGTCACGAGACGATGGTTGATATGGATGAACTCCGACAGATTGGGGAAAACTATCTCAGGAATGAACTCGTCAGGCTTGAAGGGGTAGCTGATGTCCAGCTTGAAGGGCAGGAACAAAAAGAGGTTTTGATCAGCACAAACCCATATTTGCTTGATGCATTTGGTATTACCACTTCGGAGATCACTTCCCAGATCACCAATTACAACAAGAACGTGTCAGGGGGATCTATTGTCGAAATGGGTACTCAATATGTAATCAAGGGAGTGAGCGTGTTTTCGAATCTGAATGATATTTCGTCATTGATCGTCGGATTCAAGACCGGGACTGCTACTTCAACTTCCTCGACAACAACCGGTACAGCTACAACTTCTTCAAGAGTACCTGTTTTCCTGAGGGATGTGGCTAAAGTGGAATTCAAAAATAAGGAACCTAATAATATCGTCAGGATTAACGGTCAGCGTGCCATTGGTCTTGCGATTTATAAAGAGCCGAGTTTTAACACGGTTAAGGCGGTAGATCAGTTGAAAGAGGAGTTTATCACGCTTCAGAAATCTCTGCCTGGTTACTCTTTTGATATTATTCAGGATCAGGGAACCTTCATTTCGAAGGCCATAGGGGAAGTGGAATCAAGCGCTTTAATGGGCATGGCCCTCGCGGTATTTATTATGTTTGTTTTCTTCCGCCACATAGGATCGACATTGATTGCGAGTGCCGCAATACCTATTTCAATCATCGCAACTTTCAACCTGATGTATTTTAACGGGTTGACAATGAACCTAATGACACTTGGAGGACTTGCCCTTGGGGCAGGTATGCTGGTAGATAATGCCATTGTGGTCATAGAGAGTATTTTCAGGAACCTTGAGAAAGGGATGTCCATCCGTGAGGCTTCGATTACCGGAACCTCGATTGTTGGTGGAGCCATTTTCGCGGTTACCCTAACGCATATCGTGGTTTTTCTGCCAATCGTTTTCCTTCATGGAGCGTCCGGCGAACTGTTTAAAGATATGGCATGGACAGTGGCTTTCTCACTGGTATGTTCATTGATAGTTGCCGTTCTGGTTATTCCGATGTTGTTTAATCAATTCATGAAACCGGTAGGAGCAGCCAAGCAGTTGAAGGCTATTGGATTTAAATGGTATCCTTCTGTTCTGGAGAAATTCCTGCGTTTCAAATGGCTGATCATCTTTCTCTCTCTCCTTCTTATGGGGGGTGCAGCATTACTGATCAAGCCTATCGGAAGCGAGTTTATGCCACGTACAGAAACCAAGGAATTCACGATTAATATCAGGTTGCCCGAGGGTACTCAGCTGGAGCGGACCGACCAGGCCGTAAAAACTCTGGAAGGTATGATCCGTGAATTGCTGGGGAAAGACCTTAAGAATCTTTATTCAAGGGTTGGACCATCAGCCGCAAGTGCAACTACTGATCAATCGATATTTGAAAGCGAAAATACCGCTTCCCTTAAGGTTTCGCTGGTAGAGAAAGCCACGCGGACCAGTGATGTTTTACTTGCCGACCTGGGCAAGTTGTTTACTTCAATGCCGGAAATGCAATTCAGTTTTGTATTGGATGAAACGGCACTTCAGGCCACATTAGGAACCGATGCGGCTCCGATTATGGTGGAAGTCGTTGGTAAGGATTTTATTCAGATCGATCGTCTTACCAAAGAAGTGGAAACAATCATGAATGGTAATGGCGACCTGTTTAACGTTGAATCTTCAATTCAGCCCGGTGCACCCGAGGTGGAATTGGTGATCGACCGTTATCGGGCCGGAATGTATAATATCACCATTGATCAGATTACCAGTCAGGTAACCCAGCTATTAACAGGGACTGCTGCTGGCAAGTTTGATTACAAAGGTGAAATGACGGAGATTCGGCTTAAACTGCCGGATGTTGAAGTGAATCAGCTTCAGGATATCCAGCTAAAAGCGGGTTCGAATACCGTGAGACTCGGAGATGTGGCCAATATCCGCGAGGTTATTGCACCAAAAGAAATATTGAGAACCAACCAGAACCGTGTTGGACAGGTTTCAGCGCAGTTCAAAAAAGGCAAGCCGATCGACCAGGTTATTAAAAACCTGGATGTAAATCTTGCTAAGGTTGTTTTGCCTCCAGGATACACGATAAGACAGGCCGGTGAAGAACTTAAGCGTAAAGAGTCGATGAAAAGTCTTGGCTTTGCTTTACTTCTTTCGTTGATTCTGGTTTACATGGTACTTGCCTCTCAGTTTGAATCATTGATTCATCCATTCACCATCATGTTAACCATTCCGCTTGCCGGTGTTGGAACCGTGGCATTGTTCTACATTCTTGGAATGCCTTTCTCAATGATGGCTTACATCGGAATAATCATGCTTGCGGGTATAGCGGTAAGTAACTCAATCCTGCTTATCGATGCCATTACGAAAAACCGAATGGCAGGCATGAACAGGCATGAGGCTATTCTGCAGGCAGGGTTGCAAAGGATCAGACCGATTCTGATGACCAGTCTGACTACTATTTTAGGACTTGTGCCGATGACTGTTGGAATTGGACAGAGTGCTTCGCTGAGAGCACCGATGGCCCTGGCGGTAATCGGTGGTCTGGTAACCAGTACTATCCTGACCCTTATTGTGATACCTTGTTATTATGATGTTATTGACCGGGTCACTTCGGGGAAAAAGTTTGCCAATGCACAAATAGTTAAGGAGAACGTCTGATGAAGTCGATCGTAACACGGAAGGTTCTGATCTCGATGATTTTCATCGGGTTGACGTTACTTGGAATAGTATCCTACCGTCAGCTCAAGATCGAACTTTTCCCAAATGCAGAATCACCTTACCTGGTGGTTCAGGTATCGGCGCAGACGGAGGTGGATCCCGGATACATGGAAAAGCAGGCTGTTATTCCCATTGAGGGAGCAGTTGGAGGCTTGCCGGGTATCAAGGAGCTTACTTCTACTGCGTCACAGCGAAGGGGAACTGTAACGGTAGCCTACGAGCCCAAAACGAATCTTAAATATGCCCAGCTAAAGCTTCAGGAGCGGATTGATGAATTGAAGACAACGTTACCAACTGAATTTACAGTAACGGTATTGAAGGTTGATCTTCAACAGGCATCAAACCAGGTCATGTCGCTTGAAGTCAGGGGAGCCGGGGGAGCCAATCGAATCCGTCAGATTACTGATGAGAAAATTACTCCCCGGATTGAAAACGTTGACGGTATTGCGGGTGTCACTGTTTTTGGCGGTCAGCAGAAAACTCTGGAGATCACATTGGATAAGGAAGCTTGTGATGCCTATGGTATTACCCCTTTCCAGGTGAGAAATGCCATTGCACAGAACGGCCGCGATCGAACATTTGCCGGTCGTGCCTTTGCAGGGAATAAAATGTATTTCGTGCATGTAACCGCTGAATATGTTGATCCAAAACAGATTGAAGATATCGTAATCAAGGAATCTGGTCCTGTACTGCTTAAAGATGTGGCCTCGGTATATTTCGGTGTAAAGGAACAAACTTCCTATGCACGTGTAAATGGTATGGAGTCTGTAACCATGAATCTCGTGGCTGATTCGCAGGTGAATATCATTGATATCTCACATTCTGTAAAAACACTTATCGACGAGCTCAATAAGGAGTATGGTCCATTGGGGGTTGAGATCAAGGTTCAGGAAAACCTTGCGGAGACGATGGAAAAGAATATCGATTCAATCATCGATCTGGCTATTACAGGTGGTTTGCTTGCCATGTTCATTCTTTGGATTTTCCTGAAAAATGCACGCCTTGTTTTGTCCATTGCCTTAGCGATTCCAATATCGGTTTATGTAGCATTCAATTGCTTTTATGCTTTCGGTATAACGATCAACAGCCTTACCCTGGTTGGTATGGCCCTTGCTATTGGAATGCTGGTGGACAACAGTGTGGTAGTGCTGGAAAATGTATACAGGCATGCGGCCAGAGGAGAGTCGCCTGATATTGCGGTTACGCAGGGCACAGCAGAGGTTTGGCGCTCTGTTGTTGCATCGACATTAACAACGGTGACCGTCTTTCTGCCATTCCTGTTTTCCGAAAATTACCTGATCAGAACGCTGGGTACCAATGTTGGGATATCAATCATCTCCACATTGCTGATTTCCCTAATGGTAGCGCTATTGCTGATCCCTATGCTGACGCATTATACCCTGGTGCACAATCCGCATAAGGGCCCTCAGATTTTCGAAAAAGTTTCGCTTCATAAACGATTGATCCAGATTTATACGCTGATACTGAAATCAGGTATCCGTAATCCGGCAGCTACTATTATTGGGGCAATCGTAATGTTCTTTGTTACCTTATTTGCTGCTATGGCGCTGTCAAATGATACGCTTAAGGAAGCAGCAACTACGGAAGTAAGGATCGCGATTACCATGCCCCAGGGAACTACTCTGGATAAAACCGACCTCACCGTAAGAACCATTGAAGAGAGATTGATGGATCTCCCGGAAAAAGAAGACCTGGTCACTTCAACTCAGGAGGCTGCGGCGACTGTTACAGTTAAGCTGGCAGAGAAATATGAAAAAATCAAGAATCGTAAACTTCCTGAAATTAAAGCTGATATTGAGAATAAGATCAGGAATATACCTCAGATGACCTATGAGTTCCAGCAATTCTCCTCCAGTTCGGGCTTTTCCGGCAGTGGTGGAGGTGGTGGAGCTTCAGCTTCCGGAGGCGGCCTTGAAAGTTTGATGGGTATTGGTACCCAACAGGAAAAGGTTATCATAAAAGGCCAGAATTTCGACCTGATGAAGGCTGTTGCCGAGGATGTTAAGTATTATTTGGATCAAATTACCACCATCCAGCAGTCGACTGTCAGCGTTCAGGATAATCGCCCGGAAGTTAGAATGGCATTTAATACCCGGCAGATGGGGGAACGTAATGTATCCCTCAACTCTGTAATGTCGGAACTTAGTTCTTTTCCGACAGAGGTAACCAGTGGTGTTAAATTCAAGGAGGGAACAGAAGAATATGATATCCTGATTAAATACAATAAGGTCATTGTCGATAAGAACAAGACCCGTACGATGAATGATCTGCAAACAATGGATGTGCCTTCGACCGATGGCTCGAGGCATCGTTTGACCGATCTTGCGAAGGTGTATTTCGCCTTTGGTATGGGAACTATCAACCGGTTGAATCAGGAAAAACAGATTGCCGTCACCTATCGATTTGATGCAGAAACTAATGGTTCGAAAACCTTGCTTGAGGCTGCCCGCGGTGATGTCGACGGTCTCGTTTCAGGAATGAAAATTCCTGCCGGGGTTGCTGTAGAAGTTCAGCACGAAGTGAATCAGTTTGCTGATTTCTACTTTCTTATCGCGGCTGCTTTTATTCTGATATTCATGATCATGGCAGGTGTTTTTGAATCGCTCAGCACTCCATTTGTATTGCTGTTATCGATTCCGCTTGCAGGTATCGGGTCGTTTTTGGCCATCCTGTTTACGAAAACATCCCTGCTCAATGCGAATACGCTCATTGGGTTTATTATCCTCATCGGTATTGTGGTTAACAACGGAATAATTCTGATTGATTATACCAATATCTTAAGGAAAAATGGCAATCGTAAGATACGTGCGCTGCTGATAGCCGGTCTGGCCCGTTTGCGCCCGATTTTAATCACGGCATGCACAACCTGTGTGGCTATGGTTCCACTGGCCATGGGCCAGTCGGAATATGTAAGCCTCATCGGCAAGCCTTTTGCTATTACCGTTATTGGCGGCCTGTCGCTGAGCACACTTTTGACGCTGGTTTTCATTCCAACTTTTTATTCAGGCCTGGAAAATGCCCTGAAATGGATGAGGGAGCAAAAGCTAAGTGTTAAAATTGTGATGTATACGCTGATGGCTGGATTTACGGCTCTTATTTATTTCGGAATCGATTCATTCCTGTGGCAGGCAGTTACCTTCTTACTGGTTCTGATTGGGGTTCCGGCTTCAATCTGGTTCGTAATGAACAGTCTGCGTAAAGCCAGTGATACGGTTATTCCTCTTGATCAGCCAATTGTCATCCGCATTCAGAATCTGGTAAAGATTTACGAACGCGATGGTTTGTTTACCAGGCAGTGGAAAGCCGGGTTGGCAATTCGCAAGCGGAAGGGCATGGAAAAGGTAATCAAATCAATCAAGGATCTTGATGATGTTCTGTGGCAATTGCCAATTCTGGGGTTCATGATTTATTTTGTCTACTTCTTTCTGGAGTCCGGAATCTGGATTTTCCTGCTCAGCATACCGATTTATTTTACCATGTTATCTATCTATAATCCGATTGGCAAATATCTGCGATTTAAAAAACCGGCTGGTTTCGTAAATAAAATCAATCAGTTTTTGGATGGCTTGATATTCTGGGGATTTCCGGCAATCAGCATAATTATTTACCAGATAAGATGGAAAAATATTGCTGTTGATGTATTGATAGGATTGGTTTGGTATCTGGCTCTTATCGTTTACACCACTTCCGGTCGTCTGGCACGTGAAAAGGTGAATGTAAACCGCATCACCGGCAGATTTGGAAGAATCCGCAGGGGGTGGTATCGTCTGGTACAGTCGATCCCGGTAATTGGTAAGAAGAAAAAGCCATTTAAGGCATTACGCGGTGTTTCCATGGAAATCGAGAACGGGATGTTCGGTCTGCTGGGTCCAAACGGAGCCGGTAAAACGACTCTGATGAGGATTATTTGCGGGATCTTTGAACAGAGCTACGGAAAAATCTGGATCAGTGGTATTGATACCCAGGAAAAGCGTGAAGAGCTTCAAGGCCTTATCGGATACCTGCCTCAGGAATTCGGAATGTATGAAAACATGACGGCTGGTGAATATCTTAATTACCAAGGGATTCTTAAAGGTCTTAAGCAACCTGTTGAACGTGATGCAAGGGTTGATTTTGTTTTGAGTTCCGTGCATATGCTGGAGCATAAACATGAAAAGATCGGAAGTTATTCCGGCGGTATGAAGCAAAGGATCGGGATTGCCCAGATTTTGCTTCACCTTCCGAGGATTCTGGTCGTTGACGAACCGACTGCCGGTCTTGATCCAAGGGAAAGAATACGTTTCAGGAACCTCTTGGTAGAATTATCGCGGGAGCGGGTTGTCATATTCTCAACCCACATTATTGAGGACATTTCGAGCTCCTGTAACCGGGTGGCTGTCCTCGATAAGGGTGATATGGTTTTCCTTGGTGCTCCTGAAGATATGGCACATACAGCGCAAGGACATGTTTGGCAGGTTGAGGTGAGCCTCGAAGAATTTGACCGGCTTTCGGAACTGTATAAAGTGGTGCATCATATGCGTGATGGCCTGAACATACGCGTTCGTCTGCTGTCGGAATCGAAGCCATCGCCAGATGCCATACCTGTTCAGCCTTTGCTTGAGGATTCTTATTTATGGATGTTGAAGAAAGCGATTTGATATGAAAAGTAACCGAGTTGCATTGATCTGGAACTGGATCTTCAATATGGTCCGATATAATCTGAAGATTATTTTCGCCAATAAGTTTATTTGGTTTTTAATTGCGTCGCTTACCTTTTTTGTAGCGGTATTGCTTATAACTCTTTTCTCGAAAGGTAAGATTGATACGGGCTCTATTTATAACCTGCTTCTGTACCCGGGTCTCCTTCTTGTATTTTATCCCACTGTTTTCGGTATTCAAAACGATGAGGATACACGGGTGCTGGAGATTCTTTTCGGGATCCCGGATTACCGCTATAAAGTATGGTTGGTAAGGCTTATACTGATCTATCTGGTAGTATACTTTATACTTCTGCTTTTGGGGATATTCTGTTCCTGGGCATTGTTGCCGTTCCCTGTTTTTAACATGGCCTGGCATTTAATGTTTCCGATCTTTTTTATGGGTACACTGGCCTTTTTACTATCGACCTTTATCAAGAATGGTATTGGAACCGGTGTTGTCATGATCATTATCGGAGTGTTCTTTGTTGCCCTGATGGCTGCTATTCAGAACAGTAAATGGAACATTTTCCTGAATCCCTTTACGGTTCCGGATGGTATGAGCGAGACAGCATTTAAATCCATTGTTCAGGATAACAGGATTATTCTTTTTGTTGGTATTGTACTGGCGCTGCTAGCCGGGCTGACCAGTCTGCAGAAGCGCGAGCGTTTTATATAGTTTGCCTGGCAAACTATATAAAACGGTTCGGCTAACGCCTCACTAAGAGGTTTGCCTGCGGCTCACTAATAGGCTCCCTTCGGTCGCTAAATGCGGGTGGGGGGAGCCTCTTAGTTTTTACGAAACTCCATTTTGAATTTATTTTGACTGGTTTTTCCATCGGCAATTGCTTTCTGCATCTATATCTCTAATAATAGCGGAGAGATAATGGAAGCAAATAAAGTTTATCAGTTGTCAATGAGGTTTAGTCAGCGGATATGGGATTTGGTATCAGATTGGCCTAATTTTGCTCGGGAAACCTGTGGCAAGCAGATCGTTAGGTCGGCCGATTCTATAAGTGCCAACCTAAAAGAGGGAGCGGGTCGATACTTTTACAAGGAGCGAAATCAATTCAATATTTATGCCCGGGGATCACCGTTCGAAACTCAATGCTGGCTCGCGAAATCCTTAACCAGAAATTTGATTTCGGACATAGATTACGAATATCTTTTCAAAGAATTTAATCTCCTGCAGATCGAAATCAACCGAATGATCCGGAATACCCGAAACCAATCCAATTAGCGCGTAGCGCCCCTTAGTGAGCGAAGCGAACCTGTTAGCAACCGCAAGGAGCCTATTTAGTGTAAAAATCTATCATGTCGCGTATCGTCTTCGAACAAACGGGACAGAATGGATCACCAAGCCAGTTCATCTTGCATTTGGCCATTGGGCTGTATATGCCCTTGGCACTGTATAAGCCGCCCTCGTAAGCACCAACCACACCATCAAACTCAGGCTTGCGTGGAGTGGGAATCGGAGTTCCTGCCTTGACCATGCCTTTCCATTTCTTTCCGAAATCAACCAGATTGGTTACGTTGGGCTGAATGGGCTCCACCGTCATGTCAATATAATCTTTATAGGCCACATCGCTGGTGTAATATTCATCTGCCAGCCAGGTAAAAGTATGGCCGAATTCATGAACGAAAACGCCAACAGACTGTTTGTTAAAAGCGGTAAAACATCCGTAATAATTATAAACCCCGCCGCCGCCATATTTTTCGGAGTTAACTAATATGATGATAATATCGTACGGAACATTTGAGGCCACATCCCTGACCGATTTGATATCAAACGTCATATTGTAGCGCTCACTGTCGAAAGTATAAAAACCGGTACTCAGAAGAGTGTTTTTATAAATCCCCTTACCTGGAACGTCGGTTCCTGATTCCAATGAAGGGGCTTCAACCAGCCAGCAATTGAACTTATCAGCGGCATCGGCAAAAGGAGCCGTTTCGAGCAATCCCTTTGAAAAGTTCTTGACCGCATCGCGGAACTTATCCATTTCCGATGCGGTAAATCCATCCGGTACAAATACAATGTCAATCTTACTTTCGGAATCACCCGAATCATGAACCTTATAGGATTTATAAGCAGGTCCAGCTTCTTTGCTGATGAAATAATTCGCCGGATCGATTTGATATTCAAATGTTTTCACCAGTTTGGTCTTTCGATCCCGGCTGAACAGTTGAATGATGGCAGGGTTTTTTGGAAAAGGAACCAAAGCGGTCTCATAAAAGCACCTGGAAGTTACTTTTGCCTCAGCGGTTGATTGCCATTCGCTGTATAAACCGGCATACCCACGCGAATAAATTAACTTCTTCGTTGCTTTATCATACAATTCCACCCGGTATTCTCCCCAGGCAAAAGGGTCGATCAGGTGTTGCCGGGGCCCCGACCATTTACCTTCCTGCTTCATTTGTTGAAAACTCACTTGTTCGGAAGTTGCTGTGCCACAACGATTGTAATCAAATCGTAAAGTATTGTCGGTAAAATAGTCTTCATATTTCACTTGAGCCTGCAAACTCAAAGCCGCAATGACTGACAGAAGCAGAATTAACTTTTTCATAGTTGCCTTTTTTTGGTAAATACCAATGGTAAAGGTAAATTACATTGTATTTTTGCCAAAGTAAAAATCAATTCTTTACAGCATATATGGGTGATAATCTGAAATTAATGTTCAAGAACATGTCTGATTGGCTGGATACCTGGGGATTAACCGGATCATTCGGTCAGTTTCTGCATCTTCTGATCCTCATGTTGATGTTATTTCTGGTTGGTTTTGCTATCGACCGGGCAATGAGGCTAATCCTTAAAGTTGTTATATACAGGATAGTAAAGCGTACTGAAAACCCATTCGATGATATCCTCCTCGACAAGGGAGTTTTCCGTAGGATCGCCCATTTTGCACCAGCCGTTGTGGTCTATTATATGCTGCCTCACATTTTTAATGGGGTATATTTTGTGGATAACGTTGAGCCTGACAAGGTGTTAAAAGCCTTTATCGATATCTCTCAGAAGGCCATGTCGATTTATATGATCGTTATTGGCGCCTCGGTAATCATCACCAGCTTGGGTGCCATGAACGACATATATACCCATCTTGATGTTTCAGGAAGGGTTCCGATCCGTGGTTACATTCAGGTGGTTCAGTTTATTGTTGTGCTGATTTCTGTTATATGGGTATTTTCAATTGTTTTCGGATTTCCGCTAAAAGGATTTTTTACCGGCCTCGGCGCTTTTATGGCCGTTTTGGTGATTGTATTCAGAGATACCCTGCTGGGATTGATGGCCTCCATTCAATTATCAGTGAATAAGATGGTTCGCATAGGGGACTGGGTCACAATTCCATCAAGGAATGCCGATGGAACTATCCTTGATATCACAGTGAATACAGTTAAGGTGGAAAACTTCGATAAAACGATCACCACGATGCCAACCTATTCGCTTGTTTCAGAGGCTGTTCAGAACTGGCGCGGGATGGAAGAATCCAATGGAAGGCGCATAAAACGTTCGGTGAATATCGATATGGGAACCGTCCATTTCTGCACGGATGAGCTTCTCCATAAGCTGGAGAATATCAACCTGATCTCCGGATATATTAAAGAACAGAGGAAAATTCTGGCCGAACTTAACCGCAAATATCCGCAGGTTGATCTTTCCATGGCCAACGGAATCCGATTAACCAACCTTGGTGTCTTCAGAAAGTATCTCGAATGCTATCTGATGGAACATCCTGATATAAGACATGATATGGTGACTATGGTTAGGCAGCTGCAACCCACCGACCGTGGAATCCCAATTGAGATATATGGTTTCAGCGGCGAAAAGACCTGGGAAATCTATGAAAATGTCCAGTCCGATATTTTCGATCATGTTCTGGCTGTGATACCGGAATTTGAATTACGCCTGTTCCAGAATCCTACCGGGGCAGATTTTAAACAATTAGCCAAAGCCCCCGAATAATATGGAGATCGAACGTAAATATCTTGTAAATAAAATCCTTTGGCAGGAAATGAGAAATCCTGTGAATGCAAGCTTTATACAACAGGCTTATATCTCCATGGACCCTAAGTGCACGGTAAGAATCCGTATTATTGACGATAAAGCCAGGATCACGATAAAGGGTGAAACCCAGGGGATCTCACGCGAGGAATTCGAATATTCTGTCCCGCTAAAGGATGGATTGGAAATTATGCGGATGGCCGGAACTCCGGTAATCATGAAACGCCGGTATGTGATTCCATATCTGGGATATAAATGGGAGATTGATGAGTTTTATGGTGATAATGATGGACTTCTTATTGCCGAAGTCGAATTAAAGGCTGAAACCGAACAGCCTGAATGGCCAGAGTGGATTGATAAAGAAGTTACCGGTGACCCAAGATATTTTAACCTGCAACTGGCAATTAATCCAATAAATAATTGGCAATGAAGCTATTAAGGCTGGCCTTTTTCTCAATAATTATAACCATGACAGCCTGTATTGGGTTACGGCCGGTCACTAAGAAGGCCTCATCACAATTGAATCTGTACAATCCAGGCCGCACTATCCTGCATCCGCAGTTTAGCGTGTTCCATTCCTCGCCGACGGAAAGTATGGTTTTTATAAAAATCCTGGCCAGCGAGGTTGTTTTTAATCAGGCCAACCCGCAAGTGAAAAGCCAATCCAGGCTCAAAGCAACATTGACCCTCTATAACTCTTTGTCCAATAATGATATCGCAGTACGTGATACCCAGGAGTTTTTTATCGATAAGGAATCAATTGCCGACATTATCACAGCTTCCATCAAACTGCCAACTGTACCAGGGAAAACTTATTTACTGGATCTTACTTTAGAAGATGAGATCAGGCAATCATCGGTCAGGGATCGAATAATCATCGATCGGTTCCAGGCAGATAATCAACAGGATTGGCTGGTTCTGAATTTTCCGGAGAATAAAGTGGCCTTCGAACATTTCTTTTACCCGAACGAATCATTCAGGCTGATAAAGCAGGGAGACAAGGCTGAACGGGTGTACATCTCGGTTTTTGCGCCACGGAATATTTTGCCATTGCCCCCATACTCCCTCGACGAGCAAGCGGATAACGTGCCCTTGCCCGATTCAACATTTTACATGGCTTATTCAGAGCAACTGCTTTATAAGCTTGGCGGACCCGGAATCTATCTGTTCCATTTTAAACCTGAGGTCACCAGGGGTTTGTGCCTGACACAATTCGGGGACCATTATCCTCAGGTTAATAAACCAGAGGATATGCTTCCTCCTTTACAATACATTACAACGCGCGAGGAGTATCAGAAACTGATAGTTAACTCTGACCTTAAAGGAACCGTTGATCAATTCTGGCTCGATAAAGGAAAAACATTTGGAAACGCCCGCGATCTGATCCGGGTTTACTATAACAGGGTGGTTTTTGCCAACCTTTATTTCTCTTCAAGCAAGCAGGGATGGAAGACCGACAGGGGCATGATTTACCTGCTTCTTGGGCCCCCGGTGTCGGTTGAAAGGACGGAAACCCGTGAAACATGGACCTATGAGGCTTCTGAAACCGCAGAGAAGATTACCTTTGAGTTCAATCTGACCGACGATTATTGGATTGGATATGATTATAAACTAAAAAGAAAAGAAGAATTCCGACCCATCTGGAATAAGGCTGTGGACTATTGGAGGCGAGGAAAAATCTTTAGCATGTAATGGAACAACAAGATTATATTTTCGGGCTTAGGCCTATTCAGGAGGCAATTGAAGCCGGGCGCAATATCGAGCGGGTAATGATTAAAAAGGGACTGCAGGGCGATGGATTTCACGCTTTGCTCAGTTTGATCAGAAAATCCGGAATTCCTTTTCAATATGTGCCGATTGAAAAACTCAACCGGATGACGCAGAAAAATCATCAGGGCCTGATCGCGATAACTTCCATTGTGACCTATCTCCCTTTTGAGGAAGTTATTGCAAGAGCTTTTGAAGAGGGCAGGGACCCATTGGTAGTGATTCTGGATGCCATTACCGATGTGAGAAACCTGGGTGCCATTGCCCGATCGGCGGAGGCTGCCGGTGCTGACGCCATTTTGATTCCTGAAAAAGGAGTGGCCCAGATAAACCCTGATGCCATGAAGACTTCAGCTGGTGCCCTCGCAGTAATTCCCGTTTGCCGTACCCCTGATCTGATTCGAAGCATCAAATACCTTAAAAATGCAGGTCTGAGAATCACCGGGGCAACGGAAAAAACAGATGTCTTATTTTATGAGGCTGATTTTAAGGCGCCTATGGCTTTGATTATGGGTGCAGAGGATCACGGAATAAGTCCTAATATTCTTGCTCTTTGCGATCAGGAAGTTCGGATCCCCATGCTTGGGAAGATTGCCTCTTTAAACGTTTCCGCAGCCGCCTCAGTCATTTTATTCGAGGTAGTTCGGCAACGCAGCCAGAAAGAACGATAGACGAAGAAGAAGATCGAAAGACGAAAGACGGAAGACGGAAGACGGAAGACGAAAGACGAAAGAAAAATCGATAGACGAAACCCGAAACCTGATACCCATAATATCCATGAGCCTATTAGAAGCAGTCGGTTGGTTTGGAAATATTGTCCTGAGCATTGGCGTCATACCTCAGGTTTGGCAAACCTGGCGCACTCATGATGTTACCAGCTTCAATTGGTCGTTTCTGTTGATGTGGGCTGGTGGCGTCTTCCTGACTTTTATTTATATCGCCGCCGGTAATATTGAAACAGGCGTCTTCCAGTGGCCTTTGTGGCTAAATTACGCCGTAAATATTGTTGGAACGTTTTACCTGGTATATGCCAAGGCGCGGTATGGTAAGAAGTGACGGGTGACAGGTGACGGGTGACGAGGAAGAAGATCGATAGACGATTAGACGAAATACGGAAAATCGGCAGCTCTTTTGTCTTCCGTCTTCCGTCTACCGATCTTCTTCTTCGTCTTCCGTCTACCGATCTTCCTCGTGCGCCGCTTCCCATTCCTCCATGGCCTGGCTAAGATCCTTTTTGAGCTGGTCGTATTCGATATATGGATCCGGTCCTGAATTGGCTGACATGCTCTCTGGATCAGCTAAAAACATCTCGATCAGGTGAATTCGTTTCTCGAGGTTCTCAATCGTCTCTTCAGCCTTAGCAATTCTTGTGGCTACCTTTCGTTTCTGACGATCGATTTCCTTCTTCTCCTCATATTTCTGTTTGTTATCGGGAAGCGTAACTTTTATGGGGGTGGTTTCAACCTTTGGCTCCGGTTGAGGTATGGGTTTTGGCTCTGGTTTGGTTACAACTTCCTTACGCTCAATTTCCTTCAGCGTATTTAACCGCTTCTTATTCAGGAATTCAAAAATATCACCTGGATGTTCTTTGACTTTTTTATCGCGGAATTCGAAAATCTTTCCAACCAATCCATCGAGGAAATCCCTGTCATGAGAAACCAGAATCAGTGACCCGTCAAACTTTAAAAGCGCCTCCTTCAAAACCTGCTTCGAACGTAAGTCGAGGTGATTGGTCGGTTCATCAAGCACTAAAAGGTTTTTTGGTTCCATCAGCAGGCAGGCCAAAGCCAGCCTGGATCTTTCACCTCCGGAAAGTACCGAGACTTTCTTGTCGACATCTTCCCCGCTGAAAAGGAAGGCTCCCAGAATATCCCGGATCTTGGTCCGGATATCGCCAACGGCAACGTAATCGATCGTTTCCATCACCGTTTTTAAAGGATCAAGAATATCAGCCTGGTTTTGAGCGTAATACCCAATTTTTAAATTATGCCCCAACTTGCATTTGCCTTCAAATTCAAGCTCGCTCATAATAATCCTGGCCATGGTGGTCTTTCCTTCTCCGTTTCTGCCAACAAATGCCACCTTTTCACCCCTGTGGATGATCATGGCAATTTTATCGAGTACGTGAGTGGAACCATATCTTTTAGTAACATCCTCTGCTTCAACAAGGATAGTGCCTGCGTGAGGTGCAGGAGGAAATTTTATGTGGATGGATGATCCGTCGATCTCATCCATTTCAATACGGTCGATTTTGGCTAATTGCTTGATGCGCGACTGTACCTGAACTGATTTTGTTGCTTTATACCGGAACCGTTCGATAAACTTTTCAGTTTCCTCGATTTTTTTCCGCTGGTTCGTGTATGCCGCAAACTGTTGCTCGCGTCGTTCAGCCCGTAATTTGAGAAATTCTGAATAGGGAACTTTGTAATCGGCTAAACGGCCTAAAGTGATTTCGACAGTTCTTTTGGTTACGCGGTCGAGGAAGGTCCTGTCATGCGAGATTAGCAGAACTGCTCCCCTGAAAACACTCAAATAATCCTCGAGCCACTGGATCGATTCAATATCCAGGTGGTTGGTCGGTTCATCGAGCAGCAATACATCAGGTTCTTTAAGGAGAATTTTAGCTAATTCGATACGCATACGCCAACCCCCGGAGAACTCCGAGGTCGCCCTTTCGAAATCTTTTCTTTCGAATCCAAGTCCGAGCAGTGTTTGCTCAATCTCAGCCTCACGGTTCCGTCCCCCAAGCATATCAAACCGCTCGCTTTTTTCAGATAAATCCGAAATCAGTTTGTGGTAAGAGTCAGTTTCATAATCAGTTCTGGCAGTAATGTCTATGGTCAGGTTATGAATATCCCTTTCCAGCTGCAAAACTTCCTCAAAAGCTTTTTCCGCTTCATGAAATACCGTGGTCGAATCAGAATAGGCCATGTGCTGGGGCAGATATCCCAGCCTGATGTTTGGTGGCGTTGAAACAAAACCATCCGAAGGTTTCATCTCCCCTGTGAATAATCGGAGGATCGTAGTTTTTCCCGCACCATTTCTGCCAACCAAACCCACGCGGTCGCGCTGGCTCACCAGAAATGAAATTTCTTTCAGTAAATCATAGCTTCCAAAACTTACCGTTACCTGGTCGAGGGATATCATAATGCAAACGGTTTAAGTTCATATTGATAACCCCACATCAACCCATGCAATGGTTCTTTGGTCAGCTGAGTACCGCATACCTGGTAAACAGGACCGGTATAATGGTTGCCTATTAATGACTTTACGTCAGAAATACGTGATGCATAAGCCTTGCCATCGATTCCCGACGGTCCGCCCCAGGCACAGATTACATAATCTGATTTTTGAAGGATTTCCTGAAAGAAACGGTCATTTTCACTGCCGTTCACAGCTTCAGCCCCTGCTTCGGATATTTTGCCATTTACCTCTTTGGCATCTGTGGCCCGAAACCCAAAAATGTTCAGGATATTAAGAAATTTTGCATCGGTAAAGTGCTGCCATACATAGGTTTCCACTTTACGGATGGTAGAATCGGAACGCTTCTGATCGGCAGCGCTCGGGTTCTTCAAAATCACTGTAACTGTCCGGTTTCGGACATTATTCATCAGGTTATTGCTGTATTCCATCATCAGCGTAAACCTGTGCTGACGGTCGGGGGAGAAATCTGCCCGTATGCTCTCAATATCCACTTCACTGTAATGATCAACCTGTCGTCCGATACGGGCCATGTTTATTTTTAATTTTCGCCAAATTTAGATAAACTTCGGGTATATCAAGATCAGATGAACAAAGGAGTACCTAAAGGATTGATTGTAACGGATGTAGTGATTGTCGGAGCTGGACCGGCCGGTTGCTCAGCCGCTTTGGCCCTGAAGGGGTCCGATAAAAAGGTTCTTCTGATTGATAAAGCTGTTTTCCCCCGCAATAAAACCTGTGGTGATTCGGTTCCCGCACATGCCCTGCTCGGCCTGGAGAATCTGGTTCCGGGCATCTATGATGACTTTTTGCTTAAAGTTAAGTCGGCCAGTTTCCGTTCGTCAGCGCTGATTTTCCCCAATGCCCTGCGGCTTTTTTTTAAATGGCCACTTCCCGGATATGTTGTGGAACGCAGTGCTTTCGATGGGTTTCTGCTCGATAATGTCAGGGAGTCAACGGATACACAGGTGATCACCGGCCTCAGGGTAGTCGATTATCAACGGTCTGAGCAGCAAATCATACTAACCACTCAGTTACCCGATGGATTGCCTGGGGATGAAATCAGAACTTCCCTGGTTATCGCTGCAGATGGTGCGCCCTCCCTGGCGGCCCGAAAGCTGGCAGGCACTATTCCAGATCCAAAGGTTTATGGTCAGGCGGTGAGATGTTATTTCGACAATGTCGATGCGATAGATCCCGGAGTGGAACTGGTTTTTTACCATCCGGATTTTTTCCCCGGATATTTCTGGATTTTCCCGATGCCGGGTAATCGGGTAAATGTTGGATTTGGCATGCCTGAAAATAGCAGGAGAAAAATGAAAACCTCGATTGTTGAACTGTTTCATAAGTTCAGAAACCAGCATCCTGTTGTTCGTGAGATGCTTAAGAATGCTGTTCAGGTGAGCGACCTCCGTGGTGGCATGGTACCTTTTGCCAGGAAGAGGCAGATATGGAGCGGACCGGGCTTTATGCTGACAGGTGATTCAGCTTCGCTGGTTGATCCGGTTTCCGGCGATGGAATCATGCAGGCGGTCCGCAGTGGAATGCTGGCGGGAATTGCAGCGAAAACTGGGCAGCACAATTTGTACGACCAACAAATCGAAAAATATCTGTGGAAGAGGATGAGACCTCAGCGACGCACTATCAGGCTGATGAACGGATTACCACAACTTATCACTATTGCAGCCTGGCTGGGGAGGTTCGACTGGCTTCGGAACCGATTCCAGCGGTGGATCTGGTAAAAACCACCGGAAATTCCACGCTCTTTATTACTTTTAGCGCCAAACAGAATTCTGGTGCCAAAGAAAAAACCATTACCTATCCTGACCGGAATAACGGTCGAATCAGTCGGAGCAGAAGGAAAAGCGATTGTCCGCTATGAAAATCGGGTGGTCTTTATCCCCATGGTAATCCCCGGCGATGTTATCGACGTTAAGATCACAAAAATGCGCCATTCCTACTGGGAAGGCGATATGCTCAGGATGGTTACTCCATCGCCTCTCCGCCAGGAACCATTGTGCAGGTATTTTGGCATTTGCGGCGGTTGTAAGTGGCAGATGCTTCCTTATGCCCAACAGCTCGAATTCAAAGCCAGGCAGGTATCTGATCAGCTAACCCGCATCGGACGGCTTACCCTTCCGGAAATTCCCCCGATCATTGGCGCAGAATCATCAGAGTATTATCGGAATAAAATGGAGTACACCTTTTCCAACCGGCGATGGTTATATAAGGATGAAATGCTCGATGGATTTCCTGATTCATCGAGAGGATTAGGCCTGCACGTAAGGGGTTTATTTGATAAGGTGGTTGATATTCAAAAATGTTACCTGCAGCCGGATCCGGCTAACGAGATCCGCAATGAGGTAAGGAAGTTTACCCTGGATAACGATTATACCTACTACGACCTGAGATTTCAAACCGGACTGATGCGAAATCTCACGATCAGGTGCACTTCCACCGGAGAATGGATGGTAATCGTTAGTTTTCATGAGGATGAGCCTGATAAAAGGGCTAAGCTGATGAATTTTATTGCTGAAAAATTCCCTTTTCTCACCTCCCTGGTCTATGTCATCAATCCTAAAAAGAATGATACCATTAACGACCTCGAGATCTTCACATGGTACGGACGCGATCATATCATTGAAGAAATGGATGGATTGAAATTCAAAATCAGTCCTAAGTCGTTTTTTCAAACCAACACCCGCCAGGTTCACCGACTTTACCAGGTTGTCATGGACTTCGCAGGGTTAACAGGTTCAGAGATCGTTTATGACCTGTACACAGGAACAGGAACTATCGCTCAGTTTGTTGCGGCAAAGGCATCGCAGGTTATCGGCGTGGAATTTGTGCCCGAGGCGATTGAAGACGCAAAAGTAAATGCTGAACTCAACTCGATTCATAACGTATCGTTCTTTACCGGTGATATAAAGGATACGCTGACTCCAGAGTTTATCGAAACACATGGTCAGCCTGATGTGATTATCATCGATCCTCCACGGGCCGGCGTCCATGAAGAGGTGATCGCCGCCATTCGCAGCGCAAATCCTCAGCGGATTGTCTATGTTAGCTGCAATCCTGCCACCCAGGCCCGCGACCTGGCCATGCTGGCTGACCTGTATAAAGTTGAAAAAGTTCAGCCGGTAGATATGTTTCCGCATACCCATCACGTAGAAAATGTTGTAAAACTATGTCAACTCTGAGCGTCGTCCTCCGCAAACTCCCATCAACCTACTGGTGGGCCAACTCCATGGAACTTTTCGAGCGACTTGCCTGGTATGGCATGTTCATTCCCCTCTCGCTTTATCTCACCGGCTCCACCGAAACTGGTGCACTGGGATTTACCCAGGTCCAGAAGGGCACGCTCATGGGGACAGTGGTTATGGTCCTGTATTTTCTGCCTTTGCTGACAGGCGCCATTGCTGACAAATTTGGATTCCGGAAAACACTGATTGTGGCATTTGTCGTCCTTTCGAGCGGATACTTTGCCATGAGTCAGGTGAGTTCCTATAGTGCCGTATTTCTTGTCTTTCTGTGGGTGGCCCTCGGAGCAGGATTGTTTAAGCCCGTTGTTCAGGCTACTGTAGGAAAAACTACAGATGAATCAACCTCCTCGCTGGGCTTTGGGATTTTTTATATGGTCGTGAATATCGGCTCTTTCATAGGACCCATCATTGCCTCGGTGCTGAGGGGTTTCTCGTGGAAATATATGTTCATGATGTCTTCCGTATCCATCCTGGTTAACCTGTTTATCGTGATATTCTTCTATAAGGAGCCTGCTCAGGTAAAAAATACCGATCCCTTGGGAAAAGCAGTTTCCTCGATTTTCAAGAATATCTTTAAAGCATTGAGTGACATTAAACTGCTGATATTCCTGATTTTGGTTATTGGGTTCTGGACCATGTACAATCAGCTGTTTTATACGCTTCCGGTTTTCATCGATCAGTGGGTGAGAACCGATGTGATGTTTGAATCGATTAAGAATATCTGGCCTGGATTTGCGCATGCATTGGATACTCAGCATAATGGCACCATCGCAAGTGAAATGCTGGTCAATATTGACGCACTGTTTATCGTGTTGCTTCAGATTATTGTTTCCACAGTGGTGATGAAATGGAAACCGCTGAATGCCATGATCAGCGGGATGCTGGTTTGCACGATCGGGATATCCCTCACTCTTTTCACCCAGAACGGATTTTTTCTGATTCTGTCGATATTCATTTTCGCCATGGGCGAAATGTCATCTTCTCCAAAAATATCTGAATATGTTGCCCGGATAGCGCCAAAAGATAAGGTAGCCCTTTATATGGGCTGCTCATTTATTCCCTATGCCGGCGGTAATTTCTTTGCCGGCCAGATTTCAGGCGGAGTGTACCAGCATCTTTCAGATAAGATTTCACTTCTCCAATTGGATGTAGCTTCAAAAGGTTTGAGTATTCCACCAATATCGCAGCATTTTACACAGACTGATTACTTTAATAAGGCGGCTGAACTTATGGGGATGAACGGTAGGCAATTAACAGATTATCTTTGGGTTACCTATCATCCTAACCGGATATGGTATATTGTTTTCGGTATCGGGCTGGCCACAGTATTGCTGATGATGCTGTATGACCGGTTCCTTATCCGGGGAGTGGGCCTGAAAAGAGCAAGATCGTAATTAATTAGCCGGGAACACCCTTACGAAGGCATTATTGCTTTTATTTTTCCGAATAAGGATGGGATGGGAATCCCGCTGAAGGCAATAATCCAAATCGATAGTAAAACCCTTCGATTTCAAAACATTATAATGATAAGCTCCAGCCAGGGCGGCATGAATATCTGAACTTGCATCGTTCCATGTCTTCACTGCAAGTCTTCCGAGATCATCAAGCTCAGCTAATCCTGATTGCTGCAAAGATTCACAAATAAGGCCGGCGCAAAGAAAATCATCGAGCGAAAATTCGCTGTTGGTTCCTGCGCAGATCAGTTCTACCGGACGATTTACCGAGTTGAGGTAATCTGATAATATTTGCTCGTTTAAGAATGCGCCGATCAGTACTTCATCGGCGGCTTCGCAGCGCGATACGGCCTGGGTGCCATTGGTGGTTGTCAAAACAATTCCCTTGTTCATGACCCTCGCGGAAGTGTATTCCAGCGGTGAATTGCTGAAATCGAATCCTTCGATTGGCAAAGCATGACGCTCCCCTCCCAATAACACATCGGGCGAACGTAACTGAAAAGCCTCCGGAATCGAAGCAACCGTTTTTACCCAGCTGGCCCCATTCGCCAGGGCAGTAACCATGACTGACGTAGCCCGCAGAACATCAATGACCACTGCAATTTTCCCCACGAGCTCCACTTCGTGTATGTCCTTAGCTGTTAATGTTATATGTATTTTCATATTGTCACCCGTCACTTGTCACCAGTCACCTGTAAATATACCTTATCCAGCATTTCCTGATACTCTGCTTCCGGATCGCTCATGTGCGTGATTCCGCCACCGCTTCGGTAACGCAGTCCGGTTTCGGTTTGTTCGATAAACCTTATCATCACTGCACTCTCCAGATTTTGCCCGTCGAAAATACCGAAAACGCCGGTATAATATCCACGGGGTTTTGTTTCGGCCTCCCTGATGATCTCCAACGTGCGTTTTTTAGGAGCTCCGGAAATGCTCCCTGCAGGCAACAGTGCATCGATGATGGAACCAATCTGCTTCTTGTAATCTGCAGGCAGCAATCCCCTTATCTCAGAGCTCACTTGCAGAAACTCACTGTCATTGGTGACAATATGATCGAAATAGCGGAAGCGCGCAACTTCAACCTGTTCGGCAACCTTGCTGATATCGTTTCTGATCAGATCAACTATGGTATTGTGTTCTGCTGATTCTTTGGGATCATTCAGAATTGTTTCCCGGGCATGGGGTAGTGTTGCATCAATAGTGCCTTTCATAGGATGAGAACTGATGCTTCGACCACTTATTCTGATAAATGATTCCGGTGAAAAAACTACAAATTTGTTCTTAATCAGAAGTTTAAATGGAGCTTCACTCACTTCGAAAATATCTTCCAGTGTTAATCCTGTGTCCACCGGAGTCGGAAAAGTGAGGTTCACGAGATAGGAATTCCCTTGACGGAGATGCTGCATTACCTTACCAAACGCCTCAAGATACTCAGGATAGGGCATTGGGTGTTTCGTTAAACTGATCCTATCCTTAACTGGTTGCGATTTGAAACCTGGATTATATCCGGGCGTTGAAATCCTGATTGAATCAGGAGTCTCATCCAATTTGCAGATTATCGGGTTCAACCCTTCGAAATCGATAACAAACAAGAATGGCTCCCCGGCGGTTCCCAGAAAGTTCATTTGATCGATATGAGCTTTTTTCAAGAGCATTTTAGTCTGTTTCGTCAACAAAGGTAAAATTGGTATATTCACACAAAACTTTCCATATGGTTAATATTCGCGAAAAAGATCGGCCAAAAAAAGCAGCTAACACTAAAAAACGGAAAACCAAAGGTAAACCTTCGCTTTACCTGGCTTTGCTTTTGGTGGTAATCTTCATAATGGCAATAGTATACAGCCCTAAGAGGGGGATGCAGCAAATGAGAAATAAACGCATTCAACCAGAAAAAACAACCTCTGCTGAGCCTCAATTCGTCAGACAGGGTGAGCTGACTTTCGTAAAGGCCAATGGAACGGTCCTGACAAAAATTGACATCGAGGTGGCAGATACAGATGCCAAGCGCGAACAGGGACTGATGTATCGCCGGCAGATGGATTTGAACCGCGGAATGCTTTTTATTTTCGATGATGTGGACCTTCGTTCATTCTGGATGAAGAATACCTATTTACCATTAGATATTCTCTATGTGAATGCTGAGAAAAAGATTGTTAAGATCTGTGAAAACATGGCAACGCTGAATGAACAGCCGATCCCATCTGATTTTCCTGCAAAATATGTGATTGAGGTCAATGCCGGGTTTTGCGCCCTGAACAGGATATCAGTTGGCGATGGGATGAACTTTATCAGAAATTGAATATCTGGAAAGAATTATGGAGAAGTCCTTCGATCTTAATCTTTATAATCAAAAGGTCCTTCGTTACGAGTGGGATTCCTTTGTTTTCCTGATTGCCGAGGATATTGATTTCAATTATATGTTTCTGGCTGAGGCCCTTAGAAAAACAAGGGTCCAGATTTTATGGGCCCTGAACGGGCAGGAAGCTGTAAATATTTGCAAATCAGGGCTTGATATTAATTTGATCATCACTGATATTCAGATGCCAGTTAAGGATGGGATAACGGCTACTTCTGAAATTCATGCCTTGTTGCCGCGAATGCCCATAATTGCCTATACAGCATATTCTTATGAAGGGCTAAAAGACCGGATGCTTTTAGCCGGAGCCAGGGAATGCCTTTTCAAGCCTTTTGATGCGAGGCAGTTATTGATAGTCATCAGAAAGTATTTATTCATTTCGTGAAAAAGATCCAGTCGATATTTGTTTTACTTCTTCTGATCATGTCGGCTTGTGTCAATGACAATGAGCGGGATATGTTCCCTCATGTCATAATTCAGGATTCTGCCATCAAAGGTCAGATAGCCTGGTTTACACTGGATTCATCTTTCAATGATAAGCTCGGCCATGTCGATCCTCTGAGGTTCTGGGGTGATATTGAAAGAGGCAGGGACCATAACCGGCTCGACAGTGCGGCAGTGGTGCTTGATGGAGTGCATGATTATCTTTCAGGATTGATCGGTGTATATGATTCCCTGGCCATTTCACTCTGGTTTCTGCCCATGCCCAATTACAGCCGGTCGTACCTGTTCGATTATGGCCTGGGCCAGTTTGCTGCCGGACTTGATGCGATCACCACGGCTACGATGCCAAGATTCAGCGTTTTCATGCAGCAGGATACCTCCAGATGGTATTGGCGCAATCAGATGGATTTTTACTTCTGGCATCATCTGTATCTTGAAATTGGGGATACCATTAACCCGCCCCGGCTTTATATCGACGGTTATATGCCTGATACCGTATCCAGACCATGGCGTTTGCATCCACTCACTGATTTACTCTATCTGGGAAGGCCTTACAACTATCATATTATGGATACGTTGCTCTTCAGAGGTTATCTTGATGAAATACGGATATTCAATAAATTTCTGACGGAGGATGAGATTTTCAGCCTCTTTTGGGAGGGAAAGTCACACAGATGAGGAGAATGAAAATCCATTGGTTCCTTATTCTGGGTATGGTGATGGCCTTCGCTCCATTACGGGCTCAGAATGACCTTCTGGAGATGCTCGATTCGGCAATCAAGCCTGTGAGAATCCCGGTAGATGCCACTTTTAAATCAACCAGGGTAATCAATTGTCATTCCATTGAACGCATGCGCGCCGGGGATCTTGAACTGCATGTCGCCCATCGTTTTGGATTAATGAACAGTGGATTTAAAAAGTTTTTTGGATTAGATGAGTCGAGCTCACATGTCAGCCTTGAATATGGCATAACTAATTGGATGGAAGTGGGTTTGGGCCGCGCAACCGTGGACGAGCAATTTAATGGATTTGTTAAGTTCAGCCCAATTAGACAGATGAAAGGTAAATGGGCCTTGCCGGTTAGTGCATCGTTGTATCTGGCAGCCATAACCACCACGAAGGATTATCCGGATCCCACGTGGGTAGTTGATGCGGTACACCGCAGATCATTTGTGGCGCAGCTCCTGGTTGCCCGAAAATTTGCCCCGTGGTTAAGTATTCAGCTGAGTCCCACCTTTGTCCATCGGAATATGGTTGCCACTCCGCTGGACCCCAACCGGATTTTTGCCATGGGAGTGGGAGGAAGAATGAAATTTTCAAAGAGGGCAGCCATCTCGTGCGAATATTTTTGGCTGAAGGATAGGAACCAGCTCACCGGACCTAAAAGATACAATCCGCTGAGCATCGGACTGGACATAGAAACCGGCAGCCATGTTTTTCAGGTGTTTGTGAGCAATTCATTTCAGATATTGGAAAATGGATTTATTGGCGAAACCACCGGCTCCTGGAAAACAAACGGACTGCATGTGGGTTTCAATATATCGCGTGTATTTACCGTAATCAGAAAGAAGAAATGAAAGCGATTACCGTAACTTTTGCTCTTTGCCTGTTTTTCCTGTCGGCGCAGTCACAGGATACACTTTGGTTTACACGAACCGGCCATATCTATTTTATTTCGCATACTGATATTATCGACATCGATGCGAATAATTACCAAACCGGGTCGATCCTGAATACGAAAACCGGTGAGATGGCTTTCACCCTGCTGATGAAGTCGTTTAAATTTACACTTCCGCTGGCTGAAGAACATTTTAATGAAAACTATGTGGAGTCGGAGAAATTTCCGAAAGCAACATTTAAAGGCAGGATCGTAAATTTTGATCCGCTCAAGTTGGTTCCGGGGGTCGATTACAAAGTCATTGTGGAGGGCGATCTTACCATTCATGGAATTACATCAAGAGTGAGTGAAGAGGGGGTTTTACAAAGGTCGGGCAATGAAATCAAGGCAACATCCAGGTTTGTTATAAAACTGGAAACCTATAAGATTGAGATCCCAAATATTGTTATCGACAAGGTGGCAAAGGAAATTCCTATAGATGTCAAGATAACCTACGAACCGTTTAAAAAACCTTCCGGGAAATGAAGAAGTTCTTTCGGCGCCTCCGGATCTGGCTGGTTGTCTTGCTGATCCTGCTGATCGCAGCGGCTGCCTGGTTTGTTTTCCCACCATATAAAAATCTCCAGACCGCTTTGCCCGAAGGAAATTTTACCGCCATCGAACTGTTCCGTGAATTTACCTCCGATCCCACAGGTGCACCCATGAAATTATCAGGGAAAGTGATCATTCTTGAGGGTCGTGTTGCAGCTTCCGATAAAGATTATGTGATGCTTGGTCAGGATATGTGCGTGATCAAGTGCGAATTAAGAAAATCCATTTACGACAAGCCTATGCAAATTACCGCTGGCGACAGTGTCACTTTAAAGGGTATCTGCCGGGGGATGAATCGAACAGAATTACTTGTAACACATTGTATATTAATCAATAAATCTCCGAGATAATTGGATATTGCATCTCCATTACTCCTCTGGTACGACCGGCATGCCCGCACATTGCCCTGGAGAGGAAGCCGTGATCCTTATATTATCTGGGTTTCCGAAATAATTTTCCAGCAAACACGTATCGAGCAGGGTACTGGCTATTTCCTTCGGTTTGTCGGGCGTTTCCCTGATCTTCATTCCCTTGCGGCTGCCGGCGAGGATGAGGTTCTCCGCTTGTGGCAGGGGCTTGGTTATTATTCCAGGGCGAGAAACATGCTCTTTACTGCCCGGTTTATTGTGGAAAACCATGGTGGAATATTCCCTTCTGATTTCGAAATGATAAGGAAATTAAAGGGTATTGGTGATTATACCGCCTCCTGCATTGCTTCAATTTGCTTTGGCCAGGTACATGCTGCAGTCGATGGAAATGTCTATCGTGTGTTAAGCCGCGTCATTGCTGATAAAACAGCTATCGACTCAACTAAGGGTCAGGTCCTCTTCAAAAGGTTGGCCCAGGAGCTGATCAGCCGCCAAAGGCCGGGTGACTTCAATGAGGCGCTTATGGACCTTGGAGCCACTGTTTGCAAACCCAGATCACCAGAATGCACTATTTGTCCATTAATTAACCTGTGCCGCGCCTGTGAGTTGAAAATCCAGGGCGAATTGCCGGTGAAATCGCCTGCCATCAAGAAATCAGCCTCTGTGATGAACTATTTGCTGGTCATGCAGGGCGAAGAAATTGTAATTCAAAAACGTACGGGCAAAGGGATTTGGAACGGACTATACGAGCTTCCCATGATTGCCGGTGATTTGGAACCTGCTTCAATAGCTGCAGAATGTCAGTCGGTTTATGGTATTAAGGCAGACAACCTATCCGAAATACGAAGGATCAAGCATGTTTTAACGCATGCTAAACTGGATATCAGGTTTTATGCAGTTACCACAGTATCCAAAGCCAGCATTGGCAATAAGAGCTTGTTGTGGGTGTCGGGCCGGAATATCGTGGAATATCCTTTCCCTAAACCTTTGGTCGATTTTCTGGATAGTCTGAGCGAGTCCTAAGGTGTTGGTTTCAGATATTTATCGAGCCAGTCAAAAAACTCACGTTGCCATAGAATTCCATTCTGTGCAGATAGTACCCAGTGGTTTTCTTCGGGGAATATCAGCAGGCGAGCGGGAATATTTCTCAACCGTGCCGCATCAAAGGCTTGCAATCCTTGCGTATAGGATATCCTGTAGTCTTTCTCTCCATGAATTATGAGAATCGGAGTATCCCATTTATCGACAAATTTATGCGGTGAGTTGGCAAAGCTTCTCTGGGCAACGATGTTTGTGCTGTCCCAGTATGGACCGCCCATATCCCAGTTTGCGAACCACATTTCCTCGGTTTCAAGATAATTTGCTTCCAGGTTAAACATACCATCATGGGCAATGAAGGCCTTGAATCTGCCCTGATGATGCCCTGCCAGCCAATAAACGCTGAAGCCGCCATAGGAGGCGCCAACCGCGCCGAGCCTGTTTTTATCCACATAAGGTTCTGCCGCCACAGTATCGATGGCAGAGAAATAGTCGAGCATATTTTGCCCGCCATAATCTCCTGAAATCTCTTCGAGCCATTCCTTTCCAAACCCTGGCAACCCACGACGGTTTGGAGCGACAATGATATATCCTTTCGCGGCCATCATTTGGAAATTCCAGCGATACGACCAGAATTGGTTGACAGTACTTTGGGGTCCGCCTTCACAAAACAAGAGGGTCGGATATTTTTTGGAGGCATCAAATCCGGGAGGATAAATGACCCAGACTTTCATGCTTTTCTGGTCGGTGGTTCTAACCCATCTCGATTCAACACGCCCGATAGACAGCTGATCAAGCAGCGGCTTGTTCACGAATGAAATCTCTTCAGCTTCGCCCGAGGTGGGATCTACCCGGTATATCTCATCCGGTTTCGACATCGACTGACGAACAGCAATCAGACGGTTTCCTGCCGGAAGAACAAGGTTGTAATCATGAATTCCCGTGGTAATCTTGGAGATGTCTTTGGCATCAATATTATAGCGGTAGATTTCATCGGTCGCCTGATAGTCCGAAATAAAGTAGATCGACTTGTTATCATCCGTCCATGCCAGGCCAGCGACATTCTGATCGAACTGAGTCGTAACATCTGTCCGGGTACCCGTCTGCACATCCATTAAGAAAAGCCTGCTTTTATCAGCTTCATAACCTTCCCTTTCCATGCTTTCCCAGGCAAGATATCTGCCATTTGGCGAGAAAACCGGGTTAATATCATAGCCCATCATCCCTTCCGTGAGGTTGGTTGTGGATCCGGAATTAACATCATATTGGAAAAGGTCGGAATTTGTGGAGAGCGCGTAATCTTTCCCGAACTTTTTTCTGCAGGTATAAATCAGCTTATTCCCGTCGGGCGACCAGGTGATTTGCTCCATTCCTCCATTCGGTTTTAAAGGAGATTCCCATGGTTGTCCATCCATAATATCGACCACTGATTCTAGCTTGCCTTTAATTACCTGGGCAATAAATACATGCGTAAATGATTCGGTCCACTCATCCCAATGGCGATACATAATGTCGTCGTAAGCACGGGCATTCGCTTTGGTAAGGTCGGGGTATTTGTCTTTTAGGTTTGCCTTCACCTTGACCTCCTTGATGAATGCAATATGCTTTTGATCAGGTGAATAGTTAAACCCTGATATGCCATCGGCGATATCTGAGATTCTTCTTCTTCTTGATCCGTCGGGATTCATTTCCCAAAGCTGCATGCTTCCGGATTCACTACTGAGGAACCCGATTTTTTGCCCGTCAGGCCTCCAGACTTCGCCATTCTCATTGACTGCTGTATTGGTAATTGCCTTAGTAGGGCCCCCGCTGACAGGAAGGACATACAGGTCGCGGAATCCTTTATTCTTCTGGATATTATAGTAAGTAATGCCAAAAAGGATCTGAGTCTTGTCGGGGGAGAGCTGAACATTGCTGATCCGGCCAAGCGACCAGAGGACTTCAGGGGTCATATGGTCCGATGTCAAACGTGCATTTTCGGGCCGATAACCGATTTGAGATTGTTTTTTACAGCCGATGACTGTAACGACCAATAATAATGGGATCAACCGGATCAACCTGATCAACATTTTCATGGTTATTTGTTTTTTAATGGTTTTCCATCTACAATTCTGTTCAGGCCTTTAATGGCCAGCGGAAAATTCGGCTCGAGCTCCATGGCTTTCTGGTAATCAGTCTTTGCTTTTGATAACTGGCCATCGAGTTCATAGCTGAATCCCCGGTTATACCAGGCATCGGCATATTTGGGATTCCAGTATATAGCCTTGCTGAACCACTTTTCAGCTTCGGCAAAATTTCTTTTATAAACCATTTCGATATACCCTCTGTTATAATAAGGGTCGGGCAGGGTACTGTCGATCTTCGTACTGATGAATTCGTATTCCTGATGCGCATCTTCCAGCATATTATGTTCCTGGTAAAACATTCCGAGGAGATAATGTGCTTCATACATCTTAGGCTGCAGGTCGATAGCAGATTTCAGATATTGAATAGCCAGTTGATTGCCCTGGTTTGAATATATTTTACCGGACTGTATGTAAGCGGCATAATAATTCGGATCCTTGTCGATACTCACCTGAAAATTGCGCACAGCTCCCAAAGTATCACTGTTCTCGAGCGCTATCAAACCCTGAAGAAAGTAAAGCTGGGGCAGGTCGTGATTGATGGGCATAACGTCCTTGAGGATTAGTTTTGCCTGGCCATATTCTTTCAGGTAAAGGTGGATCTCCGCCAGTTTGAGCATGACATCCGTATTGTTCGGGAATTTTTTCAGACAGAGGCTCAATCCTTTTTTTGCACTGGTGGTTTCGCCATTAAAGATATAATATTCAGCCTGATCGATATAATACGAAGGTTTCAGGGAATCAAGCTTGAGAGCGATGGTTACATCGGTGAGGGCCTGTGTATAATTCTTCTTATCGGCATAAAATTTAGCTCGCTTGGCAAAAAGATCAGGGCTTTTAGGGTTTTCCCTGATCAGTTTATCGAGAACCAGAAGATTTGAAGAATCCGTTTGGGCCGCTACCGCTGCTGCATCTCCTTTATTATTGTCCTTTTTACTGCTGTTCTTGCAGGAGTTAAAAACCGGTGGCAGGAGAAGTAAAAAGAAAAGAGCCGTCGGGAGGACGGCTCCTTTATTAAATTTTAGCATTTTTAAGAGCTTCTTTGATTTTAACTGTTAATTCCTGAGTGAGTTCCAGATTGTCCTCAAGAAGTGATTTTACTGAATCCCGTCCCTGGCCAAGTTTGGTGTCTCCATAAGAGAACCATGATCCTGATTTCTTAATGATATTCAGGTCGACCCCCAGGTCAACGATTTCGCCGATACGTGATATCCCGGCGCCGTAAACCATATCGAACTCGGCCTTTTTAAATGGCGGAGCGACCTTATTTTTTACGATTTTCACGCGGGTGCGGCTTCCGGTCATTTCTTCACCATCCTTGATCTGGCCGATCTTTCTTACATCGATCCTCATGGAGGCATAAAATTTCAGGGCATTACCGCCGGTGGTGGTTTCAGGGTTACCAAACATCACGCCGATTTTTTCACGGAGCTGATTGATGAAAATGACACAGGTTTTTGTTTTACTGATACTACCCGTCAGTTTTCTCAGAGCCTGCGACATAAGGCGTGCCTGAAGGCCCATTTTTGAGTCACCCATTTCGCCTTCAATTTCGGATTTGGGAGTTAAGGCTGCCACGGAGTCAATAACGACGATGTCGATAGCTCCGGAGCGGATCAGATGATCAGCAATTTCGAGAGCCTGCTCACCGTTGTCAGGTTGCGAAACAAGAAGGTTAACCACATCTACCCCCAGCTTTTCGGCATAATAGCGGTCAAAAGCATGCTCAGCATCAATAAAAGCGGCGATTCCGCCTTCTTTTTGCGATTCTGCGATGGCATGAAGCGCAAGAGTTGTTTTACCCGATGATTCAGGTCCGAAAATCTCGATAACCCGGCCTTTCGGATAACCTCCAACCCCTGTTGCAACATCTATACCGATGGAGCCTGAGGGGATAGTCGGGATATCCTCGATAGCATCTCCACCCATCCGCATGATCGTGCCTTTGCCGTAGCTCTTCTCTAATTTCTCGATAGTGAGCTGCAATGCTTTTTGTTTTTCTTTCTGGATTGAATTGTCTTTTTCCATTTGATTTTAATTAGCTGGTAGTATAGATGCACAAAACATACAAAAATGGAGAAATGCGATCATTTTTCCATCTCTTCCATCACTTGTTTTGCGTGATCCTTAGTATTTACTTTTTCGATTATCCGCTGAATCCGGCCCTGCTCATCGATTATAAAGGTGGTACGGATGATTCCCATGAATTGCCGGCCCATGAATTTCTTTTCACCCCAAACTCCATAATCCTTTAAAACAGTTTTATCGGTATCGGAAACGAGAGCAAAAGGCAGATTGAACTTTGCCCGAAAACCCTCATGCGATTTTGGCGGGTCGGCGCTCACTCCGATGACCTCAAATCCTTTTTCACGAAGTTCATCATACCCGTCGCGGAGGCTGCATGCCTCAAGGGTGCATCCGGGTGTATTATCTTTTGGATAGAAATAGAGTATTACCTTTTTGCCAAGATAATCACTCAGGCTGCGGGTAATGCCGGAATGGTCAGTAAATGTAAAACCCGGTGCCGGGTCGCCTGTTTTCAGCTTGTCCATGATCTGCGGTATTTGCGTTAAAGTACAAATATATTAACTAATTCGGGTTGGATTTCTCCGTCTTTTGGAAGTTTATTAACAGTTGGTGATTACAGTGTGAATAAAATTTTCTAATTTGGCCTTCCCTAAAAAAAAATTGTTGATGAGCCAGGATATTACAAAACACAACCCTGATTCACTGAATCTGACCAATCTCAGTTCGGGAGATGAACGTCTTCTTATTCTGCATAATGATGACGTTAATACTTTCGCATTTGTAATTGATTCCCTGATAGAGGTTTGTGGTCATGATCCCGTTCAGGCAGAGCAATGCGCCTTTATAACGCATCATCAGGGCGAGTGTGATATCAAGAGAGGGGAAGTGGCCACTATTAAGCCGATGCAACAAGGACTGCTAAATCGGGGCCTGCTGGTAACAATTGAATAATCGAATTCCGTTAATATTTTTGGATAATGCGGTAAAATATTTACTTTTGCCGCGCTTCTTTGGAGAGATGGGTGAGTGGCTGAAACCAGCAGTTTGCTAAACTGCCGTATGCCTAAAGTATACCGGGGGTTCGAATCCCCCTCTCTCCGCACCCTCTGAGCATGGAAAATAACTTATCCATGCAGGTTAAGGATCGTTAACCTTAACTTATCATTTCCTTAACTTCAAAGAAAAATCCCCCCGATACATTTGAGGATATTTTTATCCTATGTACCGTTTTATCTCAATCATTCTTCTATTCTCGATTTTTCCCCCGGCATTTTCCTCCGTAATCCATGGCAAGGTAAAGGATTCAAAAACGGGTGAGGCTATGGTGGGTGCAACACTCATTTTGAAAGAAATTGAGAAAAGTGCAGAAACGCAACAGGATGGATCTTTTTTATTCAATAATATACCTCAGGGCAGTTATATCCTTACATGCAGCTTTGTAGGTTATCAGACCCTGACTAAAAAAGTTTCAGTTGGCGAAAAGGAAAACCTCCTTGTGGATTTGAAATTGACTGCTCAGGTTACTCAAATTGAACAGGTTACCATAACCTCGGAATTCGATAGAAGCACAGATATAAGTGCCAGAAGTTCGGAGAGGACGGCCAATCAGGTTATGAATGTGATCAGCGCTAAAACCATCGAATCACTGCCTGATTTAAACGTTGCTGACGTAATGCAGCGTGTATCAGGAGTTTCCATGTTGAAGAACAGCGCCGGAAGTAATACTCACGTTGTAATCCGGGGTATGCCTCCAAGATATAATAGTACTCTGATGAACGGTGTGGCGATGCCTAACCCGGGTTCCGGTAAATCGGTATCGCTGGATATGTTTGGTTCAGAGCTGATCGGACGCATCGAAGTGATCAAGGCTTTGACACCGGACCTGGAAGGTGACGGTATAGGTGGCGCTGTTAATATGGTAATGAAACAAGCTCCTGAAGCCGCATTTCTTAAAGTACAGGCTTCGACCGGTTACAACCAGTACTTCTTCAACCACGATTTTCTGACCTTCGATTCAAAGGCTGTTTCTGTAAAAGATTTCAATGAACTCAAGGGCACTTCCTATGTACCCTCCTTATCGGATTTTTCAAGAAAGAATCTGATTGTCAGCTCAGAACCAGCCTTGCCTGATATGGATGTCAGCGTATCGTTTGGACGCAGGTTCTTTAAAGACAAGCTTGGCGTGATGGTGGCAGGTAACCTTCAGAATAAGCTGGTGGCCAGCACGTATAATTCAATCAGCTACAATAATGATATCTACAATAATCTGTCTGTCAGTCAGTGGGAAAATCAAACCTATTGCAAGGAGCAGAAAAGGGCTGGGGGATATGCAAAGCTAGATTACCGGATAAATAAAAACAATGAAATCAGCCTGTACACTTCGTTTTTTCAAATGAACGAGCAAAGGGCAAGGGATGTGGTTGACACTCTGAATGAGGATAACCGGACTGGCCCCGGAACCGGCACGGTTCATTCCTATAAGCAAACCATGACTGATAACTCGGGAATCATGAGTTCCATTCTGAGAGGGAACCATAAGATCACTGATAACCTCGATCTCGATTGGTCGATGGTGTATTCGGTGGCCAATGCAACATCACCTGATTTTGCTTCCGTTTATCTGGTACAGACCATATCCAGTCCATTGGCCAACTCCCCGACCTATCTGAATTATTCCAGCTGTATCACGAGAGCATGGCAATGGAGCAGAGATGAGGATAAATCGGCATATCTCAACATCAATTACAAACCTCAGATATTCAATCATTTATTTGAATTTAAGGCCGGAGGACTGGCTCGCATGAAATTCAGGAAGAATTATGCAAACGAGTATGTTTTCAATGCATCTCCTGACAATTACAAATATCCAAACCCCGACATTCTAACGGTCCCCATTTCAACAAAAAATGATCAGCAGCTTCAGGGGAATGCTATATATAATCCTGGCAATTACCGTGCCTGGGAAGATGTAGACGCTGTTTATGCGATGGTTAAAACCAGCTTTGGAAAATTGCAGATCGTTACCGGTGCGAGGTTTGAAGTTACCAATATGCGGAATGAGCACAACCAGCTGGACCTTCAGGTACCGCTCGCTCATGCAAAGTTTTATTATTGGGATTTGCTTCCCAGTCTGCACCTGATCTACAAACTTACCCCAACCCAGAATCTGAGGTTCTCTTATTATCAGGCTATTAACAGGCCCAATTACACTGAAGTGATTCCCTATTCTGATATCCGGCCTGGGGGTAATACCGGCAATCCAAAATTGAAACATACACTTGGCAATTGCCTTGATCTTCGTTATGAACTTTATCCTGATGCCGAAGGAGTGGTTACCGCGGGCATTTTTTATAAACAATTGCATAATGCCATTGAAGAACTGGTTAATCCCGGCAACGATAGCAGAAGTTTCAGGAATGTGGCCCTTTGCACCAATTATGGATTTGAATTAGTGGGCATTAAGTACTTTGGAAATTTTGGAATCAATGCCAATTATACCTATACACATTCAGCAATCGTCAACCCAAAGTTCTTTAACGTTATTGATTCCTTAAACAATGTGACCACCATTACAAAAATGGAAACCCGTCCATTGGTTGGGCAATCACCTCATCTGATTAACGTCGGACTTACCTACCGGAACAGCCAGAAGGGGTTTAAATGTAGTGTTGCATACACCATGCAGGGTTCGCATGTGATCAATGTCAGCGACTTGTATGGTAAAGATGTGTACGAGGAAAACTACCATAACCTTGGTTTTACCGTTGAACAAACGCTGTATAAAAGGTTGACAATCCAGCTTAAAGTTTCCAATCTGTTGAATTATCCAATCCAGAGATATGCCAGCGATGGATACTTCATTGAGAAACTGAATAATTACCAAAGCTATTTCATCGGAATAAAATATTCATTATAAGTTTTTAAAACATTAATTATGAAAAAACACGGTTTGTACTTATTTACAGCGGCATTGGCATTATCCCTATTTGCCTGTACAAAAAAGGGTGACGATTTGGTTGATTCAACCTCCGACTACCCGAAACCTCCGGGTAGCTTTGTTACAAGCAGCCTTCTTACCGGTACTATTAAGGGAACATTAAAACAGGATTCAACCTACTATCTTGTTGGTAATGTGGTGGTTAATAAAAGCGATACACTTGCTGTTCAGCAAGGGGTAACAGTCATTGCCAAAGGCAATTTCAATATTTCCGTACGCGGAGCGCTGCTTTGCCTTGGAACTGATGCAAAACAAATAACTTTCACTACCGACGACCCAAATAAATTGTCTGATCTAGGAGTAAAGGGCCATTGGGGAGGTTTTCTCATCGATTCCCTTTCGAAATATGTTTATATAAGATTTACACATATCAATTACACTGGCGGACCTGATGCTGAAGGAAGTTCCCAGGCAAGTTTTGATGTGGAAGGCTCACAGAGTTTTAATAACGGAACCCACATAATTTTTGAAGACAACTGGATGTTTGGTGGCATTGATGATGGGATCCATCTGGCCGGTAACATCACGGTAAGTATAAAAAGGAATGTTCTTCAGCGTTTGGGCGGACCCGATGGGGAAACCATGAACATCAAAGCAGGTGTCACCGGTGACATTGCTTATAACTATATCTGGAGTGCTGCCAACAATAGCATCAAACTGGAAACTGGCAAAACGGTACTTTCCCCGCAAACGAACATGAATATTTTTAATAACACCATAGTCAACGGTGGCTGGCGCAAAGTTGGTGAGGCAACACAGGGAATCCTGATCGACAAGTATGCTGCGGCCAACATTTTTAACAATGTTTTGGTTGGCTGCCACACTGGTATTAATATAGCATCCAAGGCTGACACCCTCCATAGCACGTACGGTAATAACCTGATATATGCAATTGATGATTCTTTAAAGAACTGGGTATATTCGGTAGGTTCCTTTGGGAAAGTTAAATCGAGTGATATAATTGGTTCCGGACATACAGCATGTGCTTCGGTACTTACCAACTGGGATCCGGGAGTGACACCTGAACTAACCCTTCAGGATAATGACGTACCTTCATTGAAATCCGGTTCCCCAGCTATCGGCAAAGGGCTTGCAACCGCATCCTTCACTTATTGGGTTAACATATCGGGCACTAACGGCACAGCTGATGTGCTGAACAAAGATATGGGAGCATATCCAACAGATAGCAAGGGCAACAAGCATTTACCATCAACCAGACCTTCGATTTGATTCCTTAATAAATAATAGAAAATGAAAATTATAACTACGCTTTTGTTCACTTTATCGGTTTTTGCCTGCGGATATGCTCAGCAGACAGCAAAAACAGGAAAGTGGACTGTCAACAAGATCCATCTCCAAGGTGATGAAAAATTTGATTACCTGTTTTCTGACGACGTTTCAAACCGTCTCTATGTATCGCATGGTAGTATAGTTCAGGTAGTTGATGAGGTTAAAGGAGTATTGGCCGGAACCATTACGGGTATGAATGGTGTGCATGGGATAGCCATTGCTCAGGGTCTGGGTAAAGGATTCATTACCAGTGGCAAGGATTCTTCGGTTACTGTTTTTGATACCAAAACCCTTGGAGTAATAACGAGGATGAAGATCACGGGTGTCGGGCCGGATGCAATTCTGTTTGACCCCTTTTCGCAAAAGGTATTTGTGTACAACGGTAAATCCAATAATGCAACGGTTATCGATGCAAAAACAAATAAAATCGTTGCGACCATAACTCTACCTGGAAAACCAGAATTCTCGGTGACGGATGGTAAAGGAAAGGTTTACGTTAATATGGAAGACAAGAGCGAGATTGTTTTGATTAACGCGACCACCAATGCTGTTGAACAGGTTTGGCCCTTGGCACCTGGCGAAGAACCCTCCGGACTGGCCCTTGATAATGAATCGCATCGACTTTTCAGTGCATGCGGCAATAAACTGATGGTTGTTGTTAATGCACTGACTGGTAAGGTAATTACCACCCTTCCCATTGGCGAAAATACGGATGGTGCCGCCTTTGATCCGGCATTGAAGCTTGCTTACAGCTCGAATGGTGATTCCACCATGACAATAATTAAATCGGACGAGAGCGGGAAATTCACCATTGTTGATAATCTGAAGACTCAATCAGGAGCCAAAACCATTGCGGTTAACAAGCTGACTCATCATGTATACTTGTCGGCAGCCAGTTATGAGGCTCCAAAAGATGGACAGAAGCCTAAAATTATCCCTGGTTCATTTGTTGTTCTTGAAATTATTCCTGATTGATCCATACTGCATATCATCCCACGATAACCTTGGATTAGATTGCCCATGGTTTTGACCCCCAATCAAATGCCATGGGCTTTTTTTTAATTTTCGTAAAAAAAATACACATGAGAAGGAAAAGTAAAATTTTTTTGCTGCTGTGTCTGATTTCAGCAACAATTACTATGCCTGGCTTTGCTCAAACAAAGTCAAAATCCATCCAGAAAACAGAGACCGTCAACTCTAAAACTTTTAACAAAGGCTTTAATTTCATCATTCTGAGCGACTGGGGTTGGAGCGGAAATAACTACCAGCAGCAGGTAGCTGATCAGATGGCAAAAACAGCAGACAGCGTAGGGGCCAAATTCATAGCAACATGCGGCGACAACTTTCAGGTAAGCGGTGTCGCATCAACCCAGGATCCCCTTTGGATGACAAATTTTGAAAATATTTACAAAGGTCTGCCTCTTATGGTGGAATGGTATCCGGTATTGGGTAATCATGATTACAAAGGAAACACGCAAGCTGAAATTGATTATTCAAAGATCAGCCGTCGGTGGAAATTCCCCGATCATTATTACACATTTGCCAAGAAGGTAAACGACTCCGTTGCGGTACGTCTGATTTTTCTGGATACGCCGCCTCTGGTTAATGAATATCAGAAAAGGCGGGACGAATATCCTGACGTTGCAAAACAGGATACCGCTTTAGAAATTAAATGGTTAAAAGAAGTTCTTGCAAATTCAAAAGAACAGTGGATCATGGTTTTCGGCCATCATCCGGTATATTCAGCAAGCAAGAAACATGGGAACACCGAAGAAATGATTGAGCGGGTAAAACCGTTGCTGGAACAATATCATGCTCAATTTTACTTTTGCGGTCATGATCATGACTTCCAGCATTTGCATGAAAAAGGTGGAAATGTCGATTATATCGTTACTGGTACCGGTGGTGAAATCCGTCCATACAGCACTAATGATATGTCAGTATTCAGCGGTTCTGAACCCGGCTTCACCGTTGTTTCGCTGAAAGCTAACCAAGCAAATATCTGTTTTGTTGGCTTAAATGGAAATATGATTTATAACTTTCACAGGAATAACTGATCTCTCCCGGTAAAACACCAGTTATTAGAATTATTTCATGATTTTGTTCTGGTGGGTTACCGGAGTGTTGATGGTTCGGTTAAGCTGAAGTCAAAAACGATTAAAAAGGCTGTAAAGGGAATAAATAATTCTTTATTAAGTGCCAGCTTTGGAACAAGAGTGGCATTGTTTTACGGGTACCGGTATCCGGCGGCGATTGCCAGATCTGTGATGGTTGGGGTAAATCCACCGGGTCATTTTATTTGGTGGCCTGATCAGACTGAAAAAATTATCGATAAATATGATTTAATACTGAAAGGCACTCATGAAGCCGCAGCAAGAATATCTATAAAAGAATCAATTGCGGTTAGTTTTAGCAAAATCCCCAAACGATGGACCCTTTTCAGGCTGGATGCCGGAAAAATTAAGGCAACATCTTTTGTGCTTCTATACATTAAGCAAGGTGCGGTTATGGTTTTTGAAGCGTACAGTAGGGCTGCAATTAATGCTGATTACAGCGGATTAGATTTGATGCAACTGGCAGATGATTATCTGGTTCCGGGTATGTTTACCTGGGGTGATCTGTTTAATAAAGGAGCAAGCGCCGATGCCAATCCAAGTTTAAATTATAAAGAACTTCTAAAACCCGAAAAATACGCGATTGGTGCACCTCTTTCGTTTTTAATCTGGGGTGGAGGCGAATATTGGCCGAAAATGCCAAATGCAAAACAGATTATTCTGGAAGATATGGCGCACGTTGATGATTTGATGAATTTACAAAAGGACTTTACCTTGTCGTTTTTATCATGAGCCTCTTAAAATGAAGAAAACTGAAACCCCATAAATATCAAAATATGTTAAAGAAAATCATGATTATGGTGGGAGGTTTCCTGTCCCTGGCATGGGGAACCGCACATCTGATTCCTACCGCTTCAGTGGCCAAAGGGTTCGGGAACATATCCCTGGACAACACCCGGATAATTACCATGGAATGGATGAATGAAGGATTCACATTAATCTTCCTCGGGCTTTTGGTGATTGTGGTTACTTTGGTTAATGGCAGCTTTGGCAAAACCGCCAGGGTGGTTTATCTTCTCACATTCATCATGCTTGAAGCCATGTCGGTCCTATCGCTTTTCACTGGTTTCAGGGTCGATTTTTTACCCTATAAATTGTGTCCACTGATTTTCACGATCTCCGGATTATTGATTTTGCAGGGATTCTTCTTTAATCGAAAATCAAGCTAAGAAACCTTAAGGAACTGCTGGATATTCGGTTGATGTATTCTTGTTTCTCGGCTTGATTTACAGCTTTTCTGAAAATCCCGGTCAGGGTTTATTATCCTCTGATATCGGTGATAACCCTCATTGCTTTAATTGTTATATTCGAAGATAAAATGATATTATGGTTGAGAAAGGTTCACTAATAAAGCTTTACAGGTTTGGGGGTATAGCTGCCCTGATTATTGTCCTGATCTACCTGATCGAAATGGTTGTTGTCATTACCAAAGGGATTCCTCCAAAAACAGTAGACGCAATATTCGCTCTTTTTCAGGCCAATCGGTATCTCGGCCTCCTTCAACTTTTTGTGCTGGATATCATTGCCGTCTTCCTGCACGCCCCGATTTTTATGGCGCTTTGCTTCGCATTGCGAAAAGTGGACAGATCCTTGATCTCCCTGCTATTTGCGCTGATATTTGCCTTCATCGGAATGGCAGTATATTTTGCATCAAATACGGTTTTTTCCATGCTGTATTTCAGCGATCAGTTTGCAAATGCCGTAAGCGAATTGCAGAGGGTACAAATTTCCACGTCTGCCCAATCCATGATGAGCTCCTTCATTTTCAACAGCACAGGCACATTCATGGCCTTTAACCTGTATGCTTTGGCCGGATTGTTGGTTTCATTAATCATGCTCAGGAGTGCTGAATTCAGTAAGCTAACCGCATGGTCTGGCATTTTAGGCAATGCAATTCAATTTGCACCTCCCCTTGGAATCGGGCCAGCTGTGTATTTTAAATTCATTTCTCCAGGACAAATTGCAGTCGGCGGAATCTTTTTGATGGTGTGGTATGTCCTTATGTTTTCAGATTTCAATAAGATCATTAAGCTAGAAAATAGTCTTCCGTTTAACCCTGACAACAACTATCAAAGAAATAAAAAATGATTAATCGCAAACTTAACCTGGAACAATGAAAACCGAAAAAGTGAACAAGGGAGCAATCCTGTCAACCCTGTGGATTTTTGCAACTCTGAACTATCTCTATTGCGATCTGATGGGGTTCATGGATGCCGGTATGCTCAAGCAATACCTGACCGGGACCGTCAACGGAATGGAAATAAACAGGGAATTCCTGCTGGGTGCTGCGATTTTAATAGAGATTCCGATTTCCCTGGTGTTATTGTCTAGAGTATTGAACCATCGGGCCTGCCGCTGGGCAAATATTATTGCCGGCTTAGTCATGACGGTCGTTCAGTCGGCAACCTTAATTATTGGAACCCCAACTAGCTATTACCTATTCTTCAGCATTATAGAAATCGCGACCACCATTTTCATCTTCTGGTATGCCCTAAATTGGAAGCCTGTAATTAAATTACCCGGAGGCGAAAATTTGGACCCAAACTAAAAGCTATCAATATGGAAATCAAATAAAATGGCGCAGAAATATGGATAAATAGACTTTGGAAACATTTGAAGGCCGTTGGAAAAGTCTTCATATAATTGCGGGGATCGCAGCCATGGCAATTGCCCTATTGCTTCTTGGCGAGGTTTATGTGTATTCTGTTATACCAAATCCATTGACAACAAACGGATACTTGGATTTATTTTTAAAAAATCCGCTGTTTGGACTCTTGCATTTCGACCTTTTGGGTATGATTTCCTATCTATTATTCATCCCTTTTGCCCTGTCGCTCTATATGGTGCTAAAGGAAAAAGACGAATACCTTACGCTCATTGCAACCGTTTTGTTCTTTGTTGGAATTGCAGTCTTCTATGCAACCAATACCAACTTTTCCATGCTTTCACTTAGTAAACAATATGCACTTGCCGAAACAGATATGGAAAGGACGATGTTACTGGCATCTTTTCAAACAATGGTTACTTTGTTTAAGGTGCAAGCTTTTATGCTTAGTTATATTATTGTTTCAACTGCCTGGCTTTTGATTGGTTTTGCTATTGCCTTTTATTTTGCAGCTATTGTGTTTTTGTTTATTTGGGTTTTATTCACCGGCCGGAAACTTGTTTATATTGGAATCAGTTCGGATACTATTTGGAAACAATAGCTTAACAGTATGTTTACCTTATACTGCCTTTTGGGCATTAGCTTTGCCTTAAAAGAAAAGCCCCGGCAAAATGAAAATAAAATTGTTATCCCTGAGTCTGTTCGCAGCGGTCATAGGTTTATTACCCGTTGCCGTCACCGCACAGGTTGTTGCACCCCAAGTCCACTCCTCGGTATCCTTACATAAGCCTGATTCACTGCTTAGAATTGCCAATGCGAAATCAGAAATTGACTATTCCATACCATCCTTTACTTTGTTAAAAATGGCAATAGTTGCTGCCAATACTGATTCAGCAGTAAACGGATCCGACCTTCTTGCCAATGCCCTCAATCACCTTAAGGCAAAGGAAACACCCTTCAGTATTGTTGTCAATATTTATGAGGACCCTGCTACTGAAATGGCCTTCACATGGTTTACTAATGAAGGGGTTGAAACCGGGAATGTCGAGATTGTAAAAGGTAAAAATATCGATCCTGAACATTTTTCAAAACCCTTGAAAAGTGCCAGTTCGATCAATACCTCCGTACATGATCTGAATTACTGCACAAAGGCGAATGCGCTCTCGAGCCTTGCCGGGATTGCCGACAACGGTAAAAAGAATTACGTGAGCCATAAAGCAATTGTCACCGGTCTGATACCCAATACTACTTACTCTTTCAGGGTTGGCACTGAAGGGCACTGGAGTGATACCGGAACATTTAAAACAGCTGCTGGCGAGGGCAAAGGATTTTCATTCATTTATACCACTGATCCGCAAGCCAACACGGTTGAAATGTTCGACATTTCTCAAAAAACTACACATGCCGCCTTTCAGAAGTATCCGGAAGCGAATTTCTGGCTAAACTGTGGTGACCTGGTTCAGACGAATGGAAAAAACAACGCTGAATGGGAATGGGAACAACTTTTCCAGACCCAACAGGACTTGTTCCTTCACAGGCCTTTTACACCAGTGTTGGGGAACCACGATAAATCAGAGAACCGAAACTTCACTAACCATTTTAATACGGATGCCACTGCTTTTGATGCCGCCCTCTCAACCTCTCCTGGTAGTGTTTATTCATTTGTTTATGGCAATGCACTCTTTCTTGCCTTCAGTTTCGAGGATTACGACAAACCGGGTTATCTCGAAGCCCTTGCAAAATGGATGAGAAGCCAGGTTGAAGCCCATAAAGACCTTAAATGGAGGATAGCCTTTTACCACAAGACAATTTATACCGGGTCTACCAGTCACCACGATGATAAAGACAGTAAAACAATTCGTGACCGGATTGCCCCGCTCATGGATAGTCTGAAAATTGATCTGGCACTTCAGGGGCATGATCATATTTATGAAGTGATCGGACCGGTAAAAAACAATAAGATTGTTCCGGGTTCAGTCAAGAATCAGATGCATGTTCAAGTGGATCCGCGTGAAAATCTCACCGGTTTAATGAAAGGAACATTTGATCTCAGGCAAGGAACCCTTTTCTTCCTCAATAACTCCTCTGGAAAGAAAAAATATGAACCTTCTGCCAAGGTTCAAATGGACAACACAGAAGCTGATCTCGGCGTTTCAGATTATTACAGTTTATTTTCAGGCCGATTTGGTCAGACCGGCCGGCCAACCTTCAGTAATATCAGCGTAAAAGGAAATCAAATTGCCATAACAACGTATGAAGTAAGTGATACCGGAGAGGCCAAACTGCTTGATGAAATAAAACTTGTCAAATGAAAATGGAACACTGGTAGGATAACTTTTACTTGTTTGTTGAGGAAAAATAACTATCTTCGCGGCTCGTTCATTTATAAGTAAACTCCTCGGGGTATAGCGCAGTCCGGTAGCGCACCTGGTTTGGGACCAGGGGGTCGCAGGTTCGAATCCTGCTACCCCGACAGAAAACGAAAACCTGACAGCTTTTTAAAAGCTGTCAGGTTTTTTTTTGCTTCCTGCTTCCTGCCGACTGCCAACTACTTTTTCTTTTTAAAGTATCCCCGGAGCAGGAAATTGTGCTGCAGGGCTTCCAGATCCTCATTCAGCTTTTGCGTGCTGCTCTCCAGATTCTTTATCGTGGATTTTATATCGGTTGCCGCCGGCTGATCATGGAGCAATACCCCAACCGGAGTATTCGTATTATTCAGATCGCCGGTTGCCAATTTTAAATTGGCGGTAATGCCTGACGCGGCTTTGGCAATATCTTTCAACTGGGCAACTGTGGCTTTTATTGAGTTAAACAAAGTGGTATCGGTAACCAGATTGTTTGTCAGACTGCCTTCCTGATTCATCTTTGCAGTGTAAATGGAGAGGGAGGCGGTAAGTTTCTCTGCATTTAGTGCAGCGCTTTTAAGTGTGGCAACGGTCAGGTTGACATTATCATACAGCGTTTCATCGGTCAAAAGTTTGCCCAGGGTTCCCTCACCTGCCAGAATTTTCTTGCTGATTTCCTTAAAATCTCCGGTAATGGCTACCAGATTTTTATTGTTTTCCTGGAGGGTTTTCATCATATCGTCAGTCGATAGTGTTTTCCCGATGGCAAGAGTATCCCCATTTTGGACTGGCAAAGCGGATTCCGACCCTTCATATATCACAATGATTTTATTCCCAATCAGTCCATCGGAAGCGATTTTTGCTTTTGCATCTTTACGGATATAAGTCCGGGCAGCCTGATCGATTTTCATACCGACCTTAACCTGGGATTTTTTACAGAAATTCAATGAACTAACCGTACCCACTTTTACTCCGGAGAACCAGATATTATTACCAGCCTGCAAACCGCTCACCTCATCGAAAGTGGCGGAGATCTCGAACTTTTTAACGAAGCTGTTATGGAGATTACCGATAGTCAAAATACCGGTCATCAGTATAATTAAACCAATGAATAAGAAAAGGCCAACGATGATACCTCTCCTTTTTATGGTTGATTTCATATCTTATTGAATAAAGTTGTAATCATAAAAATCTTTCACGCGGCTGTCACTCTGGTCAAAAACTTCCGCAAAACTACCTAATCTGATGAAATTCCCATCCTGCAGCATCGCTATCCGGTTGCCGGTTGTTTTTGCACAGGTCAGATCGTGGGTAATAATTATGGAAGTGGTATTATACTTGCCTTGAACCTCATTGATCAGTTGGTTGATCTCCGTGCAGGTAATCGGGTCGAGACCGGCGGTGGGCTCGTCATACAGCAGGATCTCAGGCCGCAGGATCAGGGTTCGGGCAATTCCGATCCGTTTTATCTGCCCCCCCGAGAGATCAGCCGGCATCACATTGATTTTCTCTCGCAGGCCGACTGCATCCAGAACTTCCTCGACAGCCCTGAGAACTTCTTTTGTTGTCATGTGCTTGAAATTCCTGATCAGGGAGAATTCGAGATTTTCACGAATCGTCATACTATCGTACAAGGCGCTGCTCTGGAATATAAACCCCAGTCGCAGTCTGAGCTTTTGAAGTTCATTTACGGGTAATTTATCTACTTCCAGGCCAAGGACATTAACTATCCCTTCGTCGGGTTTTATTAAACCTGCGATAGTTTTTATCAGGACAGATTTTCCGCTTCCCGACCGGCCGAGAACCACAAAATTTTCCCCCTTATATACATCGAGATTAATGCCTTTTAATACAGATAAATCTCCAAAAGATACATTAAGGTTCCTGACTGAGATGACGATCTCCCTGGATTCTGCCTGTTGATTTTCGTTCTTCATGGGTATATTTTTAAAGGCCATGAATCCAGTTAGTGATCTGAACAGCAACGAGCTCTTCAGCAAAAATGAGGAACATGGAGAAAACCACCGCCCGGTTCGCAGCTTTACCAACTCCCTGTGTTCCGTTGGTGGCGTTAAACCCACGGTAGCTGCCCACTATAGCGATGGTGAATCCGTAGAAGAATGACCTGATCACAGCCGACCATACATCAAGAAAACTCACTGATGAAAACGCACTTTGGAAATAGGTAGTCAGACTGGTCAGTTCATTAGCGTGGACATTAAAATAGGAACCCATCATACCCACGAAAGTGCAATACAGCATCAGGATCGGCAACATCACTGTGGTGGCAACCACCCTGGTGACAACCAGATATTTAAATGGATTGACGGCGGACATGTCCATCGCGTCAATTTGTTCAGTCACCTTCATGGATCCAAGTTCTGCACCGATATTCGAACCCACTTTACCAGCGGCAATTAAAGCGGTGACCAGAGGGCCGATCGCTCTGACAAAAGCAATACCGATCAGGGAAGGAAGCCACGAGGCGGCACCGAACGAAACCAGCGGCGGACGTGATTGTTTAGTGAAAACGATGCCAATAACAAACCCGGTAAGTGATATCAGAAGGAGCGATTTAACACCGACCACATAACATTGATGAATGGTCTCCTTAAATTCAAAAGGCCTTCGAAAAAGTTCTTTGAAAAAACGGGTAATAAACCGATGGATATTCAGGACATCCTGAAAAAAGGCATCAATTCTCCGGGTGAATACAAATTCTTTGGATCTCTTCATGATACGATTTCCTTTCCAGGCCTGATGTATTCCTTTTCCCAAATGGCAACAACGACGGTTGCGAGGCAATTGCCGATAACATTGACAGCCGTTCGTGCCATGTCCATCAATTCGTCAATTCCAAGAATGATATAAATGGGCCAGGTAGGCAATCCAAAGCTGGCTGCTGTGCCCAGCAGGATAACCAGTGATGCTCTTGGTACTCCTGCCACTCCTTTGCTGGTTAACATCAGGGTAAACATGATAATCAGCTGTTTATCAATTGACAGGTGTATCCCGCTGATCTGTGCAACGAAAATGGTTGCCAGGGATAAGTATAAAGTGGTGCCGGCAAGGTTAAAGCTATAGCCAGTCGGCATAACGAATGCGACAATTTTACGAGGCACCCCGAATTCTTCCAGTCGTTCCATGGCCAGTGGTAAAGCTGATTCTGAACTTGTTGTTGCAAAAGCCAGGGTAACTGGTTCAGCTATCGCTTTAACGAATTTCTTCACCGGAATACGGAGAAATAAGGCAATCGGGAACAATACCAGCAGGAGGAACATGATCAGGGCAACATATAGCGTGGCCAGGAGCTTGAATAAGTTGACCAGGATATCTATTCCCATATGCCCGACACTGTATGAAATTGCAGCAAAAACTGCAAACGGTGCGAAATACATGATTATCTGGGTAAACTTAAACATCGCCTCAGCCAGCGATTCGGTAAACCGGATCATCGGGCCATAATATTTCTCCTTCATCATGGCTACGGCTATCCCGAAAAGGATGCTGAAAATAACGATCTGAAGAACCTGACCTTCATAGATCGATTTGGCGATATTCTCAGGAAAAATATGCAGGATGATTTCGGCTGTTGTTTGGGGAACTACCTCAGGGGCATTGGCCTGGTTTATTGCTTCCGGAACAGTAACGCCGACACCGGCTTTGGAAACATTTATGGCGATGAGCCCGATAAAAAGGGCAATAATGGTAACACCTTCAAAATATACGAGCGATTTCCAGCTCATCCTTCCAACCTGTTTCAGGTTGGAATGCCCGGCGATGCCGCAGACAATGGTGGCGAAAAGAAGTGGGGCAATGATCGTTTTAATGAGCCTCAGGAATATCTTGCTCACGAGGTTCATGCCGATGGCTATCTGTGGAAGGTCGTGCCCGAATTCAGCGCCGACAATCATGCTGATCAGAATCCAGGTGGTCAGTGACCTTTTGTAGATGGCATACAGAATAATTTGGGCGATTACCACCCAACGTACAACCACCAGCACCGGTGCCTCAATCTCAAGGATTTTATAGGACTTGAGCAGAGTGAGCAGAGCAGCCACAAATAAGCTGCTGAAAAGAGAATATATGAGTGCTTTGGGAGCCTGGTTTTTCTTTACCTCAACGTTCTTTTTTTCTGTTATTTGAGAGCTTTTATCCAAAGTTGAATTGTTTAATTTTTGGCGTGGGTACAAACTTAATTATTACTTTTATTATCGAGGGGTTCTTGTTACTTTTAAGAGGATCAAAATCTAAACTTATGTCACAATTTTTAGCTGAATTAATTGGAACTGCCATACTTGTGCTGTTTGGAGACGGCGTGGTGGCCGGCGTAGTTTTAAAAGGCACCAAATCGGAAAATTCGGGTTGGATTGTCATAACCGTGGGGTGGGGACTTGGAGTTGCCCTGGCCATTTACGGTGTTGGGAGTATCAGTGGTGCACATCTGAATCCTGCTGTCACGCTGGCTTTTGCCGCACAGGGAGCTTTTCCGTGGGCAAAAGTTCCTTTGTATATTCTTGCACAATTGCTGGGTGGACTGATCGGTGGCACATTGGTTTGGATGCATTATCTACCTCATTGGAAGAATACGGGAAATCAGGCACTTAAACTTGGTGTTTTTTGCACAGGGCCTGCAATACGATCGAAGTGGGCCAACCTGTTGAGCGAAATCATCGGAACCTTTGTCCTGGTTTCCGGCCTCCTGTTTATCGGAGCAAATAAATTTACGGAAGGACTGAATCCACTGATCGTTGGCTTCTTGATAATCGCTATCGGCGTATCCATGGGAGGGACAACGGGTTATGCTATCAACCCTGCTCGTGATCTGGGTCCGCGACTTGCCCATTTTCTCCTTCCGATAGCCGGAAAAGGAAAATCAGACTGGGCCTATAGCTGGATACCTGTGGTGGGACCGATTCTCGGTGGAGTATACGGAGCCCTGGTATATGATGTTATGATGAAAAAATCGTTTAACGGCCTGTTCTTCGCCGTAACATTGGTGATTTTTGTGATAGCAGGAACAGCTATTGCCGGCCAGCTAAAAGCCGATAAAGTAAAATAATTCCGGAGGTGCCATTATGGAGGAAAAATTTATTCTTGCCCTTGATCAGGGAACAACCAGTTCGAGAACACTTTTAGTCGATTCTAAAGGGATAATCCGCGGAACCTCACAGAAGGAGTTTAAACAAATCTATCCAAAATCCGGATGGGTGGAGCATAATCCGGAAGAGATATGGTCCACGCAATGGTCAACCATCTGGGATGTTATGGAGGAGGCCAGGATCGATTTCAGCCAGATTGCCGGCATCGGAATCACCAACCAGCGGGAAACCACCATTATCTGGGATAAAAAAAGCGGGAATGCCATCTACAATGCTATTGTTTGGCAGGATAAGAGAACTGCTCCATTATGCGAACAACTAAAATCAAAAGGGCTCGAAGATTATGTCCGCGAGAACACGGGTTTGGTGATTGACTCCTATTTCTCGGCTACAAAAATCAGCTGGATACTGGATGAGGTGGAAGGAGCGCGCAAAAGAGCCGAAAAAGGCGAACTTCTGTTTGGTACGGTTGATACCTGGCTGATCTGGAAACTGACCGGGGGAAAGTCGCACCTCACGGATTATACCAATGCTTCGCGAACCATGTTGTTCAATATCTCAACGCTGGAATGGGACTCTTATCTTCTGGAACAAATGAACATTCCCCAGGCAATTTTGCCAACGGTGAAACCCTCATCGGCCCTATTTGGACATTTCAGGGAAGATGAATATACAATCCCCATTTGCGGCGTGGCAGGTGATCAGCAGGCTGCGTTATTCGGACAGGCATGCCTTGAGGAGGGCATGGTTAAGAACACGTATGGCACGGGTTGTTTTATGCTGATGAACACCGGCGATAAAAAGGTGATCTCCAAAAATGGCCTCATTACCACCCTTGCCTGCAGCAGCGGTGAAAATATACAGTATGCCCTCGAAGGAAGTGTTTTTGTTGCCGGATCAGCGATCCAATGGCTGAGGGACGGATTGAAAGTTATAAAAACAGCCGCCGATTCCGAAAAAATGGCCGCTGAAGTAGCCGGCAGTGAGGATATTTTTATTGTACCCGCCTTCGCTGGACTAGGCGCACCGTACTGGGATATGTATGCCCGGGGTGCAATCTTTGGAATCACGCGCGATACCCGCAGTGCTCATCTTGTTAAGGCAACGCTGGAATCTATGGCTTATCAGACCCGGGATGTTCTCGAAGCCATGGCTGAGGATTCCGAAATAAAGATTAAAACGCTGAAAGTCGATGGTGGTGCCGTGGTCAATAATTATCTGATGCAATTTCAGGCCGATATTCTTAATGTACCGGTTATACGTCCGGAGGTTATTGAAACAACTGCCATGGGAGCCGCTTATCTGGCCGGAATTTACCTTGATTGGTGGGACTACCGCACGATCATGTCGGATCAGCGCGTTGAGCGGGAATTTATACCCGTTATGACGTCTGACAAGCGCCAGTCGCTTTACCATAAGTGGCAGGATGCCGTTCGACGGACACGCGGATGGGCGGAGAAATGAAGACACAAGGCGCAAGGCACAAGGCACAAGTAAGTTAGAGGACCAGGACCAGTTTTGAATTTTGAAATTACAAAATCAAGTTTGTCTCGGAGAGTTGTCATCCCCGCGAAAGCGGGGACCCCTTTCCTTTCCAAGGAATTAACCCCATACCCGATACCCGATACCTGATACCTGACACCCGATACCCAACATGAACAGATCTGAAAAAATTAAACAACTACCGCTGAGCCAATGGGATCTCCTCGTTATTGGCGGCGGCATTACCGGAGCCGGAATTGCCCTCGATGCGGCCTCCCGTGGTTTGAAAACCGCCCTGGTTGAGAAACATGATTTTGCCTCCGGAACGAGCAGCAAGTCTACCAAGCTGGTGCATGGCGGGTTGCGCTACCTCAAACAGCTTGAATTTGCCCTGGTCAGCGAAGTGGGCCGCGAACGTGCTATCGTCCATAAAAATGCGCCCCACTTGGTAATTCCTGAAAAAATGCTGATGCCTCTGATCAAAGGCGGAACCTACGGAAGGCTCTCTTCTTCATTAGGATTGGAAGTGTATGATATCCTCGCGAATGTGCGAAAGGAAGATCGCAGGCATATGCTGTCGAAGGAGGAAACCCTGGCCGTTGAGCCCCTCCTGAATGAGATGACTTTGCTTGGATCGGGATATTATTCGGAATATCGTACCGATGATGCCAGGCTGACGATCGAGCTGATCAAGGCTGCCCAGCGAAAGGGAGCCGTGTGCCTGAACTATTGCGAGGTTCAGTCGCTGACACATGAGGATGAAAAGATAACCGGCGTTGCGGCTATTGATCAAATCGGCGGGGTATCCATGAATATCCAGGCAAAATATATCGTGAATGCCTGCGGCCCATGGGTTGACCATATCCGTAAAATGAACAATTCGCTGACCAAGAAAAGATTGCACCTGACGAAAGGGGTTCACATCGTACTGCCACATGAAAAGCTGCCGATAAAGAATTCGATCTATTTTGATGTACCCGATGGTCGCATGATTTTTACCATTCCGAGGGGCCGTACCACCTATATCGGAACTACGGATACCGACTACAAAGGGGATCTCGACAGGATAGTTACGACAAAAGAAGATGCTCAGTATCTTATAAATGCTTTAAATAATACTTTTCCCGGCATCAATCTAACGCTAAATGATGTTGAATCGAGCTGGGCAGGAATCCGCCCACTGATCCATCAGGGCGGTAAATCGGCGTCGGAAATTTCCCGGAAAGATGAAATATTTGAAGCTCCCGACGGACTTATTTCCATTGCCGGGGGTAAGCTCACAGGATACCGCAAGATGGCCCAAAAAACGGTTGATCTGGTTGTTAAACGATTCGAAAAACTGGAAGACGTGAAATTTGGCCCCTGCACCACGCGCCATATTCCCCTTACCGAAGATCCATTATGGAACGAGGAGGAGGTTGGATATTATAAAGGAGTGGTGGCCCAGAAACTTAGTGATATTGGATTGCCTGATTATTATGCCGGGTACCTGGTGGCTAATTATGGAAAGCAGACTGATCAGATAATCAGTGGGGTAAGTCAATTTACTGATTCTGCCAAAGAGGAGGCCCTGATCCGTTCGGAATTGAAATTCTGCATGGAGAATGAAATGGTGTGCTCAAGCACCGACTTCTTCGATCGCCGAACAGGAAGATTGTCGTTCGACATTGACCGGGTGATCGAATTTAAAAAAGCGGTGATCAGGGATTTATCGGAATATCTTGGGTGGTCCGACAAGCAGACTAAAGCAGATGAAATTCTGCTTGAAACAAAATTAAGTGATGTGGTTGCTTTCCGGAACGGACAATCAGCTTAACATTACCTGTCCGCCTGTCACGGGAATGGCCTGACCAGTCTCGTATTCCTGTTCAATTACGTAATAAATGGCCTTCATTACATCTTCAACCGTGCACCCCCTGCCTGCAGGGACCTGCTTTTCATAAAACCGCTTTACGTCATCAACAGTTTTGGCATTTGGTACTTTACCGGAGTTTAGATATTGCACAAATAAGCCTCTTTCGGGATCTGACCACAGTGGCCCATCGAAGAAATTGCCGGGACAGATCGAGTTTACTTTAATGTGATATTCAATAAGTTCAAGTGCAAAAGATTGTGTCAGCCCAACACCGCCGAATTTCCCCCCTGCATAAGCAAAGTTTTTCTTGCTGCCTTTTAACCCTGATTTGGAATTTATCTGGATGATATCGGTAAAATAACCCTGCTTGTATTTGGATTGGGTTTTAAGTACTGCAGATGCATATTTCGCACCTAAAAAGTAACCGGTATAGTTAACCTTGGTCATGAGCTCAAAAATCTCCGGAGTCATGTCTTCCAAACTGCCGGCATGGAGGATACCAGCATTGCTGATGAACACATCGAGTCCGCCAAATTCTGAAACTGTGTTCCTCACAAGCTCCTGAACCGAGGAAGCCGATGATACATCAGTTTTAATGAAGATGGCTTTGTTATTTTTTGCTCCGTTATTCAATTCCTCGGCCAAAGCATATCCTTTGCTCTCATTGAGATCGGCGATAACAATGTTTGCACCCTGATGAAAAAGATCCTCGGCAATACCACCGCCAAATCCCTGGGCAGCTCCGGTAACTATGATGATCTTATTCATCACTTTACCGCTGGATGACCCGCGTGACATATTGTGCCGGTAGTTTTCGGATTCCCAGTTTTCTATAAAGGAAATCTGTTCATCTGTCAGGAAATGCGGTCCGCCAAAAGCCTGACTCAGATAACTTATCTTCATCAGATCCTCAAACACATCGAGCAGGATATCAACCATTTTGATGCTCTCATCCGCAGCGATCAGTCCAATCCCGTTAATCAGAATTATCTTCGGTGCGCTTCCGTAATCTGACCGGTATTGCGCCAGCTTGAGCTTGAATTCTTCAATGATCGCGGCCGGGTTGCCCAAAGATTCAACATATAGCGGTATCGCTTTGCAATACACTATATTATCGGGCGTGAAGGGCAAAGAAACCATCTCAGCCATTTTCTGGTCAGCAGTAAAATGTTTGATCAGTTCGTTTTGCCTCACCTTAATGATTTTTGTTCCCGTTTCGGATAATAGCATCCGGATAGCCGGGAGTACTTCAATGGATTTTTCCTCCTGTGGAATCGGGCTGATATCGAATTCGTAAGAATTTAATCCATTAACGATATTCAGGCATTTTTCGTAAAGTCGGGATACTTCTTCACACGTGTCGGCACTGATAAAGACACCGTGATTTTGAACCAGGATGATTGATGGATCTTTGGAGAATTTCTTTCTGTATTCAGATATTTCAGATTCAAGCTTTTTAAAAAGGACATATCCGGGATCGATATATTCAACGTACAGGACATCGCCCGGAAAATTCTTTTTAATGACCTCCTTGCAATCCACACTGCACAACATTGCATTCAAACGTGTAGGATGCGTGTGAATCACATACTTGTATCTTATCAGGTGATGCAGTGGAGTTTCGACCGAAGGCCGCAGGTTGCGTTCATTGTCGATGCAGCTTTTCATAAGCCCTGCGATAATCATCTGATCGCGCTGATAGGAATTTTCGGGGAAGGAACCCGAAAAAAGCTCGTCCAAGGAATGCCTGTTGAGTTTTATAAGTCCTTGTTCAGTAAGGCTGCCCAGTTGCGTGCCGCTTGCTTTTACGAAAAGAAAATTTTCATCTTTCCAGGAGGTATTGCCTCCGCCACCGATAACAAACTCATTGTTTTTACCGTAGAGATGTGATATTTCGAGAAGATCAGCAACCGACTTTTCCATGCAGTTAGTTTTTTAGAAATTGGTGAACAACAGCTTTGCCAAGTTTAAGAATTTTTTCCCTTTCCTCCGGACCGAGGTTGATCCACCGGCCAACCTGGCTGTCTAATCCTTTCGACCTCAGGTATTGATGGGCCGCAATGATACAGGCACCATCGAAACTGATCCGTTTTAATTCATCGGTCAGCGGAACTAAATGGCGGCAGGAAACTGACAGAGGCGCCATATCCGGAGTATTATGCTCGGTGCCGAGCAGAATGATAAATCCTTTAAAGTGGAAAAACCGAACAAAATCTTCCAGGATAGATGAATCGTTTCTCCCGGGAATCAGCTCAATGCAAAAGATGTTTTTCTCAGTAAATCTTGCAAGGAGGGTTTCCTTGTCTGCCTCAAAATCTGTTATATTGCCTTTGGGATCGTCGAGTAAAACCGGGTAACACGGAATACCTCCGGCATGCTCAATGATCTCCATGACCGCATCAACACTGAGGAACGCATTTTCATCTTCTTCAATAAATGCTTTGCCCCCGGCTTTGAGTAAATTATTGCGAATCTCAATTTCAACCGATGAATCACTTTCCAGATTGGCTTTTGGTTCCTTGCCATCATAAAGCAAAGTGAGAAAAGCCAAACGGTCCTCCCTCGAGCTGAGCTTGTTGAAGATCGCAATCCTGAGCGCCTTGGCAATGTGTCGTTCCCTGACGAGTTCCCGGGCATAATTCTTTCTGATTTCCTCAAAATCAAGATGAAGGTCCGATTGAAGCTCGCCAAGCAGTAAATTGGTTTTTTCGATCATACTTTTCACCTGACCCAAGCTTTCCTGAACTACCCTGGTAACCATTGCGGCGTGGCTATCATCGAGACTTTCAGGGAAGTCGAGTCCCTTGCCGCTGAAATAGGTGCGGCCGGGATTATTCGGGTCATTCACTCTGATGCCTTTTTTCTGAAGATCCCTGTCGAGTGCGATGAATTCGATGTTGAACAGCGGGAATACCCTGTTTTCAACTGCCTGATTATGAAATTCCTCATATCCCCCGGTGGTATAAAAATCATTGATACCGAGGATTTTTATGTTTTCATTCCTGGCCATCTCAAAAATCGGAGCCACATCGGCAAATGCACTGAAGGAATAAGGGGTGTGGATATGACCATTCACCTCATAAATCAAACCATCAGGAACAGTGGTGCCGGCAAGCTCGCCGGGTTCGGGAAAAAGTTTCAGGAAATTCTCCATAGCATCAAACTCCGTATTTATTTCTTCTGATCTGTTCGTTAGGGGTGATATTACTCGTAACCGTGTGACCTTTCAGCGGAATTATTCTTTCATGTATCGCATCCAGCAACCAGTCGGGCTGCGGGAAGAATGAATTTTCCATCTCATAGGCAGGAACAATCCAGTTTCGCGATCCCACCACAACGGGAGGTGCATCAAGATAATCAAAAGCAAGCTCGGTAATTGTCTGAGCCATCTCTTTCAGGAACGACCCACGAGTGGAGGCGTCGCTGGTCAGGAGAATCTTACCGGTTTTCTTTACAGATGCTATAACGGGCTCATAATTAAATGGCGACAAGCTGCGGGCATCAATAATTTCGGCCGACAGGTTGTATTTTTCTTTCAGCAGGTCGGCAGCTTTTATGGCCGTATAAAGTGTTGATCCGATCGTCAGAATAGTGAGGTCATTACCCTCGCGTTTAACATCAGGTTCGCCGATAGGAATTTCATAATATCCTTCCGGAACACCACCTTCATGGAACATTTCGCCGATATCGTAAATTCTCTGACTTTCGAAGAAAATTACAGGGTCGGTTCCTTGCAGCGCCGAGTTCATCAATCCTTTTGCATCGTAGGGTGTAGCCGGAAAAACAACTTTTAATCCAGGGATGTGGGCAACCAGCGCTGACCAATCCTGTGAGTGCTGGGCACCGTATTTCGATCCGACGGATACACGCACCACGACCGGCATCTTGATTACGTTACCGCTCATCGACTGCCACTTGGGCAATTGGTTAAATACCTCATCGCCGCAGCGGCCAAGGAAATCGCAATACATGATTTCAACCAGGGCACGGCCACCGCACATTCCATATCCAACAGCGGTTCCTACAATCGCGCCTTCAGATATCGGGGAATTAAAAAGACGGTTATACGGAAGGGCCTCAGTAAGACCTTTGTAAACAGCAAAAGCGCCACCCCAATCGCGGTTTTCTTCACCATAGGCAACGAGGGTCGGATCTTTGTAAAACCGATCAATTATGGCTTCAAAAATGCCGTCACGCAACTGGTATTGCTTCAGTTTGGAAACCGCTTTGCCATCTTTTCCAAGGTAAAAGCGTTCTTTGGTTTTAATTTGCTTCACCCTTGGGTTTTCTTCCATAGGCGTCAATACCTCGCAGATACCCTCTTCCATCCGGTCGACCGACTGGTTCGAGAACATCATGTCGCTGATAGCCTCGGGATCTTTCACCAGGTTGAGTAATGGAGATGTTTTTTCATCGATCGTCAGTGTAAGTGTCTGTTTCATTTCAGCAATCGTACCGGCGACGATGGCATCGAGCTGGTCGCGGGTGGCAATGCCAAAATTTACCAGATGATTACCGTATGAAACGATGCAGTCGGCTTTTTCCCAAGCCTCAATTTCTTCTTTCGAACGATAGGAAGAAGAATCAGAAGGGGAGTGCCCGCTGATCCTGTAAGTTAAAGTATCGAGAAGGGCCGGACCTTTACGGTCTTCCAGAATCTGTTTTTTTCTTTTAAAAGCATCGATAACAGCAAGTGGATTATATCCGTCGACACGTTCAGCGTGCATCATCTCGGGGTTAACACCTGCGCCGATGCGGGCCAGAATATCATATCCCATGGTCTCGCCACAGGTTTGACCGCCCATACCATATTGATTGTTCATGAAATTGAACAGGATAGGCAGTCCGCCCTTAAATTCACCCTGCCAGAGCGTGCGGAACTGATCCATGGAGGCAAAACTTATGCCTTCCCACACAGGGCCGCAACCCATGGAAGCATCACCGATATTACACACGATAATGCCCGATTTGCGGTTTACCTTTTTGTAAAGGGCCGCACCCACCGAGATGTCACCAGACCCACCAACGATAGCGTTATTCGGATAGACTCCGAACGGAGTGAAAAAGGCATGCATCGATCCGCCGAGGCCTTTGTTGAATCCGTTTTCGCGGGCAAAAATTTCTGCCAGCGTTCCATATAACAGGAATTTTACCCCCAACTCTTTAATGTTTCCCTGATGACCATTTTCAACCACTTTTAAAGTGCTTCCGCCAAAGAAGTTTTTCATGATGTTCATCAATCCGTTCTCGTCGAGTTGATGGATTGCGGAGAGCCCTTTAGCGAGGATCTCGCCGTGACTGCGGTGCGATCCGAATATGTAATCGCTGATATTCAGGTTGTAGGCCATTCCCACTGCGGAGGCTTCCTGCCCAATCGAAAGGTGGGCTGGTCCGGGATGGTTGTACTTGATGCCGAAATATTCATTGGTCGTTTTGATTTTATTCAGCATGACTTCAAATTCGCGGATGATTACCATATCGCGATAAATCCGGATAAAATCGTCGGTAGTGAATAGTTCTTTTTCTTGCTCGATGTTCTTATTGTACTGATTAACAGGAATTTTACCAAAAGTAATCTGGCTGGGTTTTCTCACCTTCGCTGGATCTATATTCTGAATCTTTGGCATTTTAAATATTGTTATGAATGATTTTTAATTTTCAAAAGTGAAAGCGGTTTCCTTGAAGATCTCGGAGACGGTGGGATGGGGGAACACAATCTGTTCCACATCGCTCACCCGCATTTGCATCTCGATCATGATTGCAGCGCCAAAGATCATTTCAGAAGCCGGGTTGCCGATCATGTGAACCCCGAGAACTTCGTTGTATTTTTCTCCGGTCAGTATCTTGATCAGTCCGTTCTTCCCCTCATTTTCCACTACAAACCGGCCTGCATAAGCCATCGGCAGGGTACGGACTTTATAAGCGATATTTTTAGCTTTTGCTTCCTCTTCTGTCAGTCCGACGGAGGCAATTTCGGGATTGGTATAAACGATTGATGGTATAGCGTTGTACCGCATCCTGTCGGGAATTCCGCAAATATTGTTGATCGCCACTTCACCTTCACGGCTGGCGGTATGGGCCAGCAGGGAAAATCCTGTGATATCACCGGCGGCGTAAACATTTGGAATATTCGTCCGGCAGCGGTCATCAATTTTCACCCCGCCGCGAAGAACCTCAACACCCAGAGCTTCCAGGTTCATTCCATCGACCACTGGCTTTCGTCCAACGCTAACCAGAATCTCCTCACTGACAATGCTCTCTGTTTTGCCGTTTCTTTCAAACAATACCTCTTTGCCTTTTATTTCGATGACCTTTGAGCCCAGGTAAAATTCAATTCCTTTTTTCTCGAATTCCTTCCGGAGCATCACGCTCATTTCCTTGTCGGTAGGCCCAAGAATCTCATCAAGCATTTCAATTACTGATACCTTACACCCCATGCTGTTAAAGAAGCTTGCAAATTCCATCCCGATCACCCCGCCGCCAATAATAGTCAGCGAGCCAGGTACAGATTGAATTTCCAGGATCTCCCGGTTAGTCATTACCTCTTCTCGTACCAATCCTTTTATCGGTGGTATAAAGGCTTCGGAACCGGTAGCAAGAAGAATATTCCGGCACTCATAAATCTGTTCCTGACATTTTATTTTGATATGGTCGGTCGCCCGTTCCGCGATTTCGGCTGTGGCGAAAACCACTTCCACTTTTCCATGTTTCAACGCTGCCCCGATTCCGGCAACCAGTTTTGCGACCACCTTATTTTTCCGCTGCATGATTTTGGCGAAATCATAGGTCACCTCGCTGCAGTTGATGCCGTATTTAGCACCTTCTTTGGCATGATCATACAGTTTGGCCGAATAGAGTAGCGTTTTGGTTGGGATGCATCCTTCGTTCAGGCAAACGCCACCTAGTTTTTTCTTGTCAAACAAAACCACAGTTAATCCCTTTTGGGAAGCTCTTTCTGCAGCCACATATCCTGCAGGGCCTCCGCCGATGATTCCTACATCATACATATTGGTTCAGCTTTTTGTTTGGTTAAATAGTTACATCCAGGTTTTCAATTTCAAGCCTGATTTCCCGCAGAAAAGCAGATGCCGGAGCACCATCAAGCGCCCTGTGATCATAGGTCAGCGATAGTCCGATGAATGGAACAAATCCGAAAACACCGTTCCCCAGGTCAGTTGGCCGGTTAATGATGGTATTAACCCCCAGGATGGCTACCTGAGGTAAATTAATCACCGGAGTAAACAGCTCAACACCATAGGCGCCAAGGTTTGAAACTGAGAATGTAGCAGCCTCGCTGGCAAGAAGTTCAGGATTGACGTTGCCTTTTTTGCAACTGTTTGCCACGGATTTTAACTGAGCGGCCAAATCCCGGATCGAGAGATTATCCGCATTCCTTACCACCGGCACCATTAATCCCCTTTCGGTATCTACGGCCAGGCCCAGATGAACTTTTTTAAATATCCGTAGGCTATCACCCAGGAAATGGCAATTTGCCATTGGGTGTTTTTGCAGGGCCCTGATCACCGCATAACAAACGAGATCGTTGATGGTGATATTTTCGCCACCGCTTTTTTCGTATGTTTCTTTTGCTTTTCTTCTTAGTTCCAGCAATTTTCTTGCATCTGCGCTGGTGTGGTGAGTAAGCTGAGCGGAGTTTTGCAGCGACTCGTGCATTTTGGCAGCGATAATCTTCCGCATGTTGGAAAGTTTTCTGATCTCGGTTTCTTCGCCGGCAACTGGTGTCTGTGACAAAAGGTCGTACGACGTAACCCTGTTTCCGACGCCAGTTCCCATATCTGGGATGAACTTCCCGGCTTCACCGGCAATCCCTTTAGCCAGCGGGGTGGATGGTGACCGTAATTCCGCAGCTCGAAGAATATCCTGTTCGATAATCCTGCCCTCCGGACCCGTACCTCCAATATTTTCAATGTTGATCCCGAATTCCTGCGCTTTTTTTCTTGCTCTTGGTGATATTTTTATCTCACCTGCTGATGTTGGCGTCAAGGCAACTTCATATGCCGGTATTTCTATTATACTCCTCGCCTCCTCACCATTCTGCTCTTTTTTTTCACCGATCTCCTCTTTTTTCTCACCAATTGGCTCACCACCGAAGGAGTCGACAGGTTCACCAGCGATTCCGATTACTGCGACGATGTTTAAGACAGGTACTTCATCGCCTTCGGCATAAAAACGCTTCAGCAGGATTCCTTCAGATTCTGCTTCACATTCGAAGGCCGCTTTGTCAGTCTCATAACTGAAAAGGATATCCCCTTTTTTAATCTCGTCCCCTTCCTTTTTATTCCAGTTGCTGATAATGCAGCTCTCGACGGATTGGCCCTGACGGGGCATGATAACAGGATTAGCCATGAATAACTTATTATTACATGTTAATGAAACGAATAGAAATGTTTTTCAAAAATACTTATATTTGTTGATAAATCGATTAGTTTTGATAAAAAGATTTTAAACTTGTATATACATGTTGCCACAATACCGTAAGGTTTATGAATTGCTGCGAAAACACATTCTCGACGGTGTATATCAGGAGGGAGATATACTGCCATCGGAGAATGAATTATGCCGGTTACACAAGATAACCCGCCCAACGGTAAGGCATGCATTATCGAAACTTGCTAATGATGGTCTGATTCATCAGCACCAGGGAAAAGGAAGCATCGTTCACCGCATACCGCATGATATTGGAATATTATCCGTTTCCGGAACCACCTCAGCTATCGGAAAAAAAATTCTTAAAACGCATATCCTAAGCGGTCCGAAAATTATTGCCTGGCCCGAGAAGTTCCTTTTCGACCTTTCACCAGTGGAATTGGAGTCGGGCTGTATCTATCTCGAAAGGGTTCGCCTGGTGAATGAGATACCGCTCTTTTATGATATCAGTTATATCGCAAATATTAATCTTCCGAGGTTTTGTTCCCGGTCATTTGAGAATAAATCGCTGTTCGAGATACTCCGAAAGAGCTATGCCATCGAGATAAAAGGGGGTATTCAGCGTTTAAAGGCCATTCCGGCTGAAGATGTTATCATTGATTTGCTGAAGGTTAAGAAGGGAAAGCCCATTCTCTACCTCGAACGTAAACTCGAAACCAGCCGTCCAAACTTTTTTGTCTATTCTACGTTATTTTGCAATACCGAAACTCATTCCCTGTACGGGGCCTTTTAACACTTTTTGCATGAAAACAAAAGCAGTCAGAATCTACGGTAAAAATGATCTTCGCCTCGAGGAGTTTGAATTACCCGAACTCAGGGACGATGAGATTCTGGCTCATGTGGTTTCTGACAGCATTTGCATGTCGTCGTACAAGGCAGCACAGCAGGGCGCTGACCATAAGCGGATTCCTGATGATATCCATATCAACCCAACGATAATTGGCCATGAATTCTGTGGCGAGATTATCGAAGTGGGTGCAAAATGGAAAAGTAAATTCACGGCGGGGAACAAATTTTCGATCCAGCCGGCATTGAACTACAAAGGAAGTTTGGATGCCCCAGGATATTCCTACCGTTTTATTGGGGGTGATGCTACTTATGTGATCATTCCCAATGAGGTGATGGAAATGAATTGTTTGCTCGAATATTCAGGTGAAGGATATTTTATGGCTTCACTTTCTGAGCCCATGTCTTGCATTATTGGTGCATTTAAGGCCAGTTATCATACCATTACCGGATCGTATGTGCATCATATGGGTGTTGTGCAGGGCGGGAACATGGCCATACTTGCCGGTGCTGGTGCTATGGGGCTGGGAGCTGTCGATTATGCCATTCACTGCGATCGGCGCCCGGGACTGCTGGTGATAACCGATACAGACAGCGAACGGCTCAAGAGGGCTGAATCGCTTTTCCCGGTTAGCGAAGGCCTGAAATATGGGGTCAGCCTTCAGTTTGTGAATACCAGGGATATACAAAATCCGGACGAATATCTCCTCTCGCTAACCGGTGGCAAAGGATATGATGATGTATTTGTTTTCGCTCCGGTGCGTCCGGTGACTGAACAAGCCGACCGTATTCTCGGCCGCGACGGATGCCTGAACTTTTTTGCCGGACCAACGAATACCGACTTCAAAGCTGAATTTAATTTCTATAATGTCCATTATGCTGCAACCCATGTGGTGGGAACCAGCGGTGGTAATACCGAGGATATGATTGATTCACTGAAAATGATGTCGGAAGGAACCATCAATCCTGCCGTCATGATTACTCATATCGGCGGACTGGATGCAGTGATCCCGACAACACTTCACCTGCCGGAAATTCCCGGTGGTAAAAAGCTCATCTATACAAACATCAATCTTGAACTTACTGCAATAGCAGATTTTGCAGAAAAAGGGAAGGATGATGATCTATTCTGCCAATTGAACAAACTGGTCCAAAAACATAAAGGCTTGTGGAATACCGAGGCGGAAAAATTCCTCCTCGATAACCATGCAAGTCTTTAATATTCCGGCTGCGTTTTACCAATGCTCCAGGCATTGGCATATGAATCGCCCAATTGCCAGTATCTCCTTGAGTTCATGTCAAACAATATCGGGTCAATTTTCTTTAGGTCTAATCTCCCGTCGGTTAATACGGAGTCGTCACAAAACGTATTGACAATCTCTCCGATGAAAACATTATGCGATCCGTAATCCAGATGATCTAAAAGTTTGCATTCCATGTTCACTGCAAATTCCTCAATCATGGGAGCGGTTTCCGTCACTCCGTAAAATGTGTTAAAGAGTTCGGCTTTGTTTGTGTTTTTACCCGAGACCAGACCACAGTAATCGGTTACAACAGTTTGTTTGGTGGAAGGTATATTGATGCTGAATGTTCTGTTTTCTATGATACCTTGTCCGCTGTAATGGGCTTTTCCCATGCCCATGCAAACAATATTGATTTTGAGTATTCCTACATGAGCCATAGTAATATAATTTGGTTTCCCATTTATTATTGTGCCCACCAATACTGTTGGCAAAGGGTACAAGGAATTTAGCTTACCGATACTATTTTTCATGTATTTCTTAAAGTCAATTATACTTCCTGGCAAATTTTTCGATCGTAATTTGTGGCTTTCCTAATTCGTTCCAAGTGTTCTGTGCCTCAAAAGTTTCTATGTTGTTGTTCATAATAGGAATAAATTTTGCCATAAACTTTAGCGGACTCATAAAGATCGACATAAATTTTACCATCCCTAACGGTAAGCTTCCAACCGTCAGGTTTTCTTTGGTATAGTTTTTAACGTAAATATTTGCAGCTTCCTGCATTGTAAAAGGTTCAGAGCCTTGAACAACATAGTCTTTGTTTAACGATTTCTCGGTATTAAAAGCATTGGCAACCTGCCGACCATAGTCTTCCCCTGCTATCCACCACATTTTGTGGATTGGTTTGCCCATTGTCATTATTTTTTTGCCTTGCTTCATTCCACCTGTAAAGTTTTCCATGAAATTCGACGGATAAAAGATGGTGTAGGGTAATCCCGATTTTTTAATTTTTACAACGCATTCCTTTTTCGCTTTCATTACCCACCAGTCGCCCGTGTAATTGCGCGCCAAAACAGAGGCCAGGTAGATAACCTGCTTTACTGAAGTTGTTTTAGCAACTTCCAGAATGTTGTCTATGCCCGTGGTTTCGGGGCTAAACTCGTTTTCCTTATCGGCAGGGCCCGTGGAAATATTGATATACAATCCCTCTGCATTTTTTAACGCTTCTCTTATTGATGCCTTATCTTTCAGATCGCCTTTTACGAACTTGATTTCATTTGGCAATATTTGTTTGGCTTTGTTGATATCCCTAACCATTGCCGTAACTTCAAAACCGGCTTTGACTAGTTCTTTTATCACTGGTATTCCTATCGATCCTGTTGCTCCAATAACTGTTATTTTTTTCATTTGTATTTTTTTTTAACATTGTAATATTATAATACTTAGTCTCACTAAACAATATAGTTATAGAAACCAAACCAAGTAGTAAAAAAATTACTAATACGGAATATCAATCAATTAAAATCAAAAAGAATGAATTTTGATGAAAATTTGTTTTCTGTTCCGATACTACAGGAAAGATACCAACAATATGGCGCCTGCCCCGTTGCTACAGCAATAAATAAAATCGGTGGGAAATGGAAGCCAATCATTTTATATTTATTAGCACATGGAATCAGCCGTTTTAGCGAAATGCTGCGTATGATAAGCGGGATCAGTAAAACCATGCTTACAGCCCAATTGCGTGCCTTAGAAAAAGATGGATTAATCAACAGGCATGTTTTTGCTGAGGTTCCGCCACGAGTTGAGTACACCCTGACGGATTTGGGCAAAACCCTTCGTCCTGTATTAATGATGATTTGCGAGTGGTCTGAGTTAAATCTTTTCAAGAAGCCTGAAAACCATTTTCAGTAATTTTCCTCAAAACCTCACCATCATCACTCCCTGACCCGGAAGTTCGGCGGTTGCTTCGATCTCTCCCGATTTATTTTCTCCGGTATCGCACTTCCAGATTTTACCTCCTGATTTTGGTTTTAGCGTAAAACTGCCAGTAGTGATTCCTGGATTGTATAAAGTCAGTACAAACCCATTTCCGTCATCGGCCGGTTTAAAGCTGATCACCGTAATGGATTTGCTGTCAAGGGTAAATGGGCAGGTATATGGATCTTTGCCTGCCGGCCTGATCACCAGCGGCTGACTGAATCCTGTGGCAAAACGGCTTGTTTCAGCTGGATCAAAAATTCCATGTGGTCTCAGAATGTACCTGAATACCACGGGCCCTTCCTGATGCTGGCGATAATTTGTGCCCCAGTGATTATTCATGGCCCAGGAATACAAAACTTGTGTCGGTTCCACTTTTTTTCTCCAGATATCAGGATTATTCTGTGATCCGACCAGGTTTGCCGAGATCTCCCCGACTTCTACCAGCGGTGCATCCATGGTTACCCAGGTCACTCCGTTATTTTCGTTCGATACATCGGCCCAGCGGCCTGTTGTAAACCAGTTTTTGCAGGCACTAGGCATTTGGTCCTTCTCAGGGATCATCAGGCCCAGCGGCAGATCGAGCCGCATGGTTCCTCCGGCCACGGTAAATGGAAAACCGAAATTCACGCTCTCCTTGTTAAGATTTTGCGAGGCATATCCGTCCCCGATTTTTGCCGGCATGGCAACGCGTTTTTTGTCAACAACATTAATGATGACAACGAAATCGGTATCATCGGCAAGCCAGATCTGGCGGGTCAGTTTATTACATCCCGGAGCCTCAGAGGTAATTTCAATCGAGCTTACCAAAGGACCTTTTTCACCCGTTTTGATGGTTGCCTGCTTGCTGGTTTGCACCTTTGAAACATCCTTTCCTTCAAAAAACAGGTACTTGTTTGCCGCCTGACCATTTGACTGATCGATCAGGTTTTTTCCGGTACGCTTATCGATCAATGAAGTTATATCTCCTTTTATCGGATCAATCTCGCATTCAATCAGGTTATTGCTGATTTTATTGCCGGAAATTATCACGGAACCTGTGGGAACGACCTTGCCGGGCATAACTGTTACACGTGTCGAAGAAAATGGCGCAACAACAACTCCCAAAAGGGCAAGTTCACCATTTGCCAATCTTTGTGATTTCAGGACTTTTCCTGATTCATCTAACACTTTATCGCCAGCAGAGCTCTGCTCTTTGGATAAAAAGACCATCTCTTTCCGTGTCCAGCTGTTGGTGTTAATGATATCAATCTTATTTCCCGGAATATTTTCAATTTGCGATTTGTACAGGGCATTGGTCATTTCAGTAGCCGCATCGGCATAACCCTTTTTTATGTCCCACTGTTCGATCGTCATTTTATTTTCGGGATCGGAAATGCTGCACCAGGCTCCCCAGGTGTGTTCCGAATAGAGTAAAACTTTTTTCCAGGCTTCCTCGAATTTTCCTGCCGGATATTTCGATGGGCTTTGCAATGCCCACAGCACTTCAGCCTGACTTAAGCGTTCAGCGGTGTTACGGTTCATTCCGGTTTCCAGGGCCGATGATCCGGCTCCGTCTTCCCAATATGGGGTCCAGTCGCCAGATACCGATGGAATCTGCTTGCCATATCTTTTCTCAAAAGCGCTGAATGCCTCACTGGTTGATGAAATGATAAACCTTGGCCAGGTGTATTTTGTATTCCAGTCCTTTACAAATTCACAAATGGCGGGGTCAGGCACTGCATTGTCGCCATGACCGCTCCACCTGATATGGGCAATGTCGTATGGATAATTCATTTTGCCGAGTTGCTCGAGATAATCGGTCACCCAAGCCGGTGTCAGTTTTGAGATCATATGCGACAAAGCATATCCTTTGAGCGGGATCCATACCAGCACCTTTTCAGTACCCGATGGTGATACCCACCAGAAGGGCTTGTTTTCCCATTTTACCAGGATATCTCCGATCCGGTCGAAATAGTTCGGCGCTACTGAAAAATACCGTATTCCAGCCTGAGCCATGGCTGTAACTGTACCCCAGGTATATCCTGGAACATCACTGATCATTGCAGCATCAATAGTCTGACCGGTTTTCTTCGCAAGGTCGGTACTGTATTTAAAGAGATGCAAAAGTTCCTCCGGTCGGCATAATCCTGTTAATTCATTCAGATACATGCCGTTGAAAGAGATTTGCCCGTTTTTGGCGGCTTCAAAAAAATCTTTTTTTGCTTCTTCGCTCATCCTGTTCAGATACAGGTCGGCAGCCCAGGTAACCTCCACATTCCATACAAACCGAGCACCTGCGGGATATCCTGCGGTTTGTTTTGCATATCGGATGCCATCGGCCAGATTCTGGACCTGTTTAGCTTCAATAGCTGTCTGGATTTCGGTATAGCCAATATCGGTATGAGAATGCGGCAGGATATAAATGGTCATTTTCCGGACCGGTTGCATGGTTACATCCTTGGTTGCCAGTGTTTTTCCGGCTTGGAGAATACTGAAATTATTTACAGATGGCTGAGTGACCTCAGGAATCTTGATGGTGTAAATCTGGCTTCCTTGTTTAACCTCGATATCAGCAATTGGTTTGCTGTTCGAAATAAGCTGGCCCGAAAAAGGCTTACCTGCAAATTGCACGGCAACGGTGACGTCGCGATAAAGTGTCCCGTCCTGGGTATATGCTCCTTGCGATGCCTTGACATCCTGGATAGCGAGGTAGGTGGATATTGGCTCCGGCTTCAGATAATCGGGTCCCTCCAGTCTCAGGGCATCATAAAGTATCCAGCTGCCTGATTTTGAGGTTATCGAAACTTCGTTCTGACCTTTTTTTAGTACCGAAGAGGCAAAGCAGAGGTTGATAAAATAGGGCTTTCCAGCTGCAGGTTTACCGTTGATCGATTCATCGCTTCCGCCCATTGGCATGTATAATGAAATGGTTTTCTCATTGATCTTGATTTCCAGCTGGGGTGGAATGGCATTATGGGTATCAACAAGATCAATAATCAGATGACAAGAATCCGATTTACCCCCGTCTTTCATACCAAAGACAATGGTGTAAGTATGTGAGCGACTGCCTGCCCACGCATCACCCGGACCTGGCTGGACATAAGGCCAATCCTTCGACGGATCTGATGCACCGATAATAAAAAACCCGTCCTGCGTAAATTGTTTGTGTGCCGATGGAGCCAGGGCAAACTCTGCGGTATTGCGATCGGTTTTGCCAATCTGCCAGAGAACTTTTGGGGCAGCTGCAATTGATAAAACGGGAAGTGATAACAATGCCAGTCCGGTTATCAGACTAACCTTGAATAATCTGTTCAATTTGGTCATGGGATGATTATGAAAGCAATTTGAAAATCCAAATTTAACATTTTGCTGATTGAATGTCTATCTTTGGTCGATCCGAAATCATCATCGAAATGGTCAATTCGAAACGAGTCATTGTAGTTCTGCCTGCTTATAATGCTGCTAAAACACTGGAACAAACCTATAATGAGATACCGTTTGATATTGTCGATGATGTGATTCTTGTAGATGACTGCAGTCATGACGACACCGTTCTAGTAGCGAAAAAACTGGGTATCAAGCATATTGTTACTCATAATGTCAATCTTGGTTACGGGGGCAATCAAAAAAGCTGCTATTCCAGGGCACTGGAACTTGGCGGTGATATTGTAATTATGGTTCACCCTGATTATCAGTATACTCCAAAGCTTATCCCTGCCATGGTTTACATCATAGCAAATGATGTTTATCCGGTTGTTCTGGCCTCCAGAATTCTTGGCCGCAGCGCTATTAAAGGCGGTATGCCGCTTTGGAGATATTATTCGAACCGAATACTCACTTTGATACAGAATATCCTCATGAGGCAGAAACTGTCGGAATACCATACCGGATATCGTGCTTTTTCAGGGGAAGTATTGCGAAAGATTAATTTCAGGGTTAATTCGGATGATTTTGTTTTCGACAACCAGATGCTGGCGCAGATCTTTTACCAGGGGTTTTCCATAGCCGAGGTAACCTGCCCGACAAAATATCATGAGGAGGCATCCTCTATAAATTTTTCACGAAGCGTTCGTTATGGGTTTGGCGTTTTGGCCACAGCATGTGCCTATAGATTGCAGAAATGGGGTGTTCGCAAGTACGATATTTTCCAGAATTAAAGATTATCTGAAATGTTAGGACCAATTAGTTCGAAGCAGGTAAAATATTTATTACCAGGCATTCCTGTGTTGTATTTCCTCTGGAGCATCTTCCTGAACCATAATGCCGGCCCTTTCTCGGTAACACGATGCGATCCGGAATACATTTACCTTATGAACGGCTTAAATTGTGCCGTTCTTAAATTCAATATGATCGGCCACATTGATAACCCAGGTACTCCCATTCACCTGCTTACCGGCTTATTCATCAGGATAACTCACTTTCTTACCGGGCAAAGACCCATTGTTGAGGATGTTATTTCCCGGCCGGATACCTACCTCATGTGGGCATCGGTGTATGTTTCCATAATCACTGCTTTTTTGCTGTTCTGGGTCGGGAAAGTCACCTGGAAATTTACCAATAACCTGACAGCTGTTCTTATTCTTCAATCCTCGGTGTTGCTAAATCCTGTTTTTATTGATTTTCCCCTGAGATATAATCCGGATCGGATATTGGTTCTCTATGTGGTCCTGTTTGCCATCCTTTGCATGAGCTACCTTCTGTCAGGAAAAGTTTCACATCGGAGATTCGCCATTCTTGCAGGAATTCTGATGGGCGTCAGCGTTGCCAGCAAGTTTAATTTTTTGCCTTTGGTAATTATTCCCTTCTTTCTCATTCCGAAGGGTAAAAACAGGTGGATTTATGTTTTGGTTTCCATTGTTTCAGGAGCCCTTTCTATCAGTCCGATCTGGAATAAATTTTCTGAAACCCGAACGTTTTTCACTAACCTGATTACTCATGATGGATTATATGGCCAGGGATCATCCAGAATAATCAACGTACAGAGTTTTATAGATAATATTGGCCTGATCTTTAAATTCAATATCGCTTTTTCAATTATCGCGATTGCCTCAATCGTGATCCTGATTATGTGGTTAGTTAAGGACCGTAAACTGACCGGGAAAAATTGGTATTATATTTTCCTGATTCTGTTTTTGGTTTCCACTTTTATCGGCATGGTAATGGTAGCCAAGCATTTCAAAAACTATTACCTGGCACCGGTTATGGCGCTTAGCGGATTTGTGCTGTTTATCGATTGGCAAATCATAAAAACCCGCTACAAATTCAAATATCATGATACGGCGTTCCTGATAGTTTTGGCAATCCTTGTTTGCATCTCCTTTTACAATCAACACCCGTATTATCAGAATAGAGCAAATCAGAATAAAGCCAGCAACATAACCCAGAACTTCATTAGAACTCATATTGGGGTTAAGGATCTCTGGTTGATTGAACCAACCTGGCTTGCCGGCCCGATGGTTGAAAATGCACTCTCTTACGGAATCAGCTGGGTAGCTCACCGGCAACAGCTTTATGATGTTTTTCACAAAGTCTATCCAAATGTACTTACCTGGGAAGGGAAGGACAATACACCCAAATGGTTCAGGACCGCAGATGCTGATCCTGAATCCATTCTCAAATGTGGACGTGATATATATCTTTATTCTTCTCCCGAGAGAAATGCCGGCTTACTCCTGATCACATTGGATTCAATCTCTTCTCACACAGGGGTTGGAATACGAAAGGATACGGTTTTTGTAAATCCGGAAAATCAGGATATTATCATCAGGGTCAGGAATACAGACGGATGGAGTGAAAAAGCGGTTTCCTCGGCACCGGTAAAAGGGGGGACACTTTCCACGTCAATTACTGATGCGCTAAGTGCATCAAAACCAGTAACAGAGAAGAGTATTGTACAAAACGTAAAGGCAGGGGATTATTTGGAAGTTACTGTGTGTGTTCAAAACAAGGATGAAAAGAATCTCGGACGACTGATACTGAAATCATTGCAATCTGATACTGATGGCATCTATTTCGAAGATTATCATTCAGTACAGGATATTGGCGGACATTGGCAGCTTCTCCGGCTCAGGGGTAAAATCCAGACGGCACCAAAGGACGGACAGTTGGAGTGTTTTGTGTATTATCCAGGACAAAAAGAGTTGAAAGTCAGAGATCTGGAGATCAAGCTGATGAGGAAGGACTTCTAAATCTTGGCCGGATAGTTTTTGCTGTTCATCAAATAGTCTCCGGGTTGTTAACAGTTCAGAAAAAGTCGATTAAATTTATGGTTGCTTAAATAAACCAAATCAGATGAATGATGAAACCGGACCAGATGAATTGGTCAAAAATAAGCCTTCCGATCCAGGTTTGAACTTCCCTAATTATCTGTCGGGCCTCTCGCACGATATCCGGACTCCTTTGAGTGCAATCATTGGTTTCTCCGACCTTCTTATCGAACCCCGGCTGTCACGCGCCGAGCAACGCAGTTATTGTCTGATGATTGCACGCAGCTCCAGAAAATTGCTTGATCTGATGTCAAATCTTATTGATCTGGCCAAGATAGAAACCGGGAACCTTGAATTTTTCTTTAAGCCCGTTTATATCAAGGACCTGATTGATGAACTGAAGATTGAGATCAACGAAATGGTTTCGCTTTATGAAAAAAAGCAAATTACTTTAAAATTTCAGGCTCCAGTAGATAATATGGCCTACTTTATTACCGACAAAGGGAGGATCTTCCAGATCATTAGAATACTGATGGAGAACAGCTTGCGTTATACAAAGGAAGGAAGTATTTCCCTGGTTATTAAGCAGGATTCCCCCGAGCTTACGACTATTGAAATTTCTGATACCGGTTGTGGCATTGAAAAAGAATTATTGAAAAACCTGTTTGAGATGTTTCCGCCAACCGACGGACCTCTGGGTAAAAAGACAAAAGCCAGGGGAATGAGCCTGTCGGTGGTAAAAAAACTTTGTGATATGATGGGTGTAGGAATCGAAGTCAGCAGCTGGGTTGGCGCGGGAACCAAGTTTAAATTGAATGTGCCGCGCAGGGAAGCCTAGATAATTACTTTTTAAAGTGCCGTTCCATCTCGCGTTCGGTATCCCTTTTCTTCATATCCTCGCGTTTGTCATGGATGGCTTTTCCACGTGCCAGGCCGATCTCCAGCTTGGCTAACCCGGCATCAGTCAAAAAGAGCTCGATGGTAACTATAGTAAAGCCCTTCTCTTTAACCTTTCTTTCCAGCTTTCTTAATTCATTGCGCGATAGAAGCAGCTTCCGGTCGCGCTTGGGTATGTGATTATTGTAAGTGCCAAAACTATATTCAGCAATTTGCAAACCCCTGGCATAGAGCTCACCATCGATAAACATACACCATGAATCCGACAGACTGGCCTTACCCTGGCGGATCGATTTAATCTCGGTTCCGTATAGGACAATTCCGGCAGTATACTTTTCGAGTATCTCGTACTCCCTGTATACCTGCTTGTTGGTTATGCTAATCTTGTTGGCCATTGGTTTTCGTTGTGCGCAAAAGTACTACTTTTATTGCTTATGAATAAGCCTGACCGCCCTTTACCGGATCTGCTAGCCCTTGTAGGACATACGGCAGGCGGCAAAACTACCCTTGCTGCCTACCTTGCGCAACGGTTAAACGGTGAAGTGATAAGCGCCGATTCGAGGCAGGTATACCGGGGCATGGATATCGGCACAGGCAAGGATCTGGCGGATTATCAGATTGGAGAGGTATCGGTAAAATATCATTTGATTAATGTCACCGATGCGGGTGAAAAGTACTCACTGTTCGATTTTAAGCGGGATTTTCATCAGGCTTACAATGACATCAGGCAACGTGGCAGGGTACCCATCCTATGTGGGGGTACCGGTCTTTACACGGAAGCAATCCTCAAGGGATACTCACTTGCTGAAGCCCCCGTGGATGCTGAGTTTCGAAAAAGTCTGGAAGATCGGTCCGATCTGGAACTTGTTGAACTGCTTGAATCTCTGGCACCTCTTCATAATCAGTCAGATACAACGAACCGAGACCGTTTGATCAGGGCGATTGAAGTAGCTGGATCTAACCGTGAAAACCCTGGAGAGGTTTATCAACCTATAAATTCAATGGTTTTTTGTTTGACATACGAGGCTGAAATTCGCAGGCAGAGGATCACGGAAAGATTAACCGAACGGCTTAAAAATGGGATGATTGAGGAGGTGCAAAACCTTTTAAGAAAGGTGAAGGCAGAGGACCTGATTTACTATGGACTGGAATACAAATATCTGACCCAGTATTGCATAGGGGAAATATCTTACGACCAGATGTTCAATTCGCTGAATACTGCGATTCACCAGTTTGCCAAGCGCCAGATGACCTGGTTCCGTGGCATGGAACGACGGGGCATCCCGATAACCTGGATTCCCGGTGAGCTTTCGCTGGAGGAAAAGGTAGAATTCGTTATTAGCAGACTAGAAATTGGGGCTTAGCAGGAACTGTTCGTAAAAATCATCGATCACTTTAACCGCTTCCTCGGCGGTATCGACCAGATGAAACAGGTCGAAATCTGCAATGGCAACATTATGTTCCTTGGCGTGCATCACCTCCTTGATCCATTTCATCAGGCCGCCCCAATATTCCTTGCTGACCATAACAATTGGAAACCGGCCGATTTTCCCCGTCTGGATAAGAGTCAATGCCTCAAATAGTTCATCGAAGGTGCCAAATCCACCGGGCAAAACGATAAACCCCTGGGAATATCTCATGAACATGGTTTTGCGAACAAAGAAGTAATCGAAATTAATCAGCTTGTCATTATCGATATAAGGGTTGTGATTCTGTTCATGAGGGAGATCGATATTTATACCTATCGACCTGCCCTTGCCACGCTGCGCTCCCTTATTGGCTGCTTCCATGATGCCCGGACCACCGCCTGTAATTACCCCGTACCCAAGCTGCGTCAAGCGGTAGCCAATCTCTTCGGCAACAATATAGTAGGGATTGTCGGGTAATGTCCTTGCCGAGCCAAACACGGCTACGCTTGGACCCAGTCTGCCTAGCTTCTCGAAACCATTGACAAACTCGGCCATAACTTTGAATATCTGCCAGGAATTCTCAGTCTTTAATTCGTTCCAGGATTTGTTCTTGAACGCATCCCTTATCATATCATCCTGATTCATATCGAGTTGTTGGTTTTATTTCGTGAAGTTAATACTTCTTTCAGATATTTTCCGGTGTATGATTCCGCCACCTGAATTATTTCTTCGGGAGTTCCGGCAGCAACAATTTGTCCACCGGCCAGACCCCCTTCGGGACCGAGATCGACAATGTAATCAGCCACCTTGATGACCTCCATATTGTGCTCAATGACAACCACAGTGTTGCCTTTTTCAACCAAACGGCTCAGTACTCCCAGCAAAACCCTTATATCTTCAAAATGCAGACCGGTAGTGGGTTCATCAAGGATGTAAAGGGTGTGTCCTGTATCTTTTTTTGCCAGTTCGTTAGCCAGTTTTACCCGTTGCGATTCCCCGCCAGAAAGTGTGGTTGACGATTGTCCAAGGGTAATGTATCCCAGTCCAACATCGTTAAGGGTTCTAAGCGCCCGAACAATATTCGGGGAATTTTCGAAGAACTCTATCGACTGGCTGATGGTCATATCGAGGATATCCGAAATGGATTTCCCTTTATACCTCACTTCAAGAGTTTCCCTGTTGTAGCGTTTACCGTTGCAGGCTTCACAATGGACATAAACATCCGGCAGGAAATTCATCTCGATGGTCTTCACTCCGGCACCCTGACAGGTTTCGCACCGACCCCCTTTAACATTGAAAGAGAATCGTCCCGGTTCATAACCCCTCACTTGTGATTCGGGCAGTTTAGAGAGAAGTATCCTGATTTCACCGAATACCCCGGTATAGGTTGCCGGGTTTGAACGGGGTGTCCGTCCAATAGGAGATTGATCCACAACGATTACCTTATCAACCAGGTCGATGCCTGATATAGATTCATAGGGTAATGGATCCGTAAGTGAATTATAAAATGCCTGACTTAGTATGGGATACAGGGTTTCATTGATCAGCGTTGATTTTCCGCTGCCCGAAACTCCGGTTACACAGATAAACTGTCCGAGTGGAAGGCTGATATCTACATTTTTTAGATTATGGCCGCTGGACCCCTTGAGTACGATATGTTTATCAGACAATTTCCTTCGGACTGCAGGAACCTCGATCCTTTTTTCTCCTTTCAGATAAGCTCCTGTCAAGGTATCAGCCTTGATGATATCGGTGGGCGTGCCGGTGGCCACGACCATTCCGCCGTGGCGGCCGGCATGTGGGCCCATATCTATCACATAATCAGCCGATAAAATCATGTCTTCATCATGTTCAACCACGATGACAGAGTTTCCCAAATCGCGCAATTGCTTTAATGCATCTATCAGCTGAAGATTGTCACGGTGGTGGAGGCCGATGCTCGGCTCATCCAGAATGTACAAAACATTCACCAATTGCGATCCTATCTGGGTGGCGAGACGGATTCTCTGGCCTTCCCCGCCCGAGAGGCTGCGTGTTGCACGGTTCAGCGACAGGTAATTAAGTCCGACATCCAGGAGAAATCTCAGGCGCGCCCTGATTTCTTTCAGAACATCCCTGGCGATCTGTTGCTGAGTTACCGAAATCCTTGATTCGATTCCGTCAAACCAGTTCAATAACTGCGAAATATCCATCTCGGCAAGCTCTGCAATGTTTTTCCCATCGAAACGAAAATACCGGCTTTCCTTCTTCAGCCTGGTCCCTTCGCAATCGGTGCAGGTGCACGTTCTTATAAACTGATCGGCCCATTTCTGAGCTTTTCTTGAGGTGGATTCGTCTTTTTGCTGACTGATATAGGTTACGATTCCTTCAAAACTCAGGAAGTAATTCGATGATAATCCCAGTGGGGTATTTTCCAATTTAAATGACTCATCCGATCCCAGAAGGATGGTTTGAATTGCTTCCTCAGGAAGGTCGCAGATCGGGTCATCGAGCCTGAATCCGTATTTTCGAGCAATGGCTTCCAACTGCCAGAAAATCATGCTCTGACGGTATTTGCCCAATGGAACAATTCCGCCATCGCGGATGCTGATTTTATCGTCCGGAATGATTTTGCTGTTATCTATTTCATGAACATATCCGAGCCCCTTACATACAGGGCACGCCCCTTCCGGGCTATTGAACGAAAAATTATTCGGCGCCGGCTCATCGTAAGAGATTCCAGAGGTCGGGCACATCAGGTGACGACTGAAAAACGTCGGTCGCTGACCCTCAAATCCGGTAATCAGGATCACTCCTTTTCCCTCCTTCATGGCAGTCTGGATCGAATCCTTCATTCGCTTCGACTGATCCTGACCGGCTACCAACCGGTCCACAACCATTTCAATATTATGCGTCTTGTACCTGTCGAGTTTCATCCCGGCAATAATTTCCCTAATCTCACCGTCGATCCGGGCATAGATATATCCCTTTTTACGAATCTGTTCGAACAGTTCTTTGTAATGGCCTTTCCTTGATTTGATTAAAGGTGAGAGGACTAGTATTTTTTCGCCGGAATAATTTTCCAAAATCCTCGAAAGGATCTGGTCATCGGTATATCGGACCATCTTTTCACCTGTTTCCCAGGAAAAAGCCTCCGAGGCCCGGGCAAAAAGCAGTCTGAGAAAATCATAAATCTCAGTAGTGGTACCCACTGTACTCCGTGGATTTTTGCTGGTGGTTTTCTGCTCAATCGAAATAACCGGACTTAGCCCTGTTATCTGATCCACATCGGGCCTTTCCATGCTTCCGAGAAATTGCCGGGCATAGGCAGAAAAGGTTTCCATGTATCGTCGCTGGCCCTCAGCGTATATGGTATCGAAAGCAAGCGATGATTTGCCGCTTCCGCTAAGTCCTGTAATAACGGTGAGTTTGTGCCGGGGGATTTTTACATCTACGTTACGAAGATTGTGTACCCTTGCCCCGGTAACTTCAATAAACTGGTCGCCTGTCATGTTACTATAGATGTATAACTTCTCCGAATGCTGCTGCTGCAGCTTCCATGATAGCTTCCGACATTGTCGGGTGGGGGTGAACCGATTTAATCAACTCATGACCAGTAATTTCCAGCTTCCTTGCAACCACAAGCTCTGCAATCATTTCAGTAACATTACTGCCGATCAGATGGGCACCGAGCAGTTCCCCGTGTTTCGAGTCGAAAATGAGCTTGACAAACCCATCTTTGGCCCCTGCGGCACTGGCCTTCCCGGATGCAGTAAACGGAAATTTTCCAACTTTGAGATCATAACCGGCTTCTTTGGCTGCTTTTTCGGTCATACCCACTGACGCAACTTCGGGTGTGGTATAGGTACAACCAGGGATGTTTCCGTAGTTCAATGGTTCAGGATCCAGTCCGGCAATTTTCTCTACACAGATAATTCCCTCAGCAGAAGCCACATGGGCCAATGCCTGTCCGGGTACAATATCACCTATTGCAAATATCCCCGGTACAGAGGTTCGGTAGTATTTATCAACCTTGATTTTCCCCCGTTCCACAATTACACCGGCAGTTTCGAGTCCGATATTTTCAATATTAGGAGTGATCCCGACTGCAGAAAGTACAGTTTCAACTTCTTTAACCTCAGTTCCTTTGCTGGTTTTTATGGTTACAAGGCACATTTTACCTTTAACTTCAACAGCTTCCACAGATGAATCAGTCATGATTTTGATGCCGGCTTTCTTGAGAGAGCGGGCCAGCGCCTTCGAAACTTCTTCATCTTCCAAAGGAACAATTTCAGGAAGAAACTCCACCAGGGTTACCTCTGTACCCAGGCTATTATAAAATGAGGCTAATTCCGTCCCAATGGCTCCTGACCCAACTACAACCATGGAAACAGGCTGCTTCACAATAGTCAGCGCTTCACGGTAACCGATGATTTTTTTCCCGTCCTGCTTAAGGTTTGGCAGCTCCTTGGATCTTGCACCGGTAGCCAGGATAATATTAGTGGCTCCGTAAATCGTATCTGCACCGGATGAGTCTGTTACAGTGATCTTTCCTCCACCTGATAAACTTCCTCTTCCTTGAATGACATCGATCTTGTTTTTCTTTAGCAAAAACTGAACACCCTTGCTCATGCCATCGGCTACGGTTCTGCTTCTGCCAATAATTGCAGTAAAATCAGGTTTCACAGTTCCATCAATAATAATACCATAATCTGATGCATGTTTCAGATAGTCAAATATTTGTGCTGATTTAAGGAGCGATTTTGTTGGGATGCATCCCCAATTCAGGCAAATCCCTCCAAGCTCGGCTTTTTCAATTATCGCTGTCTTTAATCCTAGCTGCGAGGCCCTTATGGCTGCAACATATCCTCCGGGACCGCTGCCCACCACTATCAAATCGTAATTCATCGTTTATCAAAATTAAAACTCGTAAAAATACGGCCAATTATTGTATTTTTCATCCTGAAATGGTAAAACCAAATTGAGGTCAAATTGTTATGAAAAGGTTCCGCATTACACGCATTATGTTGATTATAGTTGCAGTTCTGGCAGTTGCGTATGCTTTGAGCCCCTTCTATTTGCGATATGCCTTGCTCTACCAGCAGCCGGATCTTGATGATTATACGATTTTTAATAACCGGGTGGTCATGGCAGGCGACTATCAACCCTGGTCATTAGTCCCCGGTTTTGATAAAAAAGTAATTCCCCAAACCTATATAAAGCAGTTCGATAAGCTAAAAACTGTTGCCTTCCTGGTTATCAAAAATGAAAAAATCGTTTTTGAGAAATATTGGAACGGGTATTCTGCAGAAAAGAAGTTTAACTCGTTTTCCATGGCCACATCAATAGTATCATTACTTATTGGAAAAGCTATAGATGAGGGATTTATCAAAAATGTTGACCAACCCATAGGTGATTTCCTGCCGGATTATAAAACCGGAGCAAAAGCCAAGATTACTATTCGCCATCTGCTTGAAATGAGCTCGGGCCTGAGCTGGGATGAGAATTATAACAGCCTGACTTCGATGACTACCAAGGGATATTACGGTGACGATGTGACGAAGCTGGTTTTGGACCAATCCGTGAAACGCGAGCCCGGTGTATTTTTTGATTACAAAAGCGGGAACACGGAGTTGCTGGCTCTGATATTGGCCCGGGCAACAGGAAGCGATATCAGCTCCTATGCTTCTGAAAAGCTTTGGAAACCTATGGGTGCAAAAAGCGATGCCCTCTGGTCAACGGATCAGGCGAATGGCGTTGAGAAGGCTTTTTGCTGTTTTAATTCAACCCCTCGTGATTTCGCAAGGTTTGGACTATTAGCACTTAATCGTGGTCGTTGGTTTGATCAGCAATTGGTTTCGGAAGCCTATATGACCCAGGCATTGAAACCTGTCAATCATCTGATCGATTATAAGAATAAAAATGTGGATTATTTCGGTTGGGATTGGTGGTTAATGAATTACCGGGGATATCAGGTTTATTACATGATGGGGTTAAACGGCCAGTATGTCATTGCTGTGCCCGAATTAAAACTGGTGATTGTCAGGCTTGGGAAAAAATGCTCGACTGAATTAACCCGGGGTATTCCTTCCGATTTTTTTACCTGGTTTGATGCCGGAATGGAAATTGCGGGATCATAGTAGGGGCTACGAACCATGCTGGTCCTGATCACCCTTGCGATATTCGGCAATTAACCTGACAGCTCCCTGAAAAGAAGTCATCCTGCCATCCATAACCCGTTTCTCTATTTCCTTTATCCGTTTCGAAATTATCGGATCGTGATAGAATCCATCAAGCAGCTGTTCCTGAATGGTAGTGAACATCCAGTGCCTTGACTGCTCCATTCGCCGTTTTTTCAGAAATCCGTTGGAATTAACATGATCGAAATACTCGGCAAAAATATCCAGTAAGGTATCCATTCCACGGTTCTCGCGCGCCGAAACAGGTATAACCCTTGGCAGCCATCCACTCTCAGGAGGTGGAAACAGGTGCAGGGCATTCTTGTAATCCATGCAGGCTAGGTCCGATGCTCTGACGTTATTCCCATCGGCTTTTGTGATAGCAATAGTATCAGCCATTTCCATAATGCCTCGCTTAATGCCCTGTAATTCGTCACCGGCCCCTGCCAGCATCAGCAGAAGAAAGAAATCTACCATCGAGTGCACGGCAGTTTCAGACTGTCCTACACCAACGGTTTCAATAAAAATGACATTAAATCCGGCTGCTTCGCAAAGGATCATGGTTTCCCTGGTTTTTCGGGCAACTCCACCCAGCGTTCCTGCTGCAGGTGAAGGCCTGATAAAGGCATTTGGATCATTGCTCAGCTGCTCCATTCTGGTTTTATCACCCAGAATACTTCCCTTTGAGCGTTCACTGCTGGGATCAATGGCCAAAACAGCAATTTTCTTGCCCTGGCGGGTAAGATAACCGCCAAGAACCTCAATAAAGGAACTTTTCCCAACACCGGGAACGCCAGTGATTCCAATGCGAATGGCATCTCCCGAATGGGGCAGACATCCTGTGATAATTTCTTGTGCAATATTGGCATGATCAGGCCTCTGACTTTCAATAAGCGTTATTGCCCGGCTTAAAAGGGTGCGGTTTCCGTTGAGTATGCCGTTGATATATTCACTGGCTGGCAGAATCGATTTCCGCTTCCTGATGAAGTGCTGCGCAGCTTTGGGATCAACCGAGGGTGGCTGATCGATCCCGGATTTAACACTTAACGCAGAATCGGTTTTGTGATTCTGATCTTCCATGTTATTTGCCGCTCGGTTCAACGTTTCCGATGATTCTTAAAGTCAGCTGAGATTGCAGCGGATCATTAACAATGACTGTGATAGTCTGGAATTGTTTTCCGGTTTTTCCGCGACTGTCAAAAGTGCATTTCAAAGTAGTGGATTCGCCACTCTTAATTTCGTATTTGTCAGGCTTCGATGCCGTACACCCGCAAGTTGTCGTCACTTTGCGAATGATGAGCGGGTCCTTGCCATCATTTTTCAGCGAAAAGTCATGGGAAACAGGTTGACCGGGGGTAACAGTACCAAAATTGTATGATTCCTCAACCAGCTTGGCTTTAGGAGCCGACAACTTCTTTTCAGGGGTTAGGGAGGCGAAATCTTCCTGAATCGTTCCGCTGATTGCCAGCATGTTGTCCTGGATAAGCTGTCCGTTTAATTTAAACATCACGCGGTTAACTACAAAACCCCAATCCTTGACCTTACTGCCATCGAAAGAAACAAAAATCAATCCGTGTTTCTTTGGCTCGAGAGTCTGAGGTGAAACCGTGAAGTTGAGATAAGCAGGTGGACCGGCGACTACAACATTCAATAAACTGTCGCTGTCATTAAAAATCTGAACCGAATCAACCTTGATCTGCGTATTTAAAACAGTCTGCATGTTCAGATGAGCCATCGACAATCGAAGATTACCAATTTTGATCGGGAAATCATCTGCAACTGTTTTAGGTTTTGGACTGACCAATCCAACAATATAAAGGACAACTGTTGATTCCTTGGCATTCGATTTAATAGTGATATTTTTGCGAAAAGCTCCTGGCCTACCCGATGGATCATAGGTGACTTTTATAGTTCCGGTACCTCCCGGAGCTACCGGGGCCTTGCTCCATTCCGGCACGGTGCAGCCACAGGTTGTGGTAATGTCAAAAATCGTAAGTGGCTGATTTCCGTTGTTTGTAAATGTAAAAATGTGAGTCTTGAACCCATCGAGTTCACTGAAATTGCCGAAATTGAAACTAGTTTTATCGAAAGTTATCGAAGGTTCGGTAAACTGGGCATAATTATTGTAAAATTGACCCCCGGAAATAACCAAACAAAGAACTAATATCAAACGTTTCATATTATCATATTTAGTAGGACTAAAACGAATCAAAATTAATAATTTCAGCCGTCAATATACGATGGGTAGAAAGACAAGGATATTAGGCGGATTTATCGTTATAATCCTGATTCTGACTGTTATTCCAGCCAGGGCTCAGTTTTATAACGGGCTGAATATGAACTTTGGTAAGAACAGAATTCAATATCCCAGGGCTGATGTGCTGGAAAGCGAATTCTTTGCTTCCTTTTACCGGTTCGATCGGTACGATGTGTATTTTTATCCGGAAGGAAGGGAATTAGCCGAGTATGTAAGTAAGGTTGCCCATAAAGAATTGGCCAGGCTTGAGAATTTTTTCGAGTACTCCCTGACCAAAAGGATTATTTTTCTGACCTACAACAGGCTTTCTGATTACCGCCAGAGCAATATCGGACTGATTTCGGGGAAAGATGAATCCAATATCGGCGGAATAACCCGGATACTCGACAATAAAGTTTTTCTTTATTTCGAAGGGGATTACAAGAAGTTCGATCAGCAAATAAAGGCTGCTATCACCGAAGTAATCTTACAGGAAATGCTTTACGGCGGTTCCATGCGCGACCGCCTGGCAAGTTCCACCCTTTTGAATCTCCCTGAGTGGTTTTATAATGGTCTGATCTCCTATATCTCCAAAGGATGGGACATCGAAACGGAGAATCGCGTAAAAGACGGCATACTCACTGGTAAATTCGATAAATTCAACCGGCTCGAGGGTCAGGATGCTGTCTTTGCCGGTCATTCCATCTGGTATTTTATCTCCGAGAATTTTGGAAAATCAGTCATCCCAACGATTATCTACTTTACCAGAATCAACAGAAATTCCTCTGCTGGGTTTTTAAATGTTTTAGGGACCAATATAAATGCACTAAGCTATGAATGGCTGCACTTTTTTAAAACACGATATAGTGAAGCGGCACATCAGGGAGATTTGCCGGATTCCCTCCTGGTCAAACTTAAAAATCGTAAGGGTACGGATTTTTTAAGGGCCAGGATGAGCCCTGATGGTCAGTATATTGCCTATACTTCAAATAGTGAAGGGCAAATCAGGGTGATGCTCTATAACACGAAAACGAACAAATCAAAAAAAATATATCAAACCGGGGCAAAACTGGGTCAGATTCAGGATTACTCTTTTCCGGTAATTGCATGGCACCCTACGTCAGGTCTGCTAGCCATGACGATGGAATACAAGGGAAAGATCCGCTTGAGCTTTTATCCCGTGGATACGCGAAAATGGGAGCATCAACAGATTAAGCAGCTCAATAAGATATTGGATTTCTCCTATTCCGATGATGGGTTGAACCTTGTAATGTCGGCCGTTAAAAATGGTCAGTCAGATATTTATGTATACAGCCTGGTAGCCCGTACTAACGATCAGATTACCAATGACCGAGCCGATGATTTTACACCAAAATTTATCGATAAGTCGACCAGGATAATTTTCACCAGTAACCGTAAGGAATTATCGTTAGAAAGTCAGCATGAGAAGCAGGAGCAACAGCAAAATCAAGATATTTTCATTTATGATTATACCAATCGCTCTGATAAACTGACTCGCTTAGCTGAGGATAAATTTGTTGATCGTTTTCAGCCTGACAGGCTTTCGGATAATAATTACTATTACCTGGGGGACGATAATGGTCTTAGAAACAGATATATGGCTAAATATGACAGTACGCTGTTATCGATTGATACGACTGTGCACTATGCTTTTGCGACTAAATCGACACCATTAACCAATTATAGCCGGAATATTCTGGACCAGTCGTTTTCGAAAAATACCAATGAATGGTCCTCCCTGTTTTATTCTAAGGGCAAGTACCAGCTGGCCAGGGGAACTCTTCAGCCGAATTCGAAAATTGAGTCCGTTGCACCCAGCGCTTTTCGAGTAAAACTATCGCATGAGATGGCCGCCAGCGACAGTCTGGCAGCTGCCGCAACTATTGCCGATGAAACAGCGAAAGAAACGCCGGCTCCCCGTCGTCCATTATTGCTGACCACCGATACCGTTGGGCAAAAGAATAATATAAATATCAATAACTATATTTTTGAAGCTGAGCGAAATACCAAGGCTTCTGCCAGCAAGTCGAAAAAATTATTTGAACCTTCGGCAGTTAATCCTGTTACCGGCAGAGTATTCGACCTTCCGCCACTGCGTATTTACCAGCCGTCTTTTTATGTGAATTATCTGGCTTCGCAAGTCGACTTCTCCTTCTTAAACTCTTCTTATCAGGCATTTACTGGGGGAGCTGTTTATTACAATCCCGGATTTAATATGTTATTTAAGGTTGGAACCCAGGACCTCTTCGAAGATTATAAGATTATTGGTGGGGTTCGGTTCGGAGCCAATTTCGATAGTAATGAGTACCTTCTAAGTTTCGAGAACCTTAAAAAACGACTGGATAAGGAGATCATTTTTCATAAACAAGTATACCAGACGACCACCCAGGATTATGCTTCTGTAGTAAAAGCCATAACGCAGGAACTTTTTTACCTGCTGAAATATCCGTTCAGTCAGGTCGAAGCCATTAAGGCTACCATCAATGGCCGGATCGACAGTTATAATTTTTTATCGACCGATCAGACCAATATGATCAAAAAGGGAACTGCAAAATATTGGGCAGGGTTAAAGCTTGAATATATTTTCGACAACACCAGAATGATCTCGCTAAATCTTTATGAAGGAATGCGTTATAAGCTTTTCGGTGAATATTATCAGCAGGTAAACGGTAACTGGTCCGATGTATTTGTTGTTGGGGCTGATTTCAGGCATTATCTGCCGATACACAGGACCCTGATCTGGGCAAACCGTTTTGCAGCCAGTACATCTTTCGGGGGAAGCCGACTGATTTATTACATGGGGGGTGTGGATAACTGGACCAATCTTAGCCCCCAGAAAGTTCCCACTTTTGATACCAGTGTTCCGATTGATACAACACAGAATTTTGTTTATCAGACTCTTGCCACAAATATGAGAGGGTTCTCACAGAATATAAGGAACGGAAACAGTTTTGCCGTTTTTAATTCTGAACTCCGCTGGCCCATTTTTCGGTATTTTGCGAATAAACCGATCAATTCTGATTTTCTGAATAACTTCCAGATCATTGGTTTTGTGGATGTTGGAACAGCATGGAGCGGTCCAACACCCTGGGACAAACGAAATCATCTGAACCGTGAAGTTATTAAAAACGGGCCTTTGGTTATTGTTATCGAAAAAGGCAATGAGCCCCTCGTGGAAGGTTTTGGTTTTGGCTTGCGAAGCAGGATACTAGGTTATTTTGTCAGGGCCGACTGGGCCTGGGGGATCGAAAATCATGTTATTCTTCCCAGGATTTTTTATTTGTCGTTAAGTCTGGATTTTTAAAATACCAATATGCAACCGGATCAGATTAAAACTCTTGCCAATCAACTCTCTGACGAGATAATTGCCATTCGGAGGACGATTCACGCAAATCCCGAATTGTCGTTCCGGGAATTTAAAACCGCTGAGTTTGTAGAAAGCATTCTTGACCATTGGGGCATCGGCCATCAGAGGATCGTTGATACTGGAATTACAGGAGTGCTTGAAGGAGCAAGGACGGGTAAGTATTTGGTTATCAGGGCAGATTTGGATGCACTACCGATTAATGAAAAAAACTCCTGCGATTACAAATCAAAAAATCCAGGGGTGATGCATGCCTGTGGCCATGATGTGCATACGGCTGCTCTCTTGGGAGCCATCAAAATACTTTCCACGTTGTCCAACGAATGGGATGGAACTATAAGGTTCATCTTTCAGCCCGGGGAAGAAATGCTACCCGGTGGTGCACAAAAAATTCTGGCATCCGGGCTTCTCGATCATCCGGAGCCGGATTATATCATTGCCCAGCATGTTTATCCCGAATTGCCTGCGGGATTTTTCGGTTTTCGTGAAGGGGCCTATATGGCCTCGACCGACGAAATATATTTTGAGGTTCATGGGATTGGCGGACATGGGGCATTGCCGCATAAACTCATTGATCCGGTGTTGATTGCGAGCCATTTGATTGTTGGCTTACAACAGATTACCAGTCGCAGGATTCCAGCTGATATACCAGCGGTTCTCTCGTTTGGTAAAGTTGATGCGCCGGGTTCCACCAATGTTATTCCGGCCTCTGTAAAAATCGAAGGGACCTTCCGGATCATGAATGAATATTGGCGAAAAATTGCTTTGGAAGAGATCAGAAATATTGCCACGGGAATAGTTGCTTCAATGGGAGGAACACTGGATTGCCGCATAGTACCAGGCTATCCTTCTCTTGCAAACGAACCTGAGTTGACTGGTCGGCTTCGACAAAAGGCTGTAGAATTTGTAGGTAATGAGAATGTTGAAGAATTACCCATGCGTATGACCGGAGAGGATTTTTCGAGGTATGCACAGCGGTTTCCTGCAGTTTTTTATCGCCTTGGTACTGGCGGAGGCCAATTTAGTAATCCCGTTCATCATCCTGAATTTGATGTGGATGAAACCTCACTCACCCATGGCATGGGAATGATGGCCTGGCTGTCAGCCAGTCTGATGAAGGGACTGTAATACTAAAGCAGCGCTTTGATCCTTTGCCTGAGAGTCTCCAGATCATTGGGCCCGGGAACGTATTTATGTTTCTCCGTAGCAAGAACTTCAAATCCGGCTTCGCTCATCATTTTTGCCATTTCTTCAATCTGCTTTGGTCCCCACCCATAAGATCCGAAAATAATGGATTTCCGGTTTCTGGGCGCCAACCCCAATAAATAGGTCAGGAAAGCCGACATGCTTGGTAACATCCTGCCGTTCAGGGTAGGGGAGCCGAGGCAAATGAACTCGGCATCAATTACTTCGGTCATGATATCGGAAATATGATTGTGCTGTAAGCTAACCAAAGAAGTAACATACCCCTTCTGCTCAAAGGCATCCTGGATTGCCAGGGCCATGGTTTCCGTTGAATGCCACATAGTATCATAAACGATGAGGGCCTTCTTGCGGGTTTCATTGCTTGCCCAGCTGGCATAGCTGCTGAGGATTTCCTTAACGTGCTTTCGCCAGATAATGCCGTGACTGTCAGCAATAATGTCGATATCCATATCATTGATTCCAACCAGGATCTTCTGAACTTGTTTTGAGTAGGGAAGTACGATATTTGCATAGTACTTCCGTGCCTCCAGCATAGTAATATCGAGAGGATACTCATCGTCAAAGCGTTCTGAGGAAGCCAGATGCTGACCGAATGAATCGTTTGAGAACAGTATTTTTTCCTCTGGCAAATAAACCACCATGTTATCCGGCCAGTGAACCATCGGTGTGAGAATAAAGTGGAGGGTCCGCTTACCCAGATTCAGGATCGTTCCGGATTCCATGGGCTTAAAATTCCAGTCGGCCTTGTAATGCTCACGTAACCCAATTTCCCCTTTTGGTGAACAGAAAATAGCGGCTTTCGGAGCCAGTTTCATAAGTTCCGGCAGCGCTCCTGAATGATCCATTTCAACGTGATTGCAAACAATGTAATCTATTTTCGATGGATCAATAATCGACCTTATCCTTTCGAGCATTTCGCTGGTCAGATAGGATTTTACGGTATCAACCAGAGTAATTTTCTCATCAATAATAAGATAGGAGTTATAGGTAGATCCTCGTTGCGTAAGGTAACCATGAAAACTTCTCAGATTCCAATCGATTCCACCAACCCAATATATTCCCTCTTTAACTTCAACAGCCTTCATAAATTATTCACTGATTTCAATGAAAGAATCTTTACTTACTCCGCACAATGGACAAATCCACCCATCAGGTAAATCTTCGAATGGTGTGCCAGCCGGTATTCCGGAGATCATATCACCAGCATCCGGGTCATAAACATAACCGCAGGATTCGCACTTAAATTTACTATTCATTTTACGGGGCTGCCGTTTTGGTTGCATCAACGAAAACCCGGGTGGCCAGTTCGCGGTCGAGCATAAGCATTCCGTACCCGTTATCTCCGATCATTTTCAGCTGGACAAGAATTTGCTCAACATTTGATTCTTCTTCAACTTGCTCACTGATAAACCATTGAAGCATGCTATTGGTTGCGTGGTCCTTTTCTTCAACAGCGATATTTGCCAGGTTGTTAATCAAGCTGGTAACATGCTGCTCATGTTGGAGCGTCTCATTAAAAATGTCGACGTTGTTTTTCCAATCAGTGTCAACAGCAGCTATTGGTTTTAGCGTTACCTGGCCACCTCTTGAATGTACATAATCGAAGAATTTGATGGCATGTGTCGTTTCTTCCTGAAACTGAACCTTCATCCAGTTGGCAAATCCCTTAAGGTTCTGCCTTTCAAAATATGCTGACATTGACAGATACAGATATGCTGACCAGAATTCAGCATTAATCTGCTCATCAATAGCAGCTTGCATTTTTTTCGATATCATTTCTTTTGTTTTAACCTTTCCACAAACCATGCATATTGCAATATTCACGAGCGCCTGTTACGGTTTCCGATGCGGAGATCGAGAAGCTGGCTTCGGGTTTATCACCGGGCTTCAGGAATTTACGGTAAGTTCCTTGATCGGTATCCAGTTCAATCCAAACGATATAATGAGCATCTAACATGGGATGATCAACCTTTTCTCCGACTTTAACAAGGTATCCTGATGCAGTTTTTTCGATAAAAGGAACATGCTTTTCAACGGTTGAATCTGCAGTCGATTCCTCCTGAAAATTCATGGATTGCCCACAACAGGTCAGTGTACCGCCGCCAACATGCAATACTTCAACAATATTGCCACAAACGGCACATTTGTAAATAGCTCTTTTCTTTAACATGGTTGTTCTCCTCTAAAAATTTATTCAGCAAAGTTGATAATTTTTCATTTAAGGATGGTACTTCGACCCCGACAGAATTTCTTTTGCGCTGGTAACTTTGATCAAATCCTTCAGGCTGAGTCCCGTTGATTTCATATAACTGTAAACTATCCGATAACCGATCCAGGTGCCGATTCTCCCAGGTGATTCGTTGCCAAAATCCCTGGTAAACGGAGCTTCCTCCATGAATTTTCGGATCGTCAGCCGATCAGATGAAAAGAGTATCCTTTGTTCAGCCAGATACTTCCACATCGATTTTTCCTGCATCTGGCACCAGGTGAGCTGCTTCTTTGAATAGTGAAACAGATTCTCCTCTGAGTTTCCTGACAATAATTTATTGGTAATATAGTGAATTTTACCCTCATAAATCATGCGATCCAGGAATCCAGATTCAGGACCGGGCGGTGGTAATTCACTGTAAAGCCAGGCTCTCACTGCATCAGCGGGCAGATTCTCCGGATTCATATGCTGCCTTACATAAACCGGGATGCTCAACCCCTGATAAAACCGGCTGCCTGATCCCAGGTAATTATCTATGCCAATCGCCATCAATCCGGGTAGGGTAACGAAAGATTGATTAAATCCGGATATAAAGGTCACCAGATGATAAATTGGCTTGTTACCAGAGATTTCGGACCATCTGCTTAGGGCCACAGAAATTTCATCAAGGTCCTTCCGGTAAATGATTTCTGATTTATTAATCTCTGAATATACCTGCCTAATCAATGAATCGCCAGTGTACTTATTTAATTGTTCTGTATATCCGGATAAACTGTCAGGTCCAATTCTTATAACATCTTCATTGAAAATTTTGAAAAAAGGCACTAAATAGTTGTGGTTTAAACGGATGGAATCCGGAAGTTTGGCTGGCTCAACTGTGAAAACCAGTTTCTCAAACCGGAAAGTGCTATTTTGTTCAGGTGATTTTTTCGGATTACAGGAAACAAATCCGATCACCACGAATAAAATAAGAATGCCTATTTTTGTCTTTGAATGATCCATACTAATGCCGTTGAGAAAACGTTAAAAATACTGAAAATCTTGCATGGCATATGAAAACAAAAGCCTTTCTTATCCTGTGGGTCCTCGTTTTCTCCTTCTCAATGGTGGATGCCCAGTTTCAGGATCGCCGCTTAAGATTTGCGGTAAGTGTGGAACCGCACTTTAATTGGTTTCATCTGGCAGATCTAAATACAGATAAAGGACCCGGTAGGTTGGGTATAAACGGAGGAGTGCGATTAGATTATAAATTTGAAAAGTTCTGTGCCTTTTCTTTTGGGGTCAATTGGAATCAGACAGGAGGTAATATTATATACAAGGATACCCTGCATCTTGATCTTGGTGCTGGTAATGATACATTGCGGCCAGGCACCAGGGTGACTTACCGGTTACAGTATATTGAAATCCCGTTGGCATTAAAATTCATGACTCGCGAAATCGGATATTCGACCGGTTTTCTGGAAATAGGGTTGGATCCTATGTTTAATATTCATTCTTATATCAATGCAACCGATAATAATGTTGAGAATGAGCCTTTTAAACAAGGAATTAATCGGATTAATCTTGCCTGGCATACCGGAGTGGGCTTGATCTATTCTTTGGGAGGAAGTGTTAGTCTTCAATTTGCAGTGACTTACAAGAATACGTTTCTGGATGTAACCCGGGAAAATAGTATCCGGAAGCCTGATAATGCTCGTATAAATGTGATTGGATTAAATGTTGGCATCTTATTTTGAACTATGAAAATCGCGATTGCACAGTTAAATTATCGGATTGCTGATTTTGAGGGCAATCTGAATCTCATGAAGAACGCTATCAGAGATGCCGAAAAGGAAGAGGTCGACCTGATTGTTTTTTCCGAATTGGCGGTTTGCGGTTATCCTCCATTGGATTTGCTGGAGCAGAGGGATTTTATTGACAAATGCAGCGAAAGTATCAGATTATTAACTGAATGCACCTCAAAAGTAGCTGTTATTGTGGGTGCTCCTGTGATTAATCCGAACGAAAAAGGCAAGAAGCTCTATAATGCGGCATTTCTTTTATCCGAAAAGAAGGTTTTAGCTATACGTAACAAAACTTTGCTACCAACCTATGATATTTTTGATGAATATCGCTATTTTGAAAAAAATATTGAATTTAATATTGTCAAGTTTAAGGGCGTAAGTATTGCCCTGACTATATGTGAGGACATTTGGGATGACCAACCAGTTGAAAACACATTTTCCAGAACGAGGCTTTATACAATTTCTCCAATGGATTTTCTAGCGAAGCAAAATCCTGATATCATGATTAACATTTCTGCCAGTCCATTTGCAGCGAACCGGCTGAATGCACGTGAAGAGGTATTAAAGCAAAATGTTGCAAAATATGGTATTCCACTGTTTTACTGTAATCAGGTTGGAGCAAACACTGAATTGATTTTTGATGGTTCTTCGATGGTGCTCGATCGCAACGGTATCATTGATCGGTTGACTCCTTTCACCGAAGAGGTCCGGTCGTATGTCCTCGAGAATCTAATGAGCCCTGCAAATACCGGTGCTATTGAGTTTGAGAGTAACCTCAGCGACGAATACCGTACTGAAATGATGTATAAAGCGCTGGTATTCGGGATAAAGGACTATTTTAGAAAGATGGGGTTCAATCGTGCGATTTTGGGCCTTTCGGGAGGAATGGATTCCGCGCTCACATTGGTTTTGGCAGTTGAAGCCCTTGGTTGTGAAAATGTTATGCCGGTTATGATGCCATCTCGTTTTTCCTCTGATCATTCTATTACTGATTCACTGGAGCTTGCGGCAAACCTTGGGGTGACCTGCAAACGGATACCGGTGGATCCCATGATGGATTCATTTCTTAGTCAACTAGTCCCGGAATTTGAGGGTAAGGCGGAGGATGTTACCGAAGAGAATCTTCAGGCAAGAATTCGGGGAGTGATACTTATGGCTTTGGCTAACAAGTTGAATATGATATTGTTGAATACATCAAATAAGAGTGAAGCTGCAGTTGGCTATGCCACTTTATATGGTGATATGAATGGTGGATTATCTGTATTAGGCGATGTGTACAAGACTGAGGTTTATGATATTGCACGTTATATCAATAGAAACAGGGAAGTTATTCCATATAATATATTAGAGAAGGCACCGTCGGCAGAATTACGGCCCAATCAGAAGGATAGTGATTCCCTTCCAGTATACGAAGTGCTGGATCCTATTCTGTATCATTACATTGAGATGAAAGATCCAATAGCCGCTATTGTGGAAAGCGGGTTCCAGCGGGAGGTTGTTGAAAGGGTAATCTCGTTGGTAAACCGTAGTGAGTATAAACGCTTTCAAACACCACCCATTCTCCGTATTTCTTCAAAAGCATTTGGAATGGGCAGACGAATGCCTATTGTTGCCCGTTATTAGACCTCTTTCTGTTCGTTCAGTCACATTAATGTTGTGAAACATTTGGTGGCTCTGTTTAATAGAGGTACCTTAGCGGAATTATTGATTTTACTAGTATTCCCCGAAATTTAAGGCACGCAATTTTAACCTTTATTTTCTTTATTTTTTATTTAACATTATGAGTAAACACCTACGTTTCGCAAAGCTGCTTAGTATGTTAGCTATTATGCTGACTATGAGCATTTCCTGGAGCCAGGCCCAAAACCTGAGCTCAGAGAAACAGATGCTTACGTTTGGGTTCACTACAGCAGTGAATTCAGGCGCAGCGCTGTCGACCGACGTTACTGGTGCTATCAACCAGACAACGAAGACTATAGCGGTATCAGTACCGTATCAGGCTGTCGTTACCTCGTTGAAAGCTACCTTTACGTCAAGCCCTTTCTCGAATGTGTATGTTGGTCTTACACCATCTACGGGAACAGCCGCTGTTTCAGGAACTTCCCCTGCAGTAAGTTATGCTGCACCGGTTACCTGGACAGTAGAAGCCGAGAACCACTCATTTGAGAATTATGTTGTTACAGTAACTAAAGCATCGCCTTCGACAGACAAGAGCATGCTTAGTTTCCAGGGTGCCTGGGCAAAACCATGGACTGGTCCATGTGCTGCCAACGGCGTTATCCTGCAGACCGAATCTGGTTCCTTTAATGGTACCGCAGTCACTTTTCCGGTTCCTTACGGAGCCAATCTTGATGCAATAACAACGTATTTCACCCTTAGCCCATTTGCTACCTGTGATCATACCACTGCTACTGCTTATGACTTTGATACGAATAATGACCTTATTCCTGATGCTCTGACTTTTATTGTCACTTCACAGTCGGGAGCTACCCAGTCATATACCGTACTTCCTGTAAAAGGAACTCCGAGCTATCTTGACAATCTTTTGTCATTTGCCATTCCTACTGCCAACAGCGTAGTTGTTGACAATAACGCTCAGACCATTACCGCTGTTGTTCCTTTCTCAGCAACAACGATTGCTCCAACCTGGTCCGTTTCACCTTATGCTCACGTGTTCACCACAGATCCAAATTTACCTGGAGCTGTCGAAATTTGTTCGGCTGCTTCTTATACTTTGAATACTCTTGGTGCAACCACTTTGCATTTCTGGATTCAGGCAGAAGCTCCAAGCGAAACCAGTCATTATGTATTGACTGTTACCAAAGCTGCAGCTAGCACAGCTAATGACATTACAGCCATCACTGCTGCTTATGCTAAAACCAGCACTTGCGGTGTCGCTTATACTGGCACTGTTGTTGGAAGCATAGCTGGAACAACTGTTACTTTTACGGTTCCTTTCGGAGTTACCGGAGTAACTGTTGCCACTTTAACCAAATCTGCATTAACCAGAGCTGCCGTTTATCCGACTCCTCTGATTACTGGAAGCACTATCGTTATCACTTCAGAGAGCGGTGCTGCCAAAACTTATACAGTTACAATCACACCAGGTACCTCCACCACGAACAAGCAGCTGTTGACCTACGGATTTAACCAGGCCGACAATGCTTCTTATATCAACTGGACAGCTGGTGCAACCTTTGCTGGTATTATTGACCAGACCCTGAAGAGAGTAACCGTTACGGTTCCTTTTGGTACGGATCTTTATCACCTGAAAGCTTATTTCACAAGCAGTGATTATTCCTGCGTTTCGATTGCCGAAAGCAACGGAACTTACACTCCTCAGGTAACAAAAGTAACTTTGAATGATCATTCGAATCATCAGACTTATGTTGTTGTAGCTGAAGATGGAACTCAGGAACGTTATGAAGTTGTTGTACAGAAAGACCTTGCCTTAACAGGTAACGACCTGACCGCTTTCTCAATTACCGGTCTTGTTGATTGTTTAAGTACACCGATTACCACAACCGGCGTTTTCACCGGAACTAACATTTCTATATCTGTAAAATACGGAACCAACCTGACCGCTTTGGCTTACACTCTTACCCAGAGTGCAGGTGCAACAGTAAGCGGACCTGCTAGTCCGGCTAACTTTACTGCTCCTGTTGTCTTCACAGTTACCTCACAGGCAGGTGTTGCAAAAACTTTTACAGTTACTGTTACCCCGCGTGCTCTGAACTCAGAAGCAAAACTGCTGACCTATAAATTTACTGCTGCTGCTAACAGCGCACTTGGTGGTGCTGATGCAGTTGGTACAGTAAATGAAGCAGCTAAGACAGTTGATGTATGGATCCCTTGGGATGCCCGTACTTCTATTTCTGCTTTGAAAGCTACCTTTACCTTGAGCACTGGTGCCGTTATGACACATAGTGAAGATACTCAGGTTCTTCAGGTTAGTGGTACCACAGCCAATGATTTCGGTACTCCGGTTGCTTACACGGTTTATCCGGAAGCTTGCACCCCGACTATTGAATATTTTGTGAACGTAAAAGTTACCCCGAATGTCAGTACTGGCATCAGTGCCTTTACATTTGCTGTAACTCCTTGTGCAACTGGTTGCCCAATCTATAACAGGATTGACGCTTATGCACGCCGTATTTATATTACGGTTCCTTATGGCACCAATCTTGCTAGTCTGGCTCCAAACGTAGTTACCGTAACTCCTGGAGCTACTGTAACTGTTGCCAACACCAGTCCGGCTAAACCTTGGACCACGGCTATGGATTTCACAAAAGGACCGGTTACCTACACCGTAACTGCTCCTGACGGCGTTACAACAGCCAACTGGACAGTATCTGTGACTGCACCGAAATGTAAGGAACATAACATCCTTGCTTTCTCGTTGCCTTATGCACAGGTTGCTCCTGCTGATCTGATTGCTAATCACGGCGTTCCAGTTGCTATTGATACCGTTAATCACACGATTAATGTTATCGTTAAAAAAGGTACCGCTTTAGGCAGTATATATTATACCCGTACACTTTCCTGCGGCGCAACAATATGCTGCGTAGGCGGAAATTGCCAGGACAACCAATACCTTGATTTTAGTCAGGGTGGATGTCACACCTGCGTTGTTACCGCTGAAGATCCTACTGTTACTCAGGCATGGACCATCTGTCTTAAAGAAATTGACACTGCTGTTCCAACCGTAACCACTTGGAGTGTAATGGCTTATAACTGTACTGACTCTGTTGCCGTTCAGACCAACGAATCAGGCCGTGTATTCATAGTAAACGAATCTGCTATTAATCAGACTGTTTCTCCATGGGTGCCAAACGGTTACAATCTTTGGGATTGGACCAACACCGCAAGTACCGCTACCAGTATTGCTAAATTGTATGCCATGCACCTGGGTAACTGGGCTACCGTTTCGGCAGCACAGGCTAATACCCCGGTTTATGTAAAAACCAACGGCTTGTACGGTGGTTACTACTGGGCATATGCAGTTGATGATGCAGGTCGCGTAAGTTGCATTAGTGATCAGAAATTATTCCTTGATGTTTGTGATGTTAACGTAGCCACCTTGTGTGCCCTGCGTTCACAGACTGATGTATATCGTTATACCCTCACCGAGGAAGTATTCGTAACTTACGAAGAAACCCGTACCGGTGGCAACATTAAGTTTGTACAGGATGCAACCTGCGGTATTCTTATTCAGGATCAATTAGGTTCATTACCAAGCGCTGCTTATGGCGAAGGTGCTGGCCTGAAAAACCTGAGAGGAACTCTGGTACTCGCTACTGCTGCTAACCCGATGTTGACATTTGTTCCGGTTTGTTGCTATCTCCCGACTAAGAGCTCAACAGGTAATGTTGTTGCTCCGATTGAGATGACTTACAGTCAGTTCAAATCTGATGTATACACTGCAGGAACCAACAAATACGAATCGATGCTGGTAAAAGTTACCACCCCGATGGTTGTATTTGATGACTATGGTACTGCCTACAAGAACTGGATGTATCTGACTGCTGATGCTGATTTGGCTACAACCACAGCTACTGGTAGTTATGATTATTTCATCCTGAGATCATTGAACACTTCATTGGTTGGAAAAGCCATTCCTACTGGTCCTGCTTATTATCAGGGTATCAGGAATAACATCAACTGGGGTTCATTGACAGCACCTTCAATCTTTGGTTTGATTACACCACGTAAAGACGGTGATATTTCTGTTATTGGTGCTCCGGTTATTACAGCCACTCCTAATCCGGCATTGATCGGTGGAGTAGTTGTTGGTATGTGCGGAACAACTAGTATCAAAATTTACAACGAAGGTGTTGGCAATGCTATCATCACTGCTTTGTATCTTGATGATGCAGCTGCAACCGACGGATTTAACCTGTTAACTCCTCCTGCTGTTCCATTTACCTTGGGTACATGGACCAATCAGGCAGTGAATGTTAACTTCTGCCCGACTGTTGCCGGAAACAAAACCACTTACCTGGTTGTTGAATACGGTGTTGGACAGGTTCTTCGCATTCCGATCAACGGAACAACGATGTTGATTTACAACCTGCCATTCTTCGAAAACTTTGATGCCGCTCAACCAGCAGCATGGGCTACCAATAACATCCTTTATGGTACACCAGGAAACGGTCTGGCTACCGGAACCAGTAAAGCTTTCTATTATGGTTGGAACTGGGTTACACCGAACAGTCCAAAACCTATCTGGCTTATCACTCCAGGCATAAATCTGGCCGGTGTGGCTAATCCTACGTTGACATTCCGCTTTGGAACCTATTTCAGCTCTTATTTGCGTGTTGATGTTTCAACCGACTATACTACCTGGACAACGGTTAAGGACTGGGGTTATCATACTCTTGGTAATGCTGTTGGTGCTACTTACTCTGTTGATCTTACCTCTTATGCAGGAAAGACCATTTATATCAGGTTCTACTCATCCAGTGGTAACTATTTTGGTATTGATGATGTATCAGTCGCAGCTCCGATTACCAGTCCGATTGTCGTAGCTACTCCGGCATTGGGAGACTTTGGTGGTGTTCAGCTTGGTGCTACTGGTACCATTGCTTTCAGCGTGAAAAACACAGGTGTAAGTATTCTTAATGTTAAGAGTGTTACCGTAACCGGTGCAACCTTTACCTTAACGGATACCAATGTTTATCCGATTGAAGTAACCAACACTCCTGGCAGCTGGGCCTATACAAATGGAAATACTGCTTCAGCAGTTAATTTCTCAGTTAATTTCATGCCAACTGACCTTGGTGTTAAAACTGGTAAGATTACCATCGTTTACGGATTGTATGCCGATCAGACGTTGGAAATTCCTGTGACTGGTGAAGGCTTAAGCTGCTACACAGCTGCCGTTGCTACAAAAGGTCGTAACTGGGCTCCAAGTCAGAATACCTGGTGGAAGTACACTGCAGATAAATTCTCTTTGGTACAGATAACCAGTTGTGATGTACATCAGGCAATTGCTGTTGCAGGTGAATATTCATGGGATACTTTCCTATATGTATATTCCGATTGCGCCGGCACCCTGATAGCTTCGAACGACGACATGGAAGCTGCTTGTTCTTACAACCGTGCTTCTTCAAGCGTTCTTACCGCAGTTAACGGTGGCGAAACCATTTATGCTTTCTTCCCGTTAGCTTTCCCGACTGCTCTGCATGCTTATGAAGGATTCTATTTCAATATCAACGTATCTTATCCATTGGATGGTGACGTTTGCGAAAATGCAATTCCTTTGACCTTGCCGGTTGTTAATCTCTTTGGAACCACCGTTGGTTACGTTGATGATTATAACTCATCACCTTGTTCACCATATTCGAACTACATGGATGGTAACGATAAAGTTTACACCATTACAGTTGCTGACGGTTACCTGATTGGTAATATCCTTGGCGCTTATGGTTCAATCCACGTACTTGATGTTTGCCCGAAAACTGACCTTACAAAAGATCATTGCAAGGCATTCGTTGGTGGTCCTAATGGTGGC
>CAINOB010000104.1 GCA_903851365.1 uncultured Bacteroidota bacterium
CCATTTCTTATTGAACTATCGCTTTCCTGGTTACCGGCGGTACTTTACCGGAATGTACATCAAATAATCTTTTAAAGGTTTCCTTTGATGCGTTAACCATATCCCCATATGGACGGTCAGTAACATCCACAAAACCAATATTATAGTTTTCTCCATCATTCCTTCCGGTCGAAGGCTGGTCAGTCCATATAAACCAATGTGCCCCAATCAGGGCAGGATGCGATGCAGCACTTTCGACATAATATTGATAAGCAACACCCCGTTCCTTCTGGTTCTTTACCTGTGCCAGGCCGGGAGCGAGTCCCCTGCCAGGTGTACCGAAGTGAAATTCACCAATGATGATCGGAAGTCCGCTCAGGTCGTATATCTTTTGAAGAGTATTCTGATTCGGAGCATATCCGTAAATATTAATACTGAATACATCAAAACCCTTTGATGCTTTAATAAGATTGTCGGGTGGAGTACCGCCATATCGTATTCCAAGATTCAGATGATTCGGATCATATTTTTTAACAGCTGCATTGACTATACCAATAAATTTGGAATAGGTTTCATAAACAAAATCTCTGCGGCGCTCCGGAGTATCACCTCCCGCGAGATATTTTTTAGCTTCAATTTGCATCGGTGTCTCCGCTCCTGCTAATACTACGTTAACAAGTTCAGATTCCCTGTTTGGCCATGGTGGTTCGTTGCCTATAAAATAGCCTAACAGATATGGATCTTTCTTTAGCGGTGTGCATTGGCGTGCAGCGGCTGAATCAACTTTTGCAACATACCCTGGAGCATAAACATCCGGCATTCCCATAACCCCGGTCTCGATCCCCCATCCTGTTAATCTCATTACATAAGCTTTACGATGACCAGCGCCAAGAGTATCCAGCCAGTTCCCAACAGTATTCAGTCCCCAGCTATCCATCCTGCGCATGGTAAAATTCATCCATTTCTGTGTCCAGTCAGTACCAAAACGGCGATAGAGATTCCAGGTAAAAAAAGATGAATTCGAAACTACACCTGTTGTCTGGTTGGTGGTAGAAAGTTCTGCGGGTGGCATCGCTTTAAATATATATTCACGTCCCTTGACCCTTGAGAAATCAACACGTGGTCGAATACCGCAGCTACCTGTAGAAAAGAATAAATATCCCTCAGGATCGACAAACCACCATTTGCCATCGATCTTTTGAACACGGAAGAACCCTGTTGCCTTAACTCTGGCATTCATAAAACCACCATACTTTGAAACATTGAAATCGCCAGGTTGCAGGGCCTTATCTTCTTCATCCCAGGCAGACCTAAGTTCATCAACAGTTTTAGCTTTGCCAGGCCATTCTGCCGGTATCCACTGGCCAAACTCATCAACTAATGGTATTGGCTCAAAAATGGTGTCTTCCGCTGTCATTGTCAGGCGTACATTACTAAGCACAAAAGTCTGGGAATCAATAGGCTGGCGCATAAGGACTCCCAGTGAATCTACATGCTTAATCGATCCAACTGTTCCTCCAAGACCAAGCCAGAAACCTGGCCATCCTTTCTGACCAATTGAAGCCATATCCATTCCCTGAGTATTCCTTTTCTGAAAGTGGATAAGCGGAACTGATGCTCTGATCCGCGCTCCCTGAAATGGCTGAAACCTAAGTATCCTCACGCCCGAGCTATCATAAACCCTTAGATCAAATCGCTGTGTAGTGGATGATTTATACTCGAATGTTAAGAATCCGTAGGAAGACCAATCGGCAGGCAACTCAGGATTCAGATCCTTGATTGCCCATTTAACCAATGCAGATGTTCCTTTAAATTTTGCAATAACCGGCTTATTCTTTACTGTACATGCTGTTAAAAGTAATAAGGAGGAAATGGCTAAATACATTAAAAGCTTTTTCATAACTTTTTTTATGTTATTTATAAGGTTCAGTTTAATAAATTTTACGTCGTACGATACCCATTTTTATTGAATTAAAGC
>CAINOB010000105.1 GCA_903851365.1 uncultured Bacteroidota bacterium
GGTGCTGGTGAAGATCACCGCCAATGAGGTCATCCCACTGGATAAAAACCATCAGCCTATTGTGAGGCACCCCAGATTGTATGGCGGTTCCAGGCAGCAGAGCATGCAGTGGCTGCCCTACCTGACACAGCTATCCCGCAGCCCGAATGCCTTGAAGTACACCGGAATCTATCCGATGCTGCCGGAATCTTTAAAAACCTATCTGGAAAAATGTAGCAAAAGCGGTAAAGGCAAGATCTTGAGGGTGATAGCCACCCTTACCGAAAGGAACGGCTTTGAAGGCGCTCTGGCAACTGTGGATCACGCTTTGAAGTACGCAGCCACGGATATTGACAGCCTGATCAATCTCCACAACCGGATTTACGGTCAGGTCCCTGATCTGTCTCCCATGTCTCTGGCCGGGAATATTCCGGCGCTGTTGCCGGTCACCCCCAATTTAGCGGCTTATGATGCCAGGCTGGCCAAGGCAGGTGGTACCAATGCTAACAGATGAAATCGCCACCTGCTGCAAAGAACTGAAGTTAAGCCGCAATATTGTGGAAATGGCGGAAAGGGTAGAGGCTGAAAGCCACCAGGAGTATCTTTTGAAGCTTTTAAGGTCCGAATTGGAACACCGGGAAAGTCAGCGTAAAGATAAATTCCTTAAAAATGCCGGGTTTTACTCCATCAAGACTCTGGATGGATTTCGCTTTGATGAGATCACCTTACCCGCTTCCGTCTCTCCGGATTACTTGCGTAACTGCGAATTCATCAACACAAAAACCAATCTGGTGATGTACGGGAATGTGGGCACAGGTAAAACTTATCTATCGATTGCCCTGGGAGTCGAAACCTGCAAAAAGGGGATCGAAACCAGATTCTTCAGGACAGCCGCTCTGGTTAATCGACTTTCGGAGGCTAAAAAGAACGGGACTCTGTCTGTCTTCATGAAGAAGCTCTCCAAGGCGGAGCTCTTAATTTGCGACGAATGGGGTTATGTCCCGTTGGATCGCACCGGAGCCCAGCTACTGTTTGAAGTTATTTCGGAATGCTACGAACGCAATACCCTGATCATCAATACCAATATTGAGTTTTCCCGCTGGGTCAATGTCTTTTATGATGAACAGATGACCGGGGCCATCCTGGACCGGGTGCTGCACCATTGCCACCTGCTTTTATTCCCCGGCCAGAGCAACCGGATACGAGAATCAGGATTAAGACAATAAAACAAATGGAGATAAGAAAAATGCTGCTGACAAGGAAGATGTTAAATACGATTTTGAGGAACTGGAGAATGCAAATCCCGCTCGAGCTTAAAAAAGAATTGTTAGAACAGTATGGAAATTTGGTCGATGATGGGGAAGGCCATGTTTTTGAATATACTGAGCAGGATATTTGCGAGCAGTTGAGGAAAATAATCCGTCCATATCAAGAACCCGGCGACTTTCCAGAAGAGATCGCTCAAGCCTTTAGCAGAATGAAATATTGAAAGGATTTTAAAGGTGCTGCTTAAGGAGGTGAAATACGTTACGTTAACTTAATTTTCCCCACCGGCGCCGGGGAAAATGTTTTGCAAAAGTGGGGAATTCCTACTTGCAAAAAACA
>CAINOB010000106.1 GCA_903851365.1 uncultured Bacteroidota bacterium
CATCACTCCCGGACAAACTCTTCTTAATACCATATCATCGGACGATCCGATGGGGGTAGATTTTGAGATAAACGAGAATGAGCTTGGCCGGTTCAGGAAGCTGGAAAATGAGGCAATCTCAAAGAATGATACAACATTCAGAATCAGTCTTCCGGATAATTCAATGTATCCTCATATCGCAAAAATCAGTGTCATCGACAGGGCTGTTAACCCGCAGACCGGGACAATGAGGATCAGGATAACGGTCCCCAATCGAGAAAGAATGCTCAAACCGGGCATGAGCTGTAAAGTTCTTGTGCTTAATGCAAATGCAGGGCAGCAGCTGCTCATTCCATTTAAGGCAGTGATGGAGCAGCTGGGTGAATATTTTGTTTTCACGGTAAACGACAAAATTGTTAAACAGGTGAAAGTCTCAATTGGTCCGAGGGTTGCTTCAGATGTTATTGTGCTGAACGGGCTCACCAGGGGTGAAACAATCGTTGTTGACGGCATACAGAAACTTCAGGACGGGTCAAAGATCGCAATCGCCTCATCCACAAAACAATAATAAACCAGAACAGGGAAGACAAACAAACTTACAGCTTGAAAATCATTTCATGATAGCCGATACCTTCATAAAACGTCCAATTACAGCAATAGTAATTTCAATAGTCCTGGTCATCATAGGAATATTGGCAATACTTAACCTGCCGGTCAGTCAATATCCGGATATCTCTCCTCCCGTGGTGAGGATATCAAGCCGGTACACAGGGGCTGACGCCACCACTGTTGAACAAACTGTAACAACACCGATAGAACTGCAGGTTAATGGAGTTCCCGGCATGAATTATATCCAGAGCAACAGTACCAACGACGGTTCATCGACTATAAATGTCTATTTCAATGTAGGAACCAACATAGATTTTGCCAATACTGATGTACAGAACAGGGTAAATATTGCAACTCCCATTCTGCCTGATGAGGTGAAAAGGCTTGGAGTAACAGTCCGCAAACGTAATCCGAGCGGAATTATGAATGTGGCTGTCTTCTCACCTAATGGTACTCATGATGTTGAGTTCCTGGATAATTACACTAATATATTTGTGAGGGATGCCCTGATGAGGGTTCCTGGTGTCGGGGACATATTCACAAGAACTGATGATTTCAGCATGCGTATCTGGTTAAACCCCGATAAGATGGCAAGCTTAGGGTTATCGACAAAGGATATTCTTAATGCTGTTCAGGAACAGAATGTGCAGGTGGCTGCCGGTTCAGTTGGTGTACCACCCCAGCCTTCGGGTCAGCCGTTTGAATATACTGCAATAGTCAATGGCAGGCTCAGCAGACCTGAAGATTTCGAAAGTATTATTGTAAGAACTGATCCCTCTGCCGGTTCCATTGTTTACCTGAAGGATGTTGCCCGTGTTGAGTTAGGTAAATTCAACTATTCAGGTGTTTCATTTGTTGATAAGCTGCCTGCTTCATACATGATGATATACCAGATTCCCGGCAGCAATGCTCTTGATGTTGCAGATGGTGTATACAAAGCTATGGCTCAGCTCAGCAAATCCTTTCCGAGCGACGTGGCTTATAACGTACCCTTTGAATCTGTAACTGTTGTAAAGGAATCTATCAGCGAAGTTATTAAAACTCTTCTTGCGGCACTGGCACTTGTAGTACTGGTTGTATTCATCTTTCTTCAGGACTGGCGCTCTACTATCATCCCGGTTCTTGCGATCCCGGTTTCAATAATAGGCACTTTCATTTTCTTCATACCACTGGGTTTTACAATAAATAAGCTTACGCTCTTCGGTTTTGTCCTTGCAATAGGAATAGTTGTGGATGATGCGATAATAGTGGTCGAAGCGGTACGGCGATATAGAAGAGCAGCACCTCCCGCCAAAAGAAGCTGCCCAAAAAGCTATGGCGGATATATCCGGACCAGTTGTTGCCATTGCACTTGTCCTGGCTGCTGTTTTTGTCCCGGCCGGCTTTTTGCCAGGCATAGTCGGCAGGTTATATCAGCAATTTGCTATCACAATAGCCATCTCAGTGCTGATATCTGCCTTTGTTGCCCTGTCATTAACTCCTGCTTTATGTTCCCTGTTTCTGAAACCGCATCACATCAGTCAATCATCAAAAGGACTTAACCGGCTCTTTTTCAAGTTTAATAAATGGTTCAGTAAAACAACCGAAGGATATACAAAAAATGTCAGGATGGCAATAAAGCACTCGCGCTATATTGTTATCCTTCTGATCATGGTGATCTTCGGCGTGTTTTTTATGATCCTGAAAAAACCCACCGGCTTTATCCCGATAGAAGATGAAGGACGGTTATACATAACATTCGAACTGCCCGAAGCTTCTTCGACCTCACGTACAGTAGAAGTGATGAAGCAACTAACGGATATTCTGAGCCAGATCAAGGGGGTAGGCCATATTTCCGGAATAGGCGGGCTTAATATAATATCAGGCGCCAGTAAAACAAACAGCGGTACGCTTTTTTGCCAGTTAACACCCTGGAACGAACGTAAAAGCAAGTCGCAACAGCTTTCTGCCTTAATAGCAGAGATGCAGGAAAAATTCTCAGTCGTCAGGAATGCCAGTGTACTTATCACTCCTCCACCTGCTATTCCAGGGCTTGGTGCTACCGGCGGTTTTACTTTTGAGCTGCAGCAACGCGAAAGCAATGACGATCTGAAAACATTCGAACGAAATGTCAATCTATTCAGGGAAGCTGCCGGCAAACGACCTGAAATTTCCAGGGCTATCACCTTTTTCAATACCCGTACTCCCAATTACCAGCTCACAGTTGACCGTGACAAATGCAAAAAGATGGGAGTCAGCCTGTCTGAAGTCTTTAATACAATTCATACCTATCTTGGAAGCAGCTATATAAATGATTTCACTATTTATAACAGGAATTTCCACGTGGTTGCCCAGGCAGATACTCTTTACAGGAATGATATTATTGACCTCGATAAATACTATGTACGGAATGACCTTGGAACTATGCTGCCTTTAAGCTCCGTGATGAGTTACAAAGTAAGCGAAGGGGCATCAGCGTTAAGTCATTATAATCTTTATCGCATGGCTGAATTTGTTGGTGATGCGAGAGCAGGGTATAGCAGCGGGCAGGCTCTCAAAGCCCTGGAAGAGACTGCTCAGAAGGTATTGCCACAGGGATATGGCTATGAGTTCTCTGGATTGAGCCGTGAGGAGATAAAAGCAGGGAGCACCTCTACCTATGTCTACATTTTGTCTATATTATTCGTCTTCCTGTTCCTTTCTGCCTTATATGAAAGCTGGACAGTGCCTTTCACTATCCTGCTCGGCGTTCCGCTTGCCGCTTTCGGTGCAATGTTGTCGCTTACAATTAACAAGACTCTTACGAATAATGTCTATGCGCAGATAGGTCTTATTACCTTGATTGGCCTTGCAGCCAGTAACTCCATCCTTATCGTGGAATTTGCCAAAGAGCGTGTTGACCGTGGCATTGAAGTTGTGGAAGCGACTATTGAGGCTGTTCGTTTGCGGTTGCGGCCTATATTAATGACATCATTTGCTTTTATATTCGGAGTATCGCCTCTGGCTTTTGCTGCCGGCGCCGGGGCCATTGCACGACAGACTATCGGCTGGTCTGTTATAGGCGGTATGCTTGCAGCTACCTCTTTTGGTATTTTCGTGGTACCGGTATTATTTATCTTAATAATCCGTTTAACGTATGGCAAGGAGAAGCTTGCTGAGCTCCAGGCTAAGTACAATTCAGCGTCTGCTGCTCCTGGAGAGAAATAAAAGTAATAGTATTTCTTCAGCATTGCTGAGCGTTTAGCTGTCCAGGCTCTGAGATAGCCTGCGGTCCGCTTCTTTTGCTCCTCCAAAATTTATATGTTCATTTGGCTGCGCCGAGCTCGCCTTTGGCTCGGTTCTTTTGCTCCTCCAAGATTTATTTGTATCAAGACAAAGAAAGTAATATGCTCTTTGGGCATGAAAAAGAACCGAGCCACAAGTCATCGTGGCGAGCTCGACGAAGTCAAAGTAACAACCAAATCGTGGGCAAGTTCAAAAACATGCCACAGAGTAAGACCGGGTGCGGGCAATCTCAAACCAGTTATAACCTTTACCCCTTCTGAAAAATCTTAATCAACTCTATTCCTTCTCTTTTGCCTAGGTTCCGCGAGTACTGCTTATCCACAGGGTTGTTCCAGTGTTCATGTACTCCAAGGCCGGGTATTGCGACGTTATCGCCGTTGGGTGCATAGACAATGCCGTCAGGCCAGTTTTTAGAGTCTGCCGCCTGGTGCAGGTAATCATCCACACCGGGTTCGAAGATATATCCAACCGAATGTTCCGGATTTGTGAACTCAGTCCTGAGAAAATCAAATGCTACCGAATCGATGGCAACCGGGTCGAGCGAGAGCAACAGTGAAGAGCTCCAGTGGTTGTTGAAAGGTGGCATTAAGAATTTAACGGGAAGCCCGTCCCAGTTTGTCCCTGACCACAAACCATCAAGAATATAGAACAGGTTCTTATCGCCGGTGAACCTGTTACCCATGAGATCCACGAGGACCCTGTAATATTTGTATCCCTGGCGGGTGGCGCTGTTCAGTCCGGGATGTAGGTGCGAGGCGGATGATCTTGACTGTGATCCAAAATGATTCTTCGGGCAGAGTGTTACCCCGGCAACGTTATGTCCCTTCATTGCCGGAAGATTGATCAGGTAGTCAGCATCTTCAAGAACAGTGTATATCTTATCCGATCCTGCTGTGGTCATAACGGCTTTTTTGTCAGAATAGAAGATCCGTTCACCTGCACTTTCTACAGATTTTATCCTCCCGGAGGTGTTGCCAAAACTTGACAGATAATTTACTTTCGGGAACTCGGCAAAATACTTCAGATATTCATCCTGGTAAATGTTTCTCATTGCATCACCTACAGAAATAGACTCCTGGGGTACTTTGGCCACATTCACCAGCTGACGTAGCATTGCAAGCACCACCTGTGGTGATGTCTCAAATGCCAGGGATACCGGCTTGTTTTTCTGCCTCACGTATTCACGGTTTATTCCTCCTGAGGCGGATGTCCTGTTCAGCTTAAGATATATTTTCTCTCCATTCTTATATGAAACATCTCCTTTTCCCCTCTTCCGGTTGTGGTATTTGAAAATACTGTCCCAGGCATCGGAGGTTTTTGTTTTGCCTGCTATTGAACAGAGTCCTTCTTCCAGCATACGATCAACGAGACCCTGGTTAGTATTCACATCCATGAACCAGGCGCTGTATTTATCTTCAGTTATCTCCGCTGAAAGAGGTATATTGGCACAGGAGGGATTAGTAGCTGCAGGATTCCATACCCAGCTTACCCGGCCGGGTATAATCCCCTTTCCCTTACCAAAAGGCTGATTGGGAGTATAAAGGTCTTCGACCGGGCTTCCTGAGAGGCCCGGGTAGTTATCTCCGGGATTTTCTTTGGGCTCTGAAAATAATCCGGTTATTCCCTGGGCTTTAATCACAGATTGAAGCAAGCTGAACTGTATTGGCGCAAGTACAAGAATTTTAAGTGCTTTACGCCTGCTGAAGGTTTTTGCTCCCGGAATCGCCGCGGAACCGGGAACAGACCTATTAATGAAAGGTTCTTTCTTTTTCATTTTTACAGGTTTTTCAGGTGGTTGAGGATAATAAAAGTAATAAAAAGAACTGCATGAATATATAAATATATGAATA
>CAINOB010000107.1 GCA_903851365.1 uncultured Bacteroidota bacterium
GAAAGCTCAACTGCTTTTTGCTTAAATTCTTTGTCGTACTTTTTTCTTTCGTCGCTCATCATGGTAAGTTACTCCTTTTTGTAACCTAACCTACCGTCCAGCTTACTGTAGTAATTTCACCAGTGTTAACACTGATTCAAGGTCATCTAATTTAAAGGGTTTGCTTATATACCCGTTCATTCCTTCGGAAAGGAAATTTTCCATATTTCCTTTCAATGCGTCCGCGGTCATTGCGATAATAGGCATTTTCACAAGCGATAAGCTCTCTTTTTCCCAATTTCTGATGGCGTGCGTGGCATCGATTCCATTCATAATCGGCATCTGAATGTCCATTAATACTATATTGTAGATATTTGCAATTGCCAGTTTTGCGGCTTCCTTTCCATTTTCGGCAATATCCACATTATGACCTAATTTCGTAAGATAATAAAGAGCAACACGCTGATTAACAGGGTTGTCTTCAGCCAAGAGAATTCTTAATTTTCGAATCTCAGGTATTTTTTCGTGAATAACTGATTTGGAAAATTCCGGAATAGATTCGGTACGGTCAAATTCAGCTGTAAACCAAAAGGTTGATCCATTTCCGTCTTCACTTTCAACCCCGATCTCTCCATTCATTAATTCCGCCAAACGCTTGGATATCGTCAATCCTAAGCCAGTTCCGCCAAATTTACGGGTTGTGGAATCGTTGACCTGGGAAAAGGATTTGAAAAGCTTTTGTTTTCCTTCTTCGCTGATTCCCAGGCCAGTATCAATTACTCTGAACATTAGCTTGACTTTTGAACTTGATTGTTCAAATAATGAAATCTTGCATGTCACGCCACCTTCGCTTGTAAATTTTAGGGCGTTGTTGATCAGGTTGATCAAAATCTGCTTAGTTCTAAGAGGGTCACCATTAATAATTGCCGGAACGTCGGATGTAAAATTGCATTTAAGATACAATCCTTTTTTCTGGGCCTGAAAATTGAGAAGTTTTATGGTTTCTTCGATTTTTTCTTCAAGATTAAAATCGATTTTCTCCAAAGTGATTTTGCCGGATTCGACTTTGGAAAAATCAAGAATGTCGTTTATGATTGATAAAAGATTATCTCCTGAAAGCTTAATAATCTGAAGAAAATCGATCTGCTCAGGGCTCAACTCAGTCTCCATTAAAATATCGGTCATGCCGATAATACCATTCATCGGTGTTCTGATTTCATGACTCATATTGGCCAAAAACATCGATTTGGCCATATTGGAAGCATCTGCACCATCTTTGGCTTTTTGCAAAGCCTCCTTGTCCATATGTCGCTCGGTAATGTCTCTGGCGATGCCTATCATTCCCGTTAGCTCACCTGATTGGTTCAGAATAGGATTAATTCGATAATCCAATAAGATTTCCTTTTTCTCCTGACTTTTTACCCAAATTTCCTTCTCAACAGTAATCAGCGATTCCTTTAGTTCAAATTCAAGTTTTTCGAGGTCTGCAGCGAGGTCTGGAGGGAAAATATCCCAGTCGGATTTTCCAGCAATCTGGTTTTCCGTTAACCCAAAGAATGTTTCAAACGATTTATTACACCCATTATATAAACCTGATTTCAATTTATGGAATACGATATCTGGTATAGATTGAAGTAACGTATACAGGAAAAAGTTGCTCTGCTCTATAGAATTCTGAATCCGGATACGTTCACTGATTTCTGATTCAAGCTTAAGTTTTTGATTGTGAAGTTCGAGAAAGACCCGGATTTTTCCTTTAAGGATATCCGGATTTATAGGCTTAGTAATAAAATCTACAGCACCGGATTCAATTCCCTTAACAACATAATAATCTTCTCGATAAATAGCTGACAGAAAAATGATTGGCAGATACCTGGTAGATTCGTTCTGCCTCATTAATGAAACTGTTTCAAATCCATCCATATCCGGCATCTGGACATCAATAAGTGCAAGTGCAAAATTATGGTAAAGAGTCAGTTGTAATGCTTCATTGCCGGATAAAGCACGGACAGGCTCCACCTTGAACTCAACCAATAACCTTTCGAGAGCAATAAGATTCTCAATCTTATCGTCAACAATCAGTATTTTGGTCTTTTCAGTCATCGAAGTGCCAGTAATCCATATTTATTTTAGCAAAGATATAGTTTTATGGTTTCTTATTATTTTCTAATCCAAACCCTTAATAGTGAAAACAATTTATTGATATCTACTGGTTTGGAAATATAATCTGAAGCCCCGGCATCCAAACACTTTTGGCGATCTTCCTTCATAGCTTTGGCAGTGACGGCAATGATTGGAGTGCTTCTGAAACGGAAGTCTTTGCGTATATTCTGAATGCACTCGAAACCATCCATTTCAGGCATCATAATGTCCATCAGTATTGCATCGGTATCAATATTATCTTCAAGTATCTCCAAGGCTTTCAATCCATTAGCCGCTTTCAGAACTCTGATTCCTTTTTCTTCGAAGACCTTTGATAGAGCAAAAATATTTCGCATATCGTCATCGACAAGCAATATTTTCTTGCCTTCAAACGTATCCTCCTTTTCATAAAGTTTTTTAAGGATCGTTTGTTGTTGCTGAGTTAAGTCCTCTACCACCCGATGTAGAAAGAGTGTGGCTTCATCAAGCAACCTTTCTTCAGATCTTACCCCTTTTATGATTATGGATTTAGTGTATTTATTCAGTTCTTCGTTTTGTTCTTTTGTAAGTTCCTGTCCTGTATAAACAATGATGGGCGGAGTGGGGCTCAATTTCAATTCACGGATAATCCTGATCAGTTCCATTCCGTTCTTATCTGGCAGACCAAGGTCAAGAATTATGCAATCGTAAATTCCATTTTGAAGAGCTTCCAAACATTCCTGGGCAGTGGGAACTTCATGGATAATTATATCGGAACCTTTTAAAAGATGTTGAATAGTTTTTCGCATGAGTTCATTATCTTCCACAATAAGAAGATGTTTCATTTTCTTCTCAAGAAAATGTTCGATTTTCTCAAATGCAGTTGAAAGTGATTCTGCGTTTACGGGCTTTTTCAAATAACCAATTGCACCTTTCTGATATGCTTCAATGGTTTCATCCATTGACGACATCATATGAACAGGAATATGGCGGATTTCCGGATCATGTTTTATGAGATCCAGAACTCTCCATCCATCCATACCTGGTAATTTAATATCCAGAATGATAGCAGCCGGCTTGTGTTTTTTTATCAGTTTGTATCCCGATTCCCCATCGCCGGCTATGATACATTTAAAATGTTTACTATGACATTGCTTGAAAAGAATCTTTGCAAATTCTTGATCATCTTCAATAACCAGAATAAGTTCGCTATCAAGAGATAGATTGTCCCGATCGTCAGGAATAAAGAGTTCAGGATCCTCCATTGAAATAGCTTCCTGATCAACAATGGTAGATAGTGTTTTAACTTCTGGTATTTCAGTTAATCTCTTAATCTCAGCGGCTTCATCACTCTTGATAAGTCTATCGCTACCGGTTGCAGGCAATATCAGGGTAAATACCGATCCTTGACCCATGGTGCTTGCGATTTGTATCTCACCGCCAAGTAATCTTGCTAGTTCCTTCGAGATAGAGAGCCCAAGACCGGTTCCTCCGAATTTTCGGGATATGCTGCCATCAGCCTGTTGAAATGCTTCAAATATTGCCTGTTGCTTGTCAGGAGGGATTCCTATTCCGGTATCCGATACAGTTATCGCCAGATTTTGCTGCACCCTGAGCGCTGGATTATTATAAAATCGGTCTGCAGCAGCTTTACTAAAGGTTATAGTAATACCTCCTTTTGAAGTGAATTTTATAGCATTTGAGACCAGATTTTTAATAATCTGTTCAGTTCTCTGTTGATCCGTTATAAGACTAACCGGACAACCCGGCTCAATTGTAACGGTAAAGGTAAGTCCTTTATTGGCCACTGCTGCACGATATAAGGAAGTGATATTTCCTTCGATCTGATGGATGTCCACGTTCTGCTTATTTATCGTCATCTTTCCCGCTTCTATTTTTGAAAGGTCAAGTATTTCATTGATAAGGTTGTGAAGATCATTTCCGCTTTTAAAAATGATCTGTGCGGATTCAATCTCATCAGCCGAAAGGTGGCCAGAAGAATTCTCAGCGAGTGATTGAGATAGTATAAGCATCGAATTCAGCGGTGTACGCAACTCATGCGACATGTTAGCAAGAAACTCCGATTTATAACGCGAAGCCTGTTCCAGATCCTTCGACTTTTGCTCAATTTCACCAGATGCAATTTCTAAGGATCTGTTCTTTTCTGCTATTTTCTCCGATTGTTCCTCCAGAAGTTGAGCGTTTCGCTCCAGTTCCTGATTTGCTTCCCGAAGTTCTTCCTCCTGAGCCTGAAGCTCCTCTTTTTGCTCCATGGTTTTGGAAAGGAGGGCACTCATTTCATCCTTAGCTTTCACATTTTGTACAGTGATAGCAATGTTCTCCGAAAAGTTTTTTACCAGTTCCAATTCATCAGGTGAGAAATTAGAAAGTTTTCCGAGTTCAATAACTGCTTGAAGGTTTCTATTATAAAGACATGGAATCACAATTATTTCGTTTGGACTAATTGCTCCGGTAGCCGATTTTATCAAAAAATAATTCTCTGGAATTTGATTAAGGGTAATACATTCTCTCTCTAATGCACATTCGCCGACCAGTCCTTCTCCGTAAGCTATAAAATCATCAAAATTACCATCCTTGGTTAAGGCATATCCGGCTCCAAGGCGAAGGCTTTTATTCGATTCATCTGCAAAATAAATAACACCCACAGGCAACTGAAAGTATCGCGCAATATATTTTATACAAATTCTTGCCAGAGAGTCTAAATCCCCCGCCAATCGCAATGCATCATTCAATCCGGCAATTCCGGTCTTGACCCAGTCCTTTTTTGTGGTTTCATGCCGAAATTCAATAAGTTCTGCCTGCATCTGACTCAGCGATTGACCTAACATATCATTCTCAATTTCAAAAGGATAAATAGTATCAAGTTTTCCCTTCCCGATGTCAGCGGCAAACCCTGCGATCACTTTAAAGCGCTCCTGTATCCTATTTACTGATCCTGCCATGATTCCAAGTTCATGGCGAGTATGTTCATTAAGCTTTATCACCTGATTAATGTTGCCTTGTGATAAGGAGTCCAATACCTGAATGGTTTGAATGATTGGCTTAATTACTGGACCTGCGATAAAATAAATCAGGATAATCATCAGGACAATTCCAACAAGTCCAATACCAAGTGACTCCAGAACGAGGTTCTTGGCGTTTTTTAATATTTCTTTATGTGAAGCTACCTCACATACATACCATGCCTGAGTTGAGTTTCCGATCCTAACCGGGCTCAAGTGGTAATAATTCTTATGGTTGGCGATATCCATAAATTCGCCGGACCAGGAAATCGTATCCTTTGAAATTGAGTCAAGAATCTGTGCTGTTTTTCGGTTAAACAATGCAATCCTGTCCATCGGTTTGCCGATCTGATTTGAGTCGGGGGAAAAAACTACTATTCCAGAATGGGAAATCAGGAAAGTCTTGCAATTCGAAGCGCGGTCACTCTCTTTAATTATGGAATCGAATTGATTTAATTTGAAGTCGATACCTGCCAAGCCTATAACTGTGTTGTCAGTCGTTATAACAGGAACGGCAATTGTGGCTTCCAGAATGGAATCATGGTCAATTTTAAAGGCTTTTGGATGATACCAGTATGGGTCGATCAGTTCTTCTTTCTTAGTTTGTTTGATGGATAAATATTGGGGTGATTCAGGTATTCCTTGTGTTCCCCTGTATTCAAATGTCTTGTCCAGACCCGAACCAAGGTGGTGAACCAGCCAGGTTTTCCTTCCGGAATCATCTTTATTGGAAGGGTCGATGTACTTTAGTTCAAAACTGATCCAGAAAGCCAGGTAATTTTTGTTTGCGTTCATCGCATCAAAAAGGAAGGGGAAAATCAATGAATCCCGATGTGCGGTATCAAAATTTCTTATACTCCTGTAAGTATTTGTCAGGGACCGGGTACGACCAAGGCCGATATTCAACCGTCCTTTAATTTCTGATGCAATTCTGTCACTGGTGTTGCTCATCAGATTGAGCGCACTTTGCTTATCAGTTCTTACATTCTGGATCGAAAAGTAACTAACTAGTACAATGGAAATCACCACTACTGCACATATGATTCCAGCGGCTACACGCGCTTTGATGCCAAACTTGGTCATATACTTACTATTAAATGTCAAAATTTACACAAATAAAAGCCGGATCTGATCAATCCGGCTCTTTTCAGTTGAAATACTCCGACTATTTATTCTTTTTCGGGTAGGAAGGAATCGGAGGAACTACTTTCGTGTAAGTCTTAATTTCTTCCTTGATCAGTTCGATGGCCTTATCCAATTGCCTGTCGATGCCTTTGAATTCCTCATGTGGGTCATTATCGATAAGGATATCAGGATCAACCCCATGACCTTCAATGATAAACCCGGAACCGTCAGCAGCATAGGGCGCGAACGATGGAGTGATAATAGATCCACCATCTATGCAAGGAATCTGGCCACTATAGCCAACTACACCTCCCCAGGTCCTTGTTCCTACCAGTTTACCTAACTGAAGTTTCTTAAAGCGATATGGGAAAAGGTCACCATCTGAGGCTGAATAGCGGTCTATCAGGGTGATCTTTGGTCCGGCAATTGTGCCCACAGGATTTACAGAGCCATGCTTTTGATTCGCGGCAACTGTTGCATAGGTAATTTCTCTTTGTAACCTTTCAATGATCATTGGTGACACATTCCCTCCACCATTGCCACGATCATCGATAATCAATGCTTTCTTAGTCAACTGGGGATAATAGTGCTTAACGAATTCATTTAATCCGGCAACGCCCATATCCGGAATATGAATATAGCCAACCTCACCGTTTGTGGCTTCTTCAACTTTTTTTGTATTTGCTTGGACCCAATCATAGTAGATAAGTGATGATTCACTTGCGATGGTCTTTACAAGGCAAGGTTTTGCACTTGATCCATCTGCCATGGATGAAATCATCAACTCAACCAATTGATTTGCTTTGCCAATTAGCAAACTGTAAATATCATCGATATTTTTTACTGATTTTCCGTCAATCATTGTGATATAATCACCCACTTTTATTCCTGACCCCAACTCAGTGAGCGGTGATCTCAGCTCAGGTGACCAACTGGCACCCTCCATAATTTTTTCGATCTTGAAATATCCGGATGCTCCCTTCGACAATTGAGCGCCAAGCAGACCCATTGGAATTCTTTCCGGCATTGGCCGTTCACCATTGTTTACATAAGCATGGCCGATGTTAAGTTCACCAATCATTTCACCTTGCAGATAGGCTAAATCTGAACGATGGCGCACATATTTGACGAGTGGTTTGTATTTGTCGTGAATAGCTTTCCAATCAACTCCATGCATGTTGCGATCATAGAAGAAATCACGCATATGTCTCCATGTTTCATCAAAAATCTGCTGCCATTCTTCTTGTTTGTCAACCATTACCTTTAATCCCGAAAGGTTTATGGATTCCTCAATTGAAGCTTTTCCTGATGGGATATCTACAACACCATATTTCCCTCCTTGACTGAGCAGCATTTTCTTCCCGTTCGAACTCAGCGTAAATCCGGTATTCTGACCCAATTCGGACTCTTTTTGTTTTGCAAGGTCAAAAACTTTGAATCTTGAACCCTGGGTTTCTGTTGATGAGAATACATAATAGATTTTATCATTTATTAACTCAAGACTATAATAGTTGCCAGCGGCGGTTGGGATTTCCAGGATGCGATCCTTGATTCCGGTAGGATCGATTACCAAAGTGTTCTTTTTTGAATCCTTGGCCGGTGTGGCTGGTTTAACTGAATCACCTATTATCACAACCTGATCGTCTTTAGGTGCGAAAGGGGAAGGGGTTTCAGAATTCAGGGTGACCAGGTAAATCTTGTTCATGTCCTGATAACTGTGATTCCACTCTGTGGCTGAATAGGTGGGATTAAATGTTCTGGCTGACACAAAAACCAAATATTTACCATCCCGGCTGAAAACTGGGTTTCCAGAGTTATACCATCCATCGGTTACCTCCGAAACCTTTCCGGTTTCAAATGAGTAAAGTCTGATGATACCCATACTTTGCTCAGGAAGCACATAAGCAATCCATTTACTGTCGGGTGACCAGGAGAATTGGCCAATCGGACCCATTTCAGATTCGAGTATTTTGGTTTTTTTACCTGAAGCAACGTCAATATGGTATAAACAAAATTTCTTGTCATAGTAAATAATGGATTTGCTGTCAGGTGACCATGCAAAATCAAAAATATAGTTGTCACTGTTTTTTGTCAGGGATTTTGCAGATTCTAGTGTTTTCGGATCAGAAATATTGATCTCAAATTCTCCTGATTTGTCAGAAATATAAGCGATCCATTTTCCGTCGGGTGACCAAGTGGCGTTGCGTTCGTGAACTCCTGAAGAATTTGTCAGATTGCGGGTGATTCCCTGTTTGACTGGGGTATTGAATAGCTCGCCTCTTGCTGAAATGATTAACCTTTCGCCATTTGGAGACAGGTCGGCTCCTGTAAGGGATCCCGATGCATCCTTCCATTCCTTACGGTCGTAAAGGAAGTCATTGTCAATAAATACAGGAATCCGTGTCAGTTTGCTGTCTGTTAATCCGAATGAGTAAAGACATCCACCATTTTCAAAAACTATTTTTTGATCTCCAATAGAAGGAAACTTAATGTCATATTCCTTGAAATCAGTAACTTTTGTGGTGGTCTTGGCAGTCAGGTCATAACAGAACAAGTTCATGATCCTGTCTCTGTCGGACAGAAAGTAAATCTTGTTTCCACTCCACATTGGAAAAATGTCCTGAGCATTATTATTCGTAATGTTTTCGGTTTTTTCCGTATTGAAATCGTATATCCAGATATCATCGGCCATCCCTCCCTGGTAGTACTTCCAGGTCCTGAATTCACGGAATACCCGGTTAAAGGCAAGCTTTTTGCCATCAGGAGAGTAACTGTTTGATCCAGCCACTGAAAATGGTAATTGTTCTGATAGCCCACCATTTACGGAAACTTTAAAAATCTGACCTTTAAAATCATTAAAAGCCAGTTTCCTCGATCGGTAAATAATGTATTTCCCATCCGGGGTCCAACCCATGACAATATTATTAGGTCCCATCCGATCACCTACATCATCACGCGAAAGTGTTGCCGTATAGGTAATTCTCTTGGGTACTCCACCTTCGGAAGGAATGGTAAAAACCTCAGTATTACCATCATATTGACCCGTAAAAGCAATTGTTTTTCCATCTGGCGAAAACTTGGCAAACATTTCAAAACCAGGATGAGAAGTTAACCTGCGTGCAGTGCCTCCTTTATCAGATGTTGTGTATAAATCACCAGCATAGGTAAAAACCACCTGGTCCTTATAAATCGTCGGGAAGCGCAAAAGTTTGGTTTCTTCCTGAGCCCGGATGATTCCGATCGACCCAAGAAGGGCAAGGATAAACAAGAATTGTCTTTTCATTTATTAAGTATTAGAATTTCAGATTGTTGAAAATAATTTCTTCAGGATTTATATTAAAATTTCTAAAAATAAAAGTAGAGAAATTGTTAATCCCTGAGAAAAATCATGAATCTGAATAAAAACTAATAATTAACCATCTGTAATGCAATGAAATAAATGCTTATTCCTGATAAAAATCATACCGTTTCAGACCAGAGGATTCGGAATCTGAAAGTACATTTGCATCAAGTCTATTAAACAGCGATTTACTATGAAAATAGAGCGAATTGAACATATTGGGATCGCAGTTAGCAATCTGGAAGAAGCCATCAGCTTTTACGAAAAAGTATTAAACCTGACTTGTTATGCCATCGAAGAGGTAACTGACCAGAAAGTCAAAACTGCATTTTTTAAGGTTGGAGAAACAAAAATCGAACTTTTAGAATCTACTGATCCGGAAGGCCCGATCGGAAAATTCATTGAGAAGAAAGGCGAGGGCATTCACCATATTGCTTTTGCGGTCGATGATATTGATTTAGCTTTAAAGGAAACGGAATCAAAAGGAGTCAGGCTGATTGATCAAATCCCAAGAAAGGGCGCTGAAGGCTTGAAAATAGGGTTTCTGCATCCTAAAAACACGTTAGGTGTTTTGACTGAATTCTGCTCAAATAAATAATACAAATTCATATGTCGGGTCTGGAAAAAATAAAGGAACTCATCGATAAGCGTGAACAAGCTAAAATCGGTGGTGGTCCCAAAAGGGTAGAATCGCAGCATGCCAAAGGTAAAATGACTGCCAGGGAGCGAATAGATATGTTGTTGGATGAAGGCAGCTTCGAAGAATATGACATGTTTGTTACCCATCGTTGCACTCATTTTGGTATGGAAACCCAACAGGTTTTAGGCGATGGTGTGATTACAGGTCATGGCACGATTGACGGGCGCGTGGTTTACTTGTTTTCTCAGGATTTTACTGTTTTTGGGGGAGCACTCTCGGAAACCTTTGCGCAAAAAATCTGCAAAGTCATGGACCAGGCTATGAAGGTTGGCGCCCCGGTAATTGGAATTAATGATAGCGGCGGTGCCAGGATCCAGGAGGGCGTGAATTCATTGGCAGGATATGCTGAAATATTTGAGCGAAATATTCTTGCTTCAGGTGTGATTCCCCAAATCAGTGCAATTTTTGGTCCATGTGCTGGTGGGGCTGTTTATTCTCCTGCCCTGACCGATGCGATTATCATGAGCGAAAGTAACTCCTACATGTTTGTCACTGGACCAAAGGTTACTAAAACAGTTACCGGTGAGGATATAACTGTTGAAAACCTGGGTGGACCGTTAGTGCATGGCAGGAAATCAGGAGTAGCGCATTTCATTGCCCGTGATGAGGAGGAGGGATTATTGCTTATAAGGAAACTACTCAGTTATTTGCCTAGTAACAACCTCGAAGAAGCTCCACTTAAAGAATGCACAGATCCAACTGACAGAATCTGCGATTTTTTAAACGAAGTAATCCCGGAGAGTTCAACTCAACCTTATGATGTAAAAGACGTAATTCACGAAATTGTTGATAATCATGAGTTTTTTGAAATGCACCGCAACTATGCTCAGAATATCGTTGTAGGATTTGCAAGATTTAATGGTGCGTCAGTCGGTATAGTGGCAAACCAACCAAGTCATATGGCAGGAGTATTGGATATCGATGCGTCAAAGAAAGCAGGTCGTTTTGTCCGTTTCTGTGATTGCTTTAATGTTCCGATCCTGACCCTCGTTGATGTCCCGGGATTTTTACCGGGTAGCGCACAGGAATTCGGCGGAATTATCACCAATGGAGCTAAGCTTTTATATGCTTATGGTGAAGCTACAGTACCCAAGGTGACAGTAACACTGAGAAAATCCTACGGTGGTGCTCATGACGTAATGAGTTGCAAGCAATTACGTGGGGATATCAACTACGCCTGGCCAACAGCAGAAATTGCTGTTATGGGCGCTCGTGGAGCAATTGAAATTCTGGAGGGTAAGGCTTTGATGGATATAAAGGATCCGGCAGAACGGAAAAATTACTTTGACTTGAAAGAGAAAGAGTATCGCGAAAAATTTGCTAATCCTTATGAGGCTGCCCGTTTTGGCTATATCGATGATGTTATTGAACCACGTAATACGCGTTTCAGGATTATCAGAGCTCTTCAGACCCTTTCTACAAAAAAGGATTCAAATCCCCCTAAAAAGCACGGAAATATTCCACTTTAATCAAACTGAAAACATGGAATTACTGCTTGTTATACCACCCGTTGATATTAAATTGGGACTAATCATTGCCTTAGTTGGAATTCTTATTGTTTTCACCGCCTTAGCCGTTATGAGCCTCATTTTCAATCAAATTCCTAAGTTTTTCAAAAATCAGAAACGCAGTAAGCTGCTCAAAGAAGGAAAGATTAAGGACCATGAGGAGTGCTGCACTGATCTTAGCGGTGAAACAAATGCTGCAATAGCATTGGCACTTCATTTATATATGAGTGAAATGCATGATATGGAGTCCAATGTGATAACCATTGAAAAAGTTTCCAGAAGATATTCACCCTGGAATTCAAAAATCTACGGATTACGAAATCTGAACTTCAACAAATAGCAAAAAAACTGAGGAATGAAATCATTCAAATTCACTATTCAAGGGAATAATTACGAGGTCGATGTTAAATCGATCGATCAAAATCTGGCTCAGGTTGAAGTGAACGGGACAAATTATGAAGTCGAGATTCATCACCAGGTTCAATTGTCTAAAACACCAATCCTTATGAGGAATCCGGTTAAAACCCCTGAACCAGTTCACCTTTCTGCTGGCACAAAATTTCTTGCCGTGCGAACACCCTTGCCAGGCAATATCTTAAGTATCAGTAAAAAGAATGGAGACCCAGTGAAGCAGGGAGATGTCGTACTGATTTACGAAGCAATGAAAATGGAAAATAAGATCCTTGCTGAAAAGGATGGTGTTATCCGCAATATGAAAGTAAATCAAGGTGATAATATCCTTCAGGATGATATATTATTTGAAATTGAATAGAGCCGAATGAAAAGAGCTTTAACAGTTTTTGGAATAATCCTTTTTTTAGGCCTCATCAGCTGGGCTGTTCCAAATCAGAAAATGGGTGACCTTGGCAGAGAGGTTGCTGGAAATGAAGTCGTAAAAGAGAAGTCTTCGCAATCTTCCGACCTCAATCAAGGATCCCAGGCTTCCGCGGACCATGCGAAAAGAGGGGTGAAGAATTTCTGGAGTTACAGCGGCTTTGCCAATGCTTCAATAAAACATTTCCTGATGATATTGGCAGGACTGCTGTTCCTTTACCTTTCCATACGCCATGGTTTTGAACCGCTTCTGCTTGTTCCTATCGGTATGGGAATATTAATAGGTAACATTCCTTTTTTACTTAATTCCGGGATGGAAATAGGCATTTACGAGAAAGGAAGTGTCCTGAATTACTTGTACTTCGGCGTTACAGCCGGGATTTATCCTCCACTGATTTTTCTGGGTTTAGGGGCAATGACTGATTTTTCATACCTGATTTCCAATCCTAAAACACTTTTGTTGGGGGCTGCTGCTCAGCTGGGAATTTTTGTGACCTTAATCGCTGCCCTCTATTTGGGATTTACCCTACCGGAAGCTGCTTCGATTGGAATCATCGGTGGCGCCGATGGTCCAACAGCAATTTATACTGCCTCAAGATTGGCAAATGGGGTAAAAATGTGGAACGGAATTCAAAGTGCAAACCTCATAGGGCCTATAGCTATTGCTGCTTATTCTTATATGGCACTGGTTCCATTGATACAACCACCTATAATGCGCTTGCTCACAACCAAAAAGGAGCGTTTGATTCGCATGAAATCACCCCGGCAGGTCTCAAGACTGGAAAAAATTCTTTTCCCAATTATCGGGTTATTACTGACTTGCTTTATCGCACCAAGTGCTCTACCGCTGCTTGGAATGCTTTTCTTTGGAAATATTCTCAGAGAATCAGGTGTTACAAGACGACTTGCTGATACAGCAAAAACATCATTATTGGATATTGTTACTATTCTAATCGGGTTGACCGTAGGGGCCTCAACCCAGGCCGATGTGTTCCTGACCACTAAATCGTTAATGATTTTTGCTTTGGGTGCTGTGTCGTTTATGGTGGCTACTGCGGGCGGTGTATCATTTGCCAAATTAATGAACTTGTTTCTGAAACCTGAAAACAGGGTAAATCCGTTAATTGGTTCAGCTGGTGTTTCTGCAGTTCCGGCTGCAGCAAGGGTTTCCCAGGTTGAAGGTTTGCGTGCCGATCCAACGAACCACCTTCTTATGCATGCTATGGGCCCAAATGTAGCTGGTGTCATTGGAAGTGCTGTTGCTGCAGGTATTATGCTAAGTTTCCTTTTATAATGTTAATTTGAGCTGCTTTTTATATAAGATCCCGGTCTTGGCCGGGATCTTTTTTTTATCAAAATCCTATCTTTGTGAATAACCAAATCAAATCCAAAGTGAATTTTAAGAAATCTATTGGTACAGCTGGCAATTCTGGAGGTAAGATCCGGTCGGACTGTCAGGTAACCATTGAGCCGTCGGACTCGGGTGGGATTGTTATAGATCTCAAAAGCAAGGTTAAGGAATTATTTGGTATTGATATTCACAGTCAGATCAATGAAATTCTTGGATTCTATGCAATCCCAAATGCCCGCATAACGATTAATGATAGTGGTGCGCTTCCATGGGTAATTGCTGCAAGAATGGAAGCAGCTGTTCATGAAGTCATCGAAACAGAGAAAACCTGGTTATTACCAGCACATAACAACAAAACTCAACAGACTGCATTTGATCGGCGAAGATTCTCGCGACTTTATCTTCCCGGTAATTCGCCCAGCCTGATGATCAATGCTTTCCTACATAAGCCTGATGGGTTGATACTTGACCTTGAGGACTCTGTTGCACCTGAAAAAAAGATGGAGGCACGTATTCTTGTCAGAAACGCATTGCGTGCATTGGATTTTGGTAGGACTGAGCGAATGGTTCGCATCAATCAATTACCTGCAGGTCTTGACGATCTGAGTTGGTTAATTCCACATGGGGTTAACCTTATACTGCTTCCAAAATGTGAAACTGCTAGTCAGGTTTTAGAAGTTAAGGAGCGAATTGATAAAATTCAGAATCAGTACCCGGACAAGTGCGAGGTTTGGATAATGCCAATCATTGAAAGCGCCAAAGGTGTGGTAAACGTTAATTCCATTGCTTCTACTTCCCCTTCTGTTGTTGCCTTGGCTATTGGCCTTGAGGATTTTACAGCGGACCTGGGAGTCAGGAGAACTGCTGAGGGAGCTGAATCTTTGTATGCACGATCAGCCTTGGTTATTGCTGCCAGAGCAGCTGGTATTCAAGCCATAGATTCTGTTTTTTCTGATGTTGACGATATGGATGGATTGCGCACCAACGTATTAAGATCCAGATCGATGGGCTTTGATGGAATGGGCTGCATTCATCCACGCCAAATTTCAGTCATCAATGAGAATTTTGCCCCCGATACAGAGGAGATAGAAAAAGCTAAAAAAATAGTAATCGCATTTAAAGAAGCTCAGGCTAAAGGGCTTGGAGTAGTAGCCCTGGGGTCAAAAATGATTGATCCTCCTGTTGTTAAACGTGCACAAAAAACTATCGATCTGGCTATTGAACTCTCTATTATTGATAATAATTGGTATGAAAATATCTCCCTATGACAAAGAAATATGATAAACTGGTGACCAATGCTGCAGGACGTTTGGTTCCAACAGTAATCAATGGCCAGGGTGCTATTCCTTTTATGGGGGTAGGACAATTTAAGCCGATCGGACACAGATATGGTCCGGCAATTTCTTCTTGTGCCGATTACCCGGATGATGGGAATAAATTAGTGCCAACATTAAGGGATGCCCTGGAAATGTGCGGATTGAAAGATGGTATGACCATCTCAACGCATCACCATTTTAGGGACGGTGATCTTATTGCTAATCAGATTTTTGATATTGCTCATGATCTCGGTGTTAAAAATCTTGTTTGGGCCCCTTCAGCCTCTTTTCCGTGCCATGAGTATCTGATAAAATATCTTGAAGATGGCACGATAAATCGTATAGAAGGAAGTATGAATGGCCCTCTCGGTAAGTTTACTTCCTTTGGAAAAATGTCTGGGTTGGCTGTATTGCGTTCTCATGGAGGCAGGTATCAGGCAATTCAGGATGGAGAGTTGAAAATCGATATTACAGTGATAGGGGCTACTTGCTGTGATCCTTTTGGTAATGCAAATGGATTGAATGGAACATCGGCAAGCGGCGGATTGGGTTTTGCCCTTGCTGATTCTCAATATGCCGGCAAAGTGGTTGTTGTTACAGATAATTTGGTGGACTTTCCTTGTGTTCCATGGCAGATTCAGGGCAACTATGTTGATTATACAGTATTAGTTGATAAAGTCGGGATACCTGAAAAGATAGTCTCAGGGACTACTCAAATCACCAAGAGTCCTGACAGATTGTTACTGGCAGAAATGACCGCTCGGTTCTGTGATGTTGCTGGAATTATCAAGGACGGTTTTTCTTTCCAGGCAGGTGCCGGTGGCACTGCTTTAGCTGTTGGTGATTTCTTTTATAAAATTATGAAGGAAAGGGGCATTAAAGCGCGGTTTGCAAGAGGAGGCAGTAACCTGTATCTGGTGAAAATGCTGGAGGAGGGTTATCTGGACTTTATACTCGATGGTCAAACTTTTGATCTCCATGGAGTCAGATCGATGGCTGTGAATCCCAATCATTTAATGACAACTCCTTTTACCAGTTATAATTATCATGGGAAGGGGAATTTTGCAGGTTTAGTGGATGTTGCCATTCTTGGCGCAACTGAAATCGACCTCGATTTTAATGGCAATGTTGTAACACACTCCGATGGTTACCTTTTGCATGGAATTGGTGGTTGGCAAAACTGCTTGTTTTCCAAAACAGTTATTATTCCAATACCCCTCTTCAGGGATCGTATTCCAGTTATCGTTGACAAAGTAACTACTCTGTGTGGCCCAGGCGAACTAATAGATGTGATTGTAACTGAAAGAGGCATCTGCATAAATCCGCTAAGAACAGACCTGATTGAGAAAGTTCAGGGTTCAGACCTCCCCTTGGTGAGCATCAAAGAGCTCAAAGAAGAGGCTGAGAAAATCTGTGGCATACCACAAAAGCCTGAATTCCTCAATGAAGTCGTTGCGGCTATCAAATGGGTTGATGGCACAGTGATAGATGCTGTCTGGAAACTATCGGAATAGAGTGGTTATATAATAAAAAAGCCGGCGAAAGCCGGCTTTGATATAAGAAGTTGCTGTTATGCCGGATGAATGGCTTCAACAGGGCAAACATCAGCGCAAGCGCCACAATCCGTGCATTCGTCTGGATTAATTTTGTAAATATCACCTTCTGAGATAGCCTCTACCGGACATTCATCAATGCAGGTTCCGCATGCGGTGCAATCATCATTAATTATGTATGCCATTTTTAATTTTTTTTATTTTGCGGTACAAAGGTAAAGGATTTTTAAAAATAAACAATCGATTAAAATTATTGTATCTGATACTATGAAAAAAGTTTCTGTAAAGGATGTTTATCTGCCATAATTTCGGTACTTTGAGACTCTGATTCTACCATTCAAAAGATATTTTTTATGAGCTTTTTGCAATTTGATAAAACTCAACTAATTAACCTGGAATACAGTCTTTCGAAAGAGATTCTGTTGGCAAATCCGTCAGGAGCCTATGCCAGTTCCACAATAATTGGCTGTAATACAAGAAAATATCATGGTCTGCTTGTTGCCCCTATCACAGATTATGATGGCGGCAGACATGTGATTTTGTCATCGCTCGATGAAACTATTGTTCAGCATGATCAGGAATTCAATTTGGGTATCCATAAATATCCTGGAGAATACTATCCTAAAGGGCATAAATATGCAAGGTGGTTTGAAATGGATCCGGTATGGAAGATGATATACCGGGTTGGGGGAGTGGTCCTGCAAAAAGAAATCCTTCTGGATGAAAAGGAAGCGAGATTGTTGGTGAGATATACGCTCCTTGAAGCGCATAGCCCAACCATTTTGAAAATCAAACCGTTTCTGGCGTTTCGTAGTGTTCATGCCCTGAGCCATGCTAATATGAACGTTAATAAGCTGGTTCAGGAATGTCGTAATGGTGTTTACCTGAAAATGTACCATGATTATCCGGGGTTGTTTCTTCAAACCTCAAAATCGTTTGAGTTCATTACTGCACCTGACTGGTATAATAAAATTGAATATCTGAAAGAACAACGAAGGGGTTATCCTTATCAGGAGGATCTTTATGTTCCGGGATACTTCGAATGTTCAATAAAAACCGGTGAGAGTTTTGTATTGGCTGCGGGTTTTGAGGAACAGGCTCCAACTGGCTTGAAAAAACGACTACAATCGCAAATTGATAAAACACCCTTACGACATACTTTCGAAGAAGTACTGGCCCAGACAGCCAAATCGTTTATTATTGATACTCAAAATGGACCTGAGATTGTCTCCGGATATCATTGGTTTGGATCCTATGGAAGAAATTGCTGGATCGCACTGCCTGGTTTAACAATCGGGACAGGCCAACCTGATCTTTTCGACCGGTTGGCAAAATCTTTGGTTAAGATGCTTAAAAACGGTCTTTTCCCCAATCATTCTCCAGATCGCAATAATCCTGTTTACCGGAGTGTTGACGGTTCTTTATGGATGATCTGGGCCATACAGCAATATGCGGACTATATTAATAATGGCGGGCAAATTTGGAAATCTTTCGGCCCAGCAGTAAAGCAGGTTCTTTTTGCCTATAGGGATGGTATTAACCAGGGAATTAAGATGCAGGAGAATGGATTACTGAACGCATATGTTCCCAATCAATCTTTAACTTGGATGAGTGCATATCTGGATGGCGTACCTGTCACTCAGCGGCCTGGTTTAGCGGTTGAGGTTAATGCATTGTGGTATAATGCAATATGTTTTGCGTTGAAGATTGCAGAAGAAGCTGGCGATATCAGTTTTGTCTCCGATTGGAAAGATTGGCCACAAATTATCGAAAGGAACTTTAAAGAGATTTTCTGGGGGAAAAATGAAAATTATCTAGCGGATTATGTGTTCGAAGGGAGAGCTAACTGGGATGTTAGACCGAACCAGGTTATCGCCGTTTCCCTGCCATTTTCACCCCTTGAAGATGAACAAAAACGTGCGGTGCTGGAGATTGTGCAATCTGAACTGCTAACACCTAAAGGATTAAGAACTTTATCCCCAAGACACGAAGATTATAAAACAAGCTATGAGGGCGATCATGTTACACGAGATCTGGCTTATCACCAAGGTACAGTGCGCCCTTGGCTCCTGGGACATTTTGCTCAGGCATGGCTTAGCCTTTATGGTAAGTCGGGTAAGCATTTTATTAATGCTCTGGCTCATAATTTTGAGGAGGACATGTTCGAACATGGCTTGGGTACAATATCTGAAGTATATGACGGAAATCCTCCACATACCCCCTGCGGGGCTATTTCATCAGCGGCCAGTGTTGCCGAAATATTGAGAATCATGTATTTGCTGAAGAAAATTTAATACCTATGCGCGTACTAATGTTTGGATGGGAATTCCCCCCACATATCAGCGGAGGATTAGGAACTGCCTGTTACGGGATGACGCGTGGGCTGGCTTACTGCGGTGTTGAAGTTATTTTCGTTGTTCCTAAATCATATGGTGACGAAGATCAAACCTCAGTAAAACTCGTTGGTGCTTCGCAAGTTCCTATCAAGAGAAGGACATACGCGTTTACTGAAGAGCGACAGTTCGGAGTTGAAGCAATTAAAACAAGCCATGCTCTCGAAATGACCTATATCGAGGTAGGATCGAAACTTCTTCCATATCTGTCACCTGAAGAATTTCAGAAATACTCTCATGAACACTTGCAAAAGAATGAGTTATCTCTTCATGAATTCGATAATGGAACTACCAGAGGATCTTCGGTTTTAACTGAAGTTGTTGGAACAATGGAATTCACTGGTAAATATGGCCCGGATCTGATGCAGGAGGTGTCGAATTATGCATTGGTTTCTTCGGAAATCGCACATGAACAGACATTTGATATAATCCATGCTCATGATTGGCTGACCTATCCTGCAGGTATAGCCGCAAAAAGGATGTCCGGAAAACCTTTAGTGGTTCATGTTCATGCTACAGAATTCGACAGATCTGGGGAAAATTATAACACCGTGGTTTATGATATTGAAAAATCAGGTATGGAACAGGCTGATCTTGTGATCACTGTTAGTAATCTGACTAGAAATATTGTGATCAACAGGTATGGTATTAACCCTGATAAGGTTGTAACTGTTTACAATGCAGTGGAGCCGGGAACTGAGTCCGGAGCTGAGGTTTTTGTAAAGGCAGTTGATGAGAAAGTCGTTACCTTCCTTGGACGTATTACTTACCAGAAAGGTCCTGAATACTTTATGGAAGCCGCTAATAAGGTACTAAAGCATTCAAACAATGTGAGGTTCGTAATGGCTGGCAGTGGCGATCTTCTTAGAAAAATGATTCGTTATGCAGCCAGACTGGGTATCACCGAAAAGTTCCATTTTACTGATTTCCTTAAGGGTCGTGATGTTGATAATATGTTTGCTGTTAGTGATGTGTATGTAATGCCCTCTGTTTCAGAGCCATTTGGAATAAGTCCGCTGGAAGCTATGAGGTCAAATGTGCCAGTCATCATATCCAAGCAATCAGGAGTTTCTGAGATTCTAAAACATGCCATAAAGGTTGATTTTTGGGATGTCGATGCCATGGCTGATGCAATTTATGGATTAATAACCTATGAGTCACTCCCCTTAATGTTTCAGCATTACGGTCGTGATGAGGTGAACAATCTGAGATGGGAGAATGCAGCACTCCTTATTAAAAATCAATATACCAACCTTTTATCTTCAAGAAATAATCCGTTATGAAAAATATTTGCTTGTATTTTCAGCTTCACCAGCCATTCAGGCTGAAACGTTATCGCTTTTTTGATGTTGGTCAAGATCATTATTATTATGATGATTATCTGAATAAGCTAATCTTGAAAAAGGTAGCACAAAGATGCTATATACCAAGTAATGAATTGTTATATAGTCTTTTGACTGAATTTGGAGGACAGTTTAAGGTCTCCTTCAGTTTAACTGGAATCCTTCTGGATCAATTGGAACTTTATGCTCCCGAGGTTATAGAAAGCTTTAAAAAACTTGCTAAAACAGGTCATGTTGAATTTCTTTCTGAAACCTATTCCCATTCTTTGGCAGTTTTGGGCAGCACAGAGGAATTTAAAAACCAGGTTACCCTCCATAAAGAGAAAATTGAATCCCTATTTGGAATGACCCCTACTGTTTTTAGAAATACAGAACTTGTATATTCCGATGCTATTGGGGAACAGGTTTCTAAAATGGGCTATAAAGCTATGCTTGCCGAGGGTGCTAAACATGTTTTAGGTTGGAAAAGTCCTAACTTTCTTTATTACAATGTTTTAGATCCAAAACTTAAAGTCCTTTTGAGAAACTATAAGCTAAGTGATGATATCGCATTTCGATTTTCTAACCATTCCTGGTCTGAATGGCCGTTGACTTCTGAGAAATATCTTCAATGGCTTAAAGGCTCACCTGCAAATGAGGATTTTGTGAATTTGTTCATGGACTATGAAACCTTTGGTGAACATCAACCTGTTGAATCAGGAATTCATCAATTTCTGGATCATTTGGTCCGCTTGATTATTAAAGATCCGGAAACAGGATTCGCGCTTCCTTCAGAAATAGTTGAATCACACCAATCAGTTGGACCTCTTTCAGTTCCTTATCCAAGCTCATGGGCAGATGAAGAAAGGGACCTTTCCGCCTGGCTTGGTAATGAGATGCAAAAAGAGGCTTTTAATAAGCTCAATTCAGTACGAAACCTCGTCCTCCAGGCAAATGATGAGGATTTATCAAGGGACTGGGGTTATTTACAGGCAAGCGACCATCTTTATTATATGTCGACAAAGTTTTTTGCTGATCAGGCGGTCCACAATTACTTTAATCCCTATAATAGTCCTTACGATGCGTTTATCAACTTTATGAACATTGTTTCGGACTTTATTATCCGGTTGGAAAAGAAAACCAAAAGGGTGGTTTATAAAGGAATCCCTATAGATGAACTCACTGGAGCCCCTCTTAATGATGCAATAACCGAATATGAAGGTGTTTTAAAGATCCTCAGGCAGAAAAGGGGTCCTATAAACAAAGTAACAGATAGTAAGCTACTTAAGTCTTCCAATACAAAAGGCCCGATCACCAAAACAAGTAAAAAGAAAAAAAATTAGTTAATTCGCCAACTAATTTGACTGATTACTTATGACTGAAAACGGGAAGCAGAACAGTCCGGAAATACTATTTGAGGTTAGCTGGGAAGTTTGCAACAAGGTGGGTGGTATCTATACGGTTTTAACTTCCAAATGCCAGGAATCTCTTAGCCGTTTCGGTGAACATTATATTTTCATCGGTCCGGATATTTGGCGCGAAGATCACGATAATCCTGAGTTTATTGAAGATAATAACCTTTACCTGGGTTGGAAGGAACATGCCTATGCCTCAGGCCTTAAATTTAGGACAGGCCGCTGGAATATCCCCGGCAAACCACAGGTGATCATCATTGACTTTACGGCTCTCATTCCAAGAAAAGATGAAATTTTCAGCAAAGCCTGGGAGGATTACCGGCTTGATTCCATCTCGGGAGGCTGGGATTACATTGAAGCTGCTCTATTCGGCTATGCTGCAGGAATGCTTATCAAGAGTTTTACCGAATATTATCGTTTTAAAGAAGTCATCGCTCAGTTCCATGAATGGATGACTGGGATGGGAATTTTATACCTGGAGAAGGAATCCCCCTATATTGGAACTGTTTTTACAACCCACGCTACTACAGTCGGACGATCAATTGCTGGAAATGGTCTTCCTCTTTATGAAAACCTCGTGGAATACAATGGTGATGAAATGGCCACCCGCCTAAACGTAATGGCCAAACATTCACAGGAAAAACTTGCGGCTGTCAATTGTGATCAATTTACTACAGTAAGCGAAATAACAGCTGGAGAATGTTCCCAATTGCTGGGCCGTAGACCGGACCTGATTACTCCCAACGGATTTAATCCCAATCTTGTACCTGATCAGCAAACACTTAAGGAAGAAAGGGTAATAGCCCGAAAAGCTATTCGAAATGTTGCTCAGGCAATGTTTGGCTATGAATTATCAGAGGATTTTCTTGCTATCGGGACAAGTGGCCGATATGAATTCAGAAATAAAGGCCTGGATATCTTTATCAGATCGCTGGCCAAATTAAATGACGAAGGAAATCTGACAAAAGAAATTGTTGCACTTATTCTGGTTCCAGCTAATAATTATGGTCCCCGCAGAAGCGTTAGCCAACGGTTGAATGGTGAAGATATTGAACTCAGTGGAAGTAAATACCTGACTCATAATTTACATGATGCTGATTCTGATGCCATCATTCGATTGCTTAACGAGACCGGACTTAATAACGATCAAAATAATAAGGTTAAGGTTATGTTTATTCCCTGTTACTTAAATGGGCAAGATGGAATATTCAATTTGACTTATTATCAGATTCTTACTGGATTGGATTATACCATGTTTCCTTCTTATTACGAACCATGGGGATATACACCGCTTGAAAGTATTGCTTTTGGTGTACCAACCTTGACTACAGATCAGGCTGGTTTTGGTAATTGGATGTCTGCCTTTACTACAGATATGCCAAATCTTCCAGTTGCTGTAGCCCCTAGAAACAAGCAGTCAGATGAATCAGTAATTAATTGGATCTCTGAAGTTTTGCTAAGCTTTTCGCGATTATCTGCCATTAAAAGGAAGAGTCTGTTTAACCTTTCCATTGAATTCTCTAAAAAAGCACTTTGGGAAAATTTGGTTGAAAACTATTATCTAGCTTATTCATATGCTTTGTCGGAGGTGGTATTTGAGGACCGGCCAGAGCCCGAATTCGCTGAAGAGACTTATGCTATAGGTGCTGTCGATCTTCAGAATACCAATGAACCCATATGGAAACGGGTATTGGTAGAATCTTCCTTACCCGTTAGCCTGAATGGATTGGTCGCCATATCGAAAAATCTTTGGTGGACTTGGAACTATGACGCAGAGAATTTATTCCGATCAATCGATCCTGTAATTTGGGAACAAGTTGAGCATAATCCGATTACCCTGATGAGGCAAATCCCCCTGGATCGGATTATTGAACTGGAGAAAGACACGGATTTTCATGAATCCTATAAGAAAGTCTATTCTAGGTTCCAGGACTACATAAACCAGGTGAATGAGAATCCTGGACCAATGATTGCTTATTTCAGCATGGAATTCGGTTTTCATAGCAGCCTGAAAATTTATTCTGGGGGTCTGGGAATCCTTGCGGGAGACTATTTAAAGGAAGCGAGTGACAGAAATGTTCCAATGGTTGGAATGGGATTGCTTTATAAATTCGGATATTTCAGGCAAGTGCTGACTCTCAACGGGGATCAGATTTCTGAAGATGTGGAAGAGCGTTTCTCCGATCTTCCGGTTGAACCGGTCCTGGATGCGGATGGACAATGGATGCAGGTACCTATCGGAATGCCTGGTCGCCTGATCCATGTCAGGCTTTGGAAAGCAATGGTTGGCCGAATTAGCCTTTATTTGCTTGATACTGATTATGATTCTAATCAACCTGCCGATAGGTCTATCACTTATCACCTATATGGAGGTGATGAGGAGAACCGTTTAAAACAGGAAATGGTTCTGGGGTTGGGTGGAATCAGATTATTGAGCAAACTTGGCATTTCTCTTGATATTTTCCATTGCAATGAAGGGCATGCAGCCTTTATTGGACTTGAGCGGATTCGCAGACTAATGGAAATCAAGAAATTCACCTTTGATGAGACGCTAGAAGTAGTAAGGAGCTCAACTCTTTTTACTACGCATACCCCTGTTCCAGCAGGGCATGATACTTTTACTGAAGATATGATCCGGACCTATATGGGACATTATCCGGAACGCTTTAATATTTCATGGGATGAATTTATCGGATTAGGTAAAATTGAGAAGAATAACCATTTCGAAAGATTCTCTATGTCTCATCTGGCTGCCAGACTTTCGCAGGAAATAAATGCAGTTAGTGAACTTCATGGCGAAGTTACCCGGAAAATGTTTGAAAATGTTTGGAAAGGTTATTATTCCGATGAATTGCCAATTGGATTTGTAACAAACGGAGTACATTATCAAACATGGGCAGCTGAAGTTTGGCAGAAACTTTACCTTGAAGTATTTGGATCAGATTTTCTTGATAACCAATCGAATATGGCTAATTGGGAGAAAATCTATTCTGTTCCGGATAATAAAATCTGGACCATCAGACAAACACTTCGTAAATCATTAATCGATTATATCAGAGAGCGGTTGGACAAAGTTTCAATTAGGAGGCATGAACCCCCGAAACAGATAATCGAGATCCGCCAGAAATTGAACGAACGTACCTTGACCATTGGTTTTGCAAGACGGTTTGCTACTTATAAAAGGGCCCATTTGCTCTTTAGTGACCTTGACCGCCTTAAAAAAATTGTCAATAATCCTGATCATCCTGTCCAGTTCATTTTCGCTGGTAAAGCTCATCCAAGGGATAAAGCGGGTCAGGACCTGATAAAGTATATTGTGGATATTTCGCGTCGTCCGGAATTCAGAGGTAGGATCGTTTTTCTTGAAAACTATGATATGACAGTCGCCAGAAAATTGGTACAGGGAGTTGATATCTGGCTTAATACGCCAACCCGTCCGCTCGAGGCTTCTGGAACCAGCGGAATGAAAGCCGTGATGAATGGAGTTATGAATTTTAGTGTTCTCGACGGATGGTGGTGCGAAGGTTATAAACCAGGTGCTGGTTGGGCCCTTCAGCAGGAACGCGTTTATGAGGATCAAAATTTCCAGGATGAACTTGATGCAGCAACAATTTATAACCTTCTTGAAGAAGAAATAGTACCACTTTTCTATCAGGTTGATCAAAATGGAATACCCGTTGAATGGATCAAGCATATCAAAAATACTATCGCACAAATAGCACCCAGATTCACAACCCGTCGAATGATTGATGATTATTATGATCGTTTCTACCGGATACTTGGAAACAGATCCAGTGATATGCGTGCAAATAACTATCATTTAGCCAGGGAAATAACCAGGTGGAAAAAGAAGGTTGCCCGAATTTGGGACAAGATTGAAGTTACTGAGGTTAACTATTCAAATGACCTTTCGAAACCATTGAAAATGGGTGGTGGATATACTGCTGAAGTTATTTTGAAATTGAATGGGTTATCATCTGATGATATCGGCGTTGAACTGGTAATGGTTGAAGTTCTTCCAAATGGAAAATTAAAATTCGTACTCAAGGAGGAATTTTCCAATGTCGAAAAACTTAATGGTCATACCCGTTATCAATTATGCACTTTCCCAACTCAGACCGGAGTCTTTAACTATGGGATAAGGTTATTCCCAAAAAGCCAGCTATTACCACATCGTCAGGATTTTAGCTTTGTGAAGTGGATTTAACCAGGCAAAATTGGGCCGGTATTATGTTTAACTCAGGGAAATTAATGCATAACCGGCCTTGTTGAAATGCACTTCCAAGCCGATGCTAATGATCTGGCTGACCAATAATTGCGCATTTGAATTGTTACAAGGCTCAATGTCTCGGATATTGATTCTCTGTTTTGCCTCAAAACCAATTACCTGAAGCGCGTGTTCTGGTATTTTGATAGTGGTTCCTCTGATTGATCGACTGAAACTAACAACAACAAGAAAAACCTCATCATCGGCGCTGCCGCCATACCTGAGAAATGCAAAAACCTTGTCGAAATGAGGATTGTCACCATTAACCCACATGAGGTCATATAACAATCCATTTGCGAAAACCGGAAAACTCTGTGCAATGTCCAGAATATTGGAATAAGCCATTCTAAGCGACCATTGGTCTTCAGATAATTCACTGCCATCGCACTTTCCTCCATTATACCACTTCTGAACTTCTGGCATTACTGTATAGTCAAAAATGGAAGTCCGCCCATCATCACCACTGAACCCTGATGCTCCATCAGCTCTTTCGCCGACTTCCTGACCTGAATAAATTAGAATGGGTCCTTGATTCAAAAAAGCTGAAACTGCCATGCCTGGTAAAGCTTTCCAGGGATCAGATGCAAAGAACCTGGAGGCAATCCTTTGTTCATCGTGGTTCTCAAGAAATCTCACCATAGCATTATCCAGACCTTCCAAGGATTGCCAAACTTTTGAGATGGCATTTGTCGATGACCTTTCTTCAATTACAGACCTGAGTGCATCATACAGTCCAACTTTATCATACAGAAAATCGAAAAATCCTATTTCAAGATAATCACGATACTTTGATGGCTCATAAAGCTCGGCTATAAATAGAATTTCTGGCCAATCGCTTTTAATTTGGCTGATTGCATATTGCCAGAATTCAACTGGTACCATACCAGCCATATCGCAGCGGAATCCATCAATACCTTTCGTTGACCAAAAGAGTAATATCTCCGTCATTTTTATCCAGGTATCCGGTAATGGGTGAAAGAATTTTTGGCTTGTACGATAATCAATACCATAATTCAACTTTACGGTTTCGTACCAATCATTACTGTCGGGGTCAGGACGGAAAACATCGTTTCCGGTTGCCTTAGCAGGAAATTCAATATATCGGTCCGCCCCATTTCTTGCTAATCCTTTAATTTCTAAGGTTTCACCTGGAAAATAGTAGTAGTTATTTGAAGGGCTGAATGATAGGTTCGTTTGGTCTCCTTCGCCAAGATCTAATTGATCATCAGGTATCTTACTTGAATGGTAACTGCGGGAGACATGGTTAGGAACGAAGTCAATGATTACCTTAAGTCCTGACCGATGAATTCTTTTAACCAATTGTTCAAACTCAATCATTCGGGAGAAGACCTCAGTTGCCAGATCCGGATCAACATCATAGTAATCGTTTATTGCATAGGGAGATCCGGCATTTCCCTTGACTATATCTGGATGGATGGCCACCAAACCGTCTTCAGGATAATGGGATAGGGTGGCGTGCCGTATAATCCCTGTTAGCCAGATATGCGTAATCCCGAAATTTCCAAGTTCCTTTAGTACAAGATCAGAGATATCATTGAATTTTCCACAACCATTTTGATCTCTATTTCCATTGAAAACAGTGCTTTTCTCTGAATTGCTGAAAAGCCTGGGCAGAAGTTGGTAAATAACGATCTTACTTTTCATCCGGGTTATCGGATACTTTTGGTTACGATTTTCCTCAATGCCAAGCCAACTCTGGATGGGAGATAAAGTCGGATCTGAAATCCTGACCCTATTTTACCCAGCGGCTCAGCCAGATATTCTACTTGCTCATCGATCCTCCCGAATCCCTCATAGGAAGGATTGTCAGAATTTAGGACAATCTTATATTCTGCTGCATCTGATGCGATTCCGTAATTAGTAAAAGACTTGGAAGGATTTAGATTAAAAACAAACAGAAAAGGTTCTCTGACAAAAGCCAATACCTGATCTGAGTCGTTAGCAATTATCAACCTGGGCTTTTCCAGAACAGATAGCTCATCTTTATTGAATAAATGAATCATTGCTTCGTCAAAATGCTCCAAGCCTCCATATCGCAATTGTGGATCCTCTGCCAAGTGCCATTGCCGACGTGCATATTGATAGGTCCAGTTGTTTCCTTCCCGAGGAAAGTCAATCCACTCAGGATGCCCGAATTCGTTTCCCATGAAATTCAGGTAACCACCTCCATGTGTTGACAATGTCAAAAGCCTGATAATTTTATGCAACGATAAAGCTCTGTCAATGATTAGACTAGGAGTGCTTTTTGACATATGAGTGTACATCTCCTTATCAGCTAACCTGAAAATGATAGTTTTATCTCCTACAAGTGCTTGATCATGTGATTCTGCATAGGAAATAGTCTTTTCGTCATGCCTGCGGTTTGTTAGCTCATAAAATATTCTCGACATTTTCCATTGTTCGTCAGGAATCTCTTTTAATGTTTTGATCCAGAAATCAGGAATGCCCATCGAAAGCCGATAGTCAAATCCCAGACCTCCGTCTTCAACTGGAGATGCTATTCCAGGTAAGCCACTCATGTCCTCCGCAATAGTAATTGCGGAAGGATGAAGTTCATGGATGAGTTTATTGGCAAGGGCCAGATAAACTAAAGCATCCTCATCGACTCCATTGTTGAAATAGGCATCGTAGGAAGTAAAGTCCCTGCCTAAACCATGATCAAAATAGAGCATGCTTGTTACCCCATCAAAACGAAAGCCATCGAATCCAAATTCTTCAATCCAGTACTTGCAATTTGATAGTAGAAAATGAATTGTTTCATTTTTTCCATAATCGAAACATAAGGAATCCCAAGCTGGATGCTCTCTTCGATGATCGGTATGAAACAACATACCTGGGGTTCCATCAAAAAGTCCTGGACCCTCGAGAATATTTTTAACAGCATGAGAATGAACAATATCCATAATTACTTCGATCCCGGATTTATGCGCCTCTCCGATGAGTAGTTTTAAGTCATCCGGGGTTCCAAAACGACTTGAAACCGCAAAAAAATTGGAAACATGATACCCAAATGAGCCATAATAAGGATGTTCCTGAATGGCCATAAGCTGAAGGGTATTATATCCCAACTTTATGATACGTGGCAATACCTCTGTTCTGAATTCATCAAAGGTGCTCACCTTTCCGGCCTCAGACGACATACCGGTGTGAGCTTCATATATCAGGGCCGCTGAAAGTCCTGATTTACCTTTCGTTGATCGAATCAGTGGCTGACTAACTTTTTGGGGCTGATCAGGTTCCCACACCTGCGCATTAAAGAGTTTGGTCTGCCCATCCTGAACAACTCTGTTTGCGTAAAGTGGGATTCGATAATCTGCTCCTCCAGTCCAGGATATCCATAGCTTATATTCATCAAGATGGTGAATATCATCAATCTTCATCGCCAATTCCCATTGCCCCGATTGTATTTCGACAAATTGATATTTTGGTTCGATTTTCCAATTATTAAATGAACCGGTTAAGTAAATTGAAGTTGCATTTGGGGCCCATTCATGCATGATCCATCCATCTTGAGCCTTATGCAATCCGAAATAATGATGTCCATTGGCAAACGAACTTAATGTCTGGCCTGGTGGTATTAATTTAGTTATTTTCTCATCTATCCGTTGCATCCTGGCTTTAATCTGATGCAGAAAGGGTGTTAGATATGAATCGCGTTGAATGATACCGGGAATATTCATGTTATTCTATTCTTTTTAATACCTCAATCAGGAGCTTCCAAAATTTGACTGTCGAGGAGATATTCAGCCTCTCATCAGGAGAATGTACCCCTTTGATTGTTGGCCCAAAAGAAATCATATCCATTTTGGGGTATTTCTCCAGAAAAAGTCCGCATTCCAGACCCGCATGAATAGCTTTTACAAGAGGTTTTTGATCAAATAAATCTTGATAGGCATTTTCAGTAATTCTTAATACGGGTGAATCAGGATTCGGATTCCACCCCGGATAACCCGTAGATCTTTCAGTATAGGCGCCAGCCAAAAGAAAAACGCTCTCAACCATGTTTGACATATTGATTTTTGTGGATTCCAGCGAACTGCGCTGACTCGTCGTAACTTTAATGCGATCTTCCTCAAATTTCACTGCAGCCAGATTTGTAGAAGTTTCAACCAAGCCTGGGATAGTTTGACTCCACGAATGAACTCCATGAGGACAGGCATAGAGAGCATTGAGTAAATTACACTGGCAATCTTCATCAATAACCCATTTGGGAATCTGACAATCAGTTAACCAAAGCTCGAGATCTGGTTCTGTCCTTATGAATTCGAGCTTGATTTCAGATTGAAAAATATGAAATGCTTCTTTCAGGAGTTCTTTTTTGTCAGGCGGCAGCGTAATAGTTGCTTCTGCCTCACGCGCAATGGCATTACGCAGGTTGCCTCCGTTAAAATTGTGTATTCGGATCTCAAATTCATCAGCAAATTGCCATAAAAACCTGGTGAGAATTTTATTGGCATTCCCAAATCCTTTATGGATATCGTCCCCCGAATGACCCCCAACCAGACCTTTTACTCCAATTTTCAAAGATAAATTTCCATCAGGGACAAATTCCTGAAGGTAATCAAACCATGCTGTCAGGTCCATTCCGCCTGCACAGCCAATGAAAAGTTCACCTTCATCCTCGGAGTCCAAATTCAGAAGAATATCACTTTTAACAAAACCGGGTTGAAGGCCGAAAGCACCGTTAAGACCAGTTTCTTCAGCAACAGTAAACAAACATTCAATTGGACCGTGATGCAGGTTTTCAGAATCCAAAACAGCCATTTGAGCGGCAATTCCGATACCATCATCTCCACCGAGAGTTGTCCCACGCGCTTTGACCCAATCACCATCGATATAGGCCTGAATCGGGTCGGTTAAAAAATTAAAATCAGTTCCAGCATTCTTCTCACAAACCATATCCAGATGACTTTGCAAACAAACACCCGAGTGATTCGCTTTTCCAAATGATCCGGGTTTTCGAATGATGAGGTTTCCTGCATCATTAGTATTGTATTGAAGATTTCTGTCTTTCGCGAATTGGATCAGGAAATCACGGATTTGCTTCTCCTGGTCACTCGGTCTCGGAATTCTAAGTAGCGCGTCAAAATGATTCCAGACGGAGGCGGGTTCAAGATTCAATAATTCTGACATATTCTGAGGTTTTTTGTAAAGATATACCTAATCATCTGCCATTGCTAAAGGAATAAAAAAAAGTATATTTACTTAATAGAAAAATTAGAGCAAACAAACTAATAATTAAATGTTTATGACCAAAAAAACCATTGTCGCGATGCCGGGTGACGGTATTGGTTCTGTTGTATTGGAAGCTGCAATCAAAGTATTGAAAGCTGCGGGTTTTGAGGCTGATTACGAATTTGCTGACATTGGGTGGGAATTTTGGAAGAAAGAAGGTAATCCCCTGCCTGATCGGACGATTGAATTGCTGAAAAAGCATAAAATTGGGTTGTTTGGTGCAATAACTTCCAAACCTAAGGATGCTGCTGCTGCTGAACTTGCTCCTGAATTACAGGGGAAAGGACTTGTGTATGCAAGCCCTATTGTTGGCATGAGACAACTTTTCGATCTAGATATCTGTATCAGGCCTTGTAAAACCTACCTTGGAAATCCGTTGAATTTTATACGTCGCGGTGCTGCCGGTAATATTGAGGAACCCTTTGTGGATGTTGTAATTTTCCGTCAAAATACGGAATGCCTTTATAGTGGTGTTGAATGGTCGAACCCGCCGGAACAGGTATATGAGGCTTTTAAAACGCATAAGGCCTTCCTGAAAAATTTCGGTAATGTTCCTAAAGATGAGATTTCAATTTCGGCGCGGATTTTTACCAAAAAATATACCGGAAGAATCCTACGGGCTGCCTTTGAGCATGCCCGCCATAATGGGTATAAGTCAGTTACCGTTTGCGAAAAGCCAAATGTCATCCGTGAAACCAGTGGTATGATGTATAAGATGGCTCAGGATATGCAAAGAAATGAATATCCGGAAATTGCACTTTGGAATACAAATATTGATGCCCAGATGATGTGGCTGACTAAGAATCCGGAGGATTATGGTGTCATAGTAGCTGGAAATATGTTTGGAGATATTGTGTCCGATGGGTTTGCTGGATTGATCGGCGGTCTGGGATTCGCCTGCTCAGCAAATCTTGGTGAAGAAATTGCTGTTTTTGAACCAACGCATGGGTCTGCTCCCAAGTATGCCGATTATCCGGTGTCGATAGTTAATCCGATTGCCATGATTGCAAGTGCCTGTATGATGCTTCATCATATCGGTGAAAAAGCAAAAGCTGAAAGAATTGAAAAAGCTATAGCTGAAATTATCTCGGAGGGTTTAGTTAAGACTTACGACATGCTGAAAATGACTGGTTCGCCTGATGTAATTAAGAACGGCGCTGCCTCTACAATGCAGATGGCAGATGCAATAATTGCAAAATTATGAATCAAAAAGTTTTAGAATTATGGCCTGAGTTGCTATGGATTAATGATTTGGACCTTCGGGAAAAAACTGCTCGAACCTGGGAAATTGCTCTGGATCGTAGTGTGCTTTCTGCAGAAGATCTGAATACCATTCCTTTTACTCTTTTAGTGCCAAACCTGAAAGTGACTTTTATGGCTCACAAAAGGGCGGTTGTCCATATCGCTCGTGATGCAGGTTTGAAATGCAATGAATTTTTTGGCGAAGATCTTCCTGTAAACATGGATGTTTTGATTTCCGGAGCCATTTTAGCAGATGTTGGTAAGTTATTGGAATATGAGCTAAAAGATGGAATAGCTGTTCAGGGAAAATATGGCGCTTATTTAAGACACCCTTTTTCTGGTGTTGCCTTGGCTGAGGAATGTAATGTACCACCCGAAGTTTGCCATATTATCGCTGCACATGCTCATGAAGGTGATTTGGTGAAAAGAACAACCGAGGCCTATCTTGTTCATCATGTTGATTTTATGACATTTTTACCATTCAAAGACAGACTTAAATAAAGAAAAAATTGTTTACAGATGGCTTTGAGACGGACTATCATCCGTCTCTGCCATTTTATGAGTTTTGTCAAATAGATATTTTATGGTTGGATATCTTTGTTATTCTATCAAGGATTTATCGTACATTGTGTTAAGCCAATGTTTTAATAAAATCAAACTGATTGGTATATGGCCAGATTAAGAAGTACAATTATCAAAGACATCCTTCCTGGTTTGCTTTTTCTGACTCTTTTGGGATGTAAAAAGGATACTGAGTACATAATTTCTGGTAGATTAATCGATCCTAATCAGTCCATCAACATTGAAGGAGCTTCTGTAGAGGTTTGGGTCCAGCGTATTATGTCCGGAATTTTTGAAGCGGATTATAAACTGGCAGGAGAGCAAAAAACTGGTTCAAATGGAAGTTTTCAGATTAAATTGGAATCAGGAAATTACACCGGTGTGAAAATGATTTTCTCAAAGAAGGGATACTTTGGGTGGGAAACTCAACTCAACCTTGAAACTTTGAAAAATAACAATGGACTTAATGCCTATTATCAAATGGTACCTAAGACTTTTTTGAAAATCCATGTTTTTAATCAGGTACCTCTGGATGCCAGTGACTATTTCGATTTTCGGTTGTTGAACGCCTATACCAATTGTGAAGAATGTTGCAAAGGGCAGGACTATGAATTCTCTGGAATGGATGTTAACCAAACTCTTCAATGCCTCTCATCAGGAAATACGGAACTTATTCTACAATGGACAAGGAGAAAGAATAAGGAGCAGGTTGTAAAAACAGAATCCATCTTCACCAAAGCTTTTGATACTACTAAAATTGAGTTTATCTATTAAAGCAATTCTCCATGAAAGACCTCAGCTTCCCTCTGGTATCGGTCATTACGATAAACTTTAACCAATCGGCAGTGACGGCTGATTTGCTGAAATCCCTTAGAAAGATAAGTTATCCAGTTGTGGAGATAATTGTTGTTGATAATGCTTCAGATAAGGATCCGGTTGATCCAATCATTGATGTTTTTCCTGAAGTCAGGTTCCTTAAAAGTAAAACTAACCTGGGCTTTGCAGGAGGAAATAACTTGGGCGCAAAAATTGCAAAGGGGGATTATTTCCTGTTTCTAAATAATGACACGGAAGTAGATCCGGGTTTCCTTGAACCCCTGGTCGCCCGGCTCCAATCAGATTCTGGTATTGGTATGGTGAGCCCCAAAATCAGGTTTCATCATACTCCTGATACCATTCAATATGCCGGTTATACTCCTATGAATAGAATTACTTTACGCCAGCATCTGATCGGCTATCGGGAAAAAGACAATGGTCAGTATAACATTGGGGGGCCAACATTTTCTATTCATGGGGCAGCTATGATGGTACCTCGCAGCGTAATAGAAAAAGTCGGTCTGATGGCCGAGCAGTATTTTCTTTATTATGAGGAACATGATTGGGCAGAGCGTGTAAAAGGCGCTGGCTATACCGTATGCTATGAAGCGTCATCTTTAGTTATGCATAAGGAATCTATCTCGACAGGCATTGAGAGCCCACTTAAGGTTTATTACATCAACCGAAACCGCTTCCTGTTTGCGAGAAGAAATTC
>CAINOB010000108.1 GCA_903851365.1 uncultured Bacteroidota bacterium
GATTCTGCTCCCCGAAGGAACTGAGATGGTTATGCCGGGTGACAACCTGACGATTACCATTCACCTGATTACTCCGGTAGCTATCGACCGTGGTCTTCGGTTCGCAATCCGCGAAGGAGGACGTACGGTTGGTGCCGGCCAGGTGATCGAAATTATTGAATAATATAAATTTTTTGAGGGCGATCCGGTGAATAACCGGATCACCTTTATCTTACGGACGTAGCTCAATTGGTAGAGCAGCGGTCTCCAAAACCGCAGGTTGGGAGTTCGAGTCTCTCCATCCGTGCTTAGTGCTTAAGCAATGAATACGAAGACCTATTTAAAAGAAGCGTACGACGAGTTAGTACATAAGGTATCCTGGCCTACATGGGCAGAACTTCAAAGTTCTGCTATTGTTGTCTTGTCAGCCTCCCTTATTATTGCACTCGTGGTTTTGGTGATGGATTTTTCGTTCAGAAACATCATGCATGCTATCTACCACATGTTTTTTTAAACTGGACGAACAATGAGTCAGAACGAGAAGAAGTGGTATGTCCTCCGAGCAATCGGCGGTAAGGAAAAAAAGGTTAAGGAATATATTGAGAGTGAAATAGTTCACCATAACCTTCAGGATTATATCACCCAAGTTCTGATCCCTACCGAAAAGATTTACCAGATCCGCAACGGGAAGAAAGTATCCAAGGAGAGAAGTTATCTTCCAGGATATGTTTTGATCGAAGCTGTTCTGGTTGGTGAGGTTCCACATATTTTGAAAAATGTCCCCAATGTTATCGGTTTTTTGGGTGAAGAACGAGGTGGAATAGCTGTCCCGATGAGGACATCTGAAGTCAACAGAATTTTAGGAAAAGTTGATGAATTATCAGAAACCGATGAAGAACTGAATGTTCCTTTCTTTGTTGGTGAGGCGGTTAAAGTGGTTGATGGACCATTTAATAGTTTCTCCGGCGTTATTGAAGAAGTGAACAATGAAAAGAAAAAACTGAAAGTTATCGTCAAAATTTTTGGACGAAAAACACCTTTGGAACTCAGTTTTATGCAGGTTGAAAAGGAATAGGGAATTTTGATTGGTTCTTGCTTCCAAAGTTCCAATTGAATAAGCTTCCCCCTATTTTAATCCTCCGCAGGATGTTACTGCTGCGGAACCTGTGTGAGTGTTTATTATAAATTTAGAAATCGTATGGCAAAAGAAGTAACGGGAATTATCAAATTGCAGATCAAGGGCGGGGCCGCAAACCCCTCACCTCCTGTCGGCCCGGCGTTGGGTTCTAAAGGAGTCAACATTATGGACTTCTGCAAGCAATTCAATGCCCGTACTCAGGACAAAGCCGGAAAAATTATTCCTGTGGTGATAAAGGTTTTCAGTGACAAATCTTTCGAGTTTGTTACAAAAACCCCACCTGCAGCTGTTCAATTGATCGAGGTATCCAAAATTAAAAAGGGATCTTCAGAACCAAACCGTGTAAAAGTTGGTTCAGTCACCATGGAACAGATTCGTCAAATCGCTGAAGATAAAATGGAAGACTTAAATGCTTTCACAATTGAATCAGCTGAAAAGATGATCGCAGGTACAGCACGTAGCATGGGAATAACCATTAAAGGTGATGCAGCCTTATAATTAAGGAGTTATCATGGCTAAACTGACTAAGAACAGAAAGCTCGCCCTCGGAAAAATCGAGGTCGAAAAATTGTATACTCTGAACGAAGCATCTGCCCTGGTAAAACAGGTTACCACTTCGAAGTTTAACGCTTCAGTGGATATTGATGTACGTCTCGGAGTTGATCCCAGGAAGGCCAATCAAATGGTCCGCGGTGTTGTTACCCTACCACATGGCACCGGTAAAGTTATACGGGTTTTGGCACTTGTCACCCCGGATAAGGAAACCGAAGCTAAAGAAGCAGGTGCTGATTTCGTTGGTCTTGACGACTTTGTCGAAAAGATCAAAGGAGGATGGACAGACATCGACGTTATCATTACCATGCCTTCCTGTATGGCAAAAATCGGACCCCTCGGCCGTATACTCGGTCCGCGCGGATTGATGCCGAACCCTAAAACCGGAACAGTTACGATGGAAGTCGGAAAAGCAATTACCGATGTAAAAAAAGGTAAAATCGATTTTCGAGTAGATAAATTCGGTATTGTACATGCGGGTGTCGGGAAAGTTTCATTTGAACCGGAAATGATTGCGGATAATGCCCGCGAACTATTGACCACTATTATCAAACTGAAACCGTCCGCCGCTAAAGGTACTTATGTAAAAAGTGTTTACATGTCAAGTACCATGAGCCCTGGAATTCCGATTGACCCAAGGTCAATTGACGCTTAAACCCTAAAATGAGAATTTTCAAATCATGAAACGGGAAGACAAAAACGTCATAGTTGATCAGCTCACCGCTGAGATTAATCAAGCAAAACATTTTTATATTGCTGATATCGGTGGACTGAATGCAAGTGATACGGTTGCTTTAAGGAGAGTTTGTTTTAAGGAAGATGTGAAGTTGCTTGTGGTGAAAAACACCCTCCTGCAAAAAGCATTGGAACGCGCCAATGGCAATTATGAGGAATTATATCCGATTCTTAATGGACCAACCTCCATTATGATCAGTGATACCGGCAATAAACCGGCTAAAATGATCAAAAGCTTCCGCAAGAAGCATAAGAAACCGGAACTCAAAGGTGCCTATGTTGAAGAGTGTGTTTATGTTGGTGAAAACCTCGTAGACCAGTTAATTGCTGTGAAGAGTCGTCAGGAACTTATTGCCGACGTGGTTGCTTTGTTGCAGTCACCGATGAATACGGTTATGGCCTCACTCCAATCTGGCAAACATACTTTGGCAGGTATAGTTAAGACCCTGTCAGAAAAAGAAGTTTAAATTATTGTAGAATCCATTTGTAAAAATTATAGTAAAATGGCTGATTTAAAAAAGCTCGCTGAAGAATTGGTTAACCTAACCGTTAAGGATGTCAACGAACTGGCTGGTATCCTTAAGAATGAATATGGCATTGAACCTGCTGCTGCTGCTGCAGTTGCATATGCCGGACCCGCTGCATCGGATGATGGTCCTGCAGTAGTGGAAAAAACAGAATTTGATGTAATTCTCTTAGCTCCAGGTGGTGCAAAATTAGCAATCGTAAAACTTGTTAAGGAACTCACTGGCCTTGGTCTGAAAGAATCAAAAGAATTGGTTGATGCTGCTCCGAAAGCAGTTAAAGAAAAAGTAACGAAGGAAGAAGCAGAAGCTTTGAAGTCACAACTTGTTGAAGCAGGAGCTGAAGTTGAAATTAAGTAAGTACGACTCTTCCATACCCGATTCTATAGGTTTAGCATCCCGGATGCCGGGATGCTAAGCCTTTTTGCTGTTGTTCCCAATACCCGCTTTAATTAATTCTTCTTTGGTCGATGGCACAAACAAGCACACAGCGAATCAATTTTGGTTCCACAAAAAGTCAGCTAAAATACCCTGATTTTCTGGAGGTTCAGGTAAAATCATTTACCGAATTTTTCCAACTGGAAACTACTCCAGAGCAAAGAAAAAATGAAGGCCTGTACAAGGTCTTTCAGGAAAATTTTCCGATTACAGATACACGGAATAATTTCGTCCTGGAATTTTTGGGTTACTATATCGACCCGCCGAGATATACAATTGAGGAGTGCATAGAGCGCGGCCTCACCTATAGCGTACCGCTAAAGGCAAAATTAAAATTGTATTGCACCGATCCGGAGCATGAGGATTTTGATATGGTTATCCAGGATGTTTATCTTGGTACCGTACCATACATGACCAGGAGAGGTACTTTTGTTATCAATGGTGCTGAACGAGTAGTCGTATCTCAGCTCCATCGTTCCCCCGGAGTCTTCTTCGGACAAAGTACCCACGCAAACGGCAGTAAACTTTATTCTGCCCGTGTAATCCCGTTCAGAGGGTCATGGATCGAATTCGCTACTGACATAAACAATGTCATGTATGCCTATATCGATCGTAAAAAGAAATTGCCGGTTACTACTCTGTTGAGAGCGATCGGTTTTGAGGGCGACCGTGATATTTTAGAAATATTTGACCTTGCGGATGAGATCAAAGTCTCAAAAGCTGCCCTTAAAAAAGTTATCGGACGTAAACTAGCCGCCCGCGTTCTGAAGTCCTGGATTGAAGATTTTGTGGACGAAGATACCGGTGAGGTCGTATCCATCGAACGTAATGAGATTATTGTCGACAGGGAAACTGTTCTTGATAATGATCACGTCGATGCTATAGTTGAATCCGGTGCTAAATCTATTCTTTTACATAAGGAAGATACCAACCTTTCAGATTTTGCAATTATTTACAACACCTTGCAAAAGGACCCGTGCAACTCTGAAAAGGAAGCAGTAATTCATATATACCGACAGCTGAGAAATGCTGATCCGCCAGATGATGCTACTGCCAGGGACGTTATCGATAAGTTGTTCTTTTCGGATAAACGTTATGACCTTGGTGATGTTGGCCGTTATAGGATCAATAAGAAACTGGGCCTTGATATTGGAATGGATGTTAAAATCCTGACCAAGCAAGATATCATCAGTATCATTAAATATTTGATCCAGCTGATCAATTCGAAAGCTGATGTGGATGATATTGACCACTTAAGTAACCGTCGGGTTCGCACCGTAGGTGAGCAGCTTTACGCCCAATTCGGAGTAGGCCTTGCCAGGATGTCAAGAACCATCAGAGAAAGGATGAACGTCAGGGACAACGAGGTATTTACCCCGATCGATCTGATTAACTCAAAAACCCTTTCATCGGTTATCAACTCCTTCTTCGGAACTAATGCCCTTTCACAATTTATGGATCAGACCAATCCTTTGGCTGAGATGACCCATAAACGCCGTATGTCGGCTTTAGGACCAGGAGGTTTATCGAGAGAGCGTGCAGGTTTTGAAGTTCGTGACGTTCACTATACTCACTATGGCCGGCTCTGCCCGATTGAAACTCCGGAAGGACCAAACATCGGCCTTATCTCATCACTTTGCGTATATGCCAAAGTGAATGAGCTTGGCTTTATAGAAACTCCTTACCGCAAGGTAGATTCAGGTGTTGTTAATCTTACAGATGAAGGTCTTATTTATCTGACAGCCGAGGAAGAAGAAGGGCAAATTATTGCTCAGGCCAATGCTCGGTTGGATGATGATGGGAAATTCATTGACAGTCGTATCAAGTCGAGATTTGAAGGCGACTTCCCGATTGCTGCACCCGAGACTATCCATCTGATGGACGTTGCTCCTAATCAGATTGCCTCAATTGCTGCTTCTCTTATCCCGTTCCTGGAACATGACGATGCCAACCGTGCCCTTATGGGATCGAACATGATGAGGCAGGCTGTTCCACTTGTTAATCCCGAGGCACCAATAGTTGGTACCGGAATTGAGGGCGATGTGATTCAGGATAGCCGCATTCATTTTACCGCCGAGGAAAATGGAATTATTGAATATGCAGATGCAGAGCGTATTGTAGTTAAATATGACCGCGACGAATATCAGAAGTTTGTAAGATTTGATAATGAAGTCAAAACTTATATACTCCCGAAATTCAATAAGACCAACCAGAATACAACGATCAACCTGAAACCGGTTGTACGCAAAGGTGACCGCGTTGTTAAGGATCAGATTCTGACAGATGGTTATTCTACCAAAGGTGGAGAACTGGCGTTAGGTAGAAATCTTAAAGTTGCTTTCATGCCATGGAAGGGATACAATTTTGAAGATGCTATCGTGATTTCTGAAAGGGTAGTGCGTGAGGATCTTTTCAGTTCCGTTCATATCGATGAGTACCTTTTGGAGGTACGCGATACCAAAAGGGGACTTGAGGAACTTACCGCTGATATTCCTAATGTCAGTGAGGAAGCCACGCGTAACCTTGACGAAAATGGTTTGATCCGTGTTGGAGCTGAAGTTCGTCCCGGAGATATTTTAATTGGTAAAATCACACCAAAAGGAGAATCTGATCCATCACCTGAAGAAAAACTTCTCCGTGCCATTTTCGGCGATAAAGCCGGCGATGTTAAGGATGCCAGTTTGAAAGCAGGTCCGTCACTTCATGGAATCGTCATCGATAAAAAACTCTTCTCAAAGAGTATGAAGGATAGAAAGATCCGTGCCGCTGAAAAAACGCTGATCGATAAATTCGAACAGGAATTCAAACGGCAGGTTGATGACCTTACCAATATCCTGGTTGATAAACTGTTTAACCTGATCAATGGAAAAGCCTCACAGGGAGTGAAAAACTATCTGAATGAGGATATCGTATCAAAAGGCACGAAGTTTTCATTAAGAATCCTTCAAGCCATTGATTATATGCAGGTTAATCCAAATAAATGGACTACCGATAAGGATAAGAATGATACCATCAGGGAACTTCTTCAGAATTATCTGATTAAATACAAGGAACTTGAAGGTGATTATCGCCGGAAGAAATACAATGTGACCATCGGGGATGAACTTCCCGCTGGCATAGTGCAGCTTGCAAAAGTATCAATTGCGAAAAAACGTAAGCTCACTGTAGGTGATAAAATGGCTGGACGGCACGGAAACAAGGGTATTGTTGCGAAAATCGTACGACAGGAAGATATGCCATTCCTGGAGGACGGGACTCCAGTCGATATCGTTTTGAATCCGCTCGGTGTGCCTTCACGTATGAACCTTGGACAGATTTATGAGACCGTATTGGGTTGGGCCGGCAAGGAACTTGGATTGACTTTTGCCAGTCCGATTTTTGATGGTGCTACTCTTGATGAGATCTCAGCATATACTGAAAAAGCAGGCGTTCCCAAATTTGGCCGTACTTATCTGTACGACGGTGGAACTGGTGATCGTTTTGATCAACCTGCAACAGTTGGGATTATTTACATGCTGAAGCTTGGCCATATGGTTGAAGATAAGATGCATGCACGTTCTATCGGACCTTATTCACTGATCACCCAGCAGCCACTTGGAGGTAAAGCTCAATTTGGAGGCCAGAGGTTTGGTGAAATGGAGGTTTGGGCACTGGAAGCTTTCGGAGCTGCTCATATCCTTCAGGAGATTCTAACGGTTAAATCGGATGATGTTATTGGCCGCGCAAAAGCCTATGAGGCAATTGTTAAGGGCGAACCACTTCCGATGCCGGGTATTCCGGAATCACTGAATGTTCTGCTGCATGAACTGCGCGGACTGGGATTGAGTGTTAAGTTGATTTAATTCAGGTTTGTTAAATATAGATCTCTATATATTATGGCGTTCAGGAAAGAAACTAAGGTAAAAATCAATTTTACCAAAATCGCCCTGGGTCTGGCTTCTCCGGAAGAGATCCTGGAGCGGTCAAGCGGTGAAGTGCTGAAGCCCGAAACAATTAACTACCGGACTTATAAGCCGGAGAGGGATGGTTTGTTTTGCGAGAGGATATTCGGTCCGGTAAAGGATTATGAATGTCACTGCGGTAAATACAAAAGAATACGGTACAAAGGGATTATTTGTGACCGCTGCGGTGTTGAGGTGACTGAGAAGAAAGTGCGTCGCGAACGTATGGGACATATTTCCCTCACGGTGCCGGTTGCCCATATCTGGTATTTCCGCTCCCTTCCGAATAAGATAGGTTACCTGCTGGGATTACCTTCTAAAAAGCTTGATTCCATTATATACTATGAAAAGTATGTGGTAATCAATGCCGGTATTAAGGAAGTTGATGGTGTTAAATTGTATGATTTCCTCAGTGAAGAGGAATATCTTGATATTATTGAATCTCTTCCAAAAGAAAATCATCTTTTGGATGAATCCGATCCAAGGAAATTCATTGCAGGCATGGGCGCTGAAGCCCTTTATAAGCTGCTCGAAAGAATCGATCTGGACGAATTATCCTATGATCTGCGACATCGTGCTGATAATGAATCATCACAACAGCGCAAGAGCGAAGCTTTAAAACGTCTGCAGGTTGTCGAATCGTTCCGTGCATCAAAAGCTGTCAATCATCCCGAATGGATGATTGTTAAAGTGGTACCCGTAATTCCACCTGAATTGCGGCCACTGGTTCCTTTAGATGGTGGTCGGTTTGCAACATCCGACTTAAACGATCTTTATCGCAGGGTAATTATTCGTAATAACCGTTTAAAAAGGCTTATTGAAATAAAAGCTCCTGAAGTTATTCTTCGTAATGAGAAACGTATGCTTCAGGAAGCTGTTGACTCATTATTCGATAACAGCCGGAAATCCAATGCCGTTAAAACAGATGCAAACCGCCCGCTGAAATCTCTGAGCGATAGTCTTAAAGGTAAGCAGGGACGGTTCCGTCAGAACCTTTTAGGTAAACGCGTTGATTATTCTGCACGTTCGGTTATTGTAGTAGGTCCGGAATTGAAATTGCACGAGTGTGGTCTGCCAAAGGATATGGCGGCAGAACTTTACAAGCCATTTATTATTCGTAAGCTTATCGAAAGAGGGATCGTAAAAACTGTTAAGTCGGCCAAGAAGATTGTCGACCGCAGGGATCCTGTTGTATGGGATATCCTTGAAAATGTTCTAAAAGGCCATCCGGTTCTATTAAACAGGGCTCCAACCCTTCACAGGCTGGGTATTCAGGCTTTTCAACCGAAACTTATTGAAGGTAAGGCTATTCAATTGCATCCTCTGGTTTGTACGGCTTTTAACGCTGACTTCGACGGAGACCAGATGGCTGTTCACCTTCCGCTTGGAAATGCTGCTATTTTGGAAGCGCAGATGCTTATGCTCGCTTCGCATAATATTCTGAACCCGGCAAACGGAGCTCCGATTACGGTTCCATCTCAGGACATGGTTCTTGGTTTGTATTACATTACCAAAGGACGTATTAGCACCGATGGTAACCGTGGAAGGGGCGATGGACTGAGCTTCTATTCTTCTGAAGAAGTTATCATTGCTTATAATGAGGGAGTTGTTGACCTTCATGCCAATATCAAGGTGAAAGCCAAAGATATGGTTGATGGGAAACAGGTTGTCCGTATTATTGATACAACGGTTGGACGGGTCATCTTTAACGAAGTGGTCCCTGAAGAGGTTGGCTATCTGAATACACTCCTTACTAAAAAATCTCTTCGTGAGATTATCGGTTGGGTTCTAAAGGAATGTGGAACAGCTAAAACAGCCAAATTCCTGGATGATATAAAGGAAATTGGTTTCCAGGCTGCTTTCCGTGGAGGCCTATCTTTTAACCTTGACGATGTTATCGTTCCTAAGGAAAAAGATTTGATGATAAAAGATGGTTATGATCAGGTTGATGAAGTTCTTGGTAACTATAACAACGGATTTATAACCAACAATGAGAGATATAATCAGATCATTGATATCTGGACGCATACGAATGCCAGGTTAACTCAGACGGTACTCGACAAACTGAGGACAGACCGTGACGGGTTCAACTCGATTTACATGATGCTTGATTCAGGTGCCCGTGGATCGAAGGAACAGATCAGGCAGTTATGCGGAATGAGGGGTCTTATGGCCAAACCTCAAAAATCCGGTTCAACCAGCGCTGAAATCATTGAGAACCCGATCTTATCTAACTTTAAAGAAGGGTTATCGGTTCTTGAGTATTTTATCTCCACGCACGGCGCTCGTAAAGGTCTTGCTGATACCGCTCTGAAAACAGCTGATGCTGGTTATCTTACCCGTCGTCTTGTTGACGTATCACATGACGTAATTGTTTCCGAGGAAGATTGCGGTACATTACGCGGTTTGATTGCCAGTGCTCTAAAGAATAATGAAGAAGTTGTTGAGAGCTTATATGACCGAATTCTAGGTCGTGTAAGTCTGCACGATATTTATCATCCTACCTCCGGGGAAATGATTGTTGAGTCCGGTGAAGAAATCACGGAATCAATTGCACATATTATTGATGAATCTCCAATCGAAAAGGTTGAAATCCGGTCGGTACTTACGTGCGAATCTAAATTTGGCGTTTGCACGAAATGTTACGGCAGAAGTCTTGCTACCGGTCGCTTGGCCCAGAACGGAGATGTTGTCGGTGTTATCGCAGCGCAGTCAATCGGTGAACCTGGAACTCAGTTGACTTTGAGAACGTTCCACGTTGGGGGTACTGCTTCAAACATAGCTACCGAATCCAGTATTATTGCCAGATATAATGGCCGGCTTGAATTTGACGAATTACGAACTGTTGATTTTAATGATGGTACTGTTAAAGGCAAGGTTGTCATTGGTCGTTTGGCTGAAATGAGGATCGTCGATAAAAACACAGGTATAACTCTTACTACTCATTCGATTCCCTATGGTGCTAAAGTATTCGCCAATGAGGGAGAAGATGTTGCTAAAGGAGTTTTACTATGCGAATGGGATCCGTTCAACGCTGTAATCGTTTCAGAAGCTGCCGGTAAGGTTGCATTTGACAGTGTTATCGAAGGTATTACCTACCGTGATGAGTCTGATGAACAAACGGGCTTCCGCGAAAAGGTTATTATTGAAACGAAAGATAAGACCAAGAACGCTGAGATTAAGATTCTTGCAAAGAATAACGAGCCGCTGAAAATATATAACCTTCCTGTAGGATCACATATTTCTGTATCCGAAGGTGATAGTGTTAAAGCTGGTGAGATTCTTGTTAAGATTCCTCGTTCGGCCAGTAAAGCTGGTGATATCACGGGTGGTCTACCAAGGGTTACTGAACTATTTGAAGCACGTAACCCATCCAATCCGGCTGTGGTTGCTGAGATTGATGGTGAAGTTTCCTATGGTAAGGTAAAACGTGGTAATCGTGAAATCGTGATTACCTCGAAAACCGGTGAGGTTAAGAAATACCTGGTATCTCTGTCGAAGCAGATTCTGGTACAACCGAATGATTATGTTCGTGCCGGAATTCCACTATCCGATGGTTCCATTACACCCTCAGATATTCTATCGATTAAAGGTCCTACCGCTGTACAGGAATACATTGTGAATGAAGTTCAGGAAGTATACCGTATGCAGGGGGTTAAAATCAACGATAAACATTTTGAGGTAATTGTTCGCCAGATGATGCGCAAGGTTGTTATTGAAGATCCAGGCGATTCTAAATTCCTTGAAAAACAGATCGTTGATAAAATGGAAGTGATGGAGGAGAACGATTGGATTTACGGTAAAAGGGTTGTCCTTGATGCCGGAGATTCCCAAAACGTCCGTCCTGGTATGATTGTCTCAGCTCGTAAGCTACGTGACGAGAACTCGCTTCTCAAGCGTAAGGATTTACGTGTTATCGAATCCAGAGACACAATTCCAGCCACCTCAAGCCAGATATTGCAGGGAATTACCCGTGCTGCTTTACAAACAAGCAGCTGGCTTTCAGCCGCATCTTTCCAGGAAACTACCAAGGTTCTAAACGAGGCAGCAATTCTTGGAAAAGTGGATGAATTGAGAGGATTAAAAGAGAATGTTATTGTAGGCCACTTGATTCCAGCTGGAACCGGTAACCGCAATTTTGAAAAAATTGTTGTTGGTTCTTTGGATGATTATCAAGCCCTTATGCATGGAAAATCAGCGCTTAACGACTAAAATCAGATAGAAAGATGTCAGATCAGGGAAAAATGGGGAATCAGATCAATATTGAACTGAGTGAGGACATTGCACAGGGAGTATATTCAAACCTTGCTATTATTACACATTCGAGCTCGGAATTTGTTCTTGACTTTGTCAGGATCATGCCTGGCTTGCCAAAAGCAAAGGTTAAAAGCCGTGTTATACTAACGCCGGAACATGCAAAGCGTTTATTGTATGCACTGCAGGACAATATACAGAAGTTTGAAGCGGTACATGGGGTTATTAAAAATGTAGAACGAACAGGAGGTCCGGTAATACAAATGTCATTTGGTGGTCCAACTGCTGAGGCATAAGATTTTCAGCCCTGCTTTTTAAGCAGGGCTGTTGTTTTATTTTTGTCGGCGACAATCAATCAATAATAATGAAAAGTTTGAAAATCATTGTATTAGCTAAACAAGTTCCTGATACCCGAAATGTCGGGAAAGATGCCATGA
>CAINOB010000109.1 GCA_903851365.1 uncultured Bacteroidota bacterium
AAATGATCGATTTGAAGAAAAGAAAAAGTGACTGGTCAGCTACTTCGGCGAAGGGTGGTCAGTTTGAATCGGCAGAGACTGATCAGTTTGGTCGGCACGTCCAACAAATGCCAATGACTTGAATTGGTGATCGCCTTGTCTTTCTGGTTGATAACCAGTCTGTTGTGATTTTTCATTTTGCGGTTTTAAACCGCTTGTGATCCCGGCGGGATTCGAACCCACGACCCGCAGCTTAGAAGGCTGCTGCTCTATCCAGCTGAGCTACGAGACCAAAAGGATCGCAAAGATAAGCGTTTTTTTCTTTTGGAAAAGGTCAGACGGATAATAACAAAAACCACCATGAACAGGAGTATTCCTGATCCCAACAAATACTCTTTTGATGATAATACGAAAAACATGGATTTTGATGGGTTTTGGGACAATTGTCGGTCTATCTCATCAATCTGATCAGCAGGATAATGTTTTTCCTTTGAAATTAATAAAGCCTCCAGATAGAGTTCCCTGGCGAGTAAAAGGTTTCTGGCATAATTATAGGCAGAATCGGCCTCTCTGATCTTCAGATTATAAATCCGTAATAATCCAGCCTGAAGTACCCCATTTTGATGCGAACCTTTATTCGCAACCATCAGTGAATCAGAGACAGGCCTTGCAATTTTTGTGGCTGAATCAGAATCAACAATTGTTACAAAAGCCCCAATTTTCAAACTTGCCAATGCCTTTTTAGCTTCTTCACCTGAAGCATATGATCCAATAAAATATTTAAACCAGCCATCTTTTCGGTAATACCGCACTTCCTCTGAAAGATTAAACTTTTGTTGGAAATAGAGAGGATCAATATAAACTTTAGAAGCAGCAACCTGGACAGTATAAATCTTTTCAGGCGATGCCGGAGCTATCAGCAGCGTGGTGACCAAGACAACATAAATAAAATGCAGCTTGCCCATCTGAATAGGAGTTATTGTTCCTTAATCCAGTTAACCAGGCCTTTTTTCTCCAGTATCCCCAATAATTTTTCTGGCAAAGGCTCAAAATGAAATTGTTTCTTATCTATGGTGATCAGCCCTTTACGAAACTCTATCGACACTTCACTTCCCGGTTCATAGGCTTCAACAGCAGCTTTATGAACAATAAGTAGTAAACCCTGGTTAATTGATGACCTGAAGAAGATCCTATTTACCGATTTCACAACCACGGCTTTAATCCCTGCATAAGCCAAGCCTACAGAAGGATGTTCCCTCGAACTGCCGCATCCAAAATTTTCACCGGCAAAGATCATATCCCCAACTTTGACCCTTGAAGCAAATGAAGCATCAAAACCTGCAAAGAGGTGCTCAACAATTTTCTCTCCTTCTGAACTAAGCACATTATAGGTTAGATTTCCAGCAAACATTTGATCGGTGTTAAGGTTGTCCTGATCAGCATAATTCCATACTCCCTTAAAATATCGGTCCTCTCCGGCAGGAATTTCAGGCGTTCGTCCTTCAGGCCTACCAGAATCAAATTTTTCGACATAATCAGGGCCCCTTGGATCAGTTATTTTACCATTGAGTGCGGTAAAAGCCACTGTAGCCGGGGAGGCCAGGAAAATCTGAGAATTTGGATTACCCATTCGACCCTTAAAATTGCGGTTTGCTGTTGAAATCACGGTAAATCCGTCTGCCGGAATCCCCTGCCCTGTTCCCAGACATGGTCCGCAAGACGAGCTCAAGATCGTTGCACCTGCATTAACAAAGGTCGTAATTAGTCCTTCCTCGATAGCCTGGAGATAAATCTCTTTAGATGCAGGGATAACCAGAAGCTGAAAATCAAGTGCCACTTTATTGCCTTTAAGCACCGAGGCTGCGATTCTAAGATCCTCAATCCTGCCGTTTGTACATGTCCCTATCAGCCCTTCGTGAACAACTGTTCCAGCATATTCAGCAACAGTTTTTACATGATCAACCGAATGAGGGGCCGCTACCAGTGGTACAATATCTCCCAGGTCAATTTCCATCTCGAATAAGTATCGGGCATCAGGATCAGCCCAAACACCGTTCTCATCTGAACCAAGAAATTCTTTCAGCACTTTGTCGACGGGGAATACCGCATTTTTAGCACCCATTTCAGATGCCAGGTTAGCGAGGGTCATCCGGTCAGATACAGAAAGACAACCCAACCCTTCGCCATGAATTCCATTGAAAGGTAATTTGCTCCATCGGAACCTATTTTTCCAATAAGATAAAGTGAGATATCCTTGGCGTAAACACCCTCATTCAATTTTCCCTTAAAACAAATTTTGATTGACTCTGGCACTAAAAACCAGGTTTCACCCTTTTTCCACAATCCTGCAGATTCTGTCCGGTCAATTCCTGCAGCAAAAGCGTTAAAAGCACCAGCGGTGCAGGTATGGGAATCGCTCCCAACAATGATCATCTTGGGTCTGGCATAGTAAGACATGATCTGATGGCAAATTCCATCGCCGGCATCATGAAATTTCTTAATGCCTTGTGATCTCACAATCTGCCGAATGGTCTGATATTGTGTGGCCAGTTTGGAATCAGTTGGTGGTGCATTATGATCGAGTACGACAAGGCACTGATCCGGATCAAAAATTTTTTCTGACCCCATTTTTTTGAAAGTGCTGAAAATACTGGATGTATTATCATGGGTCAGCACAATGTCAGGCTTTCTGAAAACTATGGCTCCGGCAGGAGCACCGAGTATTTTTTCAACAAATGTTTGTCCCATCAGAATAATCCTCCACGTTTAAAAATTTCTAATTGAACCTCGCTGAACGGTTCGGCTTGGATTGTTTTATTGTTTTTCAGGCTGGAAACTTTTCCGGTTTCATAATTTACCCGAATGGTATCACCTTCGCGGATTTCGAGTTCATCAAGGCTTGAATAAGTTATTATTGGAAAAGCTGCATTTATGGCATTTCGTTCGTAAATAGCTCCAAAACTCTCTGCCAGAACACAATGAACCCCTAGTGACAGGAAGCAATCCACTGCTTGCTGACGTGATGAACCACTACCGAAGTTCTTCTGGACAATCACGATATCCCCCTTTCCAGCTTTTTTAGCAAAATCCTGATAGCCATTCAGGTTATCGAAAGTATACTGCCCCATCTCCCTGATATCCGTGATAGCCAGATACCTGTTATGAAAGATCATATCTGTGTCGATATTATCCTGATGAATATACCAGACTCTTCCTTCAACCTCCACAGATTTTTCTTGTGTATTTTTCGCTAAGGGACCCGAAGCATTCACAATAGGTGGCGTCTTGGCGCCTGAATGCAGCTGAGCAGTGAAAATCATTGGTTCATCGGGGATGTTATCAGGTGTTGTGATATAACCTGCAACAGCGGATGCCGCGACAACCGCTGGCGAAGCAAGATAAACATCTCCTTTCCCCTGTTTTCCGGGAAAATTCCGGTTACCAGTACTTACCGTAACTTCTCCTGCACCATTCTGCCCCACCTGGCCTGCTGCACAACCTGCACATCCTGCATTCGAAACCAAAGCTCCTGCATTTTTAAAAATATCAATAAAACCTTCTTTCAGGCATGTCTGCCAGATCTCATCGGTCGCTGGTACAATTTTCATAACCACACCGGGAGCGACTTTCCTTTTAGATAATATTTTAGCGACAATGGCCATATCTTCATATCTCCCGTTAGTGCAGCTACCGACAAAGGCCGAGTCAATTCTGGTTTTTTCAAGAGAGGTAATCGTAGCCGTGTGGTGGGGAGCCCCTGGTAGCGATACTCTTTTTTGAAATTCCTCTATATTCAGCTCGAAAGTATTCTCATATAGAGCATCCGCATCGGCAAAAACAGGTTTTATTGTCCTTCCTGCCCTCTCTGAACAAAAGTCTAATACAAGTTGATTAGGCGGAAAAAGCAGGGTGATCACTCCCATTTCAGTTCCCATACTGGCAATAGTTATTCTTTCATCCAGAGTAAAGTCATCTACCGATTTACCATAGAGCTCCACGCTGTATCCCAATAGGTCATTGGCACCGAACCGATCAAGGAGATTGATGGCAATATCCTTTGCTGATAATCCTTCAGGCCTTTTCCCAACAAGCATTACTTTAATAGATGCTGGAACTTTAAACCAAAGCTTGCCGTGCGCCCAGGCAGCCGCAATGTCCTGGTCCCCCATTCCTTGGCCAAAAGCTCCAACAGCGCCCAGAATATTCGCATGGGAGTCGGTAGTTACCGCTGTTGACCCTGAAAAAGCAAGTCCATCGTACATCAAAATGTGTGTACCGATACCTTGATCGATATCGTAAACCTTGATCCCATTTTCTCGGGCAAATTGTCTGCAAATATGCTGATTGACTGCGTATTTTTGGTCCGATCCCGTCGGGTTACAGTCAAAAGTGAAAAAAGTTTTAGTAGGATCATCTATTGCCAATCCATTATCCTTCAGGTTCTTGACTACATTGGCACCACCGAAATCCCGTGCAGCTCTGACATCCATCGATACATCGATGATTTGACCGGGTTTTACTACCGCATGCTTGGAATGATTTGCAAGGATTTTTTCGATTAAAGTCAGTCCCATATAATTGTGCATTAAGGTTTTAAAAATGAAAAAACAACAAGTCTCTTATTTAGGTCAGTGTCAAATTTGGTCCATTCCCAAACTCTTGCCGTTTTTATCAATTCCTGTTCGGTAGTCAGGTCTGCAGAAATTGACAGGATCGTATCTGGTGAAAGGGTATTTATCAGATCAGCAAGCATTTGACGATTTCTGTAAGGTGCCTCAATAAACACCTGGGTTTCCTGATTCAACTTAGAGCGATTCTCAATCTCTCTTATCCTACGTACGCGGTCCTGAGGTTTAGGTGGCAAATAGCCATGGAATGTAAATTTCTGCCCATTCAAGCCTGCAGCCATTACAGACATGATTATCGAACTGGGTCCGATCATTGGGCGCACTCTAATACCCGACGAATGAGCCTGACGGATCAGATCTGCCCCGGGATCCGCTATTCCCGGACATCCTGATTCCGATAATAGGCCAGCATCCGTACCCTTCAATATTGGAAAGATGAGTGGATCAAGCTCCTCCGACCTGGTATGCTCATTTAAAAGGCCGAACTCAATTTCTTCAAGTAAGGCTTTCATACCTGACTTGACCAGAAATCTTCTGGCATTTTTCTCATTCTCAACAATAAAATAGCGTAGCAGCCTGACCTGCTCAATAACAGGTGCCGGAAGGGACTTCAGTGGGTCACCGTCGTCCAGCGTATTCGGAATCAGCCATAAGGTACCTTTCATAACGTAAAAATAAGAAAAAGGCCCATGTTTATTATATTTGATGATTTGAAACGAATAATGTATCCTCCTTTGAAAATTACTCTTTTAGGAACGGGAACCTCATTGGGAGTTCCGATTATCGGCTGCGACTGTCCAGTTTGCCAATCAAGCGACCCCAGGGATAACAGGTTACGTTCATCAGCACTCATAGAATGGAATGAAAAGGTGTTTTTAATCGACGCTGGTCCGGATTTTCGTCAGCAGATGCTAAGAACATCAGTGAGGAATATTGATGCTATCCTGCTTACTCATGAACATAAAGACCATGTTTCTGGTTTAGATGATATTCGTGCGTTGAACTTTCTCCATCGAAAAGCCATTGATATCTATTCCGAGAAGAGAGTTCAGGATTCTATCAGAAAAGATTTTGCTTACGTTTTTTCTCTGATCCAATATCCGGGAATACCTCAAATGAACCTCCACCAGATCTCTCCCGGCAAAATCGAGATTGATGGTATTGAAATAACTGCCATCAGGGCCTTACATTACAAGCTTCCAATTTTAGGGTTCCGTTTTGGTGACTTCACTTACATTTCAGATACCAACTACATCGCACCGGATGAGATGAAAAAGATTTACGGAACCCGGATTCTGGTGATTAATGCACTACGCTGGGAAGCCCATCTTTCTCATAACAGTATACCTGAGGCAATCAAGGTAATTGAGGAAATAAAACCCGAAAAGGCTTATCTTACACATCTGTCACACCAAGCAGGCATGTACGAAGACATGATGAAAATGCTGCCTTCAGGGATCGAACCTGGGTATGACGGTCTGGTGTTAAGCCTTTAAAAAATACCAATCAGCTCAACGGTGAAAACTAAAGGCGTATAACCAGGAATGCTCCCGGATCCATTAGCACCATAAGCCAGATCGCAAGGTATTATAAGTGTTGCTTTGCCACCCTCTTTCATCAGTGCAATCCCTTCATCCCAACCTGCTATCACCTGACTGAATCCAAGTTTAAAGCTGGTAGTTCCCGAGTCGAATTCTGTTCCATCCGTGAAGGTTCCCTTGTACTTTACCTTTACCGTCGATCCGTATGGGGGTATGATTCCGGTTCCTGTTTTTGTTTCAATGTAATACAAACCGCTTGCCCTTGGCACCACTGTCAGGTTGTGAGTCTTTATATAATCGGCAATAGCAGCCTTTTCTTTTGCATATGGGTCACCCACTTCGCAAGCGGCAAATAATAGAATTGTAGCAAGAAGCGTGAAAAATCCGTATTTCATAATAAATATATTATTTGACTTCCAATAGTTCAACATCAAAAACAAGAGTGGAATAAGGTAGGATAAGGTTAGAATAACCATCCTTGCCATATGCCAGGTTCGATGGAATAATAAACCTTCCTTCCCCACCCGCCTGCATAAACTGAAATCCTTCGTCCCAGCCTTTTATAACCTGCCTTTTGCCAAGGACAAAAGTAAGAGGCTTTCCTCTCGTCAAAGAGGAATCAAATACCTTACCGTCGATAGTTGTACCAGTATAATGTACCACCAAAGTTTTGCCAACTTCAGCTTTCGCGCCTTTACCTTTCTTTTTTTCAATATAATAAAGACCTGAAGCAGTTGGCTTAACTGTTGTATTGGTAAGTTCGATATAATTCTTCAGGAGACTCATTTCCTGCTCAAAATCGGTATGATAGGAATTCTCTCTCTCGCTCTCCAGATCTTCAGAATTCAAGATATTTTTAAATCTGATATATATGAAAACCGGATCTCCCTGATGGAATTCAGTCGGCAAATCATGCTTTCGGTTTTTTTCAAAGAAATTTACTGCATCCAGTTTAAAACACACGCTATCGCCGACCTGCATTAGTGCCAAGGCCGTAAAAAAATCGCCCTTAAACATAGGGTTATTTAATTGCATACGGTAGAAGTTCGATTCGTCGACGACCACATGGTCCTTATTCATTATTTTCATCGACAAAACCAGTATGTCTCCTATTTTCGGTGTCTTGCCCTGAGGGTTCATCTCCAGAAACCGGTAATATAGACCTGACGGATGCTTTTTAAATTCCTTTTCCCCACTGCTGCAGGAAATTAAGGAACCAGCAAGTGCAATAATTAAAGCAACGGCAGATATTCTCATATTCAAAGTATTTCAGGCAAAAATAGAAAAATGGTCAATGATTCGGTCTTCTGCTAACAGAATCAACCTTAATTTCGTATACCAGGATGGCACGTGGGGGAATCCGATCGCCATCCCCGGTTAGACCGAACGCTCTCTGTGGTGGAATAACGATAATTGCACTATCGCCTGGACAAAGAAACTGGATGGCATCATGCAACCCCTGCTCAGCCTCACTTCTTCCCACAACAAATTGCTTTTTTCCCTTAAGTTTCGATGTATAGCATTCTGTTCCATTCAGTAAACTAAGTCGATAATTTAAAGACACCCAATCACCTGAAGCAATCTTTTCGGAATGATTTTTCTTTTGATTGATAATCTGAAAAAAAACACCTGTTCCTGTTTCTTTAAGAATCCATTTCTGCGAAGCCGCATGGTCACGGATAGCATCGGCATATTGCCTGACCATCAATTGATTTGAACGATAAATGGATTCCTGGTCCGTCATTGATTGATTCAGGGGCCGGTCCTGTTGACGATATTTCGGCTTGCAGCTGCAGACTATTAAAATTGAGCCCGACAATATCAGGAAAATGATATGAGTGATGCCACGCATTAAATTCGATTTGCTTGACTGAAAAATCACTGATTTGCTGAGAGTTGTTCTCTGTACTCTGCTAAAACAGATTCAAAATAGTCCACTGCTTCTTTCATGGTTCCTAAAAACCTTCCACCGGCTGCATTCAAATGACCACCTCCAAGAAAATACTTCTGGGCAAACTGGTTCGCAGGAAACTTGCCCGTTGATCTTAGAGAAAGCTTAATGTGATCATTTTGTTCGGTAAATAACACTGAAAATACTATCCCAGCAATCGACAACGGATAATTCACGAAACCTTCCGTGTCACCCTTGCGATGATGATAGCTATTTAATTCGCTTATTGTCAAAGCAATATAGGCAGTATAATATTCCGGTAATATTTTCATGTTCTTATTGAGACTATAACCCAGTAATCGCATCCGATTTGCTGAGTGCATGTTATAAATCTCATGATAAATTCTCTCTTTGTCAGCACCATGGCGCATCAACCCGGCCACGGTTTCAAACACCTCGGGATAAGAGCAATTCACCTTTAATCCAACCGTATCAGTCATAATTCCAGCCAGCAGGCACGTGGCAGCTTCCGTGCCAATATATTCTGTCAGGTTTAACTTTTCAATAAAGAGGAACACAATTTCAGAGGTTGAACCGATCGCCGGATTAATCAGATTTAATTTTGTAAAAGGTTCTCCATTAGGATGATGATCTATCAAGAGTGTTTTCTTTCCAGATTGCCTGTAAAGGGGTTCAACGGATCCTAATCGCTCCGGGGTGTTAAAATCAGCACAGATAATGAGGTCGCAATCATCGAATAGCCTGGAAGTTTTGTTTGCCGGCTTACGGTCATGAACTATGATATCATCATACCCGGGAAGCCATTTAAGAAACAAAGGTGAATCGTCCGGAATAACCACGTTGACAGTATGTCCAAGTCGATCTAGAATCCACTTTAGTCCAAGAGCCGATCCCACAGCATCTCCATCAGGGTTTTTATGAGTGAGGATCAGCACCTTGTGAGGCTCAAGAAGTAAGGTCTTCATCTCGGGCCATCCCAAATCTGAGCTTAGATTCAAAGTTCCGTCGAAAATTTCATTTTGCATCAATCAAAGATAGCAATCAGTGGCATCAGCAAACAGGAATTTACTATTTTTATCGCAACAACTCTTCAATTATGACAGGTAACATCACTTTTACTATGATCAAACCGGGTGCCGTAACCAACGAGCACATCGGAGATATTCTGAAGATGATCTCGGAAGCTGGATTTTGGATTGCCGCAATGAAATATACGAAGCTCAGTCAATCTCAGGCAGCCTATTTTTATAACGTTCATAAAGACAGGCCTTTTTTCGAAGGATTAGTTGAGTTCATGACCTCTGGACCAATAGTTGTGGCAATTTTGGAAAAAGACAACGCGGTTGCAGATTATCGCAGGTTGATTGGCAACACTGATCCTGCAAAAGCAGAACCTGGGACTATTCGAAAGTTGTTTGCCGAATCTGTCCAGCGAAATGCAGTACATGGATCCGACAGTGATTCAAACGCCCGCAAAGAAGCAGACTTTTTCTTCTCCAAGAGTGAGCGATTCGACCGTCAGGGTAATTTTCTGGAACTGGTTCCTGCCACCGAGGTACAATAATTCTTAACCTTTATCTTATTACGATCTCATCAATCAGATCGTGGCCACTGCGTCGGTTTAATTCTATTTTAAGTCCATCCCGAATCATCATAAGCTCATTTCTGATTACCGAAGACCTTATTGTAACGTGGAGTTTACGGTCCTTGATATAAATTGTTTCTGTGCTACGCGCAATAGTTATTCCAACCAGATCATCCCACTGCCTTACCATCTCACGTTCTTGAAGTTTTTGATTAATGCCTGAGGATTTCAAAACCTCCTCAATGATATCTTTCAACGGGCGTGATTGAGTTCTTCGGATTACCATTATAACACTTCGTTTACTTCACCATCGGTTACACGAAACATTTTATATTCTGCAGTTAACCCGGACAAAATGGACTGTAAGTGCTCCATGTTAGTGTCGGTTATAAAAATCTGTCCAAAATGATCTTCCGAAACCAGTTTTATAATTTGGGTTACCCTGTTTGCATCTAGCTTGTCAAAGACATCATCGAGTAGAATCAGTGGTCTTAGATTTGAAATCTTCTTTAAAAAATCAAACTGCGCCATTTTCAGAGCTACGAGGTAAGTTTTCTGCTGTCCCTGCGAGCCCTGTTGTTTCATAGGATAACCAGACAGTTCGAGTACCAGATCATCACGATGGATGCCAACCGTTGTAAATTGCACTTGTTTGTCTTTCTGGTGACTTTCTTTCATCAATTCCGACATAGGTCTGTCACCAGCCTGAGTAAGGTATTTAAGTTCAACCTGTTCATGTCCGCTGGAAATATAGTCGTAGTAATATTGAAAGATTGGCAGAAGCCGGGAGATAAAGTCGCTTCTCCTTTGATAGATACGTTCACCCAGACTCGACAATTGGTCATCCCAGATGAACAGCGAATCCTCATCGAAGTATTTTTGCCGTGAAAAATCTTTTAAAAGCCGGTTTCGCTGTGTCAGAGCCTTATTATATCGAATTACATCATCAAGATATTGCCTGTCGTATTGAGAAATTACACCGTTAATATATCGACGGCGTTCTTCACTTCCTTCAAGAATGAGGCTCGTATCTGAAGGGGAAACCATCACCAGGGGAATTAAACCAATATGATCAGCCAGCTTCTGATATTCCTTATCGTTCCGCCTGATTTTCTTCTTCTGATCCCTTTTCAAGGCACAATGAATTCGTTCAACCTGTCCATCGATCTCGAATTCTCCCTGAATCATGAAAAAATCGTTATCATGACGGATATTATTTGCATCCAGACTATTAAAATATGACTTACAGAAGGCCAGATAATAGATAGAGTCGAAGAGATTGGTTTTACCTACCCCATTATTGCCAACAAAACAATTCAGTTTTGGTGAGAGTTCAATATCAAGCTCCTGATAGGTTTTAAAATTCAAAAGATTCAGTTTTCTCAGATACATACTTCTCTCATTTGAGGCTAAAAATAGCAATACTCCTGGTAAGAGCGGCGCACTCAGAGTTTTTTAGCCAGCCTATTTTAAATAAGGTTTAATTATTATAAATTTGCATGTTTTTTATAACAAAGTTTATGGTTAGCAAATCGAAAGGTAAGAAAGAAGACAATCTCGAAGTAGTCGAGCATGCACTGACTAATACCGAGCACTTTATTGAGCAGAACCAGAGAACGATCACGTTGGCTGTTATTGTCATCGTTGCTGTCGTTGGTATTTTCCTGGGCTACAAACGGTTTATTGTTTCACCGAAAGAGAAGGAAGCACAGTCACAAATGTTTGCTGCAGAGCAATATTTTGAGAAGGATTCTTTCAATCTGGCACTGAAAGGTGATGGTAACAACCTTGGTTTTATCGAGATTATCAATGAATATAAAATGACTAAATCAGGTAAATTAGCCCGTTACTATTGCGGGATATCTTATCTGAAGCTTGGAAAATTTCAAGAAGCCATTGACCAGTTGAAAAAATTCAAATTAAAAGATGACATGGTCAGTCCAATTGCACAAGGCGCTATTGGGGATGCTTATTGCGAATTGAGCCAGTATGACCAGGCCATCACATATTACCTCAAGGCCGCAAGAATGAAACCTAATGATTTTGTCACCCCTATCTATCTGATGAAGGCTGCTGAATTATTGGAATCAAATAAAGAAATTAAGAAGGCAGTAGACCTTTACAAAGAGATTCAAAAGGATTATCCTGATTCCGATGAGGGAAGGAAAATCGAAAAATATATAGCCCGCGCTGAAGCCGGACTTGCAAAATAAAAGTTTTGATTAATCAAGCCGGGATTTACCCGGCTTTTTTTTGCTCCTATGGCTACATCATTGAAAAACCTATCTTCCTATGATCCTGATTCAATACCGGATTGCTCGGAGTATAAGTTCGGTATAGTTGTCTCGGAATGGAATGAAATGATCACCGCTGCACTTGCTCAAGGTTGTGTAGACACGCTACTAAGGCAAGGAGCGAATAATAACAACATAAGGGTGCAAACTGTACCCGGCAGTTTTGAGCTTCCATTAGGTGGTCAATTCTTCTTTGAATCAACCGACGTAGATGCTGTGATTCTTATTGGTTGTGTTATTCAAGGAGAAACAAAGCATTTTGATTTTATATGCCAGGCAGTTGCTCAAGGGTGCATGGAGCTAGGGATGAAATACAACAAACCTTCGATATTCGGGTTATTGACAACAAATAACCTTCAGCAGGCTATCGATCGTTCGGGAGGAATTCATGGAAATAAAGGCGATGAAGCAGCCATCACTGCGATCAAGATGGTTGATCTCCGCAAAAAAAGTAGAGACGCCTAAATGCGTCTCTAACCTAATTTTTCTATCGAGAATTTATTGATTCATCCCCAAGGATTATCTCTTTGTCTGAATTCCTCTTTCCTTTGCCAGCTGATCAAGCCGCTCCTGAAATTTCGACTTTTTCACAGTCTTCTTTTGATTCTCTTTCAGCTTATTTAATATTTTCTCCTCATCGATAGATCTTTTTACTATCATCTGCTGAAGGTAAGAGAACACGTTAGAAAAGAAATAATAAACGCTTAAACCGGCGGCATAGGAGTTAAACCAAAACAACATCATTACTGGCATCATATACATCATCACCTTCATTCCTGGCACTGGTTGTGCAGTCTGAGTCTGATCCATCGACATTTTCGTTGTAACGAGCATGGAGGCAGCCATCAGTAAAGTAAACAAGCTAATATGGGCCCCATAACCAGGGATAGTGAAAGGCAAATTAAGTATAGAATCATAGGTTGAAAGGTCGGAAGCCCACAAAAATGGTTGATGACGGAGTTCAATCGATGAAGGAAAAAACCGGAATAAAGCGATCCATATCGGCATCTGCAGTAAAGTTGGCAGACAGCCTCCAAGAGGATTCACTCCGGCTTTTTTATACAAGGCCATTGTAGCCTGCTGCTTCTCCATGGCTTTATCTGCACCAAATTTCTTATTTATCTCATCTATCTGAGGCTTAAGAACCTTCATTTTAGCGCCTGATATAAAGGACTTATAACTCAGTGGAAAAACCAGAAGCTTAAAGAAAATGGTTAATATGATTATTATGATTCCATAATTACCGATAACACCCTCAAGCCAATGGAAAATATTAATGACGAACCACTTATTGATCCATGAAATAAACTTCCAGCCGAGATCCACAAGGTTTGTTAGATCATGGCCCTCTGCTTTTAAGGTCTTATAATGGTTTGGAACAAAATAAAAGGTAAGTCCGATATCCTCCTGGCTCTTTCCTTCGAATGGCAGGCTTATTTCGGCTGAGAAGGTTTTTATGGGAACCGCATCTTCTTCGGGTGTGACTGAGCTGATCCTGGCACTGGTCATGTAATTATTGGCCATTAAAACAGTCGAGAAAAACTGCTGCTTAAAGCCAATCCACTCAACCTTGGTGGTCAGGTTTTCAGTAGAGGCAGCTTTTATTGTCGATGGTTTTAGTTTCCCGGCTTCACTTTGATAGAACTTATACTGAACGGTGGCATACTGGGCATCGCCCTTTTTCCACTTCTCTTGCTGACGAATATCCATTAACCAATCCAAATCGATCATGGAAGTATTTTTTCCAAGAACCTTGTCCATGCCCTGCATCCGGATTGTGTAGCTGAGTTTATAAGAATCGGGCTCCAGGGTGTAAACAAAATCAATCCAACTTCCTTCACCAGCCGGAAGTCGCATGACCAAAGTTTTGGTCCCAGATTGGGCATCCTGGGATATCTCCTGAGTCTGAGGAAGGAAATAGAGGTTTTGGGTGGCAATGGCTTTGTTCTGAGTAAAGAACTGCAGGCTAAAATGAGTTGTCTCACCATCGAAGAGCAATACAGGCTTTTCTTCGAAAGTTTTATAATCTTTCAGTTCAGCCGAGTATGGACGTCCCCCTTTTGATGTAAACTTTACTTTGATTTTTTTATTCTCAAGGAAAAAGAATTTTTCCTCGCCGGTTGAGGCGTCAGCAAATGCTCCAAGTTGATTAACTTTTATCTGATTCAGCTCTTCAGGTGTTGCGGCTGCAGTGATTTGGGCGGTGCTGTCGTTCAGGCTCTTTTTTTGTTGAGACTCAAAATTTTTCTGAGCTTCAACCCGGGAGATAGAATCGTTGTATCGCTGATTTCTCTCCATAGCCTCTTTGGAAGGTTTCGTGAAGATGCTGTAAGCGACTAACAGCACTCCCATCAATACTAAGCCTATAAGGGACTTCTTATCCATTTCTGATCAATTCGTTAAAAAAATATTTGGCGGGCTAAAGTAAGGAATTATTCCAAGGCAGCCTTGACAAAATTCACAAAAAGAGGATGAGGGTTCATTACGGTACTTCTGTATTCCGGATGAAATTGAACACCGATAAACCATTTGTGACTTGGAATCTCCATTATTTCGACCAGACTTGTATCGGGATTTATTCCCGAAGGAATCATCCCTGCTGCTTTATACTGGTCGGTGTAGGCATTATTAAATTCGTAGCGGTGGCGATGTCTTTCATTTACACATTCAGAATGATAGACTTTTGAAGCGAGCGATCCCCTTTTAATATTACAGGCATAAGCTCCTAACCTCATGGTTCCACCTTTGTCGGTAATTTCCTTTTGATCAGCCATCAGATCGATAACCGGATCCGGAGTTTTTACATCCATCTCGGTTGAATGTGCACGAGATAGTCCTAGGATATTTCTACCAAATTCAATTACTGCGCATTGCATTCCGAGGCATATGCCCAGGAAAGGAATATTATTCTCACGTGCATATCTAACCGCGTTAATCTTACCTTCAATACCACGATGACCAAATCCGGGAGCAACAAGAATACCTTTCAGATCTTTGAGCAATTCTTCATAGTTTCCTTGTTCAAGTGTCTCTGAATGAATCCATTGGATATCAACTTTACAATAATTGACCGCACCTGCATGAATAAACGCTTCTGAAATGGATTTATAAGCATCGTGCAGTTCAACATATTTCCCAACGAGGCCGATCTTGATGGTTTGCTTAGGATTTTTTACCGCTTTAACAAATTCTCTCCAGGGTTCAAGGTCACTTTTAGTATTAGCAGGGAGTTTAAGCTTTTCGATAACTATCTCATCCAGCTTCTCCTTCTGCATCAGAAGTGGCACTTCGTAAATAGTACTCACATCGCGACTCTCAATAACTGCCCTTTCTTCAACGTTACAAAATAGCGCGACTTTTTTCTTTATCTCACGGTTCAACGGTTTCTCTGTCCTTAATACAAGAATATCTGGTTGAACCCCTTCTTCGAGAAGCATTTTTACCGAGTGCTGAGTTGGTTTGGTTTTCAGTTCACCGGCAGCGCTCAGATAAGGTACAAGAGTAAGGTGAACAACGCATACCCGATCACCCATCTCCCATTTGATCTGTCGCACGGATTCAATGTAGGGTAGCGATTCAATATCACCCACAGTGCCGCCAATCTCAGTAATTACAATATCGAACTTGCCCTTGGAGCCTAAGATTTTAATACGCCTCTTAATCTCATCTGTAATATGAGGAATGATTTGTACCGTTTTACCGAGATAATCCCCTTTACGTTCCTTATTGATCACAGACTGGTAAACCCGACCGGTGGTAACGTTATTGGACTGGGAAGTCGGGCAATTAAGAAACCTCTCATAATGCCCCAAATCAAGATCTGTTTCTGCTCCATCATCGGTCACATAACATTCTCCATGTTCATATGGATTGAGGGTACCAGGGTCGATATTGATATATGGATCCAGTTTTTGAATGGTAACAGCAAATCCACGAGCCTGTAAGAGCTTAGCTAATGAGCTGGATATAATGCCTTTTCCTAAAGAGGATGTCACTCCTCCGGTTACGAAAATATATTTTGTCTGCTTTGGGGTCATACGTTTATCAGAATGTCCAATTGACGCTTACGGACGGCATAAAGGGAAGTTGGTCTACTCTTTCGTAACGAATACGATCGAAATAGAAAATATTTTTCCGGTTGTAAACATTGGTGATACTTAAGGCAATCTCAAGCTGACTATTTTGACCGGTTGCAATAGTCTTCTTCAGGTTAATGTCGAGTCTGTGGTAATACGGTAAGCGCCCCTGGTTAAGTGGACCGTAAACTATTCCCAATTCTCCGTTGACTCTAGTATAATCAGTGTTGATTCCATCATAAAAAGGAATCTTCTCATAGAAACCCTGGGTTTGAGTAAATGGAAATCCGGAGCCGAGGTTCCATCTAGTGCTGAATTCCCAGTTGAGGTCCTTACCAAAAGTATAAGAGGCTACAAGGTTCACGTTATGCCTGCGGTCAAAATGAGGAGGATACTTAATGACACCATCATAGCGGGTCACCCATCCCAAAGAATAGGTAGCCCAAAGATAGAGCCGTTTGTAATCATACTTGAGAAGGAAATCGATTCCATAGGCTTTTCCAGTCTCAATAATGAAGTCCTTCCTCAGGTATTCAGGTTTATCCTGATTGTCGCCGGTATCATCATAAAGTTTATTACGGTTGATGTTAGTCAGCTGGACATTATCCTTGATATATGTTTCAATGTTCAGGTTGAATCTTTTTGTAAGGTCAAATTCGAAACCCAGAATTGCATGATTTGATTTCTGCAATTTGGTATTAATTGCCTTGCCATCGAAAGTTTTCTGAAGATCATCAGGACCCGAGAGAAAACCATAAAAAAGGTTAACTACATCTCGGTCGGAATTGGCAGCGATCAGGTTTTGCGAGTACATCCCGGCGGCAAATTTTATCCTGAAATTATCGCTCAAATTATATTTCACACCCAGTCGGGGTTCTGGTGAAGCCTCAGCCAGCGAAGCATAATAATGCAACCTGAAACTTGGTTCCAGGAGCAATTTTCCCAACGTCATCTTGTATTTGGCATAACCAGCAAGTTCCGTTGTAAATTGCTGTTGTACGATCTTGCGGCCAACAGAGTTAAAATAATTGAAATTCGTATTAAAACCAAGAGTTTCAATACCATATTCGAGTTCGTCTTTACCAAATATGTAAACAAATTCTAATCCGACATTAAAGCCATCAATGGAACTTTGACGAGGCTGCTGATCGGCCTCATTCATCGTGATAAGATATTTTGAATAGGCGATGTTTGCCTTGATAAGTGCCGGATAATCACCTGGAATCAGAACCACATTACTTCCAAATCCATAGTTATTCCAACCAATGTCAGTAATATTCCGATAGGTTACCTGGTCATTAAAATTAAATCCGAACAGATTAACCTTGCTTCCGTTCTTGGAATTCAAAGAAACCTTTCCATAGAGGTCGGTAAAATTGAATGGAAGGCCGTTAGGATCGATATACTTATAAAAGATTTTAGATGACTGCTCAAGAAAGGAGTGCTTTGCTGAGAGAATAAAAGAGGAGGAACCATCGGAATCCGATTTAGCCTTTTTTAGTGGTCCCTCAAGAAGCAGCTTGGCCATAAAAGTACTGGTCGATACCTTACCTGACAACCTGTTCTTGTTACCATCGCGGGTGGTAATGTCCATAATTGAGGAAATTCTTCCCCCGTAATTAGCTCCAAAACCACCGGTTAGGACCTCAACCTGTTTAATAATATCAGT
>CAINOB010000110.1 GCA_903851365.1 uncultured Bacteroidota bacterium
GCCAAAATTTCCCTGAATCACGGTTCCACCCTGTTCCGGTTCAATCTTGTGCGGAATGGCCTCATAAACCTTGATCGGGCCACCGGCACCTTTACGACCGGCCAGGTAAGGATATCGCTGACCTTCGAAAGAGTCAGGATTGTTCTGGTCATACTTCAGGAAGTTGTTGTAAGCATAAGCTACCGCAACATAATAGTACTTCTTGTAATTAACCAGGGTACGGATACCTTCAGCAAAGATATCTTCAGTCAGCACGAAGGTATGTTCGATCCCCTCATCTTTTCCCATAACTTCAACTGCTGGAACGTTAGCTTCAAGATCTGGATTCCAGACAAAGTTGATCAGGCGGCTGATACCGTTTCTCACGTCGCACTGGAAAACAATCCTTGCAGCGTTGGTATTGTGTTCGGCCGCATCCGTAATAGAAGTGGAAGAAGTTTTGAGCTGCCAGACCTGGTAACCCTCAAATTTGTAATAAATATCACAGTCGGCCAGATTTGCCGGGCAAACGATGAATGGATCACGTTCGCGGTAGGCTTCCATGAAGTTGTTGGAGGAAGTTTTGTTCCAGATGTGGAAGATCAGTTTCTGATCCTGTTCCACGATAGTCAGTTCCGGAGCATCCGGACCGTCGACCACCTGGAAGCAGTTTTCGAACAGACGCTGAGCCTTTTCGTCGCTCTGCAGCATTTTATCGACTGACGCCAGCAGGTAACCATCATAAGAACGAGCCCAAACAGCACCTATAGTAATGTCATTTACTGCACCAGGCTCCAGAACGAATGGGCCCGATGACTGGACAAACCGGCGATCTCCCGGTGAATTACCTGCTGTTTCTTCAGTCCAGCTAACTTGGGGTATTCCACCCGTTCCCCATCCGCATGGATCCGATTCCCGAGGGAACATAAAGTCGCATGCCGGACCTGTTGCTCCGCTTGAAGGATGACCGTTTCCGCCATAACGCATGCGCTCATTATCCTTCCAATAACCGCGTAAGTAGCCATAATACTGGGAAGCATTTTCAGGATCGCCCTGGGGACCGGACTGGTTGTTGTAATACACGAAGCGGCGCATGCCCCATCGTTCATTATCAACAATGCCGTCACCGAAGTTAAGACCGTTAATGTTGCCGTTCAGGATACAGTCGTTACAGATGAGATTATATTTATCGTCATAACTTTTGCAATCGTCTTTGCCGTTTGGGTCCTGATAGGGCCCTTCGAAAAAGTCGACCCCTATTGCCGGAGGATTGGCTCCGTATGCCCATGCCTCCCCGGTACCGTCAACGGCATTGCCGTTGTAATCGTAGCCTATTCCTTTGGTCACATGGCAACCTACATAATCATCGTATGAATATCCGACGTCTGAATCACAATAGACCCCGAAATAGGTTTCGATGAGAGTGTAAGTCGACCGGTTAATCAGGGCATAATTATAAAAGCTCATGTCGTTCATGGCATCGTTCGTTGAAAACTCAAATGCCTGTGCCCGGATTTCCATGCCGATGGCCTCGCTTTCAGGGTTGGTATGAATATTCCCGCGATCATTATATACCCACCATACCGTTCCATCGCCAAACAGGCGCGGACGCCTCAGCTCACGGGTGGTTCCGCAGGGAAGGATACCATCGAGATCATAGAATGGATAATCACCATCGGCCGGGTTATAAAATCCGTCGTCGTTATTATCCCAGAAAGGAGCCAGGTAAAAGTCATATCCGGCAGCAGCATCGGCATGAGCCGGCCAATCTGTGATGATTTGAGGTATGGAATATCCTTTGAATTTAAAATCCCTTTGATCAGTTGGAGTATTGTACCATTCGCGATAGGCTTCCACCTCATAACGGTTAATTTCATAATGGCGGTCATACTGGTAGCAAACTTCAACGTCGGTTGTTCCGCGTTGTTCACCAGACATTTTCAAAGGTCCGGGCCAGTAATGCTTGCACCAGCCGACCCAGTTGGCGGCGCAAAGCTTTAGCTGCCCGTTCACGTCGGTTCCGCCAATCCAGATTCCTCCTGAATAAAGGCAAACTTTACCTGAACCTTTCGGGATTTCGTACCCCGATGCATTCCCGCTTATATCCGTCCAGAGGACCCCGTCCATATGAACGAAAGTACGGACATTGTTGAGAGAAATTTCCGTTACAGTTTTACCTATCTCGCAGGCAGCAGTCAGTCCTTTGATTTGATTGATAGTTGATTGGCTGGGCTTCTTGAGATATTTACTCTCCTCTCCACGGACCGGCCACGACAAAATGACCATCATTAAAACCAGCAATATTGACTTTATCATGATCGGATTAATAGGGTCAGGTTATTACAGACCTAATATACCACTTTTGGTTATTTGTCAAACGGAATTCTTTCGATCTTCTTCTTCGGATTGCGATCTTCTTCTTCGAATCTTGATCCTACAGCGAGTTCAGGTCCTGGGGCCTGATGGCTCCAAAAAACTTAACCACCCTCTCTCCTATACCAGGCGCATTTATATGAACGATATAAGCCCCGCTTGCGATCGGAATGCCATATTGATTTTTCAAATCCCAGTCGAGGTAAGTAATTCCATTGTCTTTTGTAAATCTTCGAACTAAATTTCCGCTAACTGAATAGATGGATACGGTACATACTCTGGGCAGATTGGTGATTTTCACCAGATTGTCTAATTGTGACAGCTCGTATGCCGAATTTCCATAGTAGGGGTTTGGCACCACCCTGATCAATTTAAGCGAATCCTTTGCCATATCCGGATAATGCCTTATAACGGCCATCTCACCGGTATTAAACTGATACATTGGTTTGTTACCGTTTAGCGCCAGCGCATCAGGAACGGCATTATCATACACACCAACGCAATACTGACCCACCACCCTTAACCGGATCCGGATATCATTGCCAGTCTTGATGAAACCATAAACATCGCTGACCAAATCTTCCGGCTTTATAAACCGGCTGTCGGCAATCGGTACTGCGGTCCACATGGCGTTAATCATCAATTGCTGCAGGCGGCTGGTATTTTTCGTGTCGGCCATCTTTTCCATATAATACTGGCCTGCGTCGTACAGCGGGAAATAGTTAACATCCTTATCGCCCGGTTGCGTCCGGTTATGACCCATGATATAAACAAAGTGCTTGCCTCCAAAGAATACATCGGAATAATCAGGATTCAGCCGACCCTTAGCCGTATACAATTTCGAACCTTCTCTTGCCGATGGGTTCCATGCCATATCGGCGCCATTGTCACCTGTCAGAAAGGAACTCTCACCATATACAATATTCAATCGTTCCCCGGTTTCTACATCGATCGCATATCCGGGGAACCAACCCATACCTGTTTCACTGATGTAATTTGGATCCAGCTCATTTGAACTGGCGCCACTGCCGGCAATGCCTGGCTTGCCAGATTTGTCAATTGATAAGCCGGTGCGGAGCTCGAATTTTGCTGCTCCACCAATACTCAGCAAGGGATCATCCGTTGTTTCGATGACTGGTGAACGGCTCCATTTCGATCGGTCGGCCGTTATGTACAAGTCGATGGAACTCAACCGCTGTTTTTTTTGATCGATGGCTGTCGCAGCCTTGGCATAGGCAGGTCCGTGGACACCAGTATTGCAAAGCCGGAAAGGTGCCCAGGTACCTTGAAGAACATTTTCGTAAACCGAGCTTTTATCAGAATTATCCCCATCATTATATCCGGCCCTGATCCAGTTCCTGGGTCCTGCACGGTCATCGTCAGGAATGAACGACAGCCAAACTTTTTCTGGATTCTGGTATTCAATGGTAGCTTCCAGAAAGCCATTATTGACCGATCCGTTATTAAAAGGAATCTCCGCCTGTGAGATGTTGATTGATAAACCCCATTGGAGAATCAGCTGCTCATAATTGTTGCTTATGAAGCTTTCAGAACGGATCGTATCATGGTGACTATTATAGATATACCAGTTAGCATCTATGACTTTGCCATTCATGAATGCTGACGAACAAGAGTAGCTTACCGAATCGAACTTGATGGTGTAAATATCATCCACAACGTTCATCGGATCAATTGCCTTAACGACAATCGGACTTTTTCCCATCTGATATCTCACCTGATTTGCTTTCCAGCGCGCACCCTTCATAATCTCATCATGTGTTTCCTGGCTGATATCAACAACATTCATCCCAGTACCATGACCTTCCACCTGAACGATTGTGGGTGAAGCCCCGAACCATACAGGCGGGTATGCAGCAGCGTTATCCGGTAAAATCTTATGCGGTATGGCCTCATAGATTTTTATCGACCCATCGGCTCCTTTTCTGCCCGCGAGATAGGGTTTTCTCTGACCTTCGAAGGATTTGGGGTCATTCTGGTCATATTTCAAGAAATTATTGTAGGCGTAGGCAATGGCCATGTAATAGTATTTTTTGAAATTCACCAGCGTGCGGACCCCTTCGGCAAAAATATCCTCTTCGAGTACAAAGGTGTGCTCAATGCCGGTGTCGGTACCTTTAACCTCGACCACCGGAATATTAGCTTCCAGATCGGCATCCCAGTTAAAATTTATTATCCGGCTGATGCCATCACGAATATCACACTGAAAGACTTCTCTTGCCAGATTTGTATTTTTTGAGGTTGCGTCGGTAATGGAAACGGTACTGTTTTTAAATTGCCAGACCTGGTATCCCTGGAACTTATAATCAACATCACAGTCAGGCTTATCAATCGGACAAACAATAAACGGGTCCCTGGCGCGGTATTTCTCCATGAAATTGTTCGACGAAGGCTTATTCCAGAGGTGGAAAATCAACTTTTGATCCTGCTCCACAATGGTTAATTCCGGAGCGTCGGGACCATCGATTACCTTGAAACAATTTTCGAATAATCGCTGAGCCTTCTCATCTTCCTGAAGCATCAAGACTACCGATGCCCAGGGTGGACCGGCATAGGAGCGGGCCCAAACAACCCCCGTGGTGATATCGTTTACGGCGCCGGGTTCCAGGACGAAAGGGCCTGAAGACTCAACAAATCGCTTATCTCCGGGTTCATTACCGGCTGTTTCTTCGGTCCAGTAGGGCATCGGGATACCATTCTGGCCCCAGCCGCATGGATCGGAATCAGCAGGAAACATAAAATCGGTAATGGGTCCTGTACCTCCGCCGGATGGATGGGCATTTCCGCCATAACGCATTCGCTCGTTATCTTTCCAGTATCCGCGAAGGAAATTATAATATTCAGGAGCAATGGTTGGATCACCGGTTACGCCACCTGAATTCACATAATAAACAAAGCGCCTCATGCCCCATCGCTCATTGTCCACGATGCCATCGCCGAAGTTCAGTCCGTTAATATTTCCGTTCAGTATGCAATCATTGCAAACCAGGTTTCTTTGCGAATCATAGCTGGTACAGTCGTCCTTGCCGTTCGGATCCTGATAGGGACCTTCAAAGAAATCCACCCCGATAGCAGGAGGATCCGCTCCATAGGCCCATGACTGGCCAGAGCCATCAATGTCCACGCCATTGTAATAATATCCGATACCCTTACTGACATGGCAACCCGTATAATCATCATATGCCCAACCCAGTGCCCCATCAACATAAACGCCAAAATAGGTATCCATGAGCGTATAAGTGGAGCGGTTTATCAGGGCATAATTGTAAAAGCTCATATCGTTCACTGCATCATTCGTGGAGAATTCGAAGGCCTGGGCCCTGATTTCCATGCCAATGCTTTCACCGCCGGTTTCCATGTGGATATTTCCACGATCGTTATACACCCACCATAAGGTTCCGTCGCCATACAAACGGGGGCGCCTTTGCTCCCGGCTGGTACCGCAGGGCAGAATGCCGTCGAGATCATAAAAAGGATAATCACCATCGGCAGGATCGTAATGACCATCATCGTTGTTATCCCAGAAAGGCGCGAGGTAAAAATCATATCCTGCTGCAGCATCAGCATGTGCGGGCCATTCAAGAATGCTTTCAGGTATGGTATACCCTTTATAATCCTTAGTCCTCGTATCAGCATCCGCCTGATACCAGTTTCGAAAAGCCTCCACCTGAAACCTTGAAATCTGCCAGTGACGGTCATATTGATAACAAACCTCAACATCCGTGGTACCACGCTGCTCGCCCGACATGATCAGCGGACCCGGAAAATAATCCACGCCACCGGTCCGGTAACGCACTGCTGCCAGTTTCAGCTGGCCATTCACGTCGGTTCCACCTATCCAGATTCCTCCGTTCCACAAAGCAGTCTTGCCGGATCCCTTGGGGACCTCATATCTGGATACCTTAAAATCCCACCACATATCACCTCCGGTATGGATGAGGGTATTAACATTATTCAGATTGATTTCCGTCGAAGTTTTGCCAGCTGTGCAGGCAGCAGCATAAGCCTTTATCGCCTCCTGATTCCTGAAGTCATGATTTTTCGATGTGATCAGTGGCTGTGCACCCGCGATCATTGCCCATAAGGTGAACCCAACAAGCAAAGTGATCTTTTTCATTCCAGGGTTTCTTCGTAATGATCCTCCATTTCGTACGGAACGACAATCTCAACGCGCGTTCCCCCAGGTTCGCCCTGGTCATTAAAGAGGTCGAAGATATTTACTGACAAAGGTTTGTCGCTTATGGAGTTGTATAATTTTATTCTCTTCTCGATGTTGGCCAGTCCTCTGGATTTATGTCCTGATCGTTCCCTGATTTGCTTGGCTTTTTCCCGGCCTATGCCATTATCAATAATCTGGATAACCATATGTTCGCCGTAATCCTTAATCAATACCTCGAGCAGCCCCTTGTGCTTGATCAGCTGGAGACCATGCAGAATGGCATTCTCCAGGTATGGTTGGAGCAGCATGGGTGGTATCCTTACCAGGTGTTGGTCGATTTTTGGATCGGCATTTATTTCAATATCGAACTTTTTGCTAAACCTCATATGTTCCATCTTGAGATAAAGCCGTATCATCTCAAGTTCCTCAAATAAAGTAATGTAGTTATACTGAGAGTATTCCAAAACCTTACGCATGAGCGACGAGAAATTAGATAAATAGTAATTCGCTGAATCGACATCGTTTTTCAGTACGAAATTCTGAATGGAGTTAAGGGAATTAAAAATAAAATGGGGGTTCATTTGGGAACGCAGCGCAAATTTCTGCGACCGGACTAATTCATTCCGGGTATTTAAAAGACGTTTTTCCATTTCGTGCTTGATCCGCAAGCTGTTGATCCTTAGAAAGATAATAGTTCCAATGATCAGCAGGGTTATCAAACTGGTTAAAATCAGAAAAAGCTTCGTCTGATACCAGGAGGGAACCACAATAATGGTGGTCACCAAATCATTGGTTCTTACCCCCAGACTGTTGGTTCCGGATACTCTCAAAGAATAATTGCCAGGGACGACATTGCGGTAATCCACCTGGTGCATACCGATTGGGAGCTGTGTTTTGCTTTTATCGGAATTCTCCAGAATATAGGTGAACTGGTTCTTAAATGGATTCAGGTAATCCATCACTGAAAAAGTAACACTGAAGGTGTTATCCGATGAAGGTATTTTGATCGTATCCGAGATGGGAATTTCATATTGCTTCTTGAGACCATGTACCGTAAATCCGGTGATCCGTGCCACCGGCATTTTGGAGGTGCGTAAAGTGGTTTGAGGATAGAATGCCATGACTCCGTTTACCCCGCCAAGGTACACCTCACCACTGGCTGTTGAGTAGATTGAGTTTTTGTTAAATTCATTACTCAGTAGACCATCCTGGACATCGAAATTGGTGAACTCATCGTTTCGGTGATCGTAACGTGAGAGGCCATTGTTTGTTATCAACCAGAAGATTCCATCCTTATCTTCATAAATCCCGTACACTACATTATCGCAAAGGCCATCGGCCATGGTATAACGTTCGAATTTTTCGGTCGTGGGATCGAAATGGCAAAAGCCGCCACCGTTGGTGTACACCCACAATTCGCCATGGGAATCACGGAATGTGCCAAAAATATAAGTGGTTGAAATACTCGAAGGATTACCTGGGATCGGAAGGAACTTTTTCCAGGTTCCGGTTGATTCATTAAATTCATTGAAACCAAACTGGGTAGCAATCAGAAAAATATGGGGCGACAATTCAAATACATCCATGCAATAATTGTTGCTCAGGCTGTTGAGATTATCAGGATCGTGATAATAATTAGTGAAGGTACCAGTGGTATTGTCAAACCTACTCAGTCCGGTAGAGGTACTAAACCAAAAAAATCCATTCGAATCCTTGAAAATATGCCAGACCATGTTTCCGGCGATTGACTTCCCGGTATTATCCCTGAGATAGATTTTGTTAGTCTGGTTATCAGGTTTGTATTTGTTGAGCCCCGATCGCGTAGCAATCCAAACATAAGGAGGATCGTTCAAAAGGTCGGTCACCTGGTTGGCTGAAAGCCTGTTAGGATCATTATCCGAATGTTTGATGAATTTTATCGGTTCTTTACTCTGGTTCCAGATCAGGACTCCATCCTGTGTTCCAAACCAGAAGGTACCTGGTTTTGGCTCGATAATTCCAAATGTGGAGTAAGATCGGGCAATCTCATAAAAAGCATGGGGATCGGGAACAAGTTTCACTAGCCCTTTGTGTGATGTTCCAAGCCAGAAAAGCCCATTACGGTCCTGAATAATTGACCAGAATGCTGTATAGGCAAAATAGTCGCTTTCCGGAATTTTCTGCTGTAGGTTTGTATATTTCTTACTCACAGGATCAAAAAACAGCAATCCGCTCTCCAGTGTTCCTATCCAGATATTATTGTCCTGATCGGGATAAATACAATTGATTTGGGTGTTGGCAACCCCCAGTTTTGATTGCGTGAAATCGAGATATGGATAACAGCTAAAGGATTTCGTGAGGGGTTTGTAACATTGCAGGCCGATTGGCGTCCCGATCCATATATTGCCCGCGTGGTCTGTTGTCAGGGCAGTTATTTCAGAGGTTTTCAAATGGTCGTTCTGATTATCGCCATAAAACCTTACGGCTTCTCCGGTTTCAGAATTAAGTTTATTAAGGCCGAGCTTGGTGCCGACCCAAATAAAACCACTTGCGTCCTCGGCAAAGCTGGTTACCTGATTTGAGCTGATGGTGGTAAAATCTCTTGGATTGTGCTCAATGTGCCTGAATTTAAGTGTTTTAGGATCTAAAACAAGAATACCTCTGGTAGTTCCGATCCAGATAAGCCCTTTAGAACCATTGTATAAAGTATGGATACTGTCGGAAACTAACCCATTACCGATGCTGTTTTCGACAGTGAATTGGGTGACAGAGAAGTCTTTTTTTGAGATGCGGTTAAGACCTTTGATACAGGCTGCCCAGATATAACCAAGGGTATCCTCGGCCAGGCCGACAATGGTGGCATTGGTCAGCCCGAGGGAGGGATCCACCATGTTAGTATTAATTGTTTTGAAGGTATATCCGTCGAACCGGTTTAATCCGCTCCAGGTACCGGCCCAGATATACCCTTCATGATCCTGAAGGATACAGTTTACCGTATTTTGCGATAAACCCTTTTCAATTCTGATGTATTCAGAGGTAATGTTTTCGATACGGTAATCCTGTCCGTAGGACAAATTGTTCTGCAAAAGTAGAACGGCGCAGAAACAAATGATTACCCGGATCATCGGGGAAAGAATTATTCGAGAGGTCCCAAGAACCTTCCGACTATTGCAAGTAAGTTACCTTTCCTGATTGGTTTGGAAATATAGGCATCGAAGCCAGCGTCCATGGCCCTTTTCTCATCATCGGCCATAGCGAAAGCTGTTTGGGCAATCTGTGGTAGATCCGGATAGAGCAATTTAATCCGCTGACGAGCCTCATAACCATTAATGTTTGGCATTTGCAAATCCATGAGGATCAGGTCAACCTTTGGATTTTGTTTGCATGCATCAATAGCTTCTTCACCGCTTCGTGCCCAAAGGAGTGAGGCGCCGGTTTTCTGCAATACTGCTTCCAGATAAAGATAATTTGAATCTTCGTCTTCAGCAATCAATATGGTTTTATTGCTCCAGTCCATAAAAACTCAGGTTAGTTCGTGATCAAAATTACACTATTTGCTCAACTTTTTATCTGGTTCCGAAATTTATTGCATGCTATTTTATTTCCTTCAGTGATTTACGGGCGAGGATTAGCATAAATATTCCGAAAACCAGCATGAAAAGTCCAATCCCGAGGTTGATGTTATAGCCCAGGGATTTTGCGTAGAATTTACCATCACTGCCTGTAAACAAACCATATAGCGAAAGGATGATTCCGAAAACCGTGAAAAGCAGTCCGATTGGGATTTTGATATCTAGTTTCATAATGAATTCTCCTACCAGAAAATAATGGATAAAATTAATGTGAGGGCACCAACAATAACAGCGAGGACAACAGGTCGGTTCCACCATTTGTCATCTTTATCAACAATACGCGGAGTCAGTGAATAAACCAGTCCTCCAAGCTCCTCATTGGTTTTCATTTGTTTGGTCATGAAAGTTAATCCAACGGTAAATACTGTTGCTGAGGTCCATGCGATAATTGCGGTCCAGAAGCTCTGGGCCATTCCGCTGGGGTAAGTATGAAGTACAGTAATCCATCCGCCCTTGATCACTGCGGCAGGGTCAGCGCCAACCGGGATCGTTAATCCGTGGTGAATCACGGCGCAGCCGATACCGATGAGAAGGCCCCAGAATGCGGCATTCCCTGTTGCCCGTTTCCAGAACATTCCGAGGAACATCACGGCAAAAAGCGGGGCATTAACCATGGAGAAAATCATTTGCAGGAAGTCCATGATATTGCCGAATTGCTTGGCAAGATAGGCTGCACCGATACTGAGAACCACGCCGAAGATGGTGGCAATCTGACCAACTTTCAGATAATGGTTGTCATTTTGTCCTGGCTTGATATAACTCTGATAAATATCGTAGGTCCAAACAGTGTTAAAGGCAGAAACGTTTCCGGCCATACCCGACATGAATGATGCCAACAAGGCGGTAAGGCCCAGTCCGAGGATCCCTGAAGGATAGTAGTGGCCAAGCATCGAAGTAATAACTGAATTATAGTTAGGACTGCCATCAGGCATGAGTTCAAGTGATAGGGTTCCTTTGGAGGCCAACGCCATGGCGGCCATACCAGGAACAATCACCAGGAAAGGAATGAAAATCTTTGGCAAAGCGCCGATCAGTGGCGTTTTTCTGGCAGCGCTCATGGAATTGGCCGCCATGGCTCGCTGAACAACCAGGAAGTTGGTGCACCAATATCCGAAGGAAAGAACAAAGCCCAATCCCATAATGATGCCGAACCATTCAACCCCCATCGGATTGGAAGCTGCTGTTCCTGAATGCGACCACATCTGCGTCCAGGCGCCTGGCTGAAACCCTTTGCCAACTGCAACCTGCGATAGCGTATCCGACATGCCTGACCATCCGCCGGCATCCTTCAGACTCAGAAATACCAGTGGGAACAGGCCAATGACGATAATAAAAAATTGAAGAACTTCATTATAAATGGCCGAGGATAAACCTCCGAGATAAGTGTATGCCAGCACAATACCCGCAGAAACCAAGACGGAAACATCAAATGGCCAATGCAGCAGTTTTTCCATCAATGCAGCTAGCGCATACATGGAAATACCGGATGCCAGCACCGTCATGAGTGCAAAAGCTATCGCGTTTAATCCCCTGGTTTTTTCGTTAAATCTTAATTTCAGGTATTCCGGAACCGACCGGGCTTTTGATCCGTAGTAAAACGGCATCATAAAAAGCGCCAGGAAAATCATGGCAGGAATGGCCCCGATCCAGTAGAAATGGGTGGTTGCCATACCATACTGTGCCCCTGATGCCGACATGCCGATAACTTCCAGGGCACCCAGGTTGGCTGATATGAAAGCAAGACCTGTAACCCAGGCAGGAAGCGACCGTCCGGCCTCCAGAAAGGCTTTTGATGAACTCATGTAACGTTTTAGAGCCCAACCAATACCGATAACGAACAGGAAGTAGATGATTATAATCACATAATCAATCCAACCCAGGGAAAGAAGATTTGGCATAAGATCCGTGTTTAGTTATTGTCCAAATGTATAAATTAATCCTGTTTTATGGATTTCATATCCTCTCCTTGTTTAAACCATTTCGACCATAAATTCTGATCGGACAGCATTTTGATGAATAATCCGCCTATCACAGGCCTTGCCTGAAATCCAACTTTATAAGCGTTATCCACAATATACCAGTCGGTTAAGGGTACACGCTGTGGAGTAGCCTGAATAAAATTGTACACCGGATTGAATAGTGCATCAAAATCGGATGATTTATCAGCCAGTGTCGAGGTCCAGAGTATCCAGTCGGTCTTGGTCCATCGTTCGCGATTATCAAGTGGTAATCCGTAAGGTCCCTGTATTTTGATATAGTAGTCGATCTCTTTTTGTATGACGGATTTAGGGAATAAATTCAGGTTGAGCAATTTATCCCAGACGAGATTATATTTCTGGCTCCAGGTTCCGGGCTGATCATAAGCGAGCCGGGTGTGATCGCCTTCGGTGGCCTGGCTAACCCATTTAGCCGCATATTCCTCGGCTTGCTTTCGATAGGTTTTTGATTCATCGGTTTTGCCAGATAAGCTGCATATCTGGGCATACGAGGCCAGGGCAACGATCGCTTTTGCAGAAAGGTTGATATTGTGAGCAAGATGACCGGCAAAATCGTCGGTGCACAGTTGATTTTCCGGATCAAAACCTTTGCTGAGCAGGTATTTTGCCCATTTGTCTAGCAGAGGCAGATAGGGCTTGGAGAAATTTGCATTTCCTTCTTCTTTTGCCAGTGCAGCAAGGAGTATGATTATGTTTCCTGTTTCCTCGACAGGCATCTGATCTTCTTCTGTCAGTTCGCCGCCTCCATAGGCCTGGCCGATTGCATGAGGATAAGTGCCCAGATCATGGGGTGCAAATGGGAACTTCCAGCGTGAAGAAGCCGAATAATCAAGTATCGGTTTAAGCATTGCTTTGGTCAGTGCCGGACTGAACAGCAGGAAAAATGGCCCTGCCGGATAAATCACATCCACCGTGGCTATGCAGCCGTTACTGAAATTTTCTTTGGCAAACATTAAAGGCTGACCTTTTTGATCGGCTGTAATCTTATGTGCAGCAAGGCATTCGCGATAAACCAGCGAGGTAACTCTTGCATATTTTTCTCCACCCACCTGCGTTAAATCCTGTGTTAGTTTCTGGTCAAATGCCTGACAGCGATCCATCAGGGACTGGTATCCTGAAGCGGCAATAGGAAGTAAATATTCCATGTTCATTCCATTGCGGCGCCAGTAGGGACGAAGGTAATCTTCGAAATATCGGATGCTGAATAAATCGTCATACGCGAGCATAGCCCACCGTGTCGTACTTTTTGATGTGATCGATCCAAGGTCCCAGCGTACGGCCATACTATAAAATCCGTCTTTTACCGCCCTGGCGCCCGGATCCTGAAATGCCGGGATTTTCCCATCCGTGGAGAATGCCTTACGCAGCTGCTCGCCCGGCCCAACGGTACGTTCAGGATTCTGACCAGTCGGAACGGCCAGCCAGCCATAGCCCCAGTCGATACGTAAATCATCACCCTTTTTTTGGAGAACAGGCTGATCGACTGAGCCAACTTTTATCGCTTTCAAGCCATTAAGATCATTGACTTCCCAAATTACCTGCTGATCGGCCTGATCAACGGCCACTTCACCTGAACAATCGAAATACAATTCCGCGGTATGAGATTTTCCGTCAGCCGAAGAGATGTTCCAGGTAATATAAGTCAACGGCCGGGAAAGAATATCCAGATCGGAAGGAAGGGCAGGGGAGGTGAAAATCAATTCTATCCTGACAAGGTTGTTGGCAAATTTATATATCGTTTGAGTGGGGTTCACCACGAGTTCAGTCTGGTTAACGGGTTCCAGATTTGATGGCTTGCTGCCCATGAGGCGGTATGTTTTACCATCGATTCTCACTAAACTGTGCAAGGCCTGACGTTTGCCTGTCCAATGAACGGTTTCAGCATCATAAAGATGGTCGGCGGGTGACCAGATACTGAAATAGGGATCGTGTGTCACCAGAGGAACGGAAGGCGGGCGGAACCCTGCGACCGTTTTTTTCTGATCCTGCTGGGAGAAAAGCGAAACAGCCAGGAAAAGTCCTGAGAGAATGAGAATAGCTCTTTTCATCATTGTTTAGTTTGGATTTCGAAGCGCTAAAAATACAAAAGAAAAGGGGCGAACCTGCCGGCGCGCCCCCTGTAATTATTAATATTCTCCTTGTTTTTACTTGAATTTGGGCATTTCGTTTTTAATAATCGCCGCGATACGGTTGCCAAAATCCTGTACCTGATGGTCATAAAGTTCCAATGCATTGATCTGAAGGTTGGTCGGTTTTCCACGATATCCACCAACGGCTCCATAGATTTCAGCAATATTTTCGCGAAGCCTTACCTGCGCCGCTATGCCTCCTTCACCTGGCTGCGTGGCGGAGATCTGCTCATGCATTTTTTCGCAATCAGCGATCAAAGATTGAATTTTCTTCAGGTTTGAACCTTTGGCAGCTGCGGTTTTTGCCTTCAGCGCATCGCGAGTTGCAAGTATCTGCTCATCAATGGCTGCCAGATTTTCCAGCATATTATAACCTTTCATGAGTGTTGTCCTCTGCAGGCTCCTGTCAGCTGTTGAGTGGGGACTATTTTGTACATCATTTAATACGAGATCGGTAGTAAAAGTATCGGTACCCTTAACAACCTTGATGCTGTATTTTCCGGGCTGATATTCCGGTCCGAAAGCTGCCTCACCCAATAGGTTTGGCGATTTCGGAACCTTCGGAGGCTCCATTGCCGTGGCGATCTGAACAATATTAATCCCTTTACGTGTTCCGGCAGGGAGTTTTTTCAGGAATTTGCCGTTAGAATCATAAATTTCCAAATACATTTCGCCAAAAACATTCCTCTTTTTCATGTAATAGGATATGCTGGCGGCCCCGCTCGGATTAGGTCCGATGAATTCAGCATCACTTGCAAAGTCCTGCTGGTTGACTTCAGACGTAAAATAATAGGGTCTGACCGGGAGAAAGGCAAAATCCTTTGCTAATATGGGCTCAGTGAGGTTCCGGATGGATGTGAGATCATCGATAATAATAATTCCGCGTCCATGCGTGGCGAGCACCAAATCCTTTTTCTCCGGTTGGAAAGCCATATCGTATACTCCGGTGCGGGGAACTTTGTTCTTAAATCGGCACCAGTCTATCCCTTTGTTCAGGCTGATAAACAATCCTGACTCGGTTCCGAGGTAAATCACATCAGAATTAACAGGATCCTGTTTGATGACATGGCAATATCCCTCAATCGCCGGGGTAACCAGTGATTTCCAGGTTTTTCCCAGGTCAGCCGTATAATAGATGTAGGGTTTGAGATCACCATTCCGGTGCGCATCCACCGTAACCCAGGCAACATTTTTATCAAATCTGCCTGCATCGATATGCGAAATGAAGGCCAACGGAGGTAAGCCTGTTACTGCGGCGTTTAGCTTGGCCCAGGTTTTACCGCCATCGGTGGTGAGCTGAATATTTCCGTCGTCAGTGCCTGCCCAGACAATATTTTCATCGAGCGGGGATTCGCTTATCGAAAATACGGTGGTATTATTTTCCGCACTGCTGTTGTCGATAGTCAGGCCACCGGATTTTTCCTGCTGCTGACGTGCGGGATCGTTGGTAGTAAGGTCGGGGGAAATCCGTTCAAATGTATCTCCCTTATCCTTGCTCCTGAATATATATTGAGCGCCAACATACAGCCATCCTGATTTTGCACCGAAAACCGCCGGTGTATTCCAATTGAAACGAAGTTTGCCAGTTCCTTCTTCAGAAAATGGTTTAATATACTTGCTTTCACCGGTTTTATGATTTGTCCTGGAGATGCGTCCACCCTGATACTGCGAATAGGTTATGTCGGGATTATCCGGATCACCGTAGGCATAAAAACCATCACCAAACCCGATATTTTGCCAGTCGGAATTCTTTATCCCTCCAGCTTTTCTGGATGGAGCCATCCAGGACCCGTTGTCCTGAAGACCGCCGTAAACATTATACGGGTCTTTTCGGTCGATGCTCACATGATAGAATTGGGAAACTGGTAAATTCTGAACAAATCTCCAGGTGTTGCCTTTATCGGCCGAAACATAGACCCCACCATCGGTTCCCAGGTACATCAGGCGATTATCCACCGGACTGACCCAGAAAGCATGGGTGTCGCTGTGATAGGAACCTCCGCTAACGGAAGGGCTCTGAAACATTTTTCCTCCGTTGGGACTCATCCAAAGAGTCGTGCCTGGTTTATAAACCCGCTCCGCTTCTTTGGGATCAGGAACGATCTGGCTGTAATAAAATGGCCGGTCGCTGGTCATGGTCTGATCGCTCATTTTATCCCAGGTAACTCCCTGATCAGATGACCGGTAAAGAGCCGATTTTGTGGCTTCTACGAGTGCATAAAGATAATTTGGTGCGACTGGTGAAACGGCCACAGCTATCCTGCCAAGATTTCCTTCTGGAAATCCCTTTTGTATTTTGTTCCAGGTTGCACCGCCATCAACGGATTTGTACAATGCACTGCCCGGGCCGCCGGAGCGGAAGGTGTATGCCAGGCGCCTGAAATCCCACATGGAAGCATAGATTACCAGAGGATTTTTTGGATCCATAGCCATATCGGCACAACCGGTTGATGGACTGACATAAAGAATCTTCGCCCAAGTTTTTCCGCCATCGGTCGTTTTGTATACACCGCGATCTTCACTGTCGCCCCATAAAGCGCCCATTACTGCTGCGTAAACAACATCAGGTTTTGATGGATCTATCAGGATTCTTCCAATCCGTTCACTTTTTTCCAGTCCCTTGAATTCCCATTTTTCTCCGCCGTTAGTGGTCCGGTAAATACCAGTACCCACTGAAACGCTGTTGCGGACCCATACTTCACCAGTACCTACCCATACGGTATCGGGGTGATTCTGGTCGATCGCAATGGTTCCGATGGACTGGGTGTAATCATCGAACATGGGTTTGAATGTGGTTCCCTGATTTAGCGATTTCCAAACACCGCCGCCTGCAGCACCCACCCAAACTATATTAGGATCCCTGTTTTCTGCCGTGATGCAGGCTATCCTGCCGCTCATTTTAGCAGGCCCTATCTGCCGTCCCTGAATATCCCCGAAGGTGGCATCTGTCACCTGGGCCTGCACCGAGGTCCATCCGAGGAATAAAGTGAAAATTAGATATATAGCTTTCATGGCGTCGCTCGCTATTTAGCCGGCTTTTCGAAGAGTGATTTGTCGAGGTCAATATTGAGTTCAACCTTATCGGTGATAATAGTCATGACAACCTGTCCATTCACCTTGGTATCAACTTTTCCAGGCATGGCAAGACCTTCAACCTGCATGTAATTGCTGAAATAGGTATCCGATTCGGACTCGTTGCCCTGAACCTTAACTTTTGTATTGGTGCGGATCATCATGTAGGAATCGGCATCGATGTAATGATTGAAAACATCACCATCTTTTGTCACCAGCTTAATCTTGAAGCAGGAAGTTCCTTCCATATCTTCCTTGCCTTCGAGAGTTACAGTGTAACCCTTTTCCTTCCAGTTCCAAAGCATTCCATCGATATCTGCAGAGTATTTCATCGATTTCATTTCATCTTCGGTAAAGGCCTGCGGTTCGGTTGCACCTGCGAACGGATTAAGGTTCCAACCCTCTTTACCATTATAGGTCTGGATAAAGGATAATCCCTGGAAAGTACCTTCTACGCGAAAGCTATCCGGTCGTTTTGCCATCTGAAAAAACGGGATTTCCAAGCCTGACTGGAGCAATTTCCCGGTTGTTTTCAATGAATTCACTTTTAATAGCTTTTCCATACCAATGGCTTTATAGTGTTCCTTAAGAACATCATCAAGTGACTGGGCGGAAAGGAAAGTGCCGGAAACCAGCATCAGAGCGGAGAATAGAACAGCGATTTTTTTCATGTTTTTGTTTTTGTGATGTCTATAAGACAGTTATCATGACTAATTGTTACAAAGATATGAAATTACCTCGCTGCCATGGTAATAGCTGATGCAGAGACTCATATATGCGTCTCTGCATCATTTTAATAACATCGGATATATGTGTTTCTACCTTTTTTTTCGTATCCCGGTTACCAATCCGCCTAATGCCCCCAACAAAATAAGCCCGGCAACAATGAAAGCCCAGGTATTGACCATCCGGCTCTCCGCTTTCATGGTATAATCCTTAAAGAAGAAATCATTAAATGTTACCTCCCAATTTGTCGCAGAACCTTCAATTTTGTCGCTGTTGGTGGTGAGCAGCAAACCAGGCATCCGGATACTGAATTTATAACTGTCGTCGCTCGACTCAAGGTAGAATGCTTCCTTTTTGCTAAATCCGTCGAAACGGCTCAGGTATTTTGATTTAACGACTTCAATACCTGGGTTTTTAAGGACCTTTTCAAAACCATCGAGTATTTCTTCTGGTTTATCGCCCTTAATGCTGTCCATCAGATAATGGTAAATGGATTCCTTTTTTTGCTGCAATTCCTGAATAGTAATGGTGATGGACTTGTCTTCTTTCAAAATAGGGATAAGCCGCTGGTAGAAATCTTCATACATGCTGTGGAAGAGGTAATCATCAAATTTTTTCTCGGTCGCCTTATAGCTGGTGGAATCGTATTTCGGATCCTTTTTGCGATCTTCTTCGGTGAGGCAAATCAACCTCAATTCCTCTTCATTCAGGAAATCGCGATAGTTCAATGAATTGAATGGATTGGCCATGAGGATGGTCTCTTCATAGGAATAATTGGTGAAGAACCATCGGAATTTACGGTGGAGTGTTGAATTCACCCGAATCACCTGCAGATTAGTGTCAGCTGGGTTCATCGATGAATTCATGGCCTGCACCGACTTGAATTCTTTGGATAAAGTCAGCTTGAATTTGTCTTTTTCTACTTCTTTAGATCCTGACAATTGGTCCTTAGCTTTTTCGGTTTTGGTCCACTCTTTTTTCCAGTCAGTTTCTTTCATCATGGCGAGATGAACACCTGCAATTTCTGCTGAATCGCCTTCAATTACAAGCGTTTTACCAATACTCCCATCCCGATGGATATCTGTTGTAAACCAAATATTCAGGCATCCGGGCATCAATAAAAATAGGATCACCAGGATCAGGCTGGTTTTTGTTGATGGTTTTTTCATTTGATAAGGTTTTTATAGGTCAGTATATTTTTTTTGGCTACGAGGTAATTACTGAATAGATTGCCCGAAGCGGATTGGAATTCCATACCTGAACGGACACGTTTTTCCACCATCGAACGGATTTTCCATAGCTCCCGGGGATCAGCTTTTGCACGATTAATATCCTGAGCGACCCAGAATTCCTTCCATTCCTTGTCGTGGAATGCTGCCTGTATGGTCAATCTGTCGATTATTCCCGGAATTGATGGGCTTTGAATTGCTTGTATACGCGTTTCGAGCCTGGAAATTTTATACACCGAGGTAGATTGTTCCCAGATAAAGAGAACGATCAGTAAGGCTGCAGCAATGCCTGTTGCATATCTGGCAATAGAAACGATTTTATTCCATTTCTGATGTGCCTGGCTGGCAGCAAAAGTTTTAGTAAAATCCGGATATTCCAATACTTTCTCTGATGCCAGAATATTTCCCCGGACGGCAAGAAAATTTTCGTGTTTTTCTTTGCAAGTGGCGCAGGATTCCAGATGTTGGGAAAGCAGGTCTGATTCTTGGGTATCAAGCTCATCCTGGTTCAGATAGATGAGATGTTCAATATTTTCGCAGGTAACTTGACTTTTCATGGTAAATGATATCCGTTTTTTTTGAGATGAACGGCAAGTTTTTTCCTTGCCAGATAAAGGCTTGATTTAATGCTCGATTCAGTGAGCCCGGTCTGATCGATGACCTCACGAATGGAAAGGTCTTCCAAATCCCTGAGCAGAAAAACCAATTGCTGTGTTTCAGACAGTGATGGAATCCATTTCTGTATCAGGGAGGTTAATTCATTGGCTTCATAAAGGGCCCCCGGATGGTTATTATCCTGTACCTGTATGCTGCTGCCAACAGCTAACTGCCTATTGCGGACTTTCCTTAAATAGTCAATGGAAAGATTACGTAGGATGGAAAATAACCAGGACTGAAAAGTCACCTTACCGCTGAACCGGTGAATATTCGTCCAGGCCCTGATGTAAGCTTCCTGCACGATATCCCTTGATTCCTCGGTATTTCCGGTTATCCGCACTGCACTGCTGAAAGCAAATCGCTGAGTTAGTCCGATCAGTTCCGCAAATGCAGCTGAATCGCTGTTTTGGGCTTTGGTCACCAGTTGTTCTATTTTTTCCTGATCCATTCGGAATGTTTACAACTTAATAGACGTAAATATCACGAAAAGGTCGAAGGGAAATATTATTCCTTGCACCATTATGTGAAAAGTTGTCTATTTTTAGTGTCAATAAAACACTTAATCATGAAAGTTTCCATCCGCATTCTTGCTGCATTTACGCTGGTAATTCCCTTACTGGTATCATGCGAAACAAAAAAATTGGAAAATGAAAATCTCACCTACATTGAAAATAAGCCCGGTCAGCTGACCATGCGCGATCACGCATGGAGCGAAGCCTTACTGGCCGACAGTGCGGGATTTGCAGTAACGATCAACGGCAAGGAATATTTATCCGGAACACTGGTTGTTTCAAAAACCGCAAATACTGACAGTACCATCACAGAATATTACCAGGCAGACGGCTATAGCATTAGCGTGGTGCATGAACTGAGGCCGGGGTGGCAATTCCTGTCGCGGCAGCTGTTTGTGGAATCGGGCAGCAAGGAAGTTTTTAAGGTGAATAGGGTAGTACTTTTCAGCGGTCATCTCCAAAACCCCGTTCAGGAAGCTTATCAGATTACCGCTGGGAAATATGGTGTGGCGCTCCGTTTGAAATCAGCGGCATCAGAAAAAACAAAAAATGGATGTTTTATGCTGATACAGAACCCGTTTGGAAAATATGAAACCAGTGGACAGCACATCAGATTGTCTTACGATTCCGAGATGAAGTGGAACCCCGCTAATGGTCCATTCCCTTCCGATCGCATGTGCATCGGTACTTATCAGCTAACCGGAAATACTTTCCGTCAGGATATGGCTGTTGAGTGGGTTTATGAATCAGATCCGGCAGAATTTCTGGCCGGTGGATCAAGGATCGATTATGCAGAGGTAAAAGGGGTAACTGATTGTGCGCGTGCCTTTCTGGTTGGCAAACAACAGAAGGATGTGCGGGTGCACGTTGGCTGGTGCGAAAATGATTATCAGATTAATATGTCGAAACCTGAGGATAGGATCGAATATAAAAGGATGATTGACCAGGCTGCGGCCACCGGTTGCAACTATATATTGTATACCCCTGATCACAGCAAGATCAGCTCTTTAAAAGACAATGCAGATGCCTGGGGCTGGGAAAGCTTATTATTCCTTAATCTGGGACAAAAAATCCGGAAGGGCGAGTGGATGCCGAAACGTGATCCTATCCCAGCCGATATTCAGGATATCCTGGATTATGCCAAGAGTAAGAATATGAAATTGCTGGCCTATGCTTATCCTTCATTGCCCTGGTTGCAGAACCCTGAATGGACTGCCTGGAGGACAAAAATCGGGCAAAAACCCGAAGGTTATCTGACGGTGGATACCGGATTGAGAAGTTTCCAGGACTGGTGGGTGAACCTGCTGATCGATTTTTATGAATACACCGGTATCGGCGGATATTCATTCGACCATTGGTGGATGAATTATACCGATGATGCAGGGCTCGTGAGCAGCAAATACCAGCAATGGTTCGGTACCAGGCGGATATTGGAAGAATTGCGCCACCGGGCACCAAACATGATCATCGATGGCCGGCAGCAGTATCACGGATTCGGAACCTGGACGTGGCTTGCAGGTACCTATCCTCATCCCTTGATGACCGATGAGCAGCCCGGAAGTTTCAATTCTATCCCCGACCTGAGCACCGACCGGGTTACAGCTGGAAGACAGCGCTGGGTGGCCTGGCGCCTGATGACCCGCGATTTTACACCGGTAGAAATCAGACCGGGATTTATCACGCATCAAACTCAGCGCGAGGATGCCAAGCTGGTGATGCGCCGCGATAAATACCGCACCCGCGACTGGGATTATCTGGGCTGGAAATTCAACCTGATGTCCGTGATCGCTACAGCGCCTTTTAATAAAGTTGTGAATTATCTGCCGGCTCGTGATGAGCAGGAATTCAAGGCTTTCAGCGATGCCGACAAATCCTTTATTAAAAAATGGCTGGATTTTACAGATATGAATGCAGCAACGCTTAAAAATATCATGCCGATTATCGGACAGCCAATGGTTGGCCGCTGCGACGGTACCAGTGCCATCAAGGATAATAAGGGATTTATCTTCCTCTTTAATCCGAATTACCGAAAACTGAATGCGGAGTTTAATCTTGATGAAACGATCGGGATCACGAAAGACAGCAAATATTTACTGACAGAGCTTTTCCCAGTGGAAGGGATGCATCCGGGGCAACCAAATGACGGCTTTTTTACCCGGGGTAACAGGATAAGCATTCCCATGGATGGAGTAACAGCGAGGGTTTTTAAGATTAAGCCGGTTGATGGTGTAATCTCTGAACCTGTGCTTTTTAATTGTACAGGAAAGATTTCGTTGGACGGAAATGTGCTGAAAATCGATGATGCGACTGGCCTTACAGGAGAATCTGTCATCCTGATGGTTGCATTGCCGGCAGGGAAAAATATCAGCAAAATGATGCTGAACGGTAAGAATCACCCATTTAAACTTACTGGCCAGATGATTACCTCACCGATCACCTTTGCAGGGATGGATTTTAGGCAGGCTCAGCAGTTTGGAGCTTATGATCCGAAATTCACCGCTGAAACCATTGAACAGGAAGTGGTTATTCCAAATCGGATATTCCAGCAGCTTGAAAATCGTAAAAAATTGTGGCCGGTAAATTATACCGATGATGATCTTATTGCTCCCTGGACCGACCCATCGAGATTGTTGCTCTATGTACAGATTGCAGAGCCCTATTGGACACGTGGTGTTGGCAAGGACATGAAAAAAGTTCCCATCCGCGCAACGGAGTTGAAGCTGGAGCTGGACGGCAAACCGGTAATCCTTAAAGAGGCATACAACGGGGTTTATCCTTATGTTGAACGCACCAACCTCGGATTTTATCTTGATATTTCAAAATTACCCGCCGATACCCCGCACAAGATAAAGCTGACTCTGCCCAAGGGATTAAAACCCGGACAGTTTCAGGGTATTTTTATAGATCACGTTGAAAACGAATACACCTCAATCTTTCAGTAACCTGATAGCCGAATCATTAGTGGAACCCCAGGTGCACCGGCAGAAATAGATGCCCGGAGGCAAATCTCCTGCATCAAAACTGATCCGGTACTGCCCGGCTTCCTTCTCTGCATCAATCAGGGTACCAATTTTGGATCCGCTAATGCTGAAGATTTCGAGCTTTACAGATGACCTTACGGGTACATTAAAGGATATAGTGGTTGATTGATTAAATGGATTAGGGTAATTCTGGAATAACTTATATTCTGAAGCTTTTTCAACGCTTATTTCTCCTGTTCCACTGATTCCGCCACTGCTGGTATGAATAATGGAACCAGTATCCCCACAGGCCCAACCGTTATCCTCGTCGGTAAAGAAGATGGAATATATGGTCCCAGACATATTGGACCATTGCATTGTCCAGGTGTCGCCGCCATCAGTTGTTTTTATAATAGTACCGTATTCGCCGCAAACCCATCCGGTATTCCTGTTAATAAACCTCATTTTGAAAAGGTTGTTCCAGCCGACTTGCGAGGGGAGTGGAACGTAGGTCCAGGTTGCTCCTCCATCCAAAGTCTTCAAAACTTTATTTCCTCCAATAGCGATTATGTGCATAAGGTCTGTTCCATGGATCGCATAAAAATCATCGGTCACATTGGAATTTGCCGGTTTCCAGGTTGCACCGCCATCATTGGTGTTCAGGATGGTTCCGTGCCAGCCGGCTGCAACGCCATTCCGGGAATCGACAAACCAGATATCATATATGGCATTTGTGGAACCGCTATTGCCCATTGTCCAACTAAGACCACCGTTGGTTGATAACCAGATTTGACCTGCGTCAGTAGTGAACCATCCGTAATTTATATCAACGAAATAAATGCATTGTATACTTCCCGAATAAGTTGGGACATTGGCATAGTTGAAAACCTTGGTCCAACTTCCTCCACCATTTGAAGTCCTGAATATGTCCCCGTTGTCTGCGACAAAACCAATACTCGCATTAATAAAGAATAGGGTGTTAAGATAACCGTAAGTCAGCTGTACGGATCCAGTCCAGGAACTACCGCCATCGGTTGTTTTGTATATCATTCCATTTGAACTGGCTGCATAGCCAATGTTTGCGCTTGTAAAAAAGATATCAGCTATTATACCGAGTGGATATCCATCAGTGCGGGTCGACCAATCCGTGCCGTTGGACGATTTATAGATCCAACCTCCTGATCCGGCACAGAGAAAGTAATTGTTCGGACTCATGGCCATGGAAGTTTGACCACTATAAGGGGTAAAAGGATTATCTCTGGTAAATGTGGCCCCTCCATCGGACGAATGAAGCAATCCAGCGATACTCAAAGCCATGACATGGGTTGCATCGATAAATTGTATGTCCACCAGGTCATAGCTGTTTGTATTGCTTACCTGGCTCCATGTATCTCCGGCATCTGTCGACCTGAGTATTTTGCCACCGGCTCCAACAGCCAGGCCGGTGTTGCCCAGAAAAGAAATTTCATATAAGGCAGTGGTTATACCAGTGGTCTTGGTGGTCCATGTTTCACCATCGTTTGATGATTTCTGAATTATTCCGCCATCCTGTGCCAGACAAACTATCCCCTGGCCATTGGTGTATATCGACCTGACATACTTAGTGGAATTCGTTGCAGGTGATGTCCAGGTAGCCCCACCATCAGTGGATTTGAAGAATTTGCCGCTGGAGGCGCCGATGTAACATTTCACGCCATCGGTTGTTGAAACAGTGAGACATGCATAGCTGCTTCCAATGGATTGCGGTTTCCATGTGAGACCGTTGTCGGTGGTTTTTAATACCGTTCCTCCTGTACCAACAACCCAGCCAACACCATTGGAATTAATCGAAACACCACACAGGGTGGCTTTTGTGCCACTGCTGATTTTAGTCCAGATTTCCCCATTATCGGTCGACCTTTCTATGAGTCCGAGATTGCCAACGGCTACGGCATAGTTAGGGCCGAAAACCGCAATTTCATTCAGGGTGTTTCCCTCGGGTTTAGGGTTTTGCCAGGTCCATCCTGTTTGTCCGAAACTGACCGAAAAGAATAAACCGGATAACAGAAGAATAGCAACTGTGCGTTTCATATTTGCCTGTTTTAGGTTGGAGATTAAGGTTTTCGCTGGAAAAGTTACAAAAAAATAATTGACGATACAATGATCGATTTCAATTATTTAGCAGGATATTTCAACGATTTACTAGTGCTTATTCACCCTGTGATAAACAGATATCCTTTGCCTTTGATAGTCTGGATTTCTATCGATGGATCCACCGACAGATAGGTCCTGAGTTTGCGGATATAAACATCAAGATTGCGCGAATTGAAAAAGGAGTCGTCGCCCCAAACCGATAAAAGTAATTCCCTTCGGTCGGTAACCCGGTTGATGTTTGCGCACAACATGCAGAGAACCTGCTGGTCGCGCTGCGAAAGTTTAATGATGCCAGTAGGAGAATGTAGCTCGTAACGTGATGGAAATAAGGTAAATGTGCCAATTTTTATTTCCCGGTTATCCGCCGGTGGAATTCCATTCGAGCTTTTCAGGTTTAACTGATTTTTTATCCTGACGATCAGTTCCTCAATGCTGAAAGGTTTACGGATATAATCAGTGCCTCCAGATTCAAACCCCTTAACGAGATCGGCGGTGGCTGTTTTTGCCGTAAGGAAAATAATGGGTATATTTTGATGTAATCCCCTGATCTGACGGCACAGAGAATATCCATCAATATTCGGTAACATGATGTCGATAACACAGATGTCAGGATTAAAACTGTTAAAACGGTTCATGACGCGTGCACCGTCAGTTTCCCAGATAACTTCAAAACCTTGGTCTTCCAGCGTTTCTTTTACGATTTTGCCGAGAAAAAGCTCGTCCTCTACATATAATATACTGGTAGTCATGCTTTATTCTGCGGAAAAGTAAGGGTAAACTGGCATCCGCCAGAGTCTGAATTTTTTACGGAGATCGATCCATGATGCTGATTCATCACCAAAGCGGCAAAGCTTAGCCCCAGACCATATCCCTTTATATTATGAGTATCGCCTGTTGGAACCCTGAAAAATTTATCGAAAACTTTTCCGAGATATTCTTTAGGTATGCCCGGTCCATTATCGCTCACTTGAACAACAACAGAACTTTTATTCTGCATTAAACTTATAGTGATTTCAGGGGCCTCGTTACCATATTTTAGGCTGTTATCAATCAGGTTGATCAATACACCCTGAAAATAGAGCGGGTCAACCATGATCGGATCAACAGGGCTTGCAGAATCGAAACTGATACTCGCATTTCGGGAAGTCAGACGAGGTTCCAGAGTGGCCAGGGTTTTATCGATCAGTACTTTAAGATCGGAGGGTAACGGTTGAATTAAATGGTTTTGCTCCCCGATAAGGGATTGATCAAGAACTTTGCCGATGAGCTGATCCAGACGGTTCATCTCCTGGGTGGCCATATCCAGATAATCAAGGGTTATAGCTGGATTATTGACCTTATCGAACGTTTTAAGGGCCTCCAGAGCCACTTTTACTGTGGAAACCGGGGTTCGGAGCTCATGAGTGATATTGCTCACGAAATCGTTCCGGAGGCTGTTCAGCATCATTTGTCGGTTCAGACTTCGGTTGGTAAAATAAAATGCTGAACCTGTGAGAATCAATAATATCAATCCGAATAAAATCTGGGGACTCATTCTCCGGACCAGATAAGGCGCTTCATTCCGGACCAGTACTCCCGGCAGCTGTCCATCTACCATCCTGGAGAAATAAAGGGCTGATTTTAGTTTATGAACCTTTTTATTGAGGGAATCAGGGTACCAAATCATCGATATGCCGAGGTTTTTTTCACTGATCTTTCCAGTAAAGACCTTCTTAAATAGCAGTGAATCCAAGGTGAGCGGAAATACACCGGGCATTGAACTTTTGCTTAGCACAGAATCACCCTTCTGGTTGATTATCAGCTTAACACTGCGAATCAGCATATCCTGCCTGCCAGTTACGAATGCAAAAGTTCCGGCATGGTGATGCTCTTTCCCTGCCATGCTGTCCGGGACTGCTATTTTAACAACAGTATTCTCTTTAGATCCCATACTGCTGAAATAAGTTGATCCGGTCACCACTTTTGGAAGACAATTAACCAAAGTATCCTTTTTGATGTCTGATAATAAAGTGATGGTAACTGAATCGTTTAGAGCAGGTTCAACCACACGGCTGAATACCACGCTGTCCATCACCTGATTGAGGGATTCATCGTACAGACGTGATACATCATTTCGGAGAAGATCCTTTTCATCCTTAAACTGGCTCCTTAACCAATAAGCAACAAATCCGGTCAGCATCAGCTGGCTGAACACCATCAGGATCGGGATCCACTTTATCTTTTTTAAATTATCCATTTTTCAGCTCCGATACAAATATAGGGGTGTCAAATCGAATCACTTGCAGCCATTAACCTTAATTAACCTTGTTTTTGATGTTGTTAACCCGATAATTATCAGGAGGCTGTTATTTTTGACAAAAAATTCTGAATTATGAAATCAATTATTCTTATCAGTACAGGTTTATTGGCATTCACCCTGCTGGGCGCCCAGAGCGATCCGGCAAAAACTATCAAAAGCGGGAAAGTCGTTTATGAAGAGACGATGAAAATCGAAATACACCTTGAAGGTGATGCAGCTGCTTTGGCCGCTTCACTCCCAAAGGAACGCAAAAGCAAAAAGTCGCTGATCTTTAACGAAGGAGCCTCACTGTATACTAATGTTAAACAGGAGGAAGCTACGGCGGAACAGGTTGCCGGTGAAGGCAATACCATGGTGATGATGAAAATGATGGAGCCTGACAATAAAATGTATACCGATTTTGCTGCAAAAAAGCAGATTGAACAGCGCGAGTTTATGACCCGCATGTTCCTGATCGAAAAGGAGCTGGGTGTATCCGACTGGAAACTGACCGGCAATACAAAAGATGTTTTGGGTTATAGCTGTCAGGAAGCTACGCGTCTGAGCAAGGACTCTACTGCGATTGTTGCCTGGTTTGCCCCTGCATTGCCTATTCCTGCAGGACCGGGTGAATATCTCAATTTACCAGGAATGGTTCTGGCGGTTGACCTGGATAATGGAAAGCGCACCATTGTTGCTCAATCCATTGAGCCTGCAGTGGTCGACAACAAAATGCTTGCAAAACCTAAAGAAGGTAAAAAAACCACTGAAGCCGAATTCAAGAAGATTGTCGAAGATAAGATGAAGGAGATGGGTGTTCAAAATGGCAGTGTCAAAGGAACAGCCGGCGTTCAAATGATGATCAGGATTGATAAATAGTTGATACACGGCAAAAGGGCAGGAGGGCAGAAAGGCAAAAAGTAAAGTTTAAAAAAGTAAGTCATAGTCAAATTAAGTACGACTTATAAATTTATTCTTTTGAGCTTTCCTTTCTGTCCTCCTGCCCTTTTGCCCTCTTGCCCTGTTTTTACCCGTTTTGATATAACCTAACAACTAATTCAACCAATGAAACGATATCTCATAATAATAATGGCAGCCTTGTGCATGTCGATCACCTCCTTCGCTCAATCCGTGAATCTTACCGGTGACGTTATGGGCGAAAAGGGGGTTCCGCTGAATTCCGCCACCGTTGTTCTGCTAAACCCGAAAGATTCTACTTTGGAATTCTTTGGGATAACCAATGATAAAGGGCATTTTGAAGTTAAAAGCGTTAGAGGCGGAAATTACCTGATGCAGGTGGCCTACCTGGGTTATCAGTCATTTTATCAGAATATGAGTTTTCCCTACGGGCCCGACAATAACTTCGGGATTGTAGCCTTAAAGCCTAAAACTGTTGACCTAAAGGAAGCAAAAATTGAAGGTGAATATGTTCCGCTTGTTATTCGCCACGATACCATTGAATTCAATGCCCGGGCCTTTAAAACACGGTCGGACGCCAATGTAGAGGAGCTGCTCAAGAAATTACCGGGGATCGAAGTTGATCGGGCAGGTAATATCAGAGCATTGGGTAAGGATGTGAAAAAGGTGCTGGTCGATGGCAAGGAATTTTTCGGAAATGATCCGAAGGTGGCAACCAAAAACCTTCCAGCAGATGCTATTAATAAGGTTCAGGTATACGATAAACGTTCGGACGAATCGGAATTTACCGGTATCGACGACGGTACACGTGATAAAACGGTTAACCTGGTTCTGAAGGATGATAAAAAGAAGGGGATTCTCGGAGATGTGACCCTTGGCGCTGGTGCCGGTGATGTTTCGTCATCAGGAGGCAGCGGTAAATATTATCTGGGCAGCGGCAAGGCTTATCGTTTTACCGATAAAACCCAGGCTGCTGTGCTGGGTATGGTCAATAACGTTAATCAATCCGGATTTTCCTTTGGCGATTATATGAGTTTCAATGGAGGAATGAGTGACATGGGTGGCGGTAATGCCGCTATTATGATCGGAGGAAGCGGTGGAGGCGGTCTGCCCATTAATTTTGGACAGGCGGAAAGTGGTTTGTCAGCTTCGGGTGCCGGTGGAGCAAACTTCTCCTATAGTTGGGCCAAAGACAGACGAGTCTTTGCAAGCTATACAATGACCGGCTCCAACAGAAAACTCACTGAAACCACCAACACTAGGAACTTCACTCCGGAAAGATCCTTTGTGGAGGATCAGTCGGCCAATCAAATCCAGCGGGATACTTCGCACAATATTAATTTCGGGATGCGCAACCGGATCGATTCCACCCAAACGATTATCGTAAACGGTAATATCGGTTTCTCAAATGCATTCTCACCCAGGAATTCAATCACCAATGCGAAGGAGAACGATATTCCGGTATATGCCCTGGGACGCATTAGCACGGGAAACTCCCGCTCTGTGTCAGGAAGCGCCAGCGGATCGTGGTTAAAAAAGTTCAACGGCAAACGCTCGATATTTAAAATCTCAGCGGATGGAAGCTATGCTAACAGTTTGTCGAATTCGATGTATCAAAACTCAACCCAATATTTCCTGCCAGCCAGTACTCAGGTAGTGAGCCAGTTTCAGGATATTGCAACGGATAACGTCTCTGTTTCCGGATCAACATCCCTGACACAAAAAGTTAAGGGGCTGCTTTTCGTTGAGCCCGCATTGCGTATAGGATCGAGCAACGATCATTACAATAGGACTCAGGGATTACCGGTTGCCGACGGGAAACTGGTGGATTCATTGTACAGTCCCGATTTCCGAAAACTATACCAGTGGTTTCGACCGGAACTGAGCATTACGCGAAACTCTGATAAAACCCAGTTTACGGCAGTGCTTGGTGCCGAAGCCGGACAGGTCCGTACAACCCTTTGGAACGAATCACCTTTGACCACAAATCATCTGTATTTCACGCCCCGGTTGCAGTGGGAATATGAATATAAAACAGGCCGCAGGCTGATGTTCTTCTATCAGACGAACGTTAATACTCCGTCGACCAGCCAGCTTTTGACCATTCCCGACAATAGCAATCCAATGGCCATATCTTACGGTAACCGCAATCTAAAGCCTGAATATTCGAATAATGTTTATTTCAATTGGTTGATATTTGATCAGTTCAGTTTTACCTCTTTGATGAGCGGGATCGATGCCGGTTATACCATCGATAAAATTAACTGGTCAAGAACCGTTGATTCGCAGCTCAAACAGACGATGACGCTGGTTAATGTTAAAAATGATTACAATGCTTCCGCCAGGATCGATTTTTCTACACCGATCCGGAAGTTGGGTGTAAAGATCAACCTGAACCTTCGCGAGAGCATGAATCAGGGAATCAGCCTGGTAAACGGTGATGAAAACATCAATACCAACTTTACGCATAAAGCTTCACTGACCATCGATAACCGTAAAAAAGATAAGTGGGATGTGATGGTCGGAGGTTCCGTTCAGATGACTGATGCAAAGTATTCAATCCAGAACAGTTTGAATAACAGGTATGTAAATCTTGCCGGCTTTACCGAGATGCGCTATAATCCGACTGAGAAATGGAATTTTGGTTTTAAAGCAGATGTTACCAATTATACTGCCCAGAGTTTCGATAAACCGATCCTTGTTCCTTTGCTCAGTTGCGATGTCAGCTTTTATTTCCTGAAGAATAATCGCGGTGTACTGACTCTGAATGCCATGGACCTGTTAAATAAGAACACCGGTATCCAGCGTATCAGCGAACTAAATTACCTGCAGGAGCGTCAAACCAATATGCTGGGCCGCTATGTAATGCTGACCTTCAAATATCGTCTCAACAAGATGGGCGGCAGTAGTCATGGCAGCTCTTTCAGCGTGAAGATTGATAGGTAGTTGGCAGCCGGCTGCCCGACACCCAATACCTAAAACCCAACGATTACCGGCAAATGATCCGATAAATAATTCCCGTTAAAACTATCCTCCCTCACGAGGTAGCTTTTAACGGGTTTTGTTTTTCTGACATAGATAAAATCAATGCGGTTGCCCGGCTTGCCTGAGGTTGAAAATCCGGTGAAGGTATACTCAGGTCCTTTGGGAGCAGCGGCGGAAACCATTCTTGAATCCTTAAATCCGTCACCTGTGATAATCGGGTAGGGAGTATCAGAAGGAGTTGCATTGAAATCTCCGGTAATAATAATGGAGTGACTGCCGGCGATGGAATCCGCTGCATGAACCAGCAATTTTGCGCTCATGATCCTTGCCGTAACGCCCATATGGTCGAAATGAGTGTTCATGACATAGAGAGTATCTTTTGATTTGTCGACAAGCGCTATCCAGGTAACCATTCGCGGGCAAACTGCATCCCATCCCAATTTGCCTGGTATTTCGGGTGTTTCTGAAAGCCAGAAGTTTCCGGTTTTGACCAGTTTGAATTTATCTTTCTGATAAAATACCGGCACATATTCCCCCTTTTTACCGCCGTCGTCGCGTCCGGCACCAACCCAGGTATACCCGGGGAGGGCAATGGCCAGATCGTTTACTTGGTCGTCCAGAGCTTCCTGCATGCAGAATATCGCAGGACTGACGTCTCGAATAAGCGCAAAAACCCTCTCTTTTCGGTTTGGCCAGGCGTTAACTCCATCGCCCGGATTGTTATATCGGATGTTCCAGGTCATTATTTTCAGATCGGAACCGACACCGGCTATGGACAACAATATCAGAAGTGATAGAAGCAGCGCGTTTTTCATGGAAAATAGGGATTGACAATTCTGCAAAATAATAAAATGGAACGACATGCTGTTAATTGACTTTAAAACAATACCTTTGCGGCCGAATTAAAATAATGGCTTTCAGGCATTTTGCCTTGAGCTGCAAGGAGAAATTTGATGAGTGGATTTGAAGAGTTCGGGTTGCGCAAAGAGATCCTCCGCGCTATCACCGACATGGGTTTTGAAGAACCCACCCCCATACAGGCCGAGACTATTCCCTACCTGTTAACCCCAAATGCCGATTTGATTGGTCTGGCTCAGACCGGTACCGGCAAAACTGCCGGATTCGGATTGCCGATTCTGCAGCAGATTGATTTTGGACAAAAAACGATCCAGGCGCTGGTGTTATGTCCAACCCGCGAATTATGTATGCAGATCACAAAGGATATGCAGAATTTTTCGAAGTATGTTCCAGAATTTAAAATTGTCGCCGTTTATGGCGGCGCAAGCATCCAGCCACAGATTCAGGCTCTTAAGGCCGGTGTTCACATGGTGGTTGCTACTCCAGGCAGGGCGATGGACCTGTTAAACCGCAAGCTTCTTAAAGTCCAGCATGTTAAATGGCTGGTCCTTGATGAAGCGGATGAAATGTTATCGATGGGATTCAAGGATGATCTCGACACCATTTTGTCAGATACCCCGGCTGAGAAACAAACGATGCTGTTTTCGGCCACCATGCCGACAGAGATTCGCCAGATTGCCGAAAAATACATGCATGCTCCGGTAATGATTTCGGTTGGCAAAAAAAATGCAGGAGCTGAAAATGTGCAGCATGAATATTATGTGGTTCATGCCAAGGACCGCTATCATGCTTTGAAACGGATTGTCGATTTGCATCCTCTGATTTATGGTATCATTTTTTGCCGTACCCGTGCCGAAACTCAGGATGTTGCTGATAAGCTGATGAGTGAAGGTTATAATGCCGATGTGCTTCATGGCGACTTGTCACAGGCACAGCGTGATTTCGTTATGAGCCGTTTCCGCCAGAAGCATGTTCAACTTTTAGTGGCTACCGATGTGGCTGCCAGGGGCTTGGATGTTAACGATCTTACCCACGTAATCAATTATAACCTGCCGGATGAATTAGAAATTTATATTCACCGTAGTGGGCGTACCGGTCGTGCCGGAAAAACCGGAACCTCGATTTCGATTATACATACCCGTGAACCACAGAAAGTTACCCAACTCGAAAAACTCCTGAGTAAGAAGTTTATCCGTAAACAGGTGCCGGGTGGTATGGAGATCTGTGAAAGTCAGCTTTTCAATCTTATCGATAAAGTAAAAACCGTTGAGGTTAACGAAAGTCAAATCGATCCGTTTCTGGAAGGGATCTACAGCAGACTCAGCCAGCTTGAACGGGAAGACTTGATAAAGAAATTTGTTTCCGTGGAATTTAACCGGTTCCTGGCCTTTTACGAAAATGCGCCTGACCTGAATGCCAATATTCATGATCAGAAGAATCCGCTCAGCCGCGATAATCGATCGCGTTCTGAACGTGCAGCTGAACGCATGCAATTCTCCAGGATTTTCATCAACCTCGGGACAAAGAATAACATGAATCCTTCGAATATTATTGGCCTGATTAATGACCGGACTGGCAATAAATCAATTCAGATCGGCAAGATCGAAATGATGAAGAAATTCGCCTTTGTTGAAGTTGACAGCCGTTTCGAGCGAGAAGTGATGAATTCATTCCGCGACTGCACCATCGATGGAGTTCGTGTCAGCGTGGAACTTAAAACATCCGAAGGCCCACGGGAACCAAGGTTCGAGGATTTTCCGCGTGCTAAAAGAAAATCCAACCGAAACGATAAGAAGCGCTGGTAATTTGCAATCGTTTAACAGTTTTTTCACATTCTTTAACATTAGGATATGTAACATTAGTCCGATCCGTTCGTCTTATAGGTACAAAAGAGATAACGTTAATTAACAGATGTTATAACTGGATACGACAACGAAGAGGTTAATTTGCAACCAAGATATTAGAAGAAACTGCAAGGAGTAAGTGTTTGTTTTTCGAAACAGTCCCGATTAGCCGGCTCTAACAAGCCGGCTTTTCTTTTTGTTAAAAATCAGCCAAAATCAAATTAACAATTCATTAACGTTAAAGCTTCTAATATTCACATTCTTTAACACTTACGAATGTAACATAACCGGTTTTCAAGCGTCTTATAAGTACAAAAGAGAGCTTAAAAATCTTAAAAATATTAGAGATGAAAACTATGAAAATTTTAAAACTGACGGGAATAATTCTTCTGGGACTGGCACTGACGAGCCAGGTAGAAGCTAGTGTTTCCAGCGCTCCAAAAAGTGCAAAAAATGTGATTACCCTAACGGTCGACCGGCCGGTGATTGAGTACATGGCAAAGGCTGCTACTGACAAGATCGAAGCTAACGATATATATAGAATGCAAAAGATGGCGTTCCAGATTGATCATCTGACCATTTCTTTCCTCGATCCTGATGCAAGTGATTATATATTGAGATTCAAGCCACAGGATGAGCAGGGTCTGGAAGCCTGGATGTTTAACGAAGGCTATCTGAAATCAACTTCAGCTAATGATGTTTCTCCGATGTCGGAAATCAGCGCCAGAATCGAATCGATTAATCACCGCTATGCAAAAAGCTCAAAACAGGACATCACCCTGACACTTGACAAACCGATCATTGATTTTCTGATAAAGTTGTATGATAATCAGATTAACTCCAAACAGATTGTCCGGTTACAGAAGATGTGTAATAAGATTGATCATGTTACTGTTTCATTCCTCGACAAGAATGCCAGCGACTATGTGTTAAAATTCAAACAGCTCGATAATCATGGTCTGGAAGAATGGATGTTCAACGAAGGTTATATTATAGCCGATCCGGAAGCTGATGCCATAGCTGCTGATGACGTTACTCTGGAACCACTTTTTAAACTGCTGACCCGATAACGTTTATTAACAGTAATTATATCTGAATAAGGTAACGATGAAGTTAATTTGTGACATAGATATTAGATGAGACTGCAAAGTGTAGTGTTTGGTTTTCGAAAAAGTCCCGATCAGCCGGCCCGCAAGAGCCGGCTTTTCCTTTTGTATTTATCGAAGGAATCCGCGTTAACAAATCATTAACGAAAAAGCCTGTAAACTTCACATTCTTTAACGTTTACGCGTGTAACTAAGTCGCTCCGCGATCGTCTTAGTATTAGAAACAAGATTTAAAAACAAGAATTAAAAACTTAAAAAATACATTACAATGAAAACTTTAAAAATCTTAAAACTGACAAGCGCTATTCTTCTGGGAGTAGTTTTAACAAGCAATTTAAATGCAGTAGCCGGTACACATGGAATTAAAGAAAAGCGGGCCACTGTTGTTACCCTGGAAAAACCGGTCATGGACCTTCTTGCCAAGGCTTCTGCCCTTATCGATACCAATGACTTTTTAAGAGCCAGTGAAGGTTTGGAAACTGTATTGTTGAAAGATAACTCGCTGAACAGCTTCGATACCGAAATGGGAGTTCCTGTACCATGGCTCGAGAATATGCATTTCAATACCGAAAGTGAAGATCTGACCGAAGTTCCGGTTCCCTGGTTAGACAACATGCATTTTACTTCACCGGTGGTTAATGAGAATGATGACAATCTGGAAGTTCCTGTTCCCTGGATGGAAAATCTGCACTTCGATTAATCGTCAAAATAATCTCACTGTCCGGACTGAAAGTCTGGCAGTTATTAAGAACCGGCTCGAAAGGCCGGTTTTTTTGTGCTCCTGATCGATATTAAAAATCACAAATTGTTGTATATTTGCAGTGCCTAAAGGCATGGACCTGTAGCTTAATGGATAGAGCATCTGACTACGGATCAGAAGGTTGGGGGTTCGAGTCTCTCCAGGTTCACTGAGCCTCTCACATCAAGTGAGAGGCTTTTTTGTTTTCGAGTGGTAGCAAGGGTTTCAGAGGGTCGACAACACATCACAAAATGAAGGAAAACACAAAAACACATCACAAACACATCACAGACTCTATTCCAAACGTGAAAATAAACTTCCGTAGTGAGGTTTTGGATCGATCTGGAAAAGGGACTATTCAGCTGGTTTTATACCAGCATCAGAAGAAAATGGCGTTCTATTCAGGGGTGAAGGTTGCTCCGAAGGATTGGGACGATAAAGAAAAAAAAGTAAGGAAGAGCCATAAGCAAGCCAGCGACCTAAATCTGATCATTGATACAGCAAAGGCCAAGCTGACCAATATTTTCGTAAAATACCGGCTGCAGGACAAGGAGGTTACTTTCGAGCTGTTGAAAGATGAATATGATAGGCCGAATACCGGGTTCGACTATCTCGAATGGCTCAAGGAGGCAATAGAATCCCGAAGGGGTGAAGTGACTGACTCAACGATTGAGCAATTTAACGCGCACCGGGTTAAGCTTCAGGAGTTTAAAAAGACGGTTGCCTTTGCTGAATTGTCAGAGGATTTATTCGCCAACTTTAACAAGCACATGAAGGTGAAGCTTAAAAACGAAAGCAATACCAGGTGGAATACGTTAAAGACTCACCGAACCTTTATCAATATCGCAAAGCGCAAAGGGATCATAACAATGAATCCGCTGGATAGGATGCCTGTAAAGCGAGCTCAAACCGATCGGGTGTTCCTGGATAACAATGAGGTCAAGCTGCTATTGGATCTTTACCATCAGAAAACACTGACCGATACCTATCAATGTATTCTACGACATTTCCTGTTCAGTTGCTATACAGGATTGAGGGTATCGGATCTTGAACGTATTAAATTGGAGGACATTGTCCATAATCTGCTGATCGTAACTCCCAAGAAGACCAAAAACAGTTCCGGGGCTACAATCCGGATACCTTTGGTACCGGGGGCTTTGGAGATGATAGCTGATGAGGCTGGTACCCGGACAAAAGGGGTGATATTCAAATTGTTCTCCGAACCAAGGATGCGTACGTATATCAAGCTGATTGTAGCTCACGCAAAGATCTCCAAAAAGGTCATCTGGAACTCCGGCCGGCATACTTTTGCAACAAATTTTCTGAAGGCGACTAATAATCTCGCGGCTCTACAAAAGTTGCTCGGACATTCGAACATCAGCATGACCATGGTGTATGCTCATATTATGACTGATGATTTGGAACGTGAAATGGACGCGTTCGGCAAAATTTAAATCAGATAGAATTCACAATCCCCTGGTTGCGGTCCCTTTGCAGAAATGCTCAGGGACCTTTTTTTTAACAGGTAGTGATTGTTTTCGATGGCGTAAACGGTAAAAAAATCAAGGATTGATGGATCGATGATCGTCCAGGTCACCACTTTCCGGGTGTTCCACCAGGTCAGGTAATCCTTCCAGAGCTGGTTGTACAGACCGGTTGCCCCATCCCATTTCAAACTTAGGGTGGCACCAGGCAGCAATGCTCCATTGAGATCGAAGGCATCGGATGATCCATAAGGATACGATGTGCCCAGCGAATCATCAATCATGCCGCGATAAAAGAGTAACCGCAGGCTGCAGGGTAGGGATGTGCTTCGAAGTATTGAAGCGGATAACTGCTTCGCCTCAGGGCATCGGATGAACGGACCGCCTGTAAGCCTTTGGTAATGGATCATCGGGAGGGTTGATGCTTTAGCGGTGAACTCTTCCGGGTTTTCTCCAATCTTAAAATCCTGAAAGTCGTTCGAGAAAAACTTCCAACTGTAGGTGGTCACTCCGTCTACCTCTTCCCCGGAATACTGGTAATACTGGCCGTAAGTGGTGATCAGCCGGATTTCATTGATTGTTGGCACGATTTCTTCCAGTTCATCCATCGTATTTACCGAAGGTTTTAGGAGCAAAGGATCTGCATAAATATCTTTGAACTCCTCAGAAAAAAGAAGGTCATTCTCTTCATGTGTCCAGCGCAGGTAAACTCCCGCCACTGTCGCACCCATGGTGATCAGCGGCCGGCCGATCACTTTGGCATCCAGGGAAACTGCCTTCCCGGATTTGACCAGGTCTTTTCTTTTTCGGATGAGTAATGATCCCTTGCTGGTGACCGTAAATGCAAGATTGAACATGTTTCTGATGGCCAGTATGAAATCGGAGATGGTTATATCCGGCAGGAAATCTTTCAGATCCCAAGTGTCCAAACCCCTGGTAATTGTGGATACTTTGGCACGAAATACTTTTAGAATCCGCTGTCCATTCATATCCAGAATGTAATCCCCGTTGAATGGATCCGTTTCATAGACTCCCGCGTAGGTTTTATCTACTTCTGTAACCGTGGTTGTAAATTCTGAGGCATCCCGGTTATTATATATTACCAGTTGCTTTAAATCCGGATCGGTGGCCAGAATGTTTTCATCGATTGGAAAACCAAAGTAATTGAAGATCCGGTTTACCACGTAAGCCAAGTAAGGAAAGGGTGAAATCGCCATGATCGAGTTTTCCACATCATACCAGAGCCCCTCTTCATAGGAATTTAAGCGACATTTGTTGGTGGCCCAACCGGCTTCAAACTGGGTACCCTTCATAAATTCAGAGTTGTAGATCGGGAACAGGGCAAAATCATCCTCCGGAAAAGTGTATTCCGGCTTGTATGCCCAGGTGCGGGAGCCTCCAAAATCAACGTCAATCAATTTTTTCCCGACAATTTTTCCGGCAAAATCACCGGTGGCCACCTGTAGAAAAGCGCTGTACGACCGGTCGGTGGCTTTTTGAATGATGGCCGTGCCGGCACCGATAAATAATCCATCGTTGAATAGCTGAAAAGGCAGGTCAAGGCCGCCCTGGACGAGTGACTGGATCCTTCCCGGATGGCCAAGTATACGGGTATTCCGTGGGGTTACCGGCAGGTCAAAGGGAAATGAGAACCCGCCGGGGATAACATCCTTATCGAAAACAGGGCTTTCCTCTTCAATCGATATCCTGGCATCGGGGGCCATATCCACCGGTTCACCGTTTATCAGCAATTGAAACATAATTAAAGGCCTTGTGCTTCCCTCAATCTCCTTGCCTGATCTATTTTCTGTTCGATTACCTGGTTCTCCTGGTGAATCCTGGCGACCGGTAGTATTTCCTCACAAAAGGCCGTCAATGCCGCACTGCTTGGATTAAGGAACCGAAATTCTGCATACCTCGACCATGCAGCCCAATTTGCGGGTGTCATTTCTGCTTTAAGATTATCGAAATCGTCCGGGTGCATCCAAATGCCATAATTGTACCGGCCCAGATCATCTGCGATCGCCAACGAAACGAAAACTCTTTCGTCACCGTTGGAATCAACTTTTCTGATTAATGTTTCAACTTTGTAACTCATAGCGTTTTATTATTTATGTTTTTGTTCTTCCGAATGTTCCCGACCATATAGGTTTAGAGACCCCCTGATCGGCTAATTTGGCTGAAACCCCTGTCACCCCAACGATTTCTCCCGGAGTCCAAGCCCCGTTATTTTCGTGATTTACCCAATATTGAGTAGCAGATATTTTTTTCACTACCGTACAGTATTTGGTACTGGTTTGACCTGTTATTGTATCTCCCACGGCCCAGTCTGTTGCCGGAGCAACATCCAGGATAATATCGATCGGGATATCGTAATAATTTGTTAAAGTCGATGGATAGTGATACCCATATGCACCAAATACTGGCGTACCAGTTCCGAAATTGCAAAGCCATAATTCCGGAGCCTGCCCGGCTGTTCCTGTAAAAGTAAGTATAGAAAAGAAGGCCGAAAAACCAGGAGATTTATTAAGAAATCGGGTTCCTTCTTCTCCGGCATTATAGAATATCCATTTACTCATTGTCAATTTCGAGCAATATTGGAAAGTATAAGCGAATGTTTCTGTTGCTGCGGAAGTATGAACGCGGAATAAACCATCAGGTGCAGAGGTTAATTTTGAGCAACCAGCAAAAGTTGCATAAAATCCTTGTGTCCCAACAAGGGGATTGTTATCAAAGAACCCGGCTGGAATGGCCTGGTCTAATCCTGAACAATTATTAAAGGTGAACCTGAAAGAGTTACTTCCACACCCAGTTGCAGCATCAAATAAATTGTCGGGAAAAGAAGTCAAGCCTGGACAATAATTGAAACATCCATAAAAACTCGA